>CAMNGC010000004.1 GCA_946537885.1 uncultured Clostridia bacterium
ATACGTCCTCGCCAATATCTTCTCAAGAAACCCACATGTTACAGAAGAAAAGAGCCGACCCCTAAGGATCGGCCCTCTACATAAACAACGCCCCGACCAAACAGAACCTTATATAGATAAGAAGAACACAAGATATTAAAGGAGGTGACGATCGGGGCGATTGTTCTTGTTTTTTATGAACCTCTGTGTTCTTTTTGTTTGTAACGTTTTTCTTTAAGGTGTGTCTCTGAGATCACGGTAGTTTGTATAATAGCAGGACCATCCGCCGGCGTGCCCGTTCATCTCTTCAACACAGCACTCGCCGATGTATTCTTCGGTATCGAAAGATGCACGCCAGTCGTCTATGGCATTAGTTCCAAGAGATGCGTTATAAAGCGTAACACCTTCGACTACGAATTCATGATAAGAATCGTCATCCCAAGAAACGTTACAAACGGCATCCGCGGTGCAGTATGCGTAGATATGTACTGTCTCTTCGGGTTCGGGCTCAGGCTCGGGTGTAGGAGTTGCCGTAGGAGCGGGAGCTTCAGTGGGTGCAGGTGTTGTGGCTTCCGGGGCGGTTGTGGGCTCAGGTGCCGTGGTAGGCGCGGGAGCTGTGCCGTTATTGGAAGTTGTCTCAGCTGCGGTAGTAGTTGTGGTTGCTTCTGCAGTGGTTTCGGCAGGTTCTGTTGTTTCAGCCGTCTCATCGGGGTCTTCCGCGGGTTCGGGCTCTACATCGCTAAGAGCGATCTTGGTAACGTAAAGAGCTGTACCGTCTTCTACTCCGTCTATACCTTCGGCTTCGATGATGTAGTAGGTGTCGTTGTAGATACCGATGACGTGGTACTCAGCGCCGATCTCGGTCTTACCGACTGCTTCAGCGTTGAATGCAGGAAGAATCCTGATGTTGATCGCACGGGCTCCGTAAAGAGTTGCGTCCAGATCTTCGACAAGGTCGACTCTCGTTTCAGCTGTCGTTTCGGTGGTTGTCTCTTCGGTTGCCTCTGTGGTCTCGACAGACTCTTCGGTCGTCTCGGATGTTACAGAAGAGGTGGCCTCAGTAGGTTCTGTTGCCTCTTCAGTAGTAACGGGCGGATTGTTACATCCTGCAAAAAGTGTGCAAACGAAAATCGTTGCAATAATTGTTGCGATAAGTCTGTTGTTCTTCATGTGGATCACTCCTTTTCCTCGCTCTACTAACACTTTACCATGTTGCAAAGGAAAAGTCCCGTCAACTCAGGATCCAGGGATAAACTAAGTCTCCCCGATCAAATCAACAAGGCACGAAGAGGGTTTCCAAACGTTATTTGCTTCTCGGATGAAATGATCTTGTTCTTCCTGTATCTGAAGTTCTGACAGCTTCTTAGTGTAATCAAGAAAGGCATTAAACCATCTGGGGGTCGGCTCTTTTCTTGTGTAACACACATTCGTCCAATCCAAATATCATTTCCAACATAATAAAGAAAACCATGTGAGAAAGGGCCTATTTAAGTCCCTGAAAGGAGCATCCGAATGAACAGAGTAATCCCGTACCTATGCGTATAGCCATAGCCTCGGATGATCACAAAAGTCGCTTTCGCGACTTATTATTCAAAATAAACAAAGAGACGATGATCTGCTAATGCAGATCATCCGAGGCAAGCACTAGCAACCATTGGCTCGTAGAAGGAGTCAAAAATGACTAAAGATGAAATTCTATCTGAAGGAAGAATCTACTGCTCGCTAACGAATGATCTTACCCAATCCTGGAAGATGGTTCTTGACTGGAGGCACATCTCACAGGCTTCACTGTCGAGACGCATCGGAATCAGCGAGAGGACGATCAGTCTAATCGTTCAAGGGAAACGTAAAGGAGAAGTGGAAACAATAGTCTTGATGTGCTTGGGTGCGAATTTGCCGTACTTGATTAGTTCCCACATCATGTCGCTCTCCGGTATTAATCTCGTGCCTAGCAGAGAGGATCACTGTATCTTTCTTCATCTACTTCAGACGCATTACAAGGACTCAATACCCTCAATTCGAGATTATTTACTTGAAATTGGATCGGATTTATACATGATTTTTCCTGTGAAAGACGAAATGCATTGAACTTTAAGTTCAATGGTAACAGACCCTTAAACTTCAAGGTAAATCGTAGTTTCTCCGAATACTGAACCCTAAAAAAGCCCAAAATCATTGAACCCTAACGATCATTCTATAGCAGTTCGATTCCTAATAAAATCGAAATCAATCAATCACAAAAGGAGGAAAGGCAATGAACATCAATATCATTAAAGGTCGGATCGAATGCGCCAAGAAGGTCGTGATCTATGGTCCCGAGGGTATCGGCAAGAGCACTATGGCCAGCCAGTTCCCTCAGCCGGTCTTCATCGACTGCGAAGGTTCAACCAAAGAGCTCGATGTAGCCAGGTATCCACCCCCCAGATCCTTTGAAGACATTCTAGCCTTCATGGACGATGCGGTGACGAACCATACGTGTAAGACGCTTATCATCGACACTGCCGATTGGGCCGAGCATCTATGTACGCGATACACCTGCAGACGTCTCAACGTTAAAGGCATCGAAGATCTCGGCTATGGCAAAGGATACACCTATCAGTCTGAGGACTTCCAGCTGCTGTTAAGCAAGGCCGATATGCTGATCGAGCACGGTATCAACGTCGTGTTCATCGCGCACGCGGTAATGCGAAAGTTCGAACAGCCCGATGAGATGGGTGCCTACGATCGTTGGGAGCTGAAGCTCGCCAAGAGGATAGCACCTCTGCTGAAGGAATGGGCGGATATGGTTCTCTTCGTTAACTACAAGACTGCTGTAATTACTGATACCAAAACGAACAGCAAGAAGGCCACCGGCGGCACCCGTGTCATGTATACGACTCACCATCCCTGTTGGGATGCCAAGAATCGTTTTGAGCTCGCTGAAGAGCTTCCTGCGTCATATGACAGCATTCGCCACATCTTTGAAGCTTCATCTAGTACGAATGCCTCTATCAACAGGCTTCGGGAGATGATGGCTGAGGCTGATATCAGCGAAGAACAGTTGAAGCACCTCGTAGCGTCCAAGGGGCACTATCCTGAGACTACAGCTATAGACGAGTATTCTGCAGACTTCATTGAAAGCTGGGCGATCAAGCACTTCAGTCAAATCGTAAAAACTATAAAGGAGGACATTTAAATGAACACAGATTCAAACATCGGTTGGAACGATACCATTAGGCTCGCCTCGAACGCGAGCAATAAGAACTTCTCTCTTCTCGAAGATGGAGAATACGACTTCACTGTCGTAAACGTAGAGAAGACAATCTTCGAAGGAAACTCCAAGGTGCCGAGATGCAACAAGGCTGTAGTGACCCTGGCAATCGGCAACACTAACATCAAGACTGATTTCTTGCTCCTTCAGGGAAGCGAGTTCAGGATCTCTTCTTTCTATCGCTCTATCGGGAGAGCTGCGAGCAACGATGAGGTCGTGATGGATTGGGACCATATAGTAGGTGCCAGAGGTAGGGCCTATATCTCCACAAAGAGTTTCACAGGTAGAGATGGTCGCGAACGTGAGATCAACGTGGTAAAGAAGTTCCTCTTCTCTGAGGTTGAGGATACTAATAGCTTCGACGAGTTTTGACCCCGAGAGGGGGTATCTTCGGTACCCCCTCTCTATCCCCAAAAGGAGGAATTATGTATTTTCAGCAGCATACTACTAATCTCCCTGAGCCCTTCGCTCTTGGAGAATATGAAGGGAACATCCCCGAGCCGTCTCCATGTTTAATTGACGGCATATTGCGCAAAGGCCACAAACTCTTGATCGCAGGCCCGTCAAAGGCAGGTAAGACCTGGCTTCTCATATATCTTTGCATTGCTATCGCTGAGTCGCTCCTCTTCTTCGGGCATCAGTGTGCCAAGGGTAAGGTTCTGTACGTCAATCTGGAGATCGACAAGAATTCAATCGTTCGTCGCTTTTTTGATGTTTATGAGGAGCTTAATCTAGCATCAAAAAGTCTAAGTAACATCATCGTCTGGAACCTTCGCGGATGTACCTTAACCCTCGACGAACTCGCACCTTTGATCATCTCCGCAACAAAGGATCAGGGCTTCAGCGCTATCGTCATCGATCCCATCTACAAGATTTCAACCGGAGATGAAAATAGTGCAACCGAGATAGGGCGCTTTTGCAATCTGTTTGATCGCATCGCTACCGAGACGGGCTGCTCCGTGATCTATTCCCACCATCACAGCAAAGGCGCGCAAGGGAACAAGAAAGCGATGGACCGCTCTTCAGGTTCCGGAGTCTTTGCTCGCGATCCGGACGCCGTACTCGATCTCAGTGAGCTCGAAGTCAAGCGCGAGGTCCTCGAGAAGCTTGGTGCTAGCAGTGCGTGGAGGATTGAGGGAGTACTCCGTGAGTTCCCTCCTTTCGATCCAATCAACTGCTTTTTCAAATATCCCATCCACATTCTTGATACGGACGGCGATTTGGACTGTGCGAGGATCTTTGACGGAGCCAAATCCAAAGAGATGGTGCGCGATGAGCACAACAAAGCTCTCGAGAGAGCATACAGTCGGCACACCAACGGCGATTCTGCTCCCTTGCGGGAGGTTGCAAAGGAGTTGTGCATCACTGAAAGAACAGCACGTGAATGGGTCAAGGATTCAGGGGAATTCTACGTGCGCAGCAGTACTGTTCATAGGAATAGTTAATTCTTTTTCTCTTAGCGTGGATGTTAGGTTAGTTGAGGAAGTGTCTTATACACTTCCTCAACCACCATCCGTATCCCAACAACAAAAAACGATTCTAAAGAAAAGAAAGGCATTAAGATATGAATAAACTTCACATAAATCTTAACATCGATCCACCTACCGTGACCGCCCAGCAGAAGAAGATTCGAATCGTCAACGGCAGACCCATATTCTATTATCCGAACGATGTTAAGCGTGCAAAGCAGCTTCTTTATGCCAACCTGCTGATTCGGCGGCCCCAAGAGCCCTTCGAATGCCCTGTCGAGTTGCGGACCATCTGGCGCTTCCGCCCGGGAAAGACCCATAAAAACAACGAATGGCGGTCAACCAAGCCCGACACGGATAATCTTCAGAAACTTCTCAAGGACTGTATGACGGATACCGGCTACTGGAAAGATGATGCCCTCGTGGTTAAAGAAACCGTCGAAAAGTACTGGTCCGATACCCCCGGTATCGAGATTGAGATCACTGCACTTATGCATTTAAGGGAGGATTAATCATGAACTACGAGATATGTATATCTAATGACTACAGAAACACATATATTGATTTCGCGGATCGAGATGCTGAGGAAGTTCACATGGTACTCATGAATGAGAGTGGTTATGTATTTTTTGCAAGGATTTTTGCCGATGATCCGTATGCCGCGGCCGATAAAGCCAGAGAATACTTCAAGGAGCAGGTCGGATTCGATGAGGAGTGGTCCATGATCATAGATATGGAATTAAGATGCCTCCTGCCCTGATACCGTAATTTTCCGGGTGTATATATCTGTTACCCATTAACATTTAACTAAGAAACTAAGAAAGGAGCGTGGGTCTGTGTCAGGTTCATCTTTAACGGCCGAGAATATGATGCTATCATATATCTGCACCCCTGAAAGTGCATCGTGGTTAGATATAGCTATGATTCGCAAGATCAAACAGGATTATGTGGATTCGAGACACACCCACGCTATCACTAGGCTCAATTCAACGAACAAATACAGGGATGGGCACTATCGAACCCACATATACGTAAATGGAAAACGAAAGAAGGTGGAACGGTCAACCAAAGAAGAGCTCTATGATTTCTTATTTGAATTTTATCAGAAGCCTAAGACATATGACGATGTCTTCAAGGAATTAGTCGAGTATAAAAGAGAGTGCGCTCTGTCGCCAAATTCGATTAACGATCTGCTGAGGTATCACGGATACTTCAGTTCAAATCTTAGGTCCAAACCCATAACTCACTTGACTGAAGACGACATCAGAAATTGGTTGATAAAAGAATACCTTCTTAGAAGGCCCAAGAAAGAGGCTCTTAAGAAGATGCTTCAGTTGATTCGATCAGTCTTTGAATTTGGAATTCGACACAAATATTGTCTCGATAATCCAGCACGGTACATTCTCCTTGAAGAATACTCAAAGGCTTGTGACGTTAACACCAAAAGCAACGAGGATCACTCATTCTCGGAAGATGACATTCAACGACTGAGAGAGTATTGTCGCGAGCACCTTGGCAACCCGCATTCTGTCGTTATGCTAGTCGCCATGGAGACAGGAATGCGCGCCGGAGAGCTGGCCGCCCTCCATAAAAGTGACGTTGGTCAGGATCACATCCACATTCATCGTCAACAAATAAGGAATCCTAAGGAAGATCCTGACAGCAAATCCTCGTTTACGGAGGTCTGCTACACCAAAAACGAACGTAAAAACCCCAAAGGTGGTCGTTATTTTCCGATCACACCTAGATGCAGAGAAGCTATAGATCTTGCATTGGCACTGCCGGGAGAATCTGAATATCTGTTTCACCACCCGAATGGGAATCCGATCCAGAAAGACTCTTATGGCTACTATTTGAGACGGGTCTGCGGTCGTTTGAACATTTCTGTCAAACATAACCACGCATTTAGGGTTCATGTGAACGCCAGATTAATAGCCGCAGGAATCGATGCTAACGGCAGATGTCTTCTATTGGGACACTCGATGCAGACGAACGAGAGGCACTACTCATTTGCCGACTCAAGGAAGCTTGATGAGATTAAGGCCATACTCTCTGATGCTTCTTAACACTTAGCGGGGGCAGTAAGGGTTTGCACCCACTTGCACCCACCATTTGAATAAAATCAGGGGCTTCGAAAAACCTCGAAACCCCTGATTTTACTGGTGTTCGCGAGCGGATTCGAACCGCTGGCCTACCGCTTAGGAGGCGGTCGCTCTATCCTGCTGAGCTACGCAAACTTGTAACCACGGCATTATAACACACTTTCTCCTCACAATAAAGTAACAGCTTCGACACACATTATGGCGATCCCTCCGACGATCATCATGAGAGGCATCCCGTCTGCACAGGCAGGCCTTTCGGAGAATATGCTGCGTCTTTTGAATGTTGCAAGATAGCCGGTAGCGATTATGTCTGCTATCAACAGACTAAAATAGTAGAAAACATAAAGAAGAATTAATTTGCCACCGTCCGCTTCAAAAAGAGTCGTTTTTATAAACGGCAAAGATATCAATGCAACAGCCGAGACCGCTTCATAAACACCGAACCGTCCGTATCTTTTGCCGTCATGCGTTAGGAAACGATCAACGATCAAGAGTTCGGCAGCAAAGACGATAGCTGTAATTAATGGGATTACCGGCAAAAAGATGTCGTAATCTTCCTCCAGATAATGAGAATAAATATATCTACCCAACGAGGCAGCAATAAAAGCCGGTATCAGTTCTATGGCAAATGCAAGTCTTGCAAATAGAAATCCTTTGAGCGCATCCATGGAGGCCGCCGGCATGCTGCTGTAGTCTTTCAGCAAAGGCGACGAAAAGAATACTCTTTTACCGGAAGTAAGATTAACAACTGCCGACAATAACACGAGTGTAAGAGCCGCTATAATAACTGCTACAGATATCAATTTGTGATCCAGAACAATAGTAAGCAGTATCATGGGGGCAGAAGCTGCCAGTGCTGCAACTAAAGGAATGATCAATTCATTGACCGGTTCAAAGCGTCTGAAGTCAGCATCGTGATCCCCCTTCTCTGTGCCAAGTGCCGTTATTCCCGCTATCATTGGCATCATGTAGATATATTCGCCGGATGCTATATCTGCACCAACGGCATTTGCCACAACTATCGAACCCAAAGCAAGAATGGTATTGACGAGGAAGTTAAATGCCGCGGTAGAACTTCTCTGCCAGAAGCTCATGGCTCCTGCCCAGAAGATAAGAACAGCTGCGCAGCAGGCAAAGAGTACCGGGATATCGGAACTTTTGGACAGGATCGAAGCGACGGTCAGTATAAGTCCGGCCAGGAAAACAGACGCGCGAACTGAAAGGTTCACATTATCATTAGACTTGTCTGTAACATTCTTTTTCACGTCATATCTCCTTTTCGATAACAGCAAGCTGCTTAAGCAAGCCAGTCCAGATACTGTTTCAAGAATTTGTAGCCTGTATTGAGGGCCGTCAATACATTATGCGAAGCAGTCACGTTTCCTGAGAGGCCTTCGATATAAGTCACTATCTCACTCATGGGTATCCCGTCAACACTATCAGTCAGGACACTGTCGCCACTGTTGTTTACTATGCCGTCTTCAGATCCGTCATTGTAAACACTGGCAGACGGCTCAGATGCCGCTTCTGTCTCATCTGTATATTCCTCAGACTGGCCGGTCGTCTCTTCGTCAGATGGAACGGTTCCGCTATTTACGTACTCGACAAATTCTCTGATGTTAAGATCCGACACTATATTGCCGGCATCATCGTAGGCCTTGAAATAATTAGGATACTCATCGAAAGAATAGACTACGAATCCATCATCGTTCACCACTCCGAGCTCTTCAGCATCCATATCGAAAAGTCTCATGAATGCCAGATCCATACCCTCGTAGTAATCCGCCTTGGTAAAACCGGCGCGAGAGTTGTCGATGCACTCATTTGCCAGCTCCACAAAATCTCGGATATTAGTCGTTACGCCGTCCACGATCTCGGTAGTTCCATCCGATTTCATGGCCAGACGAGCCGGGTCCTGAAGATCGATAAGAGCATGGCAAAGATTATAGGACTGTGTTGCCCAGTTCTCACCGGAGATCGTATACGCACCCGTAAGTGAAGCCTCACGTCTATTGGGTGTTGTAGGATCAATATTAAACGCATCCCACTGGACACGTGTTATTACGCCTTCTGTTACATCTATCTCAACATAGTCAATATAGCCGTTACGGTTGGCAAATTGTCTTTGGGCATAATAAGTGCCTTCACAAAGACCTCCAAGACGCTGGACGGTATCATCGGTCTCAGATGCGGAATGCCGTTCGGAAGACAAGGCCATGGGGATTTTTCGACCTGTTGTCTGTAATGATATCTGATCAAGCTCCTCGGATGATATTTCTACGGGATCCGACTCATCATTGATCCGCTTGATACCCGTAACCAGCGCTCCGTCGGCTCTGATTCCCTCAAGCAGATGCAGCGAGCTCCCGTCTCTATTAGTGACCACAACATCGATAATATAACCTATCTCCACACCCTCATCATCATATGCGGCATACAAATGCTTGATATCTCCGAAGTTGCTAAGTTCTGATGGATATAGCTCCCGATAGTCAGCTGCAGGCAGGACATCGCTGAACTCTGTAGAGTACTCGCTCTGAAGTCTGCTGTCGGCTTTATTTCCGGCCAGCCATTCACCGCCTGCCAGTACGATAATGCTTATTATGGCGATTGCGATTATCTCGATCATCATCCTTCGAAGTAACTGACGGGTCATCATAGGCGGACTTTCCTCCTGCTTCTCATGGATGAGATCAAATACTCCAATGTATATACAAGATAATTAGTAAGCAAGACAGGAACACAGATGAATACCATATCAGAAGTAAACTGACCTAAGATTACAGTCGTTATACCGGCAAAACATCCTGAGATTATTCCTCCTGACAGACCCTGGGCTACCGTCGTACAGTCTGTTATCATGAATGCCGCAACGAAAAGGACTCCTGAAGACACCATAAAAACAACAAGTTCTCTCAGGCCTTCAACCTTAAACAGATTCAGCTTCTGAAGGATAGTATATCCGGCTATGATCGTTACGATATAGGCGATAGGAGCTTCAATACGAACGATACGCTTAAAGACAAGAAATATGATCCCTATAAGGATCATCAGACAACATGCTGTCCCCATTCTGCCTGCATAGCTTCCCGTAAGGATCTCGGCAATATAAAGACCTTCTGTATCGTCTGCGGCTATTCCGCTGCCTCTTAAAGTAAATAATCCGTCGATGCCGAATCTGTCTGAATAAGGCGCTATATAACAATAGTCCATATTAAGACAGAGCAGGTTCATCATCAGAGCGGAAGCCGCAGCCGTGTTGACCGGATTGCCGCCAACGCCTCCGAAGAGCTGTTTTATGACCAGTTCTCCCAAGACCACTCCGCAGGCTGCTACTATAAGCGAGACGCCCGGCGGGAGAAGAAGCGCATAGACTACACCGTTGACCATAGCACTGATATCGTAGTATTCTGCAGCAGCGACTCCCCTTAAACGATCGCAAACTCTGGCGGCAACAAGAGACAAGATGGAACTCATTGCGAGAAGGATAACCGCTCTTATTCCATAGCAGAAAATCGCATATAGAGCACACGGCAGCAGTGCCGCCATCATATTGGTGTAGATATAGGGAGCATTAAGCTCCGTATGGATGTAAGGAGCATTATTTCTTAAGATCATACTTCCTTACCTCCCTCGAAAGGCAGATATATGCGGCTGTCGTCATCCGCTTCACCGGAAGACTCATCCTCAGTATAAGGCTCCAACATCGAGACGCTTCCGATGCTGATCTTTTCAGTATAAGGAACAGATCCCTGCGACTTTATATTCCTGATATCATTTTCGAGCGTCTTATTCTTACGTGAACCAAGACCGGCTGCATATTTGGCGACGCTCCCGGTCAGATCGAGGCCGGCAGGACAGACATAGGAACAGGTACCGCAAGCGATACACTCGCAGGCCTTCTCCTCATCTGCTACATTATAGGCTCTCTTGTTGATCAACTTGGCGATAAGGCCGGGATTAATATCCATCGGGCAGTTCTCAGCACATTTACCGCAATGGATGCACTTGGTTATAACGATTTCGCGTTTACGAACTACCGTTATTGCCGTAGTAGTCTTTATTATCGGCGTATTGTCGGGATCCGATACCGGGAGGCCGGTAAGGCAAGCTCCCCATATAACACGAGATTCAGTCTCGCTGATGCCGTTTACTGTATTAAGCAGCTCGGATACAGGCGTTCCTATGGGAGCGAGAACATTGTGACCTCCGCCCTCGCCATCGGATATGGTTATCAGGCGTCCTGTAAGCGGCATATTCCCGCCGATGGCATCCCAGCAGGCATACAGTGTGGAACAGTTAAAGAGTACAGCGCCGCATGTATCTTCCAGGGTATCGTCTTCGGATAGTTCTTTACCATAGAGTGCTCTGGCGACAAGTCTATAGTAGCCTTGAGGAAACCTGTCCCTGAAAAGCTTGAAACTGATATTGAAATCCGAATATTCGGCCATTACACGCTTAGCAGCAATCTTTAAAGCTTCTATCTCGTCAGTCTTATCGGCTGCGATCAGAATACTGATATTATGGACTCCGCATGCGCCCGCCACAGCTACCGCGCCCATTATGACATAATCAGAATATTCACCTGCTATGAAAAGATCCCCAAGCGCATATGGTTCACTCTGAAGGATATTAACGAGAAGCTCATTTACGCCTGCCTGTCTGGCCCGATTGATCTTCGCGATTGTCGGTATTCCTTCTCCGCCTAATCCGACGATTCCGGAATCTCTTATTATACCCATTACCATGGAAGCGCTAATATTCAGCTCCATTCTCGGCAGAACGACGGACGGATGCCTTGTTCTCTTACGGTCACTCTCAATACAGATAGCCTGGCACTCAGTACCGTTAGGCAGCCTGATCCTCTTTATCTCGGTAACATCTCCCGATATGCCGGCATGGATCGGTACTGCGAATGTCCCCTCGCGCGGGATTCCGACACACTGTCCTATGAGGACATGCTCACCTTCCTTGACTATCGGAATGCATTCATCCCCATAATGCTGTTTCATTGGAAGGATGATCCTTGTGGGAAAGACCCTTTCGAGCATAATCTCGCGGACAAAGGAAGAACGCCCGGAGAATCTCAAGGCGTTCCTTCCTCTTAAATTCCTTAGATAGGAATACTTATGCTCACCAAGAGACATTAGTCGGCATATCCTTCAAGACGCTTTGCATCGCTTGAACGGCCGAGCTTCCTGATAGCCTTTGCCTCGATCTGACGAATACGTTCACGAGTAACGCCCAAGCTCTTGCCGACCTCTTCGAGAGTCCTCTGCTTATCATCATCCAAGCCGAATCTCAGACGGATAACCTTGGCCTCCCTGTCTGTCAACTTATCGAGAACCTTGATCAGATCTTCCTTGAGCAGGTCTCTGGAAACTTCTTCATCGGGAGAGATATATTCATCACTCGAGATAAAGTCAACCAGATGGCTGTCTTCCTCTTCACCGACAGGCTTATCTATGGAGACAGGATCCTGAGAGATCCTCTGAATATCTCTGATCTTATCTGCAGGCATGCCCATCTTCTCAGCTAGCTCATCAATAGTAGGCTCTCTTCCGAGATCCTGAACCAACTGACGCTGAACTCTTGTAAGCTTGTTGATCGTCTCGACCATATGAACCGGAATACGGATCGTTCTTGCCTGGTCAGCAATAGCTCTCGTGATGGCCTGTCTGATCCACCATGTGGCATAAGTACTGAACTTAAAGCCCTTGGAATAATCAAACTTGTCTACCGCCTTGATAAGACCGATGTTGCCCTCCTGGATAAGATCCAACAGGGACAAACCTCTGTTCATATATTTCTTGGCAATGGATACTACCAGTCTCAGGTTGGACTCAACAAGGATATCCTTGGCATCCATATCACCATCCTGCATCCTGCGAGCAAGCTCCTTCTCATCTTCCGCCTTCAGGAGCGGTATCTTACCGATTTCTTTCAGGTACATTCTTACGGAGTCATCGACTGCCACTTCCTCAGAAGGAGACAGTGTGATGTCCTTATCGACATCATCTATATCCGATGCTTCGATCTTCATGCCTGCTTTACTCAGCTCGGCATTGAGCTTTTCCATGTCTTCCGGACCAAGACCGCATTCCTCTGCGATCGACTCGAAATCCCCTTCATCGATCACATTTCCGTTCTTGCCGGCGATTGTCTTAAGCTGTGTCAGTGCGTCACTATATCCTGCCATATTTACCCGCTTTCTTTACTTAACCCACTGTCTGCGAATCATCGCATCAGTCTTCTTCCTCGATCTTAAGCTCCGAAGGTTCTTTATCAGCTTCCGCTCCGTCATTTGTTACTGTCCAGATACATCCGTCTGAATAGATAACTACTTTTACATCGCTCGCGGATGCAGATTTACCTCGGGCATCCCCACGTACTTCGCAATAATTATCGAAAATCTTCAAAGCACCTTCCTCGTCAACTTCCTCAGAAGTCAGGAGCTTGATATTCTGTGCATTCTGTCCCCAGATGGTATAGCCCATATTGTCCTCATAGACACCGGCATATACATCGGAGATCCGATCCTCGATCTTGAGCTTTACATCTTTACGCTTGTTATAGAGCGGAATAGATATCACGAGCACGATCATCAGTACAACGGCCGAGATTCCTACGATCAGGCTGACAAGCTTCAGAGGAGCCTTAACATCGTTAGGAGAAACTTCAAACTCGTTCTTCTTGACCGCTCCGGTCTTACCTGAGGCCGCATCGAGTTCTTCTCTCTTAATGGTATTCTTGATATTCTCATCTGAGAAAACTCTCGTCGTAGTGTGACGTCTTGTATCCTTGGAAGGCTCGTAGTGCTCATTAGGGAACTCGTAACCGTCCGGATTGTTCATGATCTCAACTGCCTCAGCAGAAGGAAAAACACAATTGCAGAAAACGCATTCGCAACTCTCGTCTCTGTCATCAAACATGATAAGAGAACCGCAATTCTTACATACACCTTGTAAAGTCGCCATTAATGACCGTCCTTTATAATGATCTATGCCATCTAATGCTTCCTTTACCGTCTTGATCGCCACAAACAACCAACTCGATCCGCGTCCTGTTCCTGCTGAACAGCTACTGCGACAAAAGGCGATTATCCACGGTATCTCAGCCCATTTGGGCATAGTTCCGCATTAAAAGGCAAACTATAATATAACGCGGAATAGGCCATAGTGTCAATACTTTTTTAATAATAAAGAGACTACACTCACTTAATATATCCGCCGCTAAAGCTCTCGGCAACTTCCCTTACCTTCTCGGAAATGCTGATAAAAGCCTCTGCAACATCCGGATCGAACTGTTTTTCCTTACCTTCACGAATAATATCCATAGCCTCCTCGAGACTGAAAGGCTCCTTGTAGCATCTTCTCGATACAAGCGCATCGAAAACATCCGCCACGGCCATTACTCTTGCAGACAAGGGGATCTCATCGCCCTTCAGACCGTTAGGATAGCCTTTGCCGTCCCAGCGTTCATGGTGGGATTCAGCAATCTTAACGGCTTCTCCCAAATAACCGGTGTAAGCAACATTTTCGATCGCCATCTTAAGTATCTCACGGCCTTCCACCGTGTGTCTCTTCATCATCTCATACTCATCATCGGTAAGCCTCGTAGGCTTATTCAGGATAACATCCGACACCTTGATCTTGCCGATGTCATGAAGCGGCGCGGCGCTGGTGACTCTGTCAATATACTCATCTGTAATGATGTCAGAGAACTTGCCTTCTCTACGCAGCTCTTCAAGGATAAGATTTACATAGGCCGCCGTCTTACGTACATGATCTCCTGTACTCTTGTCGCGACTCTCGACCATATCAGCCAATACCATAATAAGGCCGCTCTGCATTCTTGAGATAGTCTCCTGCTTATTCTGCAGATCCTCAACGTAATTATTGATATCATCCGTAGTTTTACACAGAGCTCTATAAAGATTCTCGATCTCATCTCCCGTGTGGATATCAAGACTATGAATATCATTCGAATTGGATTTCTTCTTCTCCTCGTCAAAGGCCATGGCCGAAGCCATCATTGCCATTGAATTTACAGGGAAGATCAGATGGTATTCGGCAATAAACAGACCAATGGCAATGATCAGAACGAAGAAGCCGAGGAAGAGCGACACCTGTCTTGCCAGGAAACTGTAGCCGAATGATCGCAGCTGGTTCATGGATATATCGACGCAAGCATAGCATACTGTATTCCCATCGCTGTCATATACCGGATTATAGACAGTAAGCAACCAGCCGTATGAATCGTCCGTAATGATCGGCTCGATCGTCTCGCCAGCCAACAAATCATCAATATAGGAGCTAAACGAATCATCGAAGGGGATTACCTCACCGAGTTCCGCCCCGGGAAGGTCATCTGTATCAAGATCGAAAACAACATGACATCCATCTTCTCTTATCTGATACACATAAACATACTCAACATCCGGGGCGCTGTTTCTGATATCATAAAGATGATCTAATGTTTCCCGGTATTCTGCCTGATCGCCCCGGCCATTCAGATAATCATTGACAGAATCACCATCAACAGCAGACGCTGCGAGTCCCGCTACACCTTCACCTAACAGCTTGTGATCCTCTATGGTCGATGTTCTGAAAAGGATGTAGCCGATGGATACCGCTGCTATGGCTATACCGATACATGCAGTGGCGATCAGGATCACGATCTTGGTTCTGAGGGATATCTTTCTTACCTTGTCGGCCTTGATCTCGACCAACTGAGCCTTTGTCGGGGGATTCTGCATCCAGCCTTCGTATCTGAATTTCTCTTTTATCCTGACAGGGATCAATCGCAGGATAAATAGAACAGCTCCTACGGTAATCGCCTTATCAGCTATATCGATGATAAAATCGGCTGTCAGCTGCGAGAAAAATTTATTGATCGGAAGGATATCATATATCTTTCCGGCAAGATCAACAGATGCGCCTTCTGTCGCAAAGCCAAACAGGAACCATGTCAGAAGGGATCCGAAGCCACCGCCGACGAGAGCCAGCGCAAGTACCGTTACGATTATTCCGCCAAACTTCTTAAGATAACCCTTTGTCGCCATCCAAGCTGCGATCAGAGCGATCAGAACGCTAATAGCCCCATAAAAGATCGAAGAATGGTCAAACAATCCCTTTATGAAACTTGTCACTAATCCGATGATAACACCGGGGATCGGACCGCACAGGACAGAGGCCAGCACTATACCGATACTATCAAGATAGAGTGGAATACCTGCAAGAGCAGCAATGTAAGAAACTCCGAAATTAATCGCAATACAGATGACACACATGAACAAGACTCTAAATAGTCTTCTTCCGGATTTCCTCGCCATAGTGCTGTTCGACATTGTAACCGCCTTCCATTCCCCGCGGGGGCGTTCTCGTGTATATGCTTACCGGCGCTTCTGCTCTCGCCTGTTTATTTGTAATTATTTTCTGATATTTTAACATAAAAGAGGCTGCAAACATACGCCCAAATAGTCTTTTCGCTAATATTTAATAAATGATATAATCATCCCCATGGATAGCGATTACAGAACAAGATTCATGAAGGAAGCACTTAAAGAAGCGCGCAAGGGCTATGATCTCAAGGAATGCCCCATCGGCTGCGTCATCGTTCGCGACAACAAAGTGCTGGTGCGCGCCCACAATCTTCGTCTTAGCAAGAACAATGCCCTTCTTCATGCGGAGATAGTAGCCATAGACAAAGCCTGCCGCAAGGTCGGGGACTGGCGGCTTAACGATTGCGATATGTTTGTAACGCTCGAACCCTGCACGATGTGTTCCGGTGCCATAATCCAGTCAAGGATCCGCAAAGTGTATTTCGGCGCTTATGAACCTAAGAGCGGCGCTGTAGTCTCCTGCAATGATATTTTCGATGTTAAACACGGACACAACCACAAAGTTGAGTTCGAAGGCGGGATAATGGAAGATGAATGCTCTGTCCTCATGAAGAGCTTCTTCAGGGAGATAAGAAATAGAGACAAGGATTGATCAAGAGGAAAATATACCCGGACAATTCAACGATCAAATTCCAAAATACACGCATAGTTAAGAGGCTGCCTCTATTCAAGCGATCGAGACAGCCTCCGAGATTTATGTTTGCAGACTTTTATTGCAGGATTCCAAAGGATGAACAGATCAAACCGAACTCAGTCGAATCTGCAAAGCCATGGAAAACATCCTCACGCGACGCCCCGGTTGCCAGCCTGTTCAGCCAATAAGCGCGCCCGTCAGGGTCAGGCTGCCTTCCCATAAAGGTCGTATAGAGGCGTTCCACATATTCGTCATCAGACAGATTCTGATCAATAAACTCCCGGCTGAAGAAAAAACCGAATGCTGCGGCACTTCCGCTTATCTCCATGTTGGCTAGTCTTTCGGCCCAATAGTTAAGGCCGTATTGATCATAATCACGGCCGAGGCAGGTTGTATAGAGTCTGGCGCAGAAAGCCAGCACACCGTCACTCGGCTGCACCCTGATAGTCGGTACAGCAAGGCCGCCTGAAGGGATGCCGTAGGTCAGACAGAGATTTGCCCATTCGATGGAATCGACAAATCCGATTATAACATCCTGTTTGGTCCACCCGTTTGCCATTCTGTTAAGCCAATCAGCCTTCCCGGCAGGGTCAGATACACGATCGAAAAATGTCTTATACAGCACCTCAACAAATTGCTCATTGCTCATGTTTTTTTCGATGAATTCGGGGCTGAAGAGGAATCCCTTGGCCACATCAGCGCCTGTATAACCCTGAATCATTACACGATTGATCCAGTCTGCTTTGCCGTAAGGATCCGACGGTCTATCCAAAGCCACAGTATATAATCTCTCAACAAAATCAGCGATTCCGGGGCGGCTGGACTCCGGCAGGACAGATGGAGCAGCAGTCGGTTGGGAAGTCACCGCAGAAGAAGAACCTGTCCTCGGAGTAGGCGTTGCCGTTGCCGTTGCTCTTGAAGCAGGAGCAGTTGTGGGACTTGATACAGGCCTTGTAATGTTGTCGAGAGTAATCTTGACATCATAGTTGTTCATCTCAGCGTTTCTGTATACCGGAAGAGCATAATAATAAGTCTTCCCGGCCGTCAACTGCGCCGTAAGGCTGCAATCACAGTGGTAACGATAACCATCATAGGTTATTATCTCGTTACCGAAAATAATACCGTCATATTTATAAGAAAAGCGCATATAATCAGCTCTGAGCTCACTCTCGAACAAAGGCATGTCACGACCTATCATCCTATAATCCTCATCGAAAAGAACCACCTCAGCTGACCCCGATACTCTGTTAAAGGAGCTAAATGTATACGTACCGCTAACTTCAGGCGTAAATTCGATCAAACGCTCATCTGCGGCTCCGCCGGTTTCACTGCTGCCAAATTCAACATGAATGCTCTCGCCTTCAGTTGCTCTGATCTTTTTTGTCGGATCGTCAACAAAGAGAAATGTTTCAGAAACAGCCCGCTGCGTGTAGTCCCTGTTCACAGAGTAAGAAATATAGACGGGAGAAGCAACATCCGGTATATCAATGCTGTCCACATCTCTAATGCTCGTTGATTCATCACCTGCATATAAGGTTATGATGCTATCAAGATTTTGATAGCCCTCTGCCACTGCCTTGTACGTGTATCGGTCGTGCAGGGGAAGCATTGTAGTCTCATAATTGAAGCTTTTCCCATTAATTGTGATGGCTGAGTAATTAGCAATTATGAGCGTTCCGCCATGACCTTTTTCCTGACCATCTACATAAACCTGCATATAAATACTGTAATCAGTGGCGGGACAACTGACAGTCAGCGAAGCAGAGTGATTATCCAGCTTCCTCCTTTGCTCAGATTCTCCCTCACGGATCGCCCAATCAACGACTATATCTTCATCAGATTCAAAGACCAATTTAAATTGATCCCCGGGATTCGAATAGAATACATATGCATTATAGTGACGCGGATCACAATAGAATCGCTCTCCGTCATGCTCCACACAAAAAGCCAGATCCGTCTCCGTAATTTCGATCCTGTATATCAAGCCGATATATTCATCCTTAATGCCGAGCTTGATGTGGTAGATCTGTCCTTTTTCCGCTCTAAAGGCAACATCCGTTAAATTGCCCAAACGACTCCCCAGCGCTATCAGTTCCATATTTGAATCATATACCATGATACAAGGGCGCTTGAATATCCCAAACTCAGGATCTACATTGACACGATAAAGTCCGGACTTGTTTGGCTTAAAGCTGAACCAGTGACTGGTTCTTTCAATTCTTTGCCTATAAGCACTGCCGACCGTCAGTTCTGTCTCATCCGTAACAATTTCACCGATCGTCGGGCTGTCAGCGTTTACGAGCCGCCCCGGAATAAGTAAGCCGGATAGTATCATAAATACCGTTACGACCAGCATTAACAAAGCGCATGTTTTGATTTTTCTCATTGATAAAAGACCTCCTTATGCTTTGCATCTGCCATATAGACACATAAGGAGGGCGCTTTATTCGAATCTTTTTCGAAAAGATCAAATCTTTACATATTCTCCGAATCTCAAGAGCACAAGGTACTTCTCTTTTACACTAATCCCTGCCGTTTGGACAGCCGCCGCATAGCAGTCTATCTGGATACCGTGTCTTTCCATTGCCACCATACTTCTGGCTTCGGCCGAATCCTCAACCCCGTACATGCTGTCAGTCTTGTAATCGAGAATAACTGCCTCGCCGTCCTCTTCATAGAAAATGCAGTCGATAATACCCTGAGCCAATGCATGATCCGTATCCGACACCGGGATCTCAAATACGATAGGTTTCTCGTACTCTGCCCGTCCGGCATTATCAGCGGCGGCAAGTCTCTGTCCCAAGTCGCTTTGAGCGAATCTTACTATATCATCGGCGAAGGAATATGCCTTTTCTTTGTCTTGAGTACGGATTATCCCCAGATCTGCCAGCTTATCGACTTCGGATCTGAAATCCGCCTCTGTCTGAGATTTGGCAAGATCAATAAATCTCAGAAGACGATGTACGAATGTACCCGTCTCAGCAGCATTCTCACCCACGTCGCCGTTAAGCCTGTCCACATAATGTGAGAATTTCTGAACCTTCAGATTCAAGGGTTTAAGCTCTCCCCTATCATCTTCCTGGAGCTGGGATACCGAGACCTTAAAAGGAATCTTCGAAGCCGATTCATAAGGATAGGCCGGGAAGATCGGCATACCTTTGTCATCAACACCCTCAGCAAAAAGCTCACCGTCGAACTGCCGGTCATCTTGTATTAGCAGGACAAATTCCTCATTATCAATATCCGTCTCAGATCCTTCCGGCTCATCTTCTGTGTCACCTGAGAGCAAATCAGCTTCATCGATCTGATCCGGCTTCGGCAGATCGTCATAGATGACGCATTCAAGACCTTCAAAATCAATGGGAACAACCATTCCGTCATATGCTCCGGCGTTAAAGCAATCATTCAGCCTCTGAAGTATCAAATCGGCGCCCCTGAGCCTTATGAGAGAAGCAATAAAAGCATCCACCATTCTGCTGTTCATCGTAAGCCAGTGCTGTCTTGAGATAGCCTTTGCCGGCTGTCTTAAGACGCTCCTGATCATTTTGCCGTAAGAATCGCCCTTCTTGCTCTTCTTCTTCCCATCTTCCGGCTCTTCAACATCAAGGTTGGCTTCCGCCAGGATAGACAGATTCTTCTTGGCTCTTGTCATCGCAACATAAAGCAATCGCAAGTCCTCTGATATATCTGACAGTCTCTCCTTGGAGGAACGCGCTATGCTCTCGATAGAAGTGTATACCGATAACTCCTCTTCGCTGTAGTCCTCAGTTACAAAACCCATATCCTTATCGAAAGTTAATCTGTCATCACTTCTGCCCGGTGTATTGCTCCCCAACTCGGCAATAATAACGCAGTCGAATTCCAAGCCCTTACTGCCATGAATGGTCATGCATTTAACTCTATCATCATATTCAACATCCTGACTTACGGTAGCGCTTCCTCCGAGCTTGATCTTCATATCCTCGAGTCTCGTCGCGATCGCCGATATATCACTTCCAAAGCGCATAAAATTACTTATCAGCCACTTCTTAAACAGCGAGAATTTCTCGGCAGCAGCTACAGAAGCCGCACAGACTCCCGTATCCCTGTATATACGGTCAACGAGCATTCCGATATCAGTTATCACAAGGTCAGATCTTAAGTCATCAAACCAATCCAGGAAAGCACATATCCTTGCCTGTAAAGAGGGATATCTTACATCTTCCTCCAATGCACCGGCGTATATACGCAGCTTATCAATAAGCTGAAGATCTCTACCGTACTTCTCTCTTTTGGCAGCATATAAATGAACTTCCGCCAGCTCGTCTAATGTGAAATTCGATACCCGATAGGCAGACAATAATATACCTGTAAGAAATTCATCGCGTCTCTCGTTAGCCACAGCAATGAGGATATTACATATACCATGCACCTCCTCATCAGCGAAAATATCCAACTCTTGGGCATAAAATGCCGGTACGTCCGCCTTCCCAAGGTAATATGCTATCTGAGCCGCCATCTTACCGCTTCTCGTCAGCACACAGATCTGTCCGGGTTCTATCCCCTTCTGCATGTAATATTCGATTTCCCGCTGAACAGCCTGTGGCGTGAAATTACGGAAATGAAGCTGCCCATCCGATGTAACATTGGATTTGGCTATACCATAGTTATTAACAAGAACAACCCTCGGCAATTCACCATCGGCCTTATTCTCCGGATGATTAAGTCTGTGTTCTTCGTTATATTCAATTTCCGTAGCCTTAGTACACATCAGCTGTTCGAAAACGATATTACACAGATCAAGAATCGCTACACTACTCCTGTGGTTACAATTCAGAGTAAACAGTTCACCTCGAGTATCCTCTCGCCTCAGTTCATTTGCTCTCTGTATAAATCTTGAAGGATTCGCATATCTGAACTTATAGATACTCTGCTTAACATCACCTACTCTGAAAACATTCCCCCTATCATCATCACGCGCTATGAGTTCGATTATCGCATCCTGAAGCGCACTGTTATCCTGATATTCATCTATATAGATCTCCCTGAATTTGTTACGATAATATTCACCTGCTTCTTCCTGAGAAAGTATAAGCTTTGCCAGATGCTCCTGATCAGGGAAATCCATACCGTGTACTCTGGCCTTAAGCTCAGCATAACGACTATCCAGATTTCCTATGAGCCCGACAAATGATTCAACCGCATCAGTTCTCTTCCTCTGAAGGAAAAGGAATTCCTCCGGTGTTCTCATAAGGATATCTGTAATCTCACTTCCGGGCAGATACTGCTCTGCTACTCCTCCATAGCCCGAAGGAGCTTTAGCGATCCCGATGACCTTCTTAAGGAGCAACAAGACTGCAGCAACAGGCCCGAAGGACAACTTAAATTCCTGAACCTCATCAGTGTCATCAGCCTTGGAATTGGGCAATCCGTTATACTTATCGCCTTCACTTCCGATGATAACGGCTTCATCCTTTATCATCTTCCATAAAACCTTTGGATCCTCATGTCTATTATGGGCTGCAATAATCTTACGCGTATATTCATATACTCTGTCTGTAAGAGCTAAGAACCACTCTTTCCGTTCGTCGTTGTCTTTGTCCTTGGCCAGAAAAGAGACATAATCGGCATACTCTCTTACAGCCGACACAGTCCTGTCATCCACAAAAGCAAATGTCTCGACTATTCTGTCAATAACTTCTTCAAGACCGAGAACTCTTTCCTCTTCATCCGCTCTCTTACGTTTATCGACAAAATCATGACAAATATCCATATAATCCGGCATGCTTCTTAACCGCTTGTAGACTTTAACCAAGCATTCCGCGAGCCCATTATCATTTCTTCCGTCTCCGAACATATGAGTCAGTTCTTCGAAATGCGGATCTAACTCCTGATATGATTCCTCTATGGCTTCCGAAGCAGCCTGCGTCATTATCAGATCAAGCTCGCTCTCACCAAGAACGGCCGCGCCGGCTTCTACAAGTTTCAGTTCTTTACGGTCAGCACATACATGGCTCTTCTCATTGATGACCCTTGTGCAGAAGCTGTCGATCGTCTGAATATAGCTGTTAGGAAGCTTTGCAAGTTCTGCGCGAAGTTTCTTCACAGTCTCGCGATCGCCGCCGGCAGCCCCCTCCCTGTTAATACAGTTGCGTAATTCAGTAGCGATCTTCTGCTTCATATGTGATGCTGCATCCCTGGTAAAAGTAACAACAAGGATCTGATCAAGCGAATAATCTCCCCTTAAGATCTTCTCTATTATCCTCTGAACCAGCACGGTCGTCTTACCCGATCCGGCTGCGGCAGAAACGAGGATATCTTCTATGGGAGCATCAATAACCTTCTGCTGTTCATCTGTAAAAATAATCTTATCCATCTTTGATATCCTCCCTTCCTTCCATTCTCCTATTCATCTCATCAATGACAGACTGTGCCATTTCTCCCCTTCCGGGTTTGCCGGGGAGGTAGGCCCGCTGCTGCATGGAAGGTCTCGCGGCATCATTACCGCAGGCGCCTGAATATGGACACATTCCACATGCCGAATACCTGCGGTCACTGTTAAAGGCCTTGCTGTTGACAACAGCTCCGGCTTCGCCTCTTGCTATAGAATCGCAGCTTCGCTGTATGACATAGCGTGAATAATCAATATAGACACGAAGCTCTTCTTCACTCAGTTTTGCAATATCAGGAGCCAGAGTCGGTCCCTTCCCCTCTTTGCCGGCCGCAAGGCCGATCTGACAGTAACCTACTGCATCAACCTTGTCACCGCGCTGTTCAAGCGCATCGGCATATGCGAAGAGCTGAAGCTGGATCCCTGCCAACACCTTGAGATTCTCTACCTTCTTCACTCCGGTCTTATAATCGATTATGCGCAGTCCGTCTTCTCCGTACTTCTTGTCGACTCGGTCGATGGATCCCTTGAAATCAAAGACACTACCATCAAATGCCGTAAATCTTAAAGGCGACTCGAACTCGTTGATCTTTGCCTCGAATTCAGAAGGCATATAGCCACTGTTCCCTGCTTCTTCCAGGATCTTCGGCAAGGCTCTGGCAAAGATCCTCATTGCCTTGCGCCCGGGATTGACACTGAACTGATAGGTCTTCTCATTAGGATTGTTAGACTCTTTGCAATATTCATCGAAAGCGATCTTCGCCTCATCCTCGGCTTTCTTCGGATCACTCATCAGTTCACCTGCATATTCCAGCAGTTCCTCCGGTGTTTGATACTTCTCGACTATCCTCTTAACGGAAGTCTCGAACATTGCATGGACTATGGTTCCCATTACATTCGCCTTGATACCGAGGGCGTTATCCCTCTGCGTAATATTAAGGATATAGCGAAGCATATACTGCATCGGACATGTATTGTAAGACTCTATGGAAGTCACACTGGCCGGCGCTCTGTCAGCCAGAAGTTCGTGCATGGTCTCCTCGTCTATTGAAGCATTGATATGATCATGTCTTCTCTTAACAGCTGTTCCAAACAGAGGGGAATAGAAAGCCTCCCTCTTATCATCAGATGAGAACTTTCTCATGAAGGAAGACGCACTGCTTGCTTCATTCACATCTTCATCTACTATATAAAGCCTGTCCTTAACACAAGAGAACATGAGTGCCGACGATATAAACTCGCTTAAGTTGCGGCTTAATGCCTTATCCGGAAGTTCCACTCCGATCGCCCCTGCCATCAGATTCAGCTCATCCTGCGTCATGATCCCTTCATTAACGGATGAATAAGGGAAATTCCCCTCATTAGCGCCGAGAAGGAACAAGACCTTGCATTCGGTCATAAATGCCTGCTCCACGGGCGTTATCTCCACCGAATCGACCATAAGGGGGATCGTTCCCTGAGCTTTATTCCTCATATCGATACGAAGCAACGACACAAAGGCTTCCTGACTTATCGGTATATCGTTCATAGGAGAGGCGAAAGCAGCCAATATGTTCATCACCTCTCTATAACCCATTACCAAAGCGGATGCTCTCTCGCTATCACCACGGTCTACCATATCATGCGCCATCTTCTCCACAAGATAGCACAGGTCATCTATTGCCTTGCCCAAGGCTTCAGCCTTCCCCTTAAGCGTTACGGCTTCATTGACCTCCTCCGCCTTCTTCCTTAATGGGATCAGTACTCTCTCGACTACCTCATTCCAAAGATAGGGTCCTACCAGATGTTCAGTCCCATCCCTATAGATACGATCAAGGTATTTAAGCTTCTTCTCATCGCTGTAATCGGGAATAAAAAAGTCCTTATCGTAGATTCTCGAACCGTTTGTGATATTACACTTGACACAATAATTCTCAAAAATATCACAATCACCGGGAAGCATCCCCGCGAGCCCTGTTCTGATAAGTCTTAACAGATCTGTATATTCATATCCGTGAAGGGGCAATTCGGTGAGCGTTACAGCGTAAGAATAAACAGGAGTATTCGTCAGAACGATCCTTCGATCTACGAATATATCCAGGCCGAAGATCTTCATAATACCGGTCAACTCATTAAGAAGAGCGTTATCCGCGCATACGATCCTTATATCTTTATAACGGTAACCCTCTAGTCTGGTGAGCCTTATTATCTCGTTGGAAATATAGGCAATTCGATCATCAGATGAGGAAATAGCACTAAGCACGATACTGCTTGTCAGCCTGTCAGCTTTATCTTCAGAGGGCTCATCCTCAAGAGCATATCTTAAAGCGGCATCATAAAGGATCTCACGATCGTCATCAACTTCTTCTGCCTTAAGATCGAAAGCATCTTCAAAACGGATAACAGAACAGTCCGATAAAATCCCGGCAAGCCTCTTAACTGTCTGATTGCCATAGGAATAAACACGCTGATCTTCTCCATTCTCTTCCTCACTATAGACAGGATAGAATGACCAGTCAGCACCAAGCTTATCCATCAGACTGATGAATTCAAGCTCCTGAGGCGTAAACAGTCTGAAAGAACCGAACCCTATCACTGTAAAACTGCTTCTTATCAGTTCATAAACCGGACGATAGATACGATCCTCTCTTAAAGAATCGTCTGCTATCATCTCCTTTAGCAGCTTACAGGCTTCGGTGATAGGATCCGTCAGGAAATCCATCCCGTTCTCTTCGCCAAGAGCTTTAAGACCGGCCATCAGAAGCTTAATATCATGAAGCTTATCAGTATAAACCGATCTGCTGTCAGCTTCTGTCTCAGCAGTCTCAAAAGCAGCGCAGATCCCATCTTCGTCTATGCCATATCGCGTAAAATCACCGATCAGATCTATCAGCATATCAACATATTCAAACTTGCCTACAAGCTTACCGAATGTCCTGAACTGTCCTGCATGCTCATAGAGAACCCTGTAAACAGCATTACGCATCATAATGTCGTCTACCGCATGAGCCGCATCCCTTCCACAAGACTCCAGTAGCCTTACTGCCAATCTTACGAAGCTCAGGACATCACCATTCACCAGTGACGAACTTACACTGATACCGTCAAATGTAGTGATCATGGAGGCTTCATCACATCTTGTGACCTCTGTGACCATGCGTTCGATCGATGCCTTGATCCCCTCGGGTACAACGAATACTTTGTCGAGCTTATTATCGCCGTTAAGTGTCAGCTTGACGATATCACGAGTCCTGCATCTTAAATTGTCTGAGATATAGATTGTGCTCATCCCCAAGCCTCCATAAAAAAAATGCACCTGTTCCAATCGGATCAGGTACATTAATTATAGCAATGGTCAATAGGTCTTTCCAGCCTGCTGATGACCTATTTATGGGACACAATCTTATCCAGATTCTTCCCGTTGACATCCCTCATACTGACACCCGCCTCAGCAAGCTTATCTTCGATAGCAGCCTGTTCCTTAGGGCGTTTGATCTTAAGGGTGGTGGTCTTTATCATCTCTGTCTCGGAGAATACATAGTTACGTACGATCTTATAAGAAGGCATCTTGTGATTGACCTCCTTAAGCTCCTTTTCGAGATACTCACTGACCTGATCATCGTCGGGAAGTTCCTTAAGTTCAAGAGCATCCTGTAACAACTTACGGTTGATCAGGAGCTTGGCAGAGATGTCGATAGCTTCGCGTTCATTCTTGTAACCCCATACGAAGGATTCGCTTACGCCTTTGATACCGTTGATAAGAGACTCTATCTCTTCAGGGAAAGCCTTCTTACCGTTTGTAAGTACAATCATGGACTTAACACGTCCCGTGACATGGATACAGCCCTTCTTGTCGATATAACCCATATCTCCGGTATGGAACCATCCGTTATCATCAATAACCGCTTTGGTAGCTTCTTCATTGTGATAGTAGCCGAGCATGACACACTCTGAACGGGTGATAATCTCACCTTCGGCATTCTTGGCCTTACTGTCAGTGTCTATCGCAGCTTCGATACCAACCATAGGGCGGCCTACACTGCCGTGGACATTACATACTTCATTAGTAGTTGATATAACCGGGCTGGTCTCGGTAAGACCGTAACCCTGGAAGAACTGGATTCCAAAATTAGTGAAAGCGTCAACGTATTTCTTGTCGATACCTGCACCTCCGATTACGACCATACGCATATCTCCACCCAGCTTATCGATGATCTCCTTAAACACGGCACGTCTGATATCAAGACCGAACCTCTTAAGGAATCTGGTTACGGGAACCATGATATTGATGAGCTTCTCTTTACCTGAGGCCTTGATTCCCTCTTCGATCTTCTGGTAGATATTCTCATAAAGCAGAGGTACGGATATACCTACTTCCGGATGCCATTCTTCAAGATTCTTGGTGATATATCTTAAACCGTCAGACAGGCAGAGACAGCAGCCGGCAGACAAAAGGAACATATCACATGTATTCTCGAAAGTGTGATGAAGCGGAAGTATCGCATAAGCCCTGTCGCCGGGCTTTACATACAAGGTCTGCGTGATGGCATAAACATTAGCAGTAATATTACGGTGAGACAGGAGAACGCCCTTGCTCATGGAAGTCGTTCCGGATGTAAACAGGATGATCCTGGCAGCTTCTTCATCGATCTTCTTCTCCTCGAGTTTACGATCTCCTTCTTCTCTCATCTTCCTGCCTTTGGCGATCAGATCATCCATCTTGACAAAACACTCGTCATCCTCGGGCCAGTTCGCTACGCCGGCAGGATACATGCAGACAAAATGCTCGACTACAACCTTATTCTCTCCCTTACGCATCTTGGCGACTATGGACTCAACCATAGAGTGATGCTTCGGAGCGTAAAAAAGGATCTTACTCTCTGACCTTTCGAGCAAAGCCACAAGTTCATCTTCGGGCAGGGCTCTGTCCAAGGGAACTCCGATACTGTCCGTTGACAGAATGGAAATATAGGATACATACCATTCGTAGCAGTTCTCGCCTACTACAGCCAGCTTATCACCTGCATATTTGCAATTAAGTATGTATGTAGCCAGATTCCTGATATCTTCGCCGAACTCGGCGAAGCTTCTGTGAGACTCTGATTCCTTGGGGTTACGTCTGAATATAAAAGCATCAGATTCGGCGTGCTTATCACAGGCCGTGAGCATAAGCTCTCTGATATTGTAATATCGCTCAGCTTTGAATATGGGGGTTCCTGTTACGGGACGCATTGCGACCTCCTGATCCATAAATAACTTTTTACGGATGAATATTATCATTTTAAGGTTTAATAGTCTACCGCAAGAGAAAGAATATTTTGATTTTCAAAGCATTTGATACTTTTCTCGCTCCAATGACAATTATTTTACATTTTTCGATTAATAGCATATTAACAAGAAACGGCATATTTGTTTACTTAAATCGAAAAGTGATGTAAAGTTATCTTATGCACGAGGTGATACAACAATGAACGAAGATAAGAATACGATAAGCGACAGCAAGACCGCCGAGACAGAAGGCGGAGCATTACACCATAAGATCCATCTTGATAAACATGCCAAGGAACATCTGGATAAGCAGTATCCTACCAAGCGTGGTTTCTGGGATATCGTCGCCAAGAATCTTTTTCTGATCCTCACTCACATCTGTGTTGACATGAAGTGCATCGGCAAAGAGAACTTCCCTGCCGACAATCCCTATGTTGTTGCATCGAATCATCAATCCTACCCTGATGGTGTGCTTATCATCGATTATCTGCCAAAGGGACATTTCAAATATATGTGTTGCCTTGCGGCATCCGACCTTGAGACTAACCACGGAAAGCTCGGCCGACTGATAATGAGAGTCGGAAGAGGCATCGCGGTAGACCGTTACGGCAACCCGGTAAGAGGTCTGATCAAGGCGAAGAAAGAAGTCGATGAAGGCAATATTCTTTTCGTATTCCCGGAAGGAACCAGAACTGCATCCGGCAAGCTCGGAGAGCTTAAGGACGGCGCAGCATATATTGCCATCAAGTCAGGAACGCCTTTAGTTCCGGTATATATATCCGGCGCATATCAGATCTGGCCGAGACAGAGCAAGAAGCCGCATCCTTTCAAGGGCTTTCTTAAGAGACGTAAGATCCGCATCTACGTAGGCGAACCGATCTACGGCAAAGACTATGATAACGACGCCCATCTAATGACGGCTGCCTTATCTGATTGGATGCACAATATGGAAGATCTGCATTACGATCCTGAGAAGTGAGAAGTAACAGCTCCGGGCCGATCAGCCGGAAGCATATAAGATCAGCTCTCAAAGAAAGCCAATATCAGAGCCTTGGGATATACCTCAAAACGAATCCTGTGGCCGAAGAAATCCTCTCCGTCATAATTGCCTTCAAGCTGCAAAGAACTGTCCTTGCAGGTAATGATACCGCTGGTAGCTCTGAAGGTCTTAACTCCACGTCGTCCCACATGCCTTCCTGATCTATAGCTTATCAGAAGCGATATGGCGCGCAGCAGCTTGACATTCTCAACAACACAGATATCGGCAACACCGTCTGTCACCGACGCATTGGGCGCCGGACAGAAACCGTTACCATAGAATTTACCGTTACAGATACTGATAAGCGTATGCTCGGTCGTATCGCTAACATAGGTCTCACCGTTCTCAAGCTCAAGTGAATACGAGAACTCAGAGCTTCTATTACCGAAAATCGACTTTATGGCAGCCTTGCAGTAGGCCGTCTTCTCAACATACTTTGTCTTCTTGGCAAGCACCGCTGCTTTTGCTACAGACTGAACCTTTGTGTCCAGCCCTATCGAAGCCACATTATTAAAATACCTGGACCAGTTCTGCAGATGAGTACCAAGGATGTCATAGCTGTCAACCCTGATCAGGTCGATGGGTCTTAGGACCACAGAATCAAGATGAGATAACAGGTAGTATATATTCTTAGCCTTACGGCGCGGCAATACGGATTTTACGAAGTCATTACCGGTGCCGAAAGGAATACATACCATAGGTGTCTTACGGAAAGCCAGAGCATTGGCAACTTCATGGATCGTACCGTCACCTCCGCAGGCAACGATGGCAACCTTATCTCCGAAGTTCTCGCTTGCCTCCACTGCGATCTCCGAAGCATGTCCGCCATATTCTGTATAGCGGATCTCGATCCTGGCACGAAGGTCAGGATCTTTATTAGCTATCATGTTGATCGCATCATCAAGAGCTTCGAGCTTATTGACGGGAGATCGGCTGTTCACTATAAGAATGTATCTCATTTACTGATGTTCGTTCAAATCACTGTTCGTGTTCAACTGTTAAGGTATATACAAGATCAACAAAATCGCCTACCGTTACTACGCTGTCAAGCATATCATCGGGCAATCTGATGTCATACGCTTCCTCAAGATCGACTACGAGCTCATATATCTGAAGCGAATCGAAGGTCAGATCCTCTTCGATCGACATATCCGGATTGATCTCTGTGGGGGATATGTCAAGCTCTTTCACCAGAAACTTTATTATATCGTCAAGGATCATATCCTTCTTCTTGGCGATATCAGTCTCTGTTAAGTTACGTTCTCGGGGGTCGCCGGTGTCATCCATTGTCTTCTCTCCTTCTTTGTTGTGCTGCCACATCCCGGGCAGTCTTTCTTATAGACATCTCATTGTCTTCTTCATCATCATATCTGACAAGCTGCGCTGTGAGGAATTCATCGATATCGGATACCATCCTGATAAGCATATCCTTCTCGTCTTCCGCATAGGGCTCCAGTATATGTCTTGCAAGCACCGCATGGAACTTGGAATGCATTCTGCACGCCACTTTACCGTCTCGGGTAAGACTGATCCTTACGATCCTTCTGTCATGTTCGTCTCTTTTCCTGATGACATATCCTTTACGAACCAAACGGTCGATCGATACCGTCAAGGTTCCGGTCGTAACGCCAAGGGACTGCGCTGTCTCTGACATTGTACGAGCCTCATATGGACCGATAGCATCGAGAGTATGCATCTCGGCGATGGAAAGATCAGAAAAGTACCCCTTCTGAAGGGACTTCTCTTCAGTCATTACCACATTCTCGAAAACACGTGATAACAACAATCCCAATTCCTGTTCCTCGTGTGTCATACCTCTCTCCTTACCGATCGGAAATTCAACGATTATCTATTTTACACCAAATTCTCGATCCCCACAATGTCAGGATATTCTCCGCCGTATAATGCCGTCCTTGTCACGATACAGTTATCAGCATCATCACGGTCATAACCCGTATGAAGACAAAGAGCATTAAGCAGGACATCACAGCGCAGATTCTGAGTGGAACCGGCATATACCAGCAGCTCAATCACATCTTCGCTGTCCGTGACCAGCGGTTTTATCATCAGTGGTCTGATATCAGTATCCACCATTTTCTTCTTGGATTTCTTTTCGATCTTGATCTCATCCATGGCAAAAAGCTTAAGCAAAGGTCTTGTTATACCTCTGGCCTCCAGCCTGTATGATGCACAACTGACCACGCTCATGATGCTGTTCTTCGGCTCATCCAGATTGATCGCATGTATGAACTCGAGCCCGTCCGGCAATTGGGGACGAACCTTCTCCAGGAACTCCTCTGCCGGAACCGGGACCGACATAGCAACATCGACATAATCACCGCATGTATTGATACCGACACCGAGGGGTAGAGCAAAGACCATCATGGGTCTGGGATTATAGCCCTGAGTGTAAAGGATCGGCAGCTCCGCCCTTCTTACTGCTCTTTCGATGACCTTCATAAGATCCAGGTGGCCAATATAGGATATGGCACCTTTACGCGAGAAAAGAGTCCGGCAGATATATTGTGTCTGATGCTGTTGAGTCGTCATCAAATAGCTTCGTTCATCTTGTCTCATAACACAAACCCGCCTTATAGCATTGAGCACCGCAGCCCGAGCATTTCTCACGACAATTCGGTGTAATGACCTCCTTGTAAGCCAGCTCTCTCTCCCTCAGAAGGAAATCGCGTCTGACTCCGATATCAATATGATCCCAGGCAAGGGGCGCACCGGCCTCTATGCCGTCTGTAAACATCTCGCGAGTCAGGCCGTGAGATACAAGAATAGACATCCAGCGTTCGTAATCAAAATTATCATCCCATGCATCAAAGATGGAACCGGCCTTGTAGCCCTCAAGGATCACGGGGCAGAGCCTTCTGTCTCCTCTCGCGAGTATTCCCTCCCACACGGAAGTCTCAAGATCATGCCAGATATATCTGATATTACGAGAACGGATCAGGGACTTCAGATAAGTCTGTTTCTCCATGAACATTTCCCGCGTATTCTGCGCTTCCCACTGAAAAGGAGTAAAAGGCTTCGGAATGAACATGGACGTCGATACCGTGATCTCAGGTCTTCGCGGCTTGATACCCATCTCACGGAAGGTGTCATAATACAGGTCCTCGATCTTATGGGCAAGATCTGCGATGCCCTTGACATCCTCCATGGTCTCAGTCGGCAGTCCCAGCATGAAATACAATTTAACAGTGCTCCAACCGCCCGCGAATGCGATCTTCAGGGCACTCATGATGTCTTCTTCGCATATGCCCTTGTTGATGACATCCCGAAGTCTTTGAGTTCCCGCTTCTGGAGCGAAAGTAAGCCCCGTCTTTCTTGTCTGAGACACCTTCTCCATCAGATCGAGCGCGAAATTATCGATCCTCAAAGACGGCAGGGACAAGCTTGTATGTCTCCCTTCGTAGGCAGCAAGCAAGCTGTCAGTCAGTTCTCTTAAGCCCGTATAATCGCTTGTGCTTAGCGACAGGATCCCCAGCTCGTCATAACCGGTATTGTGTTCGATGGCTATCCCCTGACGACACAAAGTCTCGACGCTCTTTTCTCTTACGGGCCTGTAGATATATCCTGCCTGGCAGAATCTGCATCCTCTTATACAGCCCCTGAAGAGCTCCAGATAAGCCCTGTCATGGACAATATTATTATTGGGAACGACCGGCGCATCGGGAAAGATGACACTGTCCAGATCCTTGATTATCCTCTTATGGATAACCGCCGGAGCATTATCCAAAGGCTTTATACCGTTAAATCTTCCATTCTTATATTCAGGCTGATAAAGCGACGGAACATATACGCCGTCGATCCCGGCCGCTTGCCTCAATAAGGCTTTACGATCCGGCTTGCCCGCGTCCTTATACTTTTTGATCTCTCTTATGAATTCAAGGTCCAGTTCTTCCCCCTCACCCATAAATACAGCATCGAAAAAGTCCGCCATGGGCTCGATATTGTAGGCTACCGGACCTCCGCAAACCACTATCGGATCCTTCTCAGTCCTGTCTTTGGCCAGCAGCGGAATGCCGCCTAAATCCAACATCTGGAGCACATTCGTAAATGCCATCTCGTATCCTATCGAAAATGCCACAACATCAAATTCGCTCAGAGGGGAACCGGTCTCTAATGTATGAAGCGGAATAGCCTTTCTTCTCATAAGCGCATCCATATCGTGCCAGGGACTGAAGGCTCTCTCGCAGGAAGTGTAATCCTCGGAATTTAAGACCTTATAGAGTATCTGCAGGGCCAGATTACTCATTCCTATCTCATATACGTCAGGGAAACAGAATGCTGTTCTTACGGCATCGCATTCGCCTCGCTCATTAAGTTGAGCAAGCACATCCGCTTTGATTATCTGGTTTTTCTCGCCACCCGTGTAACGTCCGGGGCTCTCGACCGACATGAGGTCGGCATGTGAAAATCTGATCTCTTTATGCATGCTATTATTTTAACACTTACTGAGCTGTCAGTGTATCTCTTAAAGATATAAGAAGCTTTTCGATATAAAAACAGGACCCCGTAAGGCCCTGTAAATAACGGATCTTAATGCTCATCAACACATGCTCAGCGCAAAGTCGTAAACAGAAGCTCCCTGAAATACTCCATTCTCATCATTATTGATCATGCAGCAAAGAGTATCAGTGATGAAGTACTGAATATATGTATCACCCTCATCTGCCGGCTCGGCATCGATAGCGGCCTTTACATCAGCTACAGAGTCGCCATACTTGAACTGTCCGAGGAAGAGATCGTCTCCGATACCGCTCTCATATCCGTTGATCGAGATATTACATACAACACCGTCGTAATTCTCTTCTACGGTGTATCCTTCATATGTATGAATAATTGAAAGATACTCGCAATCACCCTCACAAGGAACGATCTTATCCTCGGGCTTGATCTCGTCACCAAGCTGATCCTTGATATCTGCATATGAGTCACCGAGACGGACCTCAACACCATTTAAGACAAAATACAGATCTATTCCGTCAGCAGCTCTCTCAGTCTCCGTTCCTTCGTCCTCTGACTCTTCTGCCACTGTATCTTCCGCGGGAGCCTAAGTCTCATCCTTCTTATCATCATCCTTGGAACACGCTGCCATACCGGCACCGATAACTGATACTGCAAGGATAGCAGCCAATGTCTTTCTAACTTTCATCATTATTCCCTCCGTTTGTTATTCTATGGTGATATCGCCACCATTATATGTATAACCGCCGCAGAAAACATTGACATGGTAACTACCGCTTGTCAGGTCATCCTTGGGGATTATAGCCGAGAAACCGAATGTTCCGTCACCACCGAGCAGTTCACTCTCATAGATGGGGAACGCCTCATATACTGTTGACTCATCATCAACATTGACAATTTGCAGATACACTCTCCCGTCACCGGTATCAATTGCATCCTCAAGAGAGCCATACAGTTTAACTCCATAACCCTCTATCGAGACATTAGTCTCAACACTTCCGCCATCGGCGGGTATCTGATCGAGTACAAACGCATCTCTTACCGGGGCATACATAAACGGAGCTCTGCTGATTACCCTTGGAAGATTACGTTCTACGATCTCATATACATAGTCTGCTCCGTCAGCGAAACTTACAACATCAGGTATATCCGTCCTTCTGAATGTAGCATTCTCGTAATTATCGATCATGAAGGGTAAAAGTGCGCGTCCAAAAGAGTCACGAACCATATAAAGGCTGCTCCCGTCGCGAAGCGCCATATTCGATGTCACGATATTATCGTCGCCCTCTTCCCTGTCACTCATAAAGATGTCCAGCTGAGCCTGTGTGTCGCGAACACCCTGAGGACGCATAAACATGAACGGCTTCCAGCTTATATCGTAATAGTATTGGTAATCCATAAACCCGCCTGCGGGATAAAGGAGCTTGTCAAGGTCAGCTCTCCAATCCTCAAGGCGCGTATAAGCTGCGTCCCCGTAGGTCTCGTGATCTCTTCCCAATGCATCCATTATGGCATTGTAACCGATCAAGGCTCCCCTGTAGTTCCAATGGGAATCCCTTCGATGGTAGATATCCCCTACGGGCTTAGAATCAGTCATGATCTGCCGCATATCCACAAAAGTAACACCATATTCCTCAAGAGCGGCTGTTATTCTCGAGAGGTTATTCTCATCCGCTTCGATATACCAGGCAGGCATATACTCACCATACACGGAAGCCTTATTGGGCATAGGAACGAAAACAAAATTACCGCCTCTAGCCGTTACATTCTCTTCAATAAGAGAGAGTGTAACCGCGAATGCTTTAACCTGATCCTCGCTAAAGGCATTGGTGTCCATATAATCATTCTTCTCGGCATCATAGAAGAGCCATCCGTCTTCACCTACAATTACATTTGAAGTCGAAGAATGGAAGAGCTCGCCCTTGATCAGATTTGATGCTGATAAAAGTTCAGGACGGAAAGGGATCCTATCATTAAACCATGACTCGAACTGCCCGGAGAAATCATTATTAAGTTTACCGTCATAGACAAACTTAGGCATCTTCGTTAGCTCGCGTTTCTCGATGTTGGCATCATTCTTAAAGAAAGGCATAAGGCACAGAGGCGCAGCGCAGATAAGAAAGAAAAGAGCCGTATAGATCGATTTGAATACTTTATTCATCGCACATCACCTCCTTAGAACCTGAAATATATAAACGGGTTATAGCTGCTCGATATAAGTGACAAAACTGCCAGCGCGAAAACAAGCAGCGACCCGATGTATGCTGCGTAATTATATGTCGCCTCGTGCTTAGTTCCCGTGATCCTCGCCCGGATATTCGGGAATACAGGCGCAGAGATAATAAGCCCTATGATAAAGGCGACGATCGTAAGAGCGCCCACGGTAGAATAGATGCTCGAATTGACCGCTGCATTACCTGCCGCGCCGGAGAACATATGCCCTATCATGCCGAAGCCCTGTTTTAGTGTATCTGCCCTGAACAGAACGAAAGCAACGACGACTACCAGCATCGTGTAGATATGCCCGATCGGCTTAAACCATTTCTTCTTTGTAGGTATGATCTGATAAGTCTCAAGCATCTGACAAAGTCCGTGAAGCATACCCCAGAGGATAAAAGTAAAATTGGCGCCATGCCAGAAGCCGGTCAGGAAGAATACGACCAGCTTATTGAAAGTAGTCCTGGCATCTCCTTTTCGATTACCGCCCAAGGGAATATAAACATATTCCTTAAACCATGTGGACAGCGAAATATGCCATCTTCTCCAGAATTCCTGAATACTCGGGGCAATAAAGGGATAGTTGAAATTCTCCCTGAAATCAAAGCCGAACATCCGGCCGAGACCGATAGCCATATCGCTATAGCCCGAGAAATCGAAAAAGATCTGCAAAGTGTAGCATATCGCACCGATCCAGGCAGCCCCCATACCCACAGCATGAGCTGAATAGGAGAAGACCGTATCTGCTACGAATCCCATCTGATTGGCTATCAAGACCTTCTTACCCAGACCGATGATGAATCTGTGAACACCCTGGCTTACGCGATCAAGTGTGAACTCTCTTTCCTCGATCTGCTTGGCAATATCTTCATATCTGACAATAGGGCCGGCAATTAGCTGTGGGAAGAAAGAGATATATAGCAAAACATAGAAGAAGTTCTTCTGAACCAGCTTGGGCTCCCTGTAGACATCGATAACATAAGACAAGCCCTGGAAAGTAAAGAAAGAAATACCGATAGGCAATCTTATGTGCGGCACAGGAACGGATAAGCCGGTCACATCATTAAAAATATCTACGAAGAAACCGCTGTATTTATACGCCAGAAGAAGACCAATATTGACGAGAACCGCCAGAAAGACCGCCAGCTTGGCTTTTTTACCTGAAGATGCCATCCGCCCGAATATGTAATTGAAGATAATCGAGACGATCATGATCATCACTGCAACCGGCTCGCCAAAAGCGTAGAATACAAGGCTCGCCATTACAAGTATCAGATTACGTATTGTCTTCTGTTTGATGAGTGCGTATAGCAGAAATACAACCGGCAGGAAGATAAAAAGGAACACTACCGAGCTGAATGTCATTAACTTGCGCCCCCCCTTGCACATAGTTTTATATAACTATTCTACCATCCGACAAGGGATTTTGCTCGCCTCTCGTTCTTTATATCTCTGTCCTCTCAACCTCGATAATCAGTATGACTAACGACTTGTTCAAGGCGTCCCGGGGAAATATCCTGATCTACAAGCCGAACGCATATCCTGCGACTATACCTGCAAAAGCTGACATAGCGATCAATAATATCGGATTCTTCTTCTTAAACGCCAGGATCGCTATGGCGATAAATATGATAATACTTATAAGAGTGCTAGTAGAGACATAGTACCCGTCCGGAAAAAACACCTGCTTTCCCAGAGAGATGAGAGCTGCCGCGATAAGTCCGATGACTGCCGGCTTTACTCCCGACATAGCCCCCTGCACTTTCTTACTTTTCATGAACTTGTCGTAAAGTTTGGAGACGATAAGTATTACGATAAAGGATGGCAGCACTACACCTAATGTAGCGCAAAAAGCGCCGGGAATTCCGGCAGTTGATCTTCCGATAAAAGTTGCGATATTTACTGCAAATGGCCCGGGAGTGCTTTCGCTTACCGCAATAAAATCGATCAGATCTTCCGAGCTCGCCCATCCGTGCAGGATAACCTCTTCCCGTATCAGCGGGAGCATGGCATATCCGCCGCCGAAAGTAAAAAGACCGATCTTAAAGAATGTCAAAAACAATTCAAGATATATCATTTTCGATTGCCTCTGACACTAAATGCTACAATGCCTACGACCGCGCAGAAAGCTATTATGATGATAGCGTTGACGTTAAAGAATAATACTGCCACGCCGGAGACAGCCATCAAAAGGTATGTAAGGATATCTTTGCTGCTCTTTTGGAACAATGACCACAGAGCCTTTAGGATCAGAGCCAGAACCCCGGCCCTGATACCCCAAAAGGCATATTTTATGATCGTCAAATGCTGAAATGCTTCCAAAAAGAATGAGACAGCAACAATAATAACGAACGAGGGCAGAACAACCCCTGTCGTAGCACATACCGCGCCGGCAAATCCTCCGACCTTTTTCCCGATAAATGTCGCTGCATTTATAGCTATGGGGCCCGGCGTTGATTCCGCTATGGCTACGACATCTAAAAGTTCGCTTTCCGTGATCCACTTCTTGTTATCGACAGCTTCCTTCTCGATCAGCGGCAGCATGGCATATCCGCCGCCAAAAGTAAACAGGCCGATCTTGGCAAATGTCAAAAATAAGTCTGCCTTACTGCTTCTCATCCTTAGTCGTGACAGCTCCCGTGTCCGCATTCATGGCCGCCACGACCGCAATTATGATCCTCACCATGTCCATGGTGGTCGCACTTTGCATCAGGATCATAGTTCAGCTTGCCTTCAATAAGAGCTTTCGCAGCCTCATCAGCAGAGCCGCTGACTCCTCCATATAATCTAATGCCGGCTTCTGCAAGGGCCATCTGTGCCCCCATGCCGATACCGCCGCAGATAAGAGCGTCTGCTCCTGCTGCCTTAAGGAATCCTGCCAAAGCACCATGTCCACTCCCGTTAGTATCGACTATCTGACTGTTTACTATCTTGCCGTCCTCAACATCGTAGAACTTAAACTGCTCAGTATGTCCAAAGTGCTGAAAAACATTTCCGTCTTCGTAAGTTACTGCAATTCTCATAATATTAAGTCCTTTCCTTGCTATATCGACATCAAAGAATTCCTTCAGCCGGTATGCACCGCCGCTGATCAGAAGCCTTTTGCCGTCGATCAAAGCATCCGCGATCTTCTTTCTGGCCGAACTGTATATAGACGTTACCGTAGTACGCGCAACACCCATCCGGGCCGAACAGTCTTCCTGCGTCATTCCTTCTTTATCGATCAGCCTTATCGTCTCGAACTCATCGAGACTCATTACGACTGTCTCATCAGGAGAAACTTCATCAGGTGCGAACGACCAGTGATCGGGATACTTACTTATACAACGGCATCTTTGTTTCCGCGCCATAGCAGAACCTCTTTTCTGACATATGTCAACTAAATAATAGCTCGCTGTCTGACATATGTCAATAAAGCTTATTGTGCGGGAATATCCGCTCGGATTAGAGAATTCTGATCCGGAATAAATAAGCCCACAGGAAACGCAAAGGGCAAATAAAAGCCCGTAAACGCAGTGTTTACAGGCTTTTTGGCGGAGACGGTGGGATTCGAACCCACGTGCCGGTTACCCGGCAAACGCATTTCGAGTGCGCCCCGTTATGACCACTTCGATACGTCGCCAAAAAGAGAAGTATCAGAGTCAATGATCTTGTCGGGCTTCCTCTCTTCTGCTCAGGTCAGGCCTGGGGAAAGGACATCCCTCTATGGGCCGGAGACAGAATGTCCGACCTTCTCAGCTATAGCTCATAAGTTCCACGAACAGCTCATGGAGTGGACAGGCGATCCGTTCAACTGTCCATAAACCAGCTTTCGAATGCTTCCGTGGTAAGAGCAGGATCAAGTGTAGACACATAGATAAAGCAGAATATACCGTCATCGATCTCACGAAGGTAATTGCTGTCATGGAACTCCATGCCGTAAGCATATACCGTGTAGGTGTCGCTAAGATAGTCTTCTCCGTTTATATTTACTGTTTCCGTTCCACTATATGTATATTCGAACCCTGCCTCGGAAGTCTTCGATTCTGTTAATTCGTTATCGATACTAAGAATATCTTCAGCCGTGATCGAAGGATCGATATACATATTAGCGTTGAAGAACATTATCTGCACAGACGTCGTCTCGTTAACAAGATAAGCGTCCATTATTACTGCACTAAAGAGATCATGCATGGTCTCATTCTGTTCATACTCGTTATCAGCTGCCATTTGCTGATTGATCATGTCGACATCCTCACTGCTGAAGTCTCCCGGAACACTAAGCACAATCCCTGCAAATTCATTGACATATACATTGTCTTTGAACAGACCGGGAGCAAAGTCTGTGCCTTCAGAGAATACCTCCACCCGGCTCGGCTCATGACTCTCAGGTTCTTCGTCAAGTGCCTCAGGTTCGGTACGCGGTGTAAATCCTTCCGGGTAGGACAATCCGTATCCGATATCATATGCGCACTCATCAGTTCCTATCTGATCAAGTGATCCGTACCACGGTGAAGGCAGCCTTCCCGTAAAATCAGCACATCCGCAGAGTACATCAGATATGCCCTTTCCTTCAGAACCCGGCAGATAACACATAACAACACTGTCCCAGTCGTTGACATCAGCCGGATCAAGGGTGACATGTCTGCCTGCAACGATCAGCGTTACTACAGGCTTACCGAGTGATTCAGCTTCTTCGATAGCCTCCGAGTTACCGTCAAGACCCAAGCTGCCGCAGAGCTCCAGATCCTCCGTATCGCCATTCCACTCTGCATAGGACTGTTCGCCAACACACAGAAGGACTACATCTGCTTCCGAAGCTTGCTCAGGATCCGTGATCACTTCAATACCATACTCTTCGCCATACCATTCGAAAGCTTCCTGTATCGAAGTAACTCCTTCGATCTCTCTTGTAGGACTGGAATTCCAGCTGATAGTCCATCCTCCGCACTGCGCCTGCGGGTTATCAGCAGCAGGTCCCGTGATATATACCTTCGTCCCCTCCTGAAGAGGCAGGATGTCATTATCGTTCTTAAGGAGCACCAGGCTCTCCTCTACCAGCTGTTCTGCTACCGCCCTATACTCCATAGAGCCTGTCTCAGTCTGAACGGTCTCGAGATCCTCGCACAGCGGATCATCGAAAAGCCCTGCGTCCATCTTTACCTTGATTATCCTCGTGACGGCATCATTTACACGCTCTTCGGAGATATCTCCACTATTGACTGCCTCAACGATGATCTGTCTTGCTTCCTCGAAGCGGTCTATCTCCATAAGCATGTCGATACCGGCGTTAATACCGTTTATTACCTGCTCTTCGTATGTGGCTCCGCCGGTATTCTGAACAGAATTCCAGTCACTTACGATAAAGCCTTCAAAGCCCATCTCGTTCTTAAGCTTCATAATGTACTCACCGTTCTCATGCATCTTAACGCCGTTAAGAGAAGAATGACTGACCATTATCGTCTGCACACCGGCATCTATCTGAGCCTGATATACAGCCAGGAGCTCGTCGATCTGTTCGTCAGTAAGCTGAGCATCTCCGCGGTCTATAAGCATATCCCCTTCACCGGTACCGTATAAGACATTACCGTCAGCCAGGAAATGCTTTGTACAAGCTATCAATCCGCCGTCGATCAGTCCTCTTGTATATGCTGTACTGAGCCTCGTTATAAGATCGAGATCTGATCCGTATGACTCATATGTTCTTCCCCATCGGGGATCGACTGACTGAGCTACTACAGGAGAAAAGTTCCAGAGCATATGACAGAGTCTTGCTTCATCCGCCGTAATCAGTCCCACCTGATACATCAGTTCTTCATCGTTTGCTGCGCCTGCACCTATATTGTGCGGGAAGTATACAGCATCAAGGCAATAATTGACACCGTGGACGTCGTCCTGTCCATAGACATAGGGAATACCTGCTTCCGACTCTATTGCCGCCTGCTGGAATCCGTCGACGAGTTCTCTCCACTCAGCTGCACCCATACTTCCCTGTGTAGACAGGATGCTTCCATAGTCATTCTCTCTCATCGCATCTTCATCAACACAATAGACTGCCGGCTGAACCATCTGAGCGGCTTTCTGCTCCAAGGTCAGGTCGGCAACTATCTCTTCAGGTGTCATTGTCGCATAAAGCTGATATTTATATTCAGGGATCTCTTCATCAGGCAATTGACTCTCCGTTGATTCGGTCGTAACCGATTCCGCAACTGATTCCGTTGTCTCCCCGACATCAGTCCCGTCAGTATTGTCTGACGATGACTTGCTGCAGGATGCAATGGAAGCTACGAGTAAGGATGCTGCCAATAGAGAAGTGATCAAACGTCTGTGTTTCATAGATAACTCCTATTTCCCGATATATGTATACTGAGTTTTCTTACAGTTTTGTCAGGGGAATGCAAATATAGCTGACTGTATCTGCAGGGTCCTGTGTCGGCGGCAGATAGAATTCCAGATCATAATTGCCCGCCAAAGCATATCCCTTCAATGAAGGAAGCCACTCGGACCATATCTGTGTATTGACCTTCTGCATACTGTCAGGCAACGGTCCTTCGCACTTAAATAGTGCCCACAGCCCGCCGGGAACCTGATAGATCCCGCACCCTTCAGGGATATCCTCCCAAGGCTGATACAGATCCGCTATCCAATAGTCAAAGGTCTTTCCGTCCATATCCGAACAAATACCGAACGTACCCTTTAGGCCTTTCATATCCGAAGACCACTCATCCCAGAATCTCGGGATCGCTTCGTAACTCGTTTCCGAGTCAAATCTCTTTTTGATGCCGACGACAGTAAATGGTGCCTTCTCGATGATCTTGTAATCTAACATAGTTCCGCCCTCCAATGAGATCTTGATATGCAACGGAGCGAATGACCGCAATGAAGTTCCCGGTTCTCTGGCCTGAGTCGGATTGATGCCATGGAAGCACCGGAATGCTTTGGTAAAACTGTCAGGAGAATCATAGCCGTACTTCAGAGCAATATCGATCACCTTGAGATCCGAGCACGCCAGTTCCTGAGCTGCCAGAGTCATTCGTCGTGAACGGATGTATTCTCCGACAGTCACACCGCACATCGCGCCGAAGATCCGCTGATAGTAAAACGGAGACAAAGCAGCTTTCTCAGCGATCTTATTAATATCCAGTTCCGACGTCAGATTCTGCTCGATATATTCGATCGAATCCTGAATTCCTTCTATCCAGCCATTCATAACGGTCACCTCATTCAGTTTCAATGTCAATGTATCATGCCGGTGAACTTCATTTATCGTCTTTTTGTGCACACTTTTTCAGGATAGCATCAACACCTTGTTATCTCCATATAAACATCTACTTCGTTACGGTCATATTCCTTGAATCCGCACTGTTCATAGACGTGTATGGCTCTGGGATTATCGGCATACACACTAAGAAAGATTCGCGACAGACCGAGATCATTGAACCCGTACTCAACAGACCTTTTGAGAGCTTCTTTTCCATATCCTTTATCCTGCATCTTTGCCGTTATCACTATGCCCCACTCCGCAGAATCATCGCTTCGGTTAAAGAATTCGATATTGCCGATGAACCTGCCGGTCCTTTTCTCGATCATCGAGAACATAGTCGCATTGTTATCCATCTTATCTTTGATATAATCGAACTCTTCTTCCTCAGTGTAGGGTTCACGCCTGTCGCCTATGAACCTCGCAACATTCTCAATGTCATTGACCATCTCAAGGTATTCAGGTATCAGATCTGTCGAAGGTCTTATATAGTTTATGTTCTCGGATTCAAAGATAGTATTCATGTTTCTTCCCTTTAAGCCTGTCATCTCAACTTCTATACCGGTCCGATCTGTCGAACGGTATGATCAATTCTAACATATTAGTGTAAGCCGGAAGCCCAACAGCCTTGTTCACCTTGTTGTAAACATAAGAATACCCCCGTAAATTGTAACATCACTGTCCAACTTACAGGGGTAACTTCACATTCTGTGGCGGAGACGGTGGGATTCGAACCCACGTGCCGGTTGCCCGGCAAACGCATTTCGAGTGCGCCCCGTTATGACCACTTCGATACGTCTCCGTAAGCACGCACTATTGTAAATGATAAACGGAAATAATTCAACTTTTTGTGCATCAATAAACCGCGGGGAATTATAAGCCGGATATTTATCCCACAGATTCCATTTAGAGCCCAAAGAAAAGCCGCACGGGAATATTCCCATGCGGCTTGATCGATCAGCTTAGATCCAAGAAAGAATTACTTCTTTACGTTGAAAGCACCGAACTGAGGATATACAGCGGAATCGCCGAGAGCCTCTTCGATTCTTAAGAGCTGGTTGTACTTTGCTACACGCTCAGATCTGGAAGGTGCACCTGTCTTGATCTGACATGTGTTAAGAGCTACAGCCAGATCAGCGATCGTAACATCCTCGGACTCACCGGAACGATGAGATGTGATTGCTGTGTAACCGGCCTTGTGAGCCATCTTGATAGCTTCCATTGTCTCAGAAACAGAACCGATCTGGTTGAGCTTGATGAGGATGGAGTTACCGGCGCCCATCTCGATACCCTTCTTGAGTCTCTTTGTATTTGTAACGAAAAGGTCATCACCAACGAGCTGAACCTTATCACCGATAGCAGCTGTCATCTTCTTCCAGCCTTCCCAGTCTTCCTCATCAAGACCATCCTCGATGGAGATGATAGGATACTTCTCGATCAGGCTTGCCCAGTGAGCGATAAGCTCATCTGTTGTGAAGTCCTTGCCGGACTTGGGCTGATGATAGAAACCAACACCCTTAGGGCTCTTCCACTCAGATGAAGCAGCATCCATAGCAAGAACGAAATCCTCGCCGGGCTTGTAGCCTGCAGCCTCGATAGCCTTGAGGATGAGTTCAATAGCATCTTCGTCACCTGCGAGGCTGTTGGGAGCAAAACCGCCTTCATCACCTACAGCTGTAACATCACCCATATCCTTAATGAGCTTCTTCAGTGTGTGGAATACCTCTGTACACCATCTGAGTCCCTCAGAGAAAGAAGGAGCGCCGGCAGGCATGATCATGAACTCCTGTGTATCAACGGAGCTGTCAGCATGAGCACCACCGTTCAAGATATTCATCATAGGAACAGGGAGTCTGTTGCCTGCGATACCGCCGAAGAACTTGTAGAGCGGAATATCAAGGGACTTAGCTGCAGCCTGAGAAGCTGCGATAGATACTGCAAGGATAGCGTTAGCACCGAGGTTGGACTTGTCCTCTGTACCGTCAGCCTCGATCATAGCCTTATCAACTGCATAGATATCAGATGCATCGATATCAAGGATAGCATCTGCGATCGTTGTATTGATGTTCTCAACTGCCTTGAGAACACCCTTGCCGCCGAACTTGGACTTGTCGCCGTCACGGAGCTCAAGAGCCTCGAACTCACCTGTAGATGCACCGGAAGGAGCAATGCCTCTGCCGATTGTACCGTCTGCGAGAGTAACCTCTGCTTCGACCGTAGGATTTCCGCGGGAATCAATTACCTGGCGGCCTTTAACATCTACGATTTCCTGTAAATAACCCATAAAAAACTTCCTTTCTTATGCGCCTCTTCGGTTAGGGGCCGAAGAACGCAAACCTAGAACTTGGTTTTCACCTTCAATATTTATACCAATCAGAAGGGACAAATTTCAAGGAAAACTGACCGTCCGATGCGTGGTAAATCTGTGGAAGACGAGCGTTTTTTCGAGTAAAAAAGACAAAAAGCGCATCTCCGGCAAAAAAAGCCGGTAAAATGAAAATCAGTCCATATCTTTTCGGTTGATCGCGGCCTTCATGGAACGAACATATTCTCCCACAAAAGGCGCTGCTTCCCTGCCGTGCTGTGCAATGATCTTGACGATAGCCGAACCGACAATAACACCATCGGCATGTTCTGCCATAGCGCCTGCCTGCTCCGGGGTCGAGATGCCGAATCCTACGGCGCAGGGGACCTTAGCGGAAGCCCTGATAGCAGAGCACAGTGTAGATATATCGGTCGTTATCGAGCTTCTGACTCCGGTTACACCGAGGCTTGAGACCACATATATAAAGCCTTCTGCCTCAGATGCTATCATAGAGATTCGGCCCGCAGATGTGGGTGCTATAAGCGATATGAGGTCAAGTCCATAGCGGTGCATGATATCAACAAACTCACCCTTCTCCTCATATGGAATATCAGGGAGTATAAGTCCGTCTATCCCCACCTCAGCACAGCGCGCCATAAACTTCTCGGAACCATAAGAGAACACCACATTTGCATACGTCATAAACACCATAGGAATGCTAATGCTCTCTCTAAGTCTTATGACCATATCGAAAACTTTGTCGGTCGTACAACCCGCGCTAAGCGCACGAAGATTAGCTGCCTGGATAGTCGGTCCCTCAGCAGTCGGATCAGAAAAGGGAATCCCGAGTTCCACCAGATCCGCACCGGCGGCAACCATCTCTTTAACGATCTTTTCAGTGGTCTCAAGATCCGGATCACCGCAAGTTATGAAAGGTATAAATGCTTTACCATTCGCGAAAGCCTGTTCTATTCTGCTCATTCGTAGATCTCCTCTCCTCTGTACCTGGCCATGGCGGCACAGTCTTTATCACCTCGCCCCGAGATCGTTACTACAATGATCTTATCGGACGCCATGGTCGGGGCAAGCTTACGGGCATAGGCGACTGCATGCGCAGACTCAATAGCCGGGATTATGCCCTCAACTCTTGACAGATACTCGAAAGCATCAACCGCCTCGTCATCAGTTATTGCAACATATTCCGCCCTGCCAATATCATGAAGCCATGAGTGCTCAGGTCCGATACCGGGATAGTCAAGCCCAGCCGATATCGAATAGACAGGAGCGATCTGACCGTATTCATCCTGGCAGAAGTAAGATTTCATGCCGTGAAAAATCCCGAGACGGCCTGTATTGATAGTAGCCGCTGTCTCCATCGTATCAATGCCTCTGCCGGCAGCTTCACATCCGATAAGCCTGACGCTCTTATCCTCGATAAAGTGGTAGAAAGAACCGATGGCATTGGATCCGCCGCCGCAGCAGGCGATGACTGCATCCGGCAGACGGCCTTCCTTCTGCTGAAGTTGGGATTTGATCTCTCTTGAGATTACGGCCTGGAAATCCCTGACTATCGTCGGGAACGGATGAGGTCCCATAACAGACCCCAGACAATAATGAGTATCCTCGATCCTGGATGTCCACTCTCGCATAGCCTCGGATACAGCATCCTTCAAGGTGGCTGTACCGCTCTTTACGGGGATGACATCAGACCCCAACAGCTTCATCCTGTATACATTTAATGCCTGACGCTTGGTATCCTCTTCCCCCATAAAGACAACACATTCCATACCGAGCAGAGCAGCCGCCGTGGCTGTTGCAACACCGTGCTGGCCGGCGCCTGTCTCGGCGATAAGCCTGGTCTTGCCCATTTTCTTCGCAAGAAGCGCCTGCCCGAGTACGTTGTTGATCTTATGAGAACCTGTGTGATTGAGATCCTCACGCTTCAGGTAGATCTTGGCACCCCCCAGGTCTCTTGACATCTTTTCCGCATAGTAAAGGCGGCTGGGGCGGCCTGCGTATTCGTCAAGCAACTCCGTCAGTTCTCTGTTAAAATCAGGATCAACCTTGTAGTGGTTATATGCTTCCTCCAATTCGATAACGGCATTCATTAAGGTCTCGGGTATGTACTGTCCACCGTGAACGCCAAATCTTCCTTTCGATTCGGACATTAGCCTTTTCCTCCCTTTATCATCTTTCTCACATTCATTACGAATGCGGTCATTTTATCAGCGTCTTTTAAGCTGTCAGTCTCGACACCTGAACTCACATCGACGGCATATGGCGAGCATTCGGATATTGCTTCCGTCACATTTTCCGGAGTTAGCCCGCCGGCCAGAAAGTAGTCGCGTTTTACTGCCTTTATCAAGCTCCTGTCAAAGCTTTTTCCGGTTCCGCCGATCCCGGAACCCGAATCCAAGAGCACCGCATCGGCACTGCTTTTGTCGGCTGCCAGAGCATCAGCCTCCGATCTGATCCTGAAGGCCTTGATGATCTTCTTGTCAGTCAGGCCACGAAGGCGGGAAATATATTCTTCGTCCTCTTCTCCGTGGAGCTGAATGATATCGATTATACCTTCATTTGCCGTATTTGCCAGCTTGATCGGATCTTCATCAACATAAACTCCCACTGCCTTTATGTGAGGATCGAGCATTTTCTTAAGTTCAGCAGCCTTTTCGACAGGAATATATCGTTTACTGTTTTCCCAGAACATGAAACCGATATAGTCCGGCAGTATTTTATTGGCAAGCTCGATGTCTTCCGTTCTTTTAAGTCCGCAGATCTTTATCTTCGTCATAACAAACTCCAATCTGCCTCATAAAAGAGATCTGAGATCCCTTAGGAACTGCGACTTATTATCCGACCTCATCATCGCTTCTCCTATGAGAACCGCATCGACCTTGTTATCGTATAAAGCCCTGATATCATGGGCCGTCTTGACGCCACTCTCGGCAACAAAGAGCACATTGTCAGGTATTAGCCGTCTAAGTCTCAGGCAGTTAGTCGGATCAACGCTGAAATCCTTCAAGTTACGATTGTTGACTCCGATCACCCGGGCGCCGCAGTCAATGGCCGTGCTGACTTCATCGGCATCATGAGCTTCCACCAGAGCGGATAAGCCGAGATCATCGCAGATTCCGATATATGAGGCAAGCTCCTCGGCACTCAAGATGGAACAGATCAGAAGCACAGCGGATGCACCTGCAAGCTTTGCTTCATAGATCATATAAGGGTCTACCGTGAAATCTTTTCGAAGGCATGGGATCTTGACCTCGGAAGCGATCTCTCTTAAATACTCGAGAGAACCCATGAACCACTGAGGCTCAGTCAGCACCGATATAGCGGAAGCCCCTGCCGCCTCATATTCGCGAGCTATGTCAAGATAAGGGAAATCCTCTGCAATAATCCCCTTAGAAGGAGACGCTTTTTTACACTCACAGATGAATGACATACCGTCCTTCGCCAGCGCCTTCTCGAAAAGGAACTCTCCCTTCGCCATATCATAAGCCGCCTGCCTGATCTCTTCCTCGGAAACAGTCCTCTTGGCGTTCTCGATCCGGCTCTTCGCCGCATCAGCAATTGTCTTAAGTATATCTGTCATTTCAGTCCTCATTGGAAAGATCAACGAACTTCTCAAGTCTTTCCAGTGCCTTGCCGCTGTCAATAAGCTCGGCTGCCATTTTAACACCATCAGCGATAGTAGAAGCTGCGCCGCCGGCATAAATGGCGGCACCTGCGTTCATGAGAACCGTCACACGTCTCGTATCAGTGATCTTGCCGCTTAAGATATCCCTTGTCACCTGAGCATTCTCTTCCGGCGTGCCGCCCAATATATCTTCCTTCTTACCTCTGGGAAGACCAAACTCCTCGGGCTTGATGTGATATTTCTTGTACTCTCCGTTGTTCAGCTCACATACAAAAGTCTCCTCACTTGCGGAGATCTCGTCGAGCCTGTCCATTCCGTGAACTACAAGCGCGCGCTTAACTCCGAGAGATCCCAATACATGCGCCACTACTTCGACGAGGTATTCGTCATAGACACCCAGAAGGAAGAACTCCGGCTTAGAAGGGTTCGTCAAAGGTCCGAGGATATTAAACACTGTCCTGAAACCCAACTCCTTACGGATAGCACCGACATATTTCATAGAGGTATGGTATTTCTGAGCGAAAAAGAAACAGAATCCGACTTCTTCCAAGAGCTTCAGACACTTCTCGGGAGTCAGGTCGATATTAGCTCCCAGTGCCTCGAGGCAATCTGCAGTACCGCTCTTAGATGAAGCTGCTCGATTTCCGTGCTTGGCAACCTTGATACCAGCAGCAGCGATTACGAAAGCCGATGTTGTAGAGATATTAAAGCTTCCGGCTTTATCTCCGCCTGTTCCTACGATCTCCAACACCTCCATGCCGGGGTGCGGAACTGCCTGGGCGTGCTCTCTCATGGCCTGAGCGCAGCCTGAGATCTCATCAATGGTCTCTGCTCTGGCACTTTTTGTGGACAGTGCAGCCAGGAAAGCCGCATTCTGCGTGGGCGTCGTCTCTCCGCTCATGATCTCGTTCATTACGGCATATGCCTCCTCGTATGAGAGATCTTCCTTGTTTACGATCTTAATGATTGCTTCCTTGATCATTTTCGTGTCCTCCTGTTTATTTAACGGTTATTTCGATAAAGTTCTTAAGCATTGTCGCGCCTTCGGGCGTCATTATTGATTCAGGATGGAATTGAACTCCGTACACATCGTAGTCTCTGTGTTTTACGGCCATTACCTCTCCGTCAGTAGTTTTTGCCATCACCGTCAGACACTCCGGTATGGTGTCCGCATCCGCCGCCAGCGAATGATATCTTGCCACCTTGACGATCTTAGGCAGCCCGGCGAAAAGTCTGCATTGCGTCTCCACCTCTGTCTCCGACTGTTTGCCGTGCATCAGTTCCTTGGCATAAGTAACAACAGCTCCGTATGCCGCACAGATCGACTGATGACCCAGACACACTCCGAGTATCGGATAACGGTCCCCGAGCTTCTTGATTACATCTATACAGATACCTGCATCTTCCGGTCTTCCCGGTCCCGGGGAGATAATGATACCGTCAGGCTTCAGCTCGTCTATCTCCTCCACCGTCATGGCATCATTACGGATAACCTTGATATCCGGCTCGATAGCTCCGATCATCTGATACAGGTTGTAGGAGAAACTGTCATAATTGTCTATCAGTAAAAGCATTCTCGTCACCTCCTCAGTTCTTGCCGTCAGCTTCTTTTACGGCTTTTATTACCGCAGCCGCTTTGTTGATACATTCACGATATTCAGTCTGTGGAACAGAGTCGGCTACTATTCCCGCCCCTGATCTTACAAAGAGGTGCCCGTTTTTCTTATAGGCGAGCCTTATTGCAATGCAGGTATCCAGATTGCCGGTAAAGTCCACATAACCGATCGCTCCGCCATATATGCCGCGTTTACAATTCTCCAGCTCATTTATCAGACGGCAAGCCTTGATCTTAGGCGCTCCCGACAAAGTCCCCGCCGGCAGGATGGCATTTACCGCATCGAAAGCATCATATTCCTCCCTGATCTCCCCTCTCACCGTAGAGCCGATATGCATAACATGGGAATATCTCTCGATATTGTGGTATTTCTCTACAGTTACGCTGCCGAATTTGCTGATCTTGCCGATATCATTACGTCCAAGATCCACTAACATGTTGTGCTCGGCAAGTTCCTTGGGATCAGCGAGAAGCTCCTTTTCGAGCATGATATCCTCCTCGGTCGTCTTTCCGCGTGGTCTGGTACCTGCCAGAGGGTAGGTATAGAGAACACCGTCCTCGAGTTTTACCAACGTCTCCGGAGAGGCTCCCGCGCACTCCACATCGGTTCCTGAGAAATAGAACATATAAGGAGAAGGATTCAAGGTTCTTAAGTATCTGTACACATTCAGGAGACTGCCCTCATAATCTGCCTCTAAGCGATTGCTCAAAACGATCTGGAAGATATCACCTTCCTTTATGTGGTACTTGGCTTTCTCCACCATCTCGCAATATCTCTCTTCGTCAAACATCGGACGGATATCGCTTTTAAGGACGCCGGCAGTCTCTTCACAAGGCGTACCGTTAAGGATCAGATCCTCCATGTGCGACAGCTCGCTTATGGCCCGCTTATATTCTGTCTCATAGTTTTCGAGAGCGATATTTACTATCAAGATGATCTTCTGCTCATAGTTATCAAAAGCGATCACCTTATCGAAAAGCATCAGGTCACAATCCTTGAAGTTCTCGCTGTCCTCGGCATCGAGGTTAAGCGTCGGCTCGGCATACTTGATATAGTCGTAAGAGAAATAACCCACAAGACCGCCGGTGAAAGATGGCAGATAGTCAAGTCTCGGGCTCTTATGATCCTGTATGATCTGACGCAGATATTTGTTGGGATCATCTGTTTCTATCTCAAGTGAACCTGCCTTCAGGCGACCGTTCATTACAGTCACTTCCAGCTTGGGATCAAATCCGAGAAAAGTATATCTGCCCCACTTCTCACGGCTCTCGGCCGACTCCAGCATATAGCAGTGGCTCGAGATATTTTTCAAGATCTTCAGGACCTCGATGGGCGTCCTGACATCCGACAAGAGCGACTTGCTGACAGGGACACACTTAAATTCGCCCGTTTCCGCGAATCTTCTTACATCCGACAATTCCGGTTTGATGTTCATAATTGCTTCTCCTCTCTCTTCTGTCATATTCTCTGCCAGGGACCGGAGGCAAATAAAAAGTCCCTGACAGAAGATATGATTCTTCTGTCAAGGACGAATAAACTTATCCGTGGTGCCACCTTGATTCACGATCGCTCGTGCACTTAGCGAGATACTGACATATCCCCGACAACTAACGTATGCCTTACGTCACAGAATACTCGGGATCACCCTTTGACTGTGCCCTCAACGGTCCATTTGATGACTTGTTTTCCACCGGACTCTCAGCGCCGCCGGCTCTCTGTGGGAGCATCATCACCTTTATCTCCGTATCAACGGTTTACCTTATTCAATTGTGCTAACTATATTCCTGTTCATAATAATTGTCAATAGCAAAAATCGGTGTCCTCACAGACGACATTTTCACGGCACCGCTCCATTGAAAGAAAACCAAATGGACCCCGAAGAGTCCATTTGCCTTAGATCTTAAGTTATAGCAAAGACTATTTGATCTTCTTAGCAAGATCCTCCGCATCAGGGATATCAATCTTTGTCTTCTTCTCAATTGCATCAGCAGCCTTATCGAAAATCTTCTGAGCCTGCTTATTATCAGCTACCTTATCAATTGCATCTTCTGCAACATCTTTGATCTTCTTTACATCCAAGTCCATGGGGAAGTACCTCCTGTGTTAAGTAGTATACTCTAATTATACTTTACCTGTTGAGGCTTTCAAGCTTGTTTTTAAGAACTCGCCTGCAATCCATGCAATGATATCAGCCACTATCGATCCAATGCGCATCAACAGGACAAATGCTATAACCAGCTCCTCATCGGCGGCAGAACATACAAGCAGCATAACCGCTTCCCTGACTCCGATACCTCCCGGAGCACCGGGGGTCACAAAACCGATCAACCAGGCAAAGAGATATGCCCCGGTAAGAACTATGGCTTTGCTGAGAGACACTGTATCATTAAAAACAACAGATATGCAGATGAAATACTCAACTGACGACAGGATGCAGTTAAAGAAAGTAATCGAGTCCCCCAGCATTGCTATAGACAAGAGGCTATAAAAAGAGAGTTGAATGATAAGCATAATAACTACACATAATATAGCACAACAAAAAGGAACTGTCCCCGACTACAACTCAGGAACAGTTCCAATATGTGTTCTATGCGGATTATATCGATTATGTCCTTTCCAGATGAAAGAAAATAAAACCTAAGCTAATGAAGTGGAAAAAGACAACTCCGACGCTGTAAAGCTTACTTTCCGCGTCTCTTCACTTCCCATCGGAATCACCTCCATCCTTTCTCTTTTTGATCAGTTAATCTCTTAACTGTCTTAAGTTTATCATATGATTTTCATTAATGTGTGAACAGACTGTTAATAATTTTCATTTGCTTTCATTTCTTTTCGAAAAATTTCAAACAGTTACACCAAAGAATCAATATACTGTCTGGCAAGGCGTGCCGACCTGCCGCCGCCTCTAAGCGCAAATCTCTCCGCACCGGCGCAAAGCTCCTCATCATCAACACTGATCCTCTTAAGCGCGGCCAACTTACGCACGATCTCCAGGAAAGTATCCTTATTCGGCTTATCGAAAAGAACCCTCAGCCCGAATCTCTCCGACAAGGACATCTGCTCAGCTATGGTATCCGAAGTATGTATCTCATCGCTTCTGTCGGCAAATGATTCCTTGATCAGATGACGCCTGTTGCTGGTACAGTAGATCACCATATTCTTACGTCCGCCGGATGCTGCCCCTTCGAGAACCGACTTAAGAGAACCAATTCTCTCATCATTACTCTCAAATGAGACATCATCGATAAAGAGAACAAATTTCATGGGTATCTTGCTGAGCTTTACGATTACGGAAGAGAGATTCTCCAGTTCACTCTTAGGCAGTTCGACCAGTCTCAGACCTGCTTCCCTGAATTTTCTCACCACCGCTTTAACAGTAGAAGATTTACCTGTACCGGCATCACCGTAAAGGAGTACATCGGCAGCGGGCTTGCCTTTAAGAAAATCTGCGGTATTCTTAAGCACCAGCCCCCTTTGTCTCTCGTAACAAAAGAGCTCCTCTTCGCAGATCGGATCCGGGTGTTCGACCGGAACGATCTCCCCCTTCTCGATCCTGAACATCAGGAATCTTGAATATATACCATAACCTTCACGCTCGATATTCTCGATCAGGCGCATATATCTTTCCTTAAAATCGATATGAGAAGAGTTGAAATCAGGCAGGTAACCGTCGTAGTACATCTGCTCCTTGAAATCATATGAGGTGCAATCACTTATCTCACTTAACAGATCAAGCTCTCGCTCGGCTGTCAGTCTCATAAGTGTACTGATCTCGCGGGAATTCTCAGGATCCAAGATACTGTCTATCTTACATTTCAGAAAAGGATTCTCACTGTCAACCAAAGCTTCCCAAAGGGCAGCCGCCAGATTGGCATCGCTCCTTAACTCATAAAGTACTGATACAAAGTGACCATAAGCCGAGATCATCTCATCGATCGTATAGCCTGCTTCCATTTTACGAAGAAAATCACAAAGGCTTCTTAAAGGCTCTTTATCTCGAAGTCCCCTGAACAGAGCAAGCGAATCGATCTGTCTCAGTTTATCAGTCATTTATTACAGCTCCCTTGTCCGCAGAAGAAACCATCTTGGCATATCTCTTCAGATAGCCCTTAAGATCTTTCTTGATTTTGAGCTCTTCACCGGCGCGTCTTGCAGCCAATTCTTCATCGGATATTTTAAGCTCGATCTTATACTCAGGGATATTAATGGAAATAATATCTCCGTCATGAACATATGCGATAGGCCCGCCGCTTACAGCTTCAGGACTTATATGACCGATGGAAGCTCCTCTTGTCGCACCGGAGAAACGGCCGTCAGTAATAAGGGCAACTTCCTTATCAAGACCTGCACCTGCGATCGCGGATGTAGGAGACAGCATCTCCCTCATTCCCGGACCGCCGGCAGGACCCTCATAGCGGATAACGATTACGTCACCCGGCTGAACCTTACCGGAATAGATAAATGCAATTGCATCCTCTTCACTGTCAAAGCAACGGGCGGGGCCCTCGTGAACCAACATCTCGTGAGCAACGGCGGAGCGCTTGACTACGCAGCCGTCGGGAGCCAGATTACCCTTAAGAACAGCAAGTCCGCCGGTCTTGGTAAATGGATCATCGACAGGTCTTATTACCTCGGGATCAAATACAACAGAATCAGCAACATTCTCTCTCAATGTCTTACCTGTAACTGTCATGACATCACCGTTTATAAGGCCAGCATCAAGCAGTTCCTTAAGAACGGCATGAATACCGCCTGCCTCCTGCAGATCTTCCATATAAGTCGGGCCGGCAGGGGCCAGATGACAGATATTGGGGGTTCTCTCGGATATCTCGTTAACATGATCCAGATCGATCTTAATGCCGAGTTCATTGGCTATAGCGGGGATATGGAGCATGGAATTGGTGGAACATCCGATGGCCATATCAGCAGCGAGGGCATTCTCGAAAGCGTCAGCCGTAAGGATATCACTCGGTCTGATATTTTTACGGACACACTCCATTACCTGCATTCCGGCATGCTTGGCAAGCTCGATCCTTGCTGAGTAGACTGCAGGGATCGTGCCGTTTCCTTTAAGGCCAAGACCTAAGACCTCGGTCAGGCAATTCATTGAATTAGCCGTATACATGCCGGAGCATGAACCGCATGTCGGACATACCTTATGTTCAAACTCAGCCAGCTTTGCTTCATCGATCTTGCCGGCAGCAAATGCGCCTGTTGCCTCAAACATAGCCGAGAGCGATCTCTTCTTACCGTCAACACGTCCGGCCAGCATAGGTCCGCCACTGACGAAAACGGTAGGCAGATCAAGCCTTGCAGCCGCCATCAGAAGTCCGGGAACATTCTTATCGCAGTTAGGGACCATGACCAGACCGTCGAAGCCGTGCGCCATAACCATGGCCTCAGTCGAGTCGGCAACAAGATCACGGGTAACCAGCGAATACTTCATACCCACATGCCCCATAGCGATTCCGTCACATACCGCGATAGCCGGAAAAACAATGGGCGTACCGCCTGCCATTGCAACACCGAGCTTAACGGCATCTACTATCTTATCTACATTCATATGACCGGGAACGATCTCGTTATATGTACTGACGATACCGATGATCGGCCTCTCCATCTCTTCCTTCGTAAGTCCCAATGCGTGATAAAGGGATCTGTGGGGTGCATTGTTAAAGCCGTCTACGATTGTATCTTTGATCATAGGAATGATGCCTTCTTTCGATTAATAGGGTCTCGCATAACTTCTCAATGTCAGGCGAGTCACTATTGATTATACACCCGGATAGCCCGGACCGTATAACTATCTTAAATGTATTCATTGACAATAACAGAACTGTTATAGTTTTCTATTCCGTCTGATAATCGACCGGACTCAGCAGCTGACGACAAATCTGTCGTCAGCTGTTATTTTCGAGACAGTTTCCGGAATCGTAAGATGGGTCGAATCCAGATAACAATCGTATCCATAGTCGTAAGCCTTTATCTCTCTAAGAAGATCGAGACACCTTTCCCCCATCTGACAGTCAAGAGGCCGTTCCGAATCTCGTGCCAATAGTGTCTTCTCATCAACAGTAAGAACGGCAAAACGGATCGTAACATCCGGAAATGCCTTCTTCAGCATAGAGAGCTGCTCCGGGTTTATTATATAGTTGAGCACAACATCAAACCCCGATTCGATATATGTCTTTATCGAATCGAAAACGATCTTCCACATCACATCCAGATGGTTTCCTTCCAACCACGGCAGGATATATCCGCCGACCACCTGATTATAGATATCGTCACCCTCGATAACGGCTGACTTCGGAAGCGACCCGGCGATGGCCCTTGATATAGTGCTCTTTCCTACTCCGGCAGGACCGGTAATTATGTAAAGGGTATTCATTTACTGTCTCCTGAACTTTTCGATAATTGTCCCTTTATTATGTGACCCTGTCAAGCCGCCACAGATACTCGAAAAGGGTTTCCCAATTGATGACGAGGCCTTACAAACAAAAACCGCGCCCCACAAAGAGGGCGCGGCCGCATTTAACAATGTTACAAAACAAGCTATATCAGTTGTTGATGAGCTTATCCTCGTCAGACCAGCTGTAGAGCTTTCTGATCTCCTCACCGATCTTCTCGGCAGGATGCTCAGATGCGAGCTTTCTCATAGCCTTGAAGTGTACCTGACCACCTGCATCGCTCATATCGAGGAGGAACTCCTTGGCAAAGGAACCGTCTTGAATATCCTTCAGAACCTTCTTCATTGCCTTCTTTGTGTCCTCAGTAATGATCTTGGGACCTGTTACATAATCACCGTACTCAGCTGTGTTGGAGATGGAATATCTCATTCCGGCAAAACCGCTCTGGTAGATAAGGTCTACAATGAGCTTCATCTCATGTACGCACTCGAAGTAAGCGTTACGGGGATCGTAGCCTGCCTCAACCAGTGTCTCGAAGCCTGCCTGCATGAGAGCAGCAACACCGCCGCAGATAACTGCCTGCTCACCAAAGAGGTCTGTCTCTGTCTCGGTTCTGAAGTTTGTCTCAAGAACACCTGCTCTCGCACCACCGATGCCTGCAGCATATGCAAGACCGAGATCCCAAGCGTCACCTGTAGCATCCTGCTCGACGGCAATAAGACAAGGTGTACCCTTACCGGCCTGGAACTCGGAACGTACCGTGTGTCCGGGAGCCTTAGGAGCGATCATGATCACATTGATATCGGAAGAGGGCTTGATGCAACCGAAATGGATATTAAAACCATGAGCGAAAGCGATCGTCTTACCTGCTGTAAGATTGGGCTCGATGGACTCCTTGTAGAGCTTAGCCTGCTTCTCATCAGGGATAAGGATCATAATGATATCACCGGCCTTGGTTGCCTCTTCAACAGATACAACCTTAAGTCCCTGGCTCTCAGCCTTAGCCTTGCTCTTGGAACCCTCATAAAGGCCAACGATAACATTAACTCCGGAATCCTTAAGGTTCAGTGCGTGAGCGTGACCCTGGGAACCGTATCCGATAATGGCGACTGTCTTGCCGTCCAACTTGGACAGATCGCAATCCTTCTCATAGAATATTCTGTTTGACATATTAAATTAACCTCCTGTTAATTAAATCACTTTATTATATACTTTCGCATCCGATATGTGAACGCGCTTGTATCATTCCTCATGCGACAAAATACTGTCAGCGCCTCTTTCAATGGCAACAATTCCCGTACGGCACATCTCAATGATACCGAAAGGCTTCATATTATCGATAAAGGCATCTACTTTATTGGTATCTCCGGTAATCTCCAGGCAGAGCGCCTCTGCGGAATAGTCGACGATCTTAGCCTTGAAAACATCGACCGCATCCTTGATATCGGCTCGGTTCTCGGGACTGTTCTTTACCTTGATCAGCATCAGTTCTCTCCTGATCCCCTTATCTGCCGTGATCACCTCTACTTTCTTTACATTGTAGAGCTTCTTAAGCTGACTTATAAGCTGTCCGCGATCTGTCTGATCTCCGCTAAGAGAGATGGTAATACGGGAATACTCAGGCGATTCCGTCTCACCCACGGTGAGAGTATCGATATTAAATCCGCGGCGAGTGAACATACTGGTGACACGTGTAAGCACACCGTACTTGTTCTCAACATAAACTGCAATAACAAAGCTGTTCTTACTCATTGATATCACTCCTTTCGCAGATGATCTTGTCGTAGGTTCCGCCGCCGGGTACCATGGGGAGAACAAGATCATCAGTGTCGATCCTCATATCGATAAGAGACGGGCCCTCATCATTATAAGCCTTTTCGAAAACATCCTTGAACTCATCTATCGTCGTTGCCCTATACCCCTTGGCGCCCATAGCCTCAGCCAGCAACTTGAAGTCAGTCTTACGGTTCAGAGTCGTGTTGGAATAATTCTTCTTGTAAAAGAAAGTCTGTAACTGCCTTACCATTCCCAAAGCGCCGTTATTCATAACAACGATGGTAAGCGGAACATTATATGTAACTGCAGTCGCCAACTCATTCATATCCATACCGAAAGAGCCGTCGCCGGTAAAGAGTACAGACCTCTTACCTGTGCCATAGGCCGAACCGATAGCAGCACCCATTCCGAATCCCATAGTGCCAAGACCGCCGGAGGAGATCCAAGTGCGCTTATCCGTGAATTCATAGAACTGAGCTGCCCACATCTGATGCTGACCTACATCGGTAACGCATCTGGTATCCGCCGTAGTTATATTCGAAGCCGCTTTCACTACCTGTTCCGGCAGGAAATCCGGATCATCGAATTCCTTTTCCTGAACCTTGAGCTTCTCGATCTTAGCCATCCATGAAGGCCGCTTTTTCTCATCAACTGCATCGATAAGCTTCTTAAGGAAATCAATTATGTCGCATGCAGAAGAAAGATTTGTCTCAACATTCTTGTTAAGCTCTGAAGCATCCACGTCAATATGGATCTTCTGAGCTCCGCTGCTGAACTTGGAAGTGTCTCCCGTAGCGCGATCAGAGAAGCGAACACCTATGGCGATTATCAGGTCAGCCTTATGCATCGCCTTAGATGAAGCATAGTGACCGTGCATCCCCTGCATTCCCAGAAATCTCGGATTGGAGGTCGGAACCTCCGACAGCCCCATCAGAGATGAGCCCATTGCCGCATCGATCTTGTCTGCAAGCTTCTCCAATAGTTCACCTGCTCCTGCTCTTACCGCGCCTCCGCCGAAATAAATAAACGGTCTTCCGGAATCGGCGATCATCTTGGCAGCTTTTGCAACTACCGCATCATCTGCAGGACGGTTAGGCCTGATCTTAACCGGCTCGGCTTTCTCATAATCAGCCGTCTTCTGCTGTACGTCCTTCGGTATATCAACAAGTACCGGACCCGGTCTTCCGCTCTTGGCGATCCTGATCGCTTCACGGATCGTGTCAGCCAGATCCTCTGTTCTGTGCACGATAAAATTATGCTTTGTGATGGGGAGTGTGATACCCGTGATATCGATCTCCTGGAAACTGTCACGGCCGATCATGGTCGTACCGACGTTACCTGTAATAGCCAACATTGGAACAGAATCCAGATATGCCGTAGCGATGCCTGTTACAAGGTTCGTAGCGCCGGGGCCCGATGTCGCGAGAACGACACCGATATCACCGCTTGCTCTTGCATATCCGTCTGCAGCATGCGCAGCGCCCTGCTCGTGGGCTGTAAGGATATGCTCGATCTGCCCCTCATACTTCTTCAGCTGATCGTAGATATCAATAACAGTTCCTCCGGGATAACCGAAGATAGTCTTGATATTCTGCTCGATCAATGTCTTAACAACGATCTCCGCTCCACTTAATCTCATCCGACTTGATACCTCCTTGGTCGATTTTTATGAGTCGGTCCTCCAAGCTTTAGCCGGCAATAAAAAAGCCTCTTCCGCACAAAGAACCTGTGCAGAAGAGACGAAATAAATTCCGCGGTACCACTCTTCTTGGCATCTGTCGACGCCCACTCACCTGTGTCATATAACACATCTCTCTGTAACGGGAGAACCCGGACCGATCTACTCGCCTGCAATAAAGCTTTCAACCGACGGCTCCGAGACGACTTATCCTGCATTTATATCACCGACTTCCACCTGCCGTCGGCTCTCTGTAGATACGCCTGCATCTTTTTTCTCTTCAACGCCTGTAACAATCATTAAATCACGACGTGTGACGATTGTCAAATGAAGACTTAAGGTCTTAACATCGATTCAAGCTCTTTTACGGCATCATTCAGGCTGTTGATCGAGTCATTCAGTGTGTCAATATCAATACTGTTGATCTTGGTTACCGATTCATTGACACTCTCGGTATTATCAACAACGACCGTATTTACATTACCGACCATCTCATCTATTCCCGTAAGAGAGTTTTGAGCGTCCTTTAATGTATCATCTGCATTATTAAGGGTTACGAGCATTGCAGGGATAGCTACACAAAGTCCGATAACAATTGCTATGGCTATTCCGAGCAGCGCGATCGACAATATCCTCGTATGACGGGTTGCCGCTTCCTGAGACTCCAACAGCTTTATGAGCAGATCCTTCTCATCCATATTCTCATATTTCTTATCCATTGCCTTACCTCCCTCAAATGACAGTAATGATGATATTGTACTATCTTTTTATCGAAAATTGTCCTTTTCTTAACTCTTTCTTTGCATTTGAAATCTATTATCTAATTGTAAGGATCAGACAGAATCGATCCGGAAAGAAGGAATAGATAATGAGAAACAAGATAGATAAGAGCATCAGAGTATTTGAGGAGAATTTTAAGATCGCGAAGAGCTCTTTCGCTCTGAATTCTTCTAATGAAGCTTGCGGCTGTGCATCAGCCCTGATAGGAAGAAATGAAGCCGTCAGCAAAGAGCAGCTCATGGAGGCCAAAAGACTTGTTAAGAACAACACCGGCATCTTCTCGACGATCGGCCGCGGCAACGCTTCACAGGCTCTAATGGCAACGATCGCAGTTGAAGCCGACCCTCAGTACGCTTTCGAGAGGATCAACGCTATTTACAAGATGCTGGATAAGAGATTCATCAATTCGGATTATCTTGTATTGTCGGCCATCATGATCTATAAGAACACTACTCCCGGAGAGTATGAGCACATGACTGCCCGCACGCGCCATATATATGAGCTCATCCGTAAGGATCACCCTATGATCACGGGACGTGAAGATATCGTAAACTGCACGCTGATGGCTCTCTCCGGTATTGATCTCGAGGTCTTAAGGGAAAGATGCGAGGAATACTTCATCGCCTTGAAGAAGTACTATAGAAACAAGAACAAGATACAATATATCGCCTGCATGATGAGCATTTTCGATGGGGATATAACAGAATCGGCAGCCGGAGCAAAAAACATACAGAATCATCTGAAGTCTCTTGGCATCACATATGATCCCCCGGCTCTTCCCATTATAGGCGCGATCACGGTAATCGTAGATAAGAATGATCTGGATCTTGTCTGCCGTGAGATCCGCGATGTATCTGACAGACTTCACAAGATACACGGCATGGGAGCTCTCGGCGCCGGCAAAAAGTTCCGCAATATGATCGCCGCTGCTATCGTCATGGATGCCTATGCTGCCTCGTCTTCCAAATTGGTCGGAAGCAGTGTAAGCGCTGCCATCGTATCAGCTATCATCGCTGCCGAGACTGCTGCTATATGTGCTGTCGCCGCGGCAAGTGTGGCAGCATCATCAGCTTCCAATTAAAGCTCAGCCCTGCTGCGCAGCATCCTCTTCATGCTCATGAGTCAGATTCCAATACCAGCGGAAGACTGCCATGCCGATAATGATCACATAGCCTACAATGCTTAGGTGCGCAGGCACCTCGCTTAGGAAGATAATGCCCAGAACAGCAGAGAATACCACCTGTGTATTATCAAAGACTCCGATCTTACGGGCGGGGGCGAACTTGTATGCGGAAGTTATCGAGAACTGCGCGATAGCGGCAAAGATGCCGGCTGCGATGAGACAGCCGAGCTGCCAGAACTTAAGAGGAGCAAAATCCGCGATCATAAACGGAAGTGACAGGAGACAGGAGAAGATCGAGAAACAAAGAACTATTACGGAAGTCCTTTCCTGTCTTCTTCCCAGCAGTCTTACAAAAGAATATGCGATTCCTGCACCGGCACCGCCCCATATACCGGCGATCGCGGGGATCATTGACACCCCTTCCGAAGGACGGGCTATGAGGATAACACCCATAAAAGCGATAACCGTAGTCATAATATCGATCTTGGTGGGCTTCTCTTTAAGGATCGGGATCGACGCCAGTATGGCAAAAAAAGGCGACAGCTTATTAAGCATATTCGCATCAGCTAAGGGCATATGATCAATAGCGTAGAAATTACAGAGCAGCCCGGTAGTTCCGAAGATGCACCTGAAGAATATATAGCGGGCATTACCCTTTTTGATCTTAAAACCTTCTTCGGATCTTAACAGAGTTACGCCGGCGATCACTGCGGCAAAGGCATTTCTGAAGAAAGCCTTCTCCATGGTCGGAACATCGCCGGACAGCCTTACAAAGAAAGTCATGAGCGCGAAGCCCATGGCCGCCATCAGTATACATATTATTCCTTTGGCATCATTACTCCTGATCTTCATAGCGTCTACTGTAGAGTACCGAACGATTTTTTGCAATGAGCAGATATGCCAAAATGCACGGCCGTCAAGACGTGATCTGAGGTCATATTTCCTTTTCGAAAAAGCTATGCCCGCTCTCAATCAAGAGAACGGGCAATTGCCTTTTCTATATCCTGATCCTTTATCCCAGAACGATCTTGTAGTAAATGCGGGATGTCAGCTTGTATACGATGAAGTATACGATTATGAATACTATGAAAGTGACAAACAACACTTTAATGAAGACATCCGTAAACCACATTCCCTGCATTTTCATGAAGAACATCAGGAAGGGCGTTGCCATGATGGTATGAAGAACCGCGAGGATTACCGGGGATACAAACACCACCAGGATCTGAGAGTTGATCGATGCCGCAATGCTCTTCTTCTCCATACCGATCTTGCGAAGGATCCTGAAGCGGTTACGGTCTTCGTAGCCTTCAACGACCTGGCGATAGTACATCAGGAGAACCGTTGCCGCGAGGAAAATGATACAGAGCATGATCCCCATAAAGAGCAGACCTCCGTACACCCCGTACACTTCTTCTGTAATATCTGCTTTGCTGTAGAAGATCAAGTGTGCATTCTCGATGATCCCATCCTCTGTTCTTAAAGGTTCAGCAAAGTCGTAATCCGGCCCCTTATCAGAGTCAAAGAACAACACAGCTACTGCAGAGCTTGGTGATTGACTGGCAACCTGCGGAAAATCCTTCACGATCAAGATCATTCTGGAAGCAATTGCTGTTGAAGAATCAGTAAAGAAATCATTCGGGTTGTCGATATCTATTTCCCTGAATCTTGTGATTCCCTTCAAGGCTATATTTCTGTACTTATCCGATAACATGTCGTATTTGATGTTTCCTTCAGAAAACCATACCAGAGCTTCATCATCAGCCAGTTCAACATCCCTGCCGAGAAGATACTCGGCGTCCTCTTCGGATACGATGTTAAGAACAACAAGATCATTCAAATGATCCATAATTATCTCCATCTCGCCGCTGTCGGAATAATCAATACTCGTGTACTTACCGTCTTCATAATAGAGCGTATCTTCCAGGAAAGAGAATTTGATCACATTTGATATCACACCGTCTTCCATCATATTGTCCGTGTATTCATCAAGCGCTTGGCGAATCTGTCTGATCCGATCAGATGTATTCTCATCAGGTCGCAGATCAAGCTCATAATCACGCGGGTAATTTGATTCGATCATCTTGTCGATACCACCGTAGAAGCATGTTGTGGAGCTCATAACGACAAGAACCATTGTAGTAAGGATACAGATCGTACCGAGTCCTGCGCCTCCCCTGTGCATCCTGAAGTTCATGGAAGAGACGGTTACGAAATGCTTCTTATTATAGTAATACCTCTTGTTCTTCTTCATGAGCCTGCAAGCTGCGGTAAAGCCCGTGATAAACAGGATGTAAGTAGCTAAAATGACCAAGAGAACTGCAATGAAGAAATAAAGCATACTCCTTAAACCGCCGGTCTGTCTTGCCAGATAATAGGCAACGACCAGCATGATAACGGAAGACAATGCCATGATAAGGTTGCCGCGTGGGGGCTTATCACCCATATTCTCGTTTTTAACAAGTTGCGCAGCTCCCGTAAAAGTAATATGTCTCCAGGAGTTCAAGATGATCAGACCGAATACTGCCGCGAAAAGAATGATCGTCTCAACAACAGATTTCACGGGCACATTTAAGCCGTAGCTGATATCACTTTTGAGTATCTTACTGACACCTGCTTCGGCAAATTTTGTCAAACCGATACCTATAATGATCCCGCTCACCATGGAGATGAGATATACGATAAGATTTTCGAGCAGGATCACAATACCTATATTCCGCTTATTCATGCCGAGGACATTATAAAGACCGAATTCGGATGTCCTTCTCTTGCTGATAAAGCCGTTCGTGAAGAACAGGAACATGATCGAGAATAATCCGATTATGTATCTTGCAAAAAACATCAACTCACAAAGAGTCCTTCCGCCTTTCATCGATCTGATGATATCATCCGTGCTCATCGAGCTTACCAGATAGAAAATAGCCACGATGCCGATACAGGTTCCTATGTATGGATAATATATGCGGGCATTATTACGTATGCCGTTTACGGCCAGTCTCGGATAAAGTCTCATTTGGCATCACCGCCTGTAGTGAGGACCGTAAGCGCTTCTGAGATCTGCTGATAGAACTCAGTATCACTTGCGCCTGCCTTAAAGAGCTGATGGAAGATCTTTCCGTCTTTGATAAAGAGCACCCGGCTTGCTCTGCTTGCCGCCTTAACCGAATGTGTAACCATAAGGATAGTCTGTCCACCTTTATTAACCTTCTCGAAAAGGTCCAGCAATTCGTCCGTAGACTTGGAGTCCAAAGCACCCGTCGGCTCGTCTGCCAGGATGATCTTGGGATCGGTTATGAGGGCTCTGGCTACCGCCGTCCTCTGCTTCTGCCCGCCCGACACTTCGTAGGGATACTTCTTCAGAAGACTGCTGATGCCGAGAGTCTCAACGATAGGCTCGATCTTCTTAGCGAGCTCCTTGTAGCTTACTCCCTTAAGAACCAGGGGCAGATATATGTTATCCTCGATGGAGAATGTATCCAGAAGATTAAACTCCTGGAAGACAAAGCCGAGATTGTCACGTCTGAATTCTGCCATCTTGGAATCCTTGATCTTACAGATATCCATTCCGTCAAGGATTATCTCGCCCGATGTAGGCTTATCAAGCGCTGCCGTCAGGTTAAGAAGTGTCGTCTTGCCGGAGCCGGACTCACCCATGATAGCTACATACTCACCGTCTTCCACAGTGAACTCGACATCTCTTAATGCTTCGACCTTATTACCGCCGAAACGTGTCGTATAAACTTTTCTAAGGCCCTTTACTTCCAATAAACTCATTTTACGTTTCCTCCTTGTTTATGATCAGACTTTACTCCATCTAAACAGGGAGTATCTTGCATATGTCTTACTCTTGAAGATCTCATCTTACAAAAATGAAAGATTCACTCATATACTCTGTCAGGACGGTTAAGAGACACCCTTACGGTGCTTCCCACCCCGAGCTTTGACTCGACGGTGATCTCTGAAGATAAGTTGTCGCATATCCTTTTACACAGATAAAGACCGATGCCGCTGGCTCTCTTGTCCATGCGTCCGTTACGGCCGGTAAAGCCCTTCTCGAAGATCCTCGGAATATCTTCCTCCATGATTCCTATGCCGCTATCCTCAACGGACAAGCGCCCCAAGTCATCCACATAGATCCTGATATAGCCTTTACCTGTATACTTAAGGCTGTTGGATAACAGTTGTTCGATCACAAAGGTCAGCCATTTCTCGTCGGTCAGTATCGTCATCGGCTCGATCTCATACCTGAGATTAATGTGCTTGTTGATGAACTCGGTCCTGAACTTACGGACTGCCTCTTTTACTATGTCATCCAATTCGACTTCGGCGAATCTGTAATCTGTCTCGGTAAATTCAAGGCGGCGGTATATAAGCACCATCTCGGCATACTGCTCTATTCTGAGAAGCTGACTTTTAAGCGCGGCCGCATCCTCGCTGTCCATCTTATCAAGCTTGAGCTTCATGGCTGCGATCGGGGTCTTGATCTGATGAACCCACATTGTATAGTAATCGTCCGTGGCTTTCGTATGGTCGTTGAAATCAGTAAGCGTAGTCTGATAAACTCGATCCAGCCTTCCTATCAACTCTGTCAGATCCTGCTCTATGATCGTAGAAGCTTCCGGAAGCTCATCAGTCACATTTACAAAGTCAACTAATCCAGTAAGCTGTTTGTGCTTAGATAATGTTTTGCGATAAGAGACAATAAGAAGGCAGATACCGACGATCGCCGTGGTCACAAGCGGGTAGCCAAGAGCATTCATATCCAGATCGTTAAAGAAAAACCAGCCTCCGACAAAAAGCGAGAAAAGTATAAAAAGGCCTATGGCCGACGCCTTACGCTTTAAGAACTCAACCAGCATCAGGCATCCTCCACGATATAGCCGCGACCGACTTTTGTAACTATAAAGTCGGTAAGACCGGCACTTTCCAGTTTCTTACGAAGACGGTTTACATTGACCGACAGGGTATTCTCGTCTACGAAGTCGTCGGTTGCCCACAGACTCTCCATAAGCTTGGAACGGCTCACGAGCTTGCCCTTGTTACTCATCAGTTCATAGAGGATACGGTATTCGTTCTTACTCATCTCGATCCTCTCCCCCTGATACTCCAGGGTATTACTGCCGATATTTAAGACTGCTCCCCTGCAGCTTATAAGTTTAACATCGTTGCTGAAATCATAGCTGCGTCTGAGCATAGCCTGGATCTTGGCCATCAATACATTCATGTCAAAGGGCTTGGCTATAAAATCGTCCGCGCCCATATTGATCGCCATGACCTGATTCATGTTATCCGATGCTGAAGAAAGAAATATAATGGGCAACTTGGATATTTCCCTGATCTTAGAGCACCAGTGATAGCCGTTATAAAAAGGCAGAGAGATATCCATTATCACGAGATGAGGATCTACTATGGAGAATTCCTTCATCACATTATGGAAATCGCTCACCACATGAACGGAATAATCCCATGCCTTTACAGCTTCAGCAACGGAACTCGCTATATCATTGTCGTCTTCTACAAGAAAGATCCTATACATATCATTCCCCATCTCACTTCAAGGCTTCCGCGAGCTTTTCCAACTCGCCCTCAGCTTGCACATTCGTCAGAGAAGACTTAATACTGAAGCTTTCCTCCAGGATAGTAAGATCCTTACAGGAAGAGAGCTTCTCTTTGATCAGCTTGCCTGCCATAGGCGCCCATGTACCGTTATCTATGACAGCTACTTTTCGACTGCTGATATTATGAGAAACAAAGGAATTAAGCATATTGTCGATAGGGCCGAATATACCCGCGTCAACGGTGGGAGATACGATCACGAAGCTGCTGTACTCAAACACTGCCGCCAGAGCATACGAAGGATGCTTCATGGACATGTCCATTACCCGCAGGCAAACGCCTTTATCAGCCAATTTGTTCGCCAGTATATCCGCGCTGTTGGCGGAATTGCCGTAGATCGACCCGTACAGGATAACGACACCCTCCTTCTCCGGCTCGTAAGCTGCCCACTTACCGTAGACATCTACTATTTCCTTGATATGAGACTGCCAGATGACACCATGAAGCGGACAGATAGTCTCGATCTCAATAGCTGCCGCCTTCTTAAGCACGGCGCTGACCTGCGGACCGTACTTGCCTACGATATTTGCATAGTATCTTCTGGCCTCGGAAAGATAATCAGCAAAGCAAAAATCATTCGCGCTATCAGTAATCCCTCCGTTAAAGGCGCCAAAGCTTCCGAAAGCATCGGCCGAGAACAAGATCTTATCCGTCTTATCGTAGGTCATGATGACCTCGGGCCAGTGAACCATGGGAGCGTTGATAAAAGTCAATTCGTGCTTTCCCGTGCAGACAGTATCACCCTCTTTGACAACCTGCATCTCTCTTTCTATGCCGTAAAACTGCCTGATCATATTGACTGCCTGCTTGCTGCAGATGATCTTCACATCCGGATATCTTAAGATAAGCTCTTTTAATGTCGCGGAATGGTCGGGCTCAACATGCTGCACGATGACATAATCGAGTTTATTTCCATTCAGGGCATACTCAAGATTCTCAAAGAAAAGGCCCGCTATTTCCTTATCCACCGTATCGAAAAGCACTTTCTTCTCATCAGTCAATAAATATGAGTTGTAGCTCATTCCGTCAGATAAGGGATAAGCCCCCTCGAAAAGTGTTATTCGGCGGTCACTTCCGCCCAGCCAGACCAGATCTTCTCTTATGTTGATAGTATTGTGCATACTGTCCTCCAAAAAAAATTTTCGCAAATATTATAATTTATGACTCTTGACATCGCAAAGACACTTTATTTAGCTAAAGGAATAAGTTTATAATAGCATTTGTGGGACAGAGGGTGATCCCGCTACAGTAAAGACAATATAGCCCTAAGGAGTTTATTATGAAGAAGATAATCGCCAGCGCACTTCTGGCAGTAATGGCAGTAGCCGCGTTCTCAGGCTGCTCCTCCAAGAAGGATCAGTTCGTAGTCGGCTTCGACAAGGAATTCCCTCCCATGGGATTCGTAGATTCCGACGGAAACTATGTAGGCTTCGACCTTGAGGTTGCAGAAGAAGTCGCAAACCGACTCGATATGGAATTTGTTGCTCAGCCCGTAGATTGGGATTCCAAGGACTTGGAGCTGTCTTCCGGTAATATCGACTGCATCTGGAACGGCTTTACCATGAACAACAGAGAAGATAAGTACGAGTGGACGGAAGCATATATGGACAACGCTCAGGTAGTTGTTGTAAAGAATGATTCTTCCATCAATACGCTGGCCGATCTGGAAGGCAAGATCGTCTGTGTTCAGAAGGAGTCATCCGGTCAGGCTGCAATAGAGGATAATGCAGAACTCCTCGCTTCTTTCGATGAGCTTATCACGACTGACACATACCTGAATGCTCTTATGCAGCTGGATGCCGGCGCAGTGGATGCCATCGTAATGGACGAGATCGTAGCTCGTTACCAGATCCAGCAGTCAGGCTACGACTTCAGGATCTTAGACGAGACTGTATCGAGCGAGGAATACGGCGTAGGCTTCCTGCTCGGTAATACTGAGCTTCGCGACGATGTTCAGGCAACCCTCGAAGAAATGGCTGCAGACGGAACTTTGGCCGAGATCTCCACAAAGTGGTTCGGCTCAGATATCACAACTATTTCCAAGTAATCAAGTGCCCTGCCGTGCCATAATGTGCGGCAGGGCTTTATTTATGATCGGCGGTTAATCATGCACAACATTTCATCTACCCTGAGTCAACTTGGCGCGGGCCTTAAATTCACACTTATAATCTTCATTTTCACGCTCCTCTTCTCCATCCCCTTAGGACTTCTGGTAGCCAAAGGAAGGATGTCAAAAAACAAGATAATCAGCGGTATTATCCGTATCTACATATCTGTAATGAGAGGCACACCTCTGATGCTTCAGCTGATGGTGGTGTATTTCGCTCCTAATTTTATCTTCGGGATCCAGCTCCGTGATCTGACAATAGGCGATGTCGACTATCGACTGACGGCAACGATCATAGGCTTCTCCATAAATTACGCGGCCTATTTTGCCGAGATCTTCAGAGGCGGTATTCAATCGATCCCTCAGGGTCAATATCACGCAGCCCAGCTCTTGGGCTTCAGCGGGGCTCAGACCTTTTTCCGCATCGTTCTGCCCCAGGTAGTTAAGAATGTTCTGCCTGCAGTTACCAACGAGATAATAACCCTTGTTAAAGACACATCTCTGGCTCAGGTTCTGGCTATTACGGAGATGTTCACTGCCGCCAAAGGGCAGGCTGCTTCACAGGTCTCCATCATGCCCCTTGTAATGGCAGGCGTCTTCTATTACATCATGAACGGCATTATCGAGATCGTAATGAACCGTGCTGAGAAAAAGCTCAGCTATTATAACTGACAAGCCTTGGAGGACAATATAATGAAGCTTCTCGAAATGAAAAACGTAAAGAAATCCTTCGAAGAACTCGAAGTCCTTAAAGGCATCTCCCTTGAGGTCAATCAGGGCGAGGTCGTCGCCATAATCGGACCTTCCGGCGGCGGTAAATCCACACTTCTTCGCTGCGCCACGACCCTGGTTCCCATCAACAGCGGCCTTATCAAGATCGGCGGAGATACTTTGGTTGAGACTGACGACAATGGCGTAACACACTATGCCGACAAGAAGTCCCTGGCCCACATCCGCAGCAAATTCGGACTGGTCTTCCAGAACTTCAACCTCTTCCCTCACTTCTCGGTACGCCGCAATATCACGGAAGCGCTGATCCATGTTCACAAGAAGTCTCGCGAAGAAGCTAACCGTATCTGCGACGAATTGCTTGTCAAGATGGGGCTGGAAGACAAGGGCGACTCATATCCCTGCAATCTGTCGGGCGGTCAGCAGCAGCGAGTATCCATCGCCCGTGCGCTGGCAGCAAACCCCGAGATCTTATTTTTCGATGAGCCGACAAGCGCGTTGGATCCGGAGCTGACAAAGGGAGTCCTGCGCGTAATCCGCGGTCTTGCTGATGAAAAGATGACCATGGTTATCGTAACACACGAGATGAGCTTTGCCCGTGACGTGGCAGACCGCATAATCTTTATGGACGGCGGACTAATCGTCGAGGAAGGCCCGGCCGCCGAGCTGATCAACAACCCCAAGAACGAGAGGACCAAGAGTTTTCTTGCCGGATATTGACGGGAAGTTGTGGATCATCGGTATAGTGATGGTCGAGGCAACTGCCTCTTTCGTAAAAACATAGAGTGCGATCCCGCTCAAACTCTTGTAAAAGCTCGTAAGCTGGGTTAATAGTAGAGTTAATCCGGGGCAAGGTTACCTCGCGTGTTAACCCAAGCCGGATTAATAGTAGAGTTAATCTAATAGCATATCCATAATTCCGGGTGAGTGCTTTTACCTGTCCTCTCGATAATAGTTAATTCCCTTGGCCGCAGGCTCGCCACTGGAGCTGTTCTTGCGGACCGAGCTGAGGATCAAAACTATAAGGGTAATGATAAAAGGCAACGCAGAATAGAACTGAGACGGGATCTTTGTAAGCCAGCCCAGAGCGTGGGGGAACTGGTTAGCAAGCGGACCGTTATAGTAGATCAGCGTGTTGAAAAAGCCGAATACAAAGGTTCCGCCTATGGCTCTAAGAGTACTCCAATTCGCGAAAATAACCAGCGCGATAGCGATCCAGCCGTAGCCGTTGATCCAGCAGTTAGAACCTTCAAAGGAACCGCTCATGTTAAGGCCCATATAAAGGCCTCCGATGCCCATGATACCGGATCCGAGCATGATATGGATATATTTGTACAGATTAACATTTACGCCAAGAGAATCGGCGGCCGCAGGGTTCTCGCCGATAGCTCGAAGCTTTAATCCCATGGAAGTTTTTTCGATATAGATCCAGAGAACTATCGCCATAACAACGCCGGCATAGACAAGGATATTGTGTGTAAAGAAAGCCTTGCCGACAAATTTGATACTCGACAAACCCGGAATCTCAATATTCTTGAAGCCCTTGACCATCTTATCCGAGGAAGAAAGAACGGGCCACTTACCCATACCGCTTAAGCCTTTACCAATAAAGAAATACAGGGCAACGCCGAGGGTAGTAATAGTAAGACCGGTAACGTTCTGGTTTGCCTGCAAGGTTACCGTAAAGAAAGCGAAAAGAGCCCCCACCAGAGAAGCTGCCAAGAAGCTGACTAAGATGGCCACGAGGAAACTGTTGGAACGACATCCGGCGATGTAGCCGATGATAGCGCCGACTGCCATGGTTCCCTCGACACCAAGGTTAAGGCTGCCTGACTTCTCGGTGATGATCTCACCGCATGTACCGTAAAGCAGCGGAATACTGTAGACAACAATATTAAAGACAAATAAGGTGATGAGTTCGAGATCAGACATTGTCGGCCTCCTTTCGACGGACGATCCTGAAGTTCAGCGCGAAGTCTGCAACCAGAACAGAGAACAGGATAACACCCTGAAGCAGGTCGGCGAAATTATGGTCTACCGAGCCATATGATACGGATGCCGCCTGACATCCGTACTGGAGCACAGAGATCAAAAGCGATACAACTGCAATACCGGGAGTGCTGAGCTTGGAGAGCCATGCGACGATTACGCCGGTCCAACCGACATTATTTGTGATGGATGTAGATATGGTGGCGGCCGTAGAGGCTGAGAAAGCACCGGCCATACCGACGAGAGCTGCAGACAGGAAGACTGTCCTCATTACGATCCTGCCGACATTCATACCGGCATAACGGGCAGTATCTGTACTGTCACCTACAACTGATATTTCATATCCCTGCTTGGTGCTCTTCAAGTAGAAATAAATGATCACACCGAGGGCCAAAGCAATGATAACGGAATATAAAAGATTTACATTTCCGATCTTGATACCGGGCATCTTGGCAGGATCAGGGAACTTGGCGAACTTCGGACGCGCCGACTCCTTGTCCAAGAAGAAATTCCAACTCTTCTTGGTATCCGCAATATAAGTTATTACATATAACGCGATGTAGTTGATCATCAGCGTTACCAGTGTCTCGTTGGTGTTGAACTTGACCTTCAAAAAAGCCACTGCAAGCCCGATGAGACCCGATGCAATAAAGGCAGCCAGACTCATAAGCAATATGACCAGCGGTCCCGGTAGCGAGCTGCACTTAAAGGCTATGACCGCTGCGATAATGGCACCGACGATAAATTCTCCCTCGCCTCCGACATTCCAGAATTTCATGCGATAGGACAAAGACAGAGCAAGCGACACTATAAGAAGCGGTACAAAGATCTTAAGAAGTCCCTCGATTGCTTTCTCCGGATACTTATTTTCTATAAGGCCGATGGTCATCATCTGCCTATAGTATTTGATCGGATCGATATCCAGCGTCGAGAGGAGTATCGCGCCGATCACCAGAGATACCAATATACCTATGACATAGAAGAGGATCCTCTGCCACAGCTTTACATTTGTCCTTCTTACAAGATGAAAGCCTTTCATGAATCAGCCCCCTCTTTCCTTTTGCTTCCCGTGGATCTGCCCCTGGCCACAGTCATCGCCTTCCGGCCACGCTCCCCGGAAGCATCATCTTCCTCGGCGTAAGCACGCTCGGCGGCATATTCCAGACCTTCCTCCCACTCTTCTGCAGTCAGAGCAGAATCACGTGCGATACCGGCAGTCTTGCCCTCCTTGGCATTTACGGTATTAAGAACACCGGTCATCATAAGACCGATCTCTTCCTTAGTGATCTTATCTGTTCCGACAACGCCCATCAGACGACCGTGACAGATAACCATGATCTTGTCACAAAGAGCCATCATTACATCCAGATCCTCGCCGACGAACATGACGCCGACGCCCTTGAGTTTCTGCTGGTTGATGATGTCGTATATCGCATAGGACGAGTTTATGTCGAGACCTCTTACAGGATATGCCGTGATCAGCACATTAGGGGCGGACTGTATCTCACGACCTAAGAGAACCTTTTGAACATTACCTCCGGAGAGCTTACGCACTGCAATCTCGGTAGATGGTGTTACAATATCGAGTTCCTTTATGATAGCCTGAGCCTCCGCCCTGCCGGTCTTACGATCAACAAGAGGGCCTTTGCCCTTCCTGTACTTCTTCAGGATAACATTGTCTGTAATAGACAACGAAGGTGCCAGTCCCATGCCGAGACGGTCCTCGGGGATAAAGCTCATAGCGATACCATGCTCCGTGATCTTCTGCGGCGGCAATCCCGCGATGTTGACGCCGCCGTGGATTATCATGCCGTCCTTGATCTTACGAAGACCTGCAATAGCCTCACAAAGCTCTTTCTGACCGCTTCCCGCGATACCGGCGACTCCCAATACTTCTCCGCCTCTGATGTAGAAACTGAGCTTATCAACGGCGAGATTCCCTTCATCTCCGTTGACTGACAGATTACGTATCTCCAGAAGCGGCTTGGTCTTCTCTATCCTCGGATGATCAATGTTAAGATCTATTTTACGACCAACCATGAGCTCGGTCAGCTGCTTCTCATTGGTCTTAGCTGTCTCTACCGTATCGATATATTCGCCCTTCCGCAGAACAGCTACGCGATCCGAGATCTCCATAACCTCATTTAGCTTATGGGTGATTATTATGATCGAGTGCCCCTCTTCTTTCATCTTGCGAAGCACATCGAAAAGCTTCTTTATCTCCTGCACTGTAAGGACTGCCGTCGGCTCATCAAGGATTATCACCTTCGCCCCATAATAGAGCACCTTAAGGATCTCAAGCGTCTGTTTCTCACTTACAGCCATATTCGCCACTATCTTAGCGGCATCTATCTTAAAGCCGAATCTGTCGGCTATGTCTTCTATCTCTTTATATCTGTTCTTTCCCAGTAAAAAATGTCCCTTATTCTTAGCGCCGATCAATATGTTGTCTGCCGCGCTGAATCGTTCAACCAGCTTGAAATGCTGGTGTACCATACCGATTCCGAGTCTTACGGAATCCTCGGGCGATGAGATCGTCACCTGCTGCCCGTCTATAAAAACAGAACCGCTGTCGGGCGTATAAATGCCCGACAGCATGTTCATAAGTGTCGTTTTACCTGAACCGTTTTCCCCGAGGAGGGCAAGGATCTCGCCCTTCCTCAAGGTCAGGTTAATGTTCTTGTTGGCCTTAACCGAGCCAAAGCTCTTCGATATGTTCTTAAGTTCAATGGCAAGTTCGGTTTTGTCGGCCATAATATAATCCTTTCGATGCAAAGATTAAGACTCTGCAACAACTCCTGCTACATAGTAGTTCATAGAACCCTGAATAACACTGTCATCAATGGGCTGACCGCCTGCTGCGATGATCTCTGTTCCGTCATTGGTTACAAGCGCTGCTTCAACATCAAGTACTTCACCGTCTTCAAAGAACTGGAGCTTAACGCCGGAGAATACATCCCACTGATCGTTTGCCATCATAGTTCTGGCAGTCTCAATAGCTTTAGCTGCAGCTTCCGGTACATTAGCAGTCAGAGGAGAAATATCTACCATACCTTCGGCAAGTCCGCCATAGTAATTGCCTACGATGGATACGAAGTCAGCTGCATCATTGTTCATAGCTGTCTCTATTGCATACTGATAATAGACATTCCAGTTCCAAACAGGAGCTGTAAGATGAGCATCCGGAGCCTGTTCAGCCATATCAGAGTTATAACCGCAACCGAAAACGCCCTTCTCTGCTGCTACGATCTGAGGCTGAGCAGAGTCACAGTGCTGAGCGATAACGCCGCAACCGTAAGTGTCTACAAGCACTTCAGCAGCCTGTCTCTCAAGAGCCTCGTCTCCCCATGTGGAGATCTGCTTTACATGAACGACCGCATCAGGGTTAACGGACTGAACACCAAGAGCGAAAGCATTGATGCCGGAACATGTCTCGGCATACTCAGTACCCCAAGCGGATACATAACCGATGTTATTATTGCCGATCTCAACTGACTTATAACCTGCGGCAATACCTGCGAGGTAACGAGCCTGATAGATGCGGCCGAAATAGTTATTAAAATTGCTGTCGTTGGAAAGATATCCGGTAGCGTGTGAGAATACGATGTCAGGATACTCTGCAGCAGCATCGTTAAATGCATCAAGATAACCGAAGCTGATACCGAAAATAATGTCGCAGCCCTGACCTGCAAGCTGATCGATAGCTGACATTACCTGATCATAATCCTCAGGAATGTTATCGACGATCTTCAGCTGAGAATCAACATCAAGACCTAAGTCCTGCATGGCTGTAGTAATGCCCTTATGGTGAGCATATGTATAGCCGGCTGTGTCATTCTGGCTGTTGATGTAGATGGCACCAACTGTGAAGTCGGAAGAAGCTCCGCCCTCTCCTGCGCTCTCTGTCTCATCGGAATCGGATGAGCATGCTCCAAAGCAGAAGCCAACTGCCATGATCATCACCAGCGATAAGAGCAATGAAACAAATCTCTTCATAATAGCCTCCAATAATAAATTTATATGTACAATTAATACATATCTCAGATCAGTGACGGAATGTGATGGTGTCGTCAGTCATTGAGTCTATAACCGCAAGCGACTCGACTCTGATCCCCCTGTTCCTGATCAGATCTCCACCATCCTGGAATCCCTTCTCAATAGCAATAGCAGCACCCGCGATCTTTGCCCCTGCCTGTTCGACCAGATCGATCAGGCCAATAAGCGCATTGCCCTTTGCCAGAAAATCGTCCACGATAAGTATCGTATCTTCCGGCGATATATACTCGCGGCTGACCACAATGTCATATGTCGTCTTATGTGTAAACGAGAAAACGCTCGACCGCAAAAGATCAGGAGAAAGATTAAGTGACTGATGCTTCTTGGCGAAAACCATCGGCACATGCATCTGCGCCGCCGCTGCGAAAGCAACTGCTATACCGGAGGCCTCTACCGTCAGGATCTTGGTAACTCCGCTGTCCTTATAAAGGCCCGCGATCTCCGCGCCCATCTTCATCAGAAAGTCCACATCTATCTGCTGGTTAAGGAAACTTCCCACTTTAAGGATCTCTCCCGGGAATACCTGCCCCTCTTTGAGGATCTTTGCTTCCAACTCAAGAATAAGAATCACCTCGTCTCTTTATAAAAACACCCTTCTATAATAATCGTCAAAGCAAACCGATGTCAATCTTTATGAGCGAAAAATACTTGTGAAAATACTTGTGAACAAGCTCCATAATCCACCTACGCATCTGATCTTCCCTATTTCGAAACCAAAGCCATAATGGTATGAGTATTATGATGTACACAATTAGAAGAAGAGGTTGTAGAGGTATTTGGCTATATAATAACACATTAGAATAAAAACAAATGCAACTAATTCGATGGCACATCCTGATCCACTATCCGAACCGGTGTTCCCAAATTCCCTTTCAATATTCACAACTACATAAAAAAATTGTTTACCATTCACGAGCTTTAATACCTGACCGTTCGCAATGCCTGAGGGAAGCTCTATTATCCTTTCTACATCACTATTCGTTTTGCTGTCGTGAACAACAACACTTTTTTGCACACCGCCTTTTGCATCTTCAGGTGTAATATTAACTGAATACGGTTCATCTGCGTTTTTACCACTACCATCCTTTTTATCTCTGGCATATCTAAGAGGATAATTACTGTCACACACAAACAGATCTCTGCTTGTAGATTGCTTTTTCTTTTTGGGGTTTAGTTCCGATAACCAACAAGAAAATGAATTCTCACTAATAAACCACTTGCTGTTAGGGGCAAATTTTCCACAATAACTGCAATATATCGACGTCTTTTCCACTTCTTGTTTACATGATGGACATAGCATAGTTCTCTTTCCTTTTATGACGGGGTTACGATCAATCCGTTACCACTATTCAATTCGTTGTTAACGCTCTCAAAAGTGGCGCGGAAATCCGGGGTCTCATTCTTTTGAGAAGAATTATTGTTACGCTTAGAACCAAACCAAAATAGATTCAACAACAGGATAATATAGGCTATTATCTTTCCGACCTTTGCCAATCCTTCGCCTCTTGTCCCGTTTTTTACAGCTCGTTTTTTCCCGATTCCACAAAGGATCAAGCCAATTAACGGGAGTATAAATGATAATATGAATCCGAGTATGCACACTATATCAATGCCTTTTTTACCAGGTTGAGATGTTTGAGTTACAGTACTCTGTTTTATGCTTCCGGCATATGGTTTATTCTTATCTACTACATTTACTAGGATGTAAAATGCTGATGTTCCGGATTTCATAACTAATACTTGCTTATCTAATATGTTCGCCGGGAGATAAAAATACGCCAAGGTTTTATCATTTGTATCAGGTTCTTTTATATACATCGAGAGAACAGTCCCTTGTCCGGCCTCTACCATGCTTATATCTATCGAAAAAGGATCATTAATTGATGATCCGCACCCATTCTTATTTGTATTAACACCGGAAGCATTGATGATATCGGTACATCTGTATTCTTTGACGTCCTCCCGGGGTGTAGAAGCAGCATATGATGCATTCAGCACTGCTGTTCTCCAGTTGTTGAAATCCTCGGCATTCAAAAAATACTCACTTCCAGGAAAGATCAATCCACAATTTGTACAATTGGAATAATAGCTCTGGACACTTGTTTTGCACACCGGACAATTCAAAATATCTCCCCCTTCTTGAGTCTTAATCACGCTGATCTTTCTGTTTCTTCTTTCTGTGTCTTCTTATACCTGCTCCTAAAGCAATAATTACACCAACTACAATAATACGCGGACCCAGAAAAACACCTGCAAGAATTAACAGCATAGGACTCAGAATCCCAAGCAGAATTACCAGGTCCGATTTCAAAAGAAGAAGTTCGTCGCGTTTATCTATATGCACGGAAATGTATAGCTTGGTGTCATCTGCATACATTTCCAGCAATTGACCATTTACAAGATTCCCCGGTAGATGAAGATCTGCTGTTAGATATGATTTATTATTCTTATCATATGTATTTATGGTTTTGTATGCACCTCGTTTAGCCTCTCTGCCACTTATTTTCAATTGATATGGTTCATCTTCTGAGAAACCATCTCCGTATTTTTTTGTCCCCAACACCCTAATAGGATATTCACCTAACACATTAAAAGTCTTTCGTATCGTTTCTACCGCACTTTTTTCGGAACCGATCGTTGAAAAGTCAGTCAGCGAAATCCTGAGAACATGAATTACAAGATACAACTCATCTTCTTCAAAAGTGTATCGCAGTATTCTTTTATCCGAAACCATCGGAGGTATAAACAGTTTACAAGAATAATACCCGTCTGAATTATTACCAACTGTTAGTATTTTAGAAACACCACAACGGGCTGCGGTTTCACTAATAGTAACCGGCAATAAAGACTCTTCTGAAGAGCCATCTCCTATTACATCTAAAGAAGCCTTTTTCCACGGGTAACTATTGTCCAAAACATACTCCCGAATGTTATCTTCCGGGAAGTATCCGACACTCGATGAATCGGCTTCAATTACAGCAGCATTTTCATTATCTAAATCATATTCTTCACGAACCGTCCGGGGCATAATAATTCTACTATCAAAAGAAGAACCCCACGTACCAATAGAAAAATCGTTAAGGAACCAATCCGCGTTAGGAGCAAATTGTCCACAATAACTGCAGTATATTGATGTCTTATTCACTTCTTTTTTACATACAGGACAAATCATGATCTTTTAGCCTTTTTCCGAATTATCACGGCAAGAACAATTAGAATAATAATAATAAAAATCCAAAAGGCTTTTTTACTAACCAGCACAAAAGACCAAGCTGTCGTAGCAATAGAAAATCCTAGGCATCCTAATAAGTATCCTAAAAACACTTTCTCTGGAATGTTTTCAATATAAACAGCAACATAAAGTGTTTGTTTGCGATTGGAGCTTTCCATCTTAAGCAAACGACCATTTTGGACTCCAGCCGGAATCTCTAATTCGGCAGGTATTCTATCACCTGTTGCAGAATCTATTATTGAAATAGTTTTTGTTGTTCCGTTTTTGGCTTCATTTACTGAAACTGTCACAGCATATGGATCATCCTTTGTTTTTCCGCTTCCCTTTATCCTTTTTGATGTATAAAGAATAGGATAGTTCTTTGCATATACAAAATAGTTAGCGTTTACCGATCCGGCATTATTATCTTGTTTTTTGGCGGATGATCTTTTTTTCGTTTTTTCCTTTTTATTAATTTTGTTTATTCCAATATTTTGTGTATTACTGTTAACTGCAGACTTTTGAAAATCCGTGATATTGACAATCAGATAGAACACCGTTGTCCCTGATTTCATCGTCAATATCTGACCACTTAATATGTTGGGCGGAAGATGAAAGATCGCCATTGTCTTTCCTGTTTTATTAGGTTCGTAAATATATAGCGAGGTTACAGTTCCATTAGCAGCCTCCGACAAGCTTAGACTTATCGGATATGGTGCGTTAGCAGCGGAACCATCTCTTTTGGCACTCATTTTGATGCTTGAGGAATTGATTATTCTTATACATGTATAGTCGTCGGATTCATTATCTCGCTCAGAATACTCGATTGAAGCATTCTGAACACTTTTTCGCCAGCTGTTAAAATCATTACTATTAAAAAACCATTCACTGCCGGGGAAAGGCAAGCCACATGTATTGCAGATGTTGTTAAAAGATTCTACTGACGATTTACAGACCGGACACTTCATAAGACACTCCCAAATGCGTTACTCCTCAACACCATAATTGGCGATCTTATTATCCACATATTCAGCACCGAAAAGATCATATGCCAATTGTCGTGGAGGCAATGATTCAATATCCGTTCTCTTATTAAGAACGTCATCTAAAGTCATATCTGTCTCTTTAGTATCCGTTTTTTCAGATGACTTGTCTTCTGTAGCATTAGCAACACTTTGAATCATTTTTTGCAGATAGAGATCTGACAAGCCGATCTCTTGAGCATCATGCTTTGGACCTTCAACATAGGCACCAATGATTCTCTCTATTTCTTCGCTGTTAAATCTGTTCTTCTCATTAGACACAGACTCAATTTCCATAAAGCTGATAATATCGTCTAAATCCTTGTAAGAACAAGAATCCGTTTTGCTAATAAGCTCCTCCGGATCAAGCAGCTTCTCAATATCTTTATTCCTTCTGATAATCATTCTTCTGCGTTGTTCTGAAGTAGGCTTAGAAAGAACAAATCTGTTTGTCATGCGTGCAAGCAATGACGATAATGATAACGGTTTATTGCTGATCGCTATAAATGCCATCTGAGATTCTACATGTTCCGAGGAATAACGATTGCACAAAAATGGAATGGTATTGAGAACCTTCTCACCACACTCACTACTATCAATATCATCTATTACCAATAGATAATTACCGGAGTCATTCTCAAGCACAAGCTGATCAATATATGACTGAAAGATCCTGAACTCATCCGTGTCATCAGGTAGGAGCGATTGATCCAGGATGGTAATACTGTAACCATACTCTTCAAAAGCGATCAAAAAAGATGCCAGTGCAGTATGTTTTCCCTGACCTTTCTCGCCTTCTAAGATAATCCCCTTTTTTTGTTCCCCTATATGAGGTACGACAGCCCACGCCTTTCCCTCCCAGTCATCAATATCCGATGATTGGTATTGCTTGTATTCATCCAGCAGGATGGCTGAATACAATAGAACACTTTCTTTCCATTCGTCAAAGCTGCCCGGGATCATATTAGTTATTTATTCCTTTTACTCTTTCCTCAAACGCTTCAATTTCCTCTGTAATTCTTGTTTTATCCGACGGCGGCATCTCAGCCTGTATTTCAGAGAACAATTCTTTGGTAACCGTAAGATCGCCGTTGACAATTGCGTCCACTGCAACCTTACTTGTTGCATCTTCATCGACATTACCGTTGGCATCAATAACGGCATACTTATCGCGAGCATAGCTTTTGATCCTTATGGCTATGGTATCCGAAAGCCTTCCCAAATCTCTGAAGCTATAGTTCTCGGTCATGGAGGCCATTTCCTCCAACGAGAAATCAGAAGAAGGCTTAAGAACATTAAATGTACGCTTAAAGAAATCCAATCTTGTTTCAAGATCCGGCAAGGGTATCTTTACAAGTTGAATTCTATCAAGCATCGCCTCATCAACCATAGAAGGATAGTTGGTTGCGCCAAGGAATATAACTCTCTTACCTGATCCCTTAAGAAGATTATAGGCTTCCAGGAAAGCAACCGTAAGTCGCTTCTCATGCCCTTCAACATTATTAAGAGATCTATTAACACACACGTTTTCTATCTCATCGATAAAAATTATGCAAGGTTCATTGTCTATAGCTTCTTGAAATGCTATTTCGACGGTCTTCTCGGCGACACCGACAAGGCTGGCATGAATGTCACCACCGAGAAGTCTAATAAACTTAAACCCTTGTTGCATCATCTCGTGGGCAAATGCTTCTATGATAAATGTTTTACCTGTTCCGGGAACACCATAGAAAAAGAAGGATTGAAATGGAGGAATTCCAAGAATCTCATCAAGTCTGGACCAGCCGGATGAGGATACATGATTCTTAAGAATCTTTTTGATCTCATCCATTCCGGCTACGTCGTCAAAACCATGGTTAGGCATTGACTTATACCATCCTTCAATTGTCGCTGCAGTTACATCTTTGCAGGCATTCTTTGTGGTGAAACCGCTTGCAGTAGTATCTGCAGTATTTCGAGCATCAAGCTCCCGGCTATTCAGAACTCCCCGTTCTGCAATCGGTGCAGGTTCTTTTGCAGGCTTCAAGCTGCTTGCGATCTTTTCCATAGAAGCAATGCAATCATCACGTCTTGCTCGCCACTGACTATACACATTACGCTGAGTATTATTTATCGCCATTATCTCTCCGCAAATTTTAGCAGCAGCCTGATATGCTTCAGCCTCCTCGATGGAAGGCTTGTTCTCATTTTTGATCCTTATAGATTCAGCTTTGTTGATGTATGAGTTATAGAGATTGGTCTTCTCATTCATTCTTCCGCTGTATGATGTGTTAGATAAATTGTAAGATGCCATGCTATTTCTCCTATTCTTGATCAAAACGATAACGGACCTATATCATCGATATCATAATCATCTGACGAAGCCTGCTTTTCTTGCCCCAGCAAGGATGCCAAATATTCCGGACTCGTTTTATCAAACAGCTCATCAGTATCAGAACTCATAACACTATTGTTATTATCTACAGCCTTCAAGCACTTCTCTATATCACCACAGTTTTTCAGTTCTTCGAAAATGCTCTCCAGTATTTTGGTCTTTTCTTCTACTACATCATCAGATGTGACATCCTTGTATGACTTACGATGCTTTTTGGAAGGTAGCCCATATGTGGGAAGCCTTTTCTTCTTTCCATTCATTTGTGCTATTGCAGCCTCCAAAAGATCATAGCCGAATGCCAAACTCTCGTTAGAAGAAACCGTACTCAAGGAATAAATAGCATCGCGGATCAACATATAAGCAATAGCTGCATCCCACATCAACTGCTCATGAATAGCTACATCCGTGCTGGGAATATAAGGCTGATGAAGATAATCTGATTGTTGGCGTATAGTTCGATTGCAATCCTTAAGACTGATCTCAAGCTGACCTCGACACTTCGCCATTGCGGCTTGCAGTTCTACTACTTTTTCTCGTCTTATATTAGCTTTCCTGAAATTACGATCTCGCTTATATTTATTGATAGTGTCTTTAACACTATTGATATTGTCTCGAATACTCATATAGTCCTCCTAAATCAGTTGTATAGAGAATTGGATTCGTCAGCTGTCTCATTCATCATTTCTTCGATCTCAGCAGCCTGCCTTGCCTCGATTTCAGCTTTTAATCTGGCCTGTTCTTCTTCTGAACGAATGCCAAGTTTACGATGCCAATCTGTCAGATCCTTTTTTGAATTCAGCTCATCCTCTTGTTGCTTCTTTAAGTCCTCCAACACTTTTCGAGCCTCTTCTGCTGCAACTTCACGCGCTCTGACAACACCTGGGGCACTATCCAATTGATGGATCCTGCCTTCAATATCATCAACAGCTCGTAGGGACTCATCTATTTCAACGTCAACTCTGGCAAACTCAGTAAAGAGATCATCTATCTCTTCCTGATACTTGTTCATCTGATTCGGATCAACCACAATTGGTATATTCAAGACTTTAACACTAAGTGTCTCAAGTCGGGCGTTGGCTAGAGCCAGCCTTGTTTCACCCTGAGTTAAGGTTACCTTCCTGAATTCAAGGATCAAACCTTCTACACGACTATCAACCATCCTACGATGCACGGTTCTCTCAACTTCTGTCCAAGAAGCCCTATCAGTATTATCATTCTCGGTTAGTTTATAAAAAGCTTCAGCATATGCGGCATTATTGTCTAAATCCTGCTTAAAATCTTCGATAAACTCAGAATATGACTTCTCATCATTTTCCAAAGCCTCCTTATTCCGTAAGCACTGATCTCTGAGCTCATCGGTTTCTCTTGCCGTTCCGCAATAATTGATACAAGTATCCAAATACTTTGCATATGTCTTGACATATAACTGAGCATTTTCTTTCAGATCGATCGGGACATTAGATCTGATATCTTTTACTCCGGTATGGATAGCTTTTAAGGCACCCCGAGCGGTTGATATTTTGCCTGTTTTTACAGCATCTTTGAATATGTAAGCCAGCTCAAGTAATCTGGTGTCAAGTTCACGTATATCTATAAGCACTCCCTGTGGGTTTTTCTTTAGATAATGCACTATAGCCTTTGTAGCATATTCTATATCGCCGCATGAATGCTCAGGGTTGCTGGATTGGTTGAGTTCGTATTCAGGAAGCTTACTGTGAAGAAAATCAACACTTTCCAAAACACTGATTATCTTATTCTCATTTTCTGCGATATCATTCGTTATTTCCATCGCAGCCTGCTCGGCGATCTCCTTCTTTTTTGCCTCTCGTTTTTCTTTCCACAACTTAAATGGATTAGATGTCTTTGATGCTTGCATTGATAAAACTCCCTCCTTAGTTATCTATTAGAACAACGATATGTAAATATCGTTAATATCAAACTCTTCTTTGTTTTGTGCAGTAACGGCTTTCAGATTTGATCTTGTAGTACCATCGTCTGCGAATTGTTTATTAATGTGTTTTTTCTCATCAAATAAACTGTTGAAATATTCCAATCTCTCCTCTGGAACAACATCGTTCACTTCTCGTGACACCCGCAGTTTAAGCGCTATAGCACTTAGCTCATCCAGTTGATTGCCAAGCTTTTCCTTGCTTGTCGTAATACGTTTTTCAATCTTTTCTAACTCCTTCTTGGCAAGAACAGATTTCCGACTTTGCTCACTTTTAGCCTCGTGTTTGACTATTTCTTGGTCACTGTAAATACTTCCGGATAGTCGTATACATTCCGTATAGTATTCAAGTAATGAATTGCAGATGTATTTTTTCTGAGGAACTGTCATATCTCTTTTGTCAGCGAAACTTAAAAATACATTCATGGCAATTATCGTCAGCCCAATAGAATCATAATCAAGAGACTTTGCCTCAATTATGTTAAGTATCCGATGTAATCGCATCAAACAATATTTTATGTAGCATAAAGAATCGTTATCATCATCCCGAAGCTTTTGTATGAACTTATTGTATGTTCTAACCATCTCTTCGATCGTATCATCGGTATAGGATATTACATGAGAGAGCATCTCTTGCGGGTACTCGATTGTAATGGACTCTTTAGATATCTGTTTGCTGTTTTCATACAGCTTTTCCCAGCCCCGTGGAGCGCTCAGATAATCATAATAGTCTTTCCTTTTTCGAATTTTATAATTGAAGCCAAAGTTGTAATCAACGGGGACAGTCTCGTCTGAAATGACACATAGATAATCGACCATTCTATCAACTTCATTTATCGATTCAAATACGCTTTGCTGCTCCATCGCGACGCTATAGATAATCTTCTGTATATCACTACGAGTGATATGATCTAAGAAAATGCAGTTTTCCAATTGATAATCATAGCAATGGTCTCGATATGCATTACTTAAGATCCCGTCAAAAAAGTTTGTATCGTTTATTACATTGTGTATGTATGGTCCTAAGCGATCGCTACTCAATAGTTTGGCACTATCCGGTGTAACAACGAGGAATAATCGGGACTTCCCTTCACAATTGGAGAGATAATCATTCATCATTGAACACATTTCTTCCGCTTCCAACATACTGTAATAATCCGTAAGTCTCATAATCAGAGAAGATCTTTGATTCTCCAACAATGGTAATACGGTAGTCGAAAACTCCATCATATTTACATCATGGACGATTTCTTGACTTTCTTCAGTTGCAACTGATAGCTTTTTATTGATCAGGCCATTTCGAGTAAACCTTATGCTTTCCTTATCACCATAGTCGTTTATATGAAACCACATCTGAGAATAGCTTAGGAAATACACATTACCGCAATTATTACGGTGAAGATGTAACCAAAGATAGGCGGCAGAATCCAAAGTGCATTGACTTCCACAATAATACACTTCATGTTGATTTATAAATACCAGCTGTAATCTTTCGGACCCAATCATTTTATAGCCTTATCAGATCTGACTCTCCTTTTATCGTTTGATTCATATTGCGTGCTAAGATCTTAAATGAATACTCGTCGGTTACTTGTATGCCTATATTTACAATATCCGGATTCGAGAAACCTCTGATGGCTACCGGAAGATTCGTCTTCTCATACAAGCGATCTAATTCTATTGACATCTCAATTTGATGATCGGAGTTCGGATAAGCAACTATTTGCTGGTCAAGCCATTTGGTACTGTTAATTAAGGTCTTGATTTGTCCAAAGCTTACCGTTTGAGAAGTCGCTTGAGGGGAACCCGAATTATCATTTATACGCCTCAGTAACACTAATCCGACTGTAAAAGATCCGAAGAAGTTTTGCCTGTGAGTATTGATCATGGGCATGAGCTGCTTGATTCCCTCGTCATAATCGCCGTTGATCTGAACATTGGGAAATTTACAGAATGGACATTCAGCGCCGGTATATTCATTGTTGCACACCAAGCATCTCATTGTTTGTACACCTCCATTTTGGCTATAAGGCTTAGCTTATTCATCTCATTCCTCAGTCGATCCAATAAGACGCCGATTTCTTTTGTTTGCTTGATTATTCCTTCAACACTGCTAAGACCGGCTGAGTCTTTACCGGTAATCTCCGAGAATTGCACCATCACCTCATGAATGCTCTCACCTGTTTGGGCTATTAAGCCGCTTCGTTCTCGGAAACTTTGCAGGATCTTATCTCCCTCCGCAGAGCAAAGGGATGCATATTTATCAATGATTGATTTGCACTTCGCTTCTTCCGCATTTAATTCTGCTTTCTTCTCGATTTGCTTATCTGCTTCGCTTTTTAATACAATAAGAGCGTTCTCAAGAGCCAATACTTCAGCTTTTGCTTTATCCAACTCTTCTTGCTCTTTATTTTTTTCTATTTTCAACGAATCATATCTGGCCTGCAGAACATCAATTTGATTTTTTCGATCAGCCAATACTGCCTCATGCTGTAATTCGGTAATATCATCTGTTAGCTTCTTTATTTCTTCCTCTAACTGCCCACTTTGATATAGAAGCTCCTTCTTTTGAGAATTATAGAAGTCCCTTTCACCCTTAGCTTTTTCGACGCTCTCCTTCAGACGCTTAACCTCAGTCTGAATATTTGTCAGGGCATCCAGATCATTTTCGTAAGAATCGGCCTGCTGTTTTAATTCATCGAGCTGTTTGCGCACTCTGTTAAGCTCATCCTGATTATTCTTGTAGATCTTATTTAGAGTTCTATAAGCAAGCGAAAGCTTAAGCGCCCAGTTCTCATCTCCCGTCTCGATCTCCGAAACATCTCTGCCGCTCTCATCCTTAATATCTCTGAAAACAGTCTCAATCATGCACAAGGCAAGGTATACCGAAGGCATCTCATCCGAATTTATTTCCAACGAATTCCTTAGCCTATCGAATTTCATTTACCTTTACCTCTTTAACGGCTGTAAGATCGAACATGTTACTGTAGCTATCGAGCTTTATGGTTCTTCCCAAGGATGTATTCTCTTCGCCTCGTGGCAATATGTGGAAAGAAATGACTCCGCTATCATCCATCGAAAAACCGCAGTTCCAGAATTGTATTGCAGGAAGGTCCTTGAGCCTATCCAGCATTTCAGAATTCAGATTCATCAAACCACCGGAATTCAAGTCTCCGCTAAACTCAATTATGAACTGCTTTATCCCTGCCAAATTGCTATATACAACTCTGTTAGAGGGTTCATCTGGCTTACTGTCGTCATGCAACATAAAATAGGGTTTTCCGGGAATGATGCTCTGATGATATTTGATCCCGTAAAACGGTCTGAATTTCTTGTTAGCATCCGAAGCATATAATCCGATGGAGTAACGTGATGTTTTCTGGAGTCTGACTTTATCGGCAGCTAAGAGAGCTGCTCCCAACGAAATAGCCTGCTCCTTCTTATTGGTAGATATATTCTTTATCCTTGGATCATTCTTCAAGTTCGCATCCATATTGTAGATCTCATAAAGTTGCGCCTTAACGAAGAAACAACCACTGAATCCGCCAACTAACGCTATCTTGAAATTATCCTTATTGCCTGATGAGGGTTTACACGGATCATCTTTAATTAAATCTCTGACTTTATCATTGATCTGATTTACCTGTTTTAGGAGAACCGGTTCAATAGTCTCCTTATAAACCCGATATAAATCCTGATATGTCACTGTAATTACACTATCGCAGTACTCAAACTCAGCAAAATCTTCAGGGGAACTATTCAAGACTTCTTCAAAATCACTATATGTTCCAAACGTCCCAAAATAGCTTTCTATCTCCGACATCTTCTCGTGAGACTTAATAGAGCTTTCAAAATCTAAAACTGCAGAAATGAATTTAGGGTCAGTAAAGCTTATATCATCATCGAACTCACCACTATTTCGTATAGCATGTAAAACAAGGTTTTGTATGTAGGCAACCCCGGCATCCCCTACGATCTTATTGCCATAGGAATCAACATGGTTTTCTCCTGCCCCGCATCCCTCACGATAGCAGATTTCCATATTTCCTTTTCCAGAAGAGACTATTTCCGTCAAAGTAATATCTAAGGTACCTCCGCCATAATCAATTAGCAAAAGATATCCATTAAATGATTTCTTGGTCTCGATCTCGTAATTATATGCAAAATAGGCGCTGGCAGCTTCCGGCTCCGTTACAACTTGAATATGATCAATAGGAACATCAGTCTCCTGAAGTATTTCTCTTAAAATTGATCTTCCATCAAGAGTTTGTAATCCCGTACTCCAGATCTCAGGGACACATATGCAAAGGTTTTCTATCCTGCTCTCATTGTATACATTCAACGCTGCCTCAAGATGCTTCTCAAGGAAAATCTTAGTAATCTCACGCGGGGTGTACTTGTCATCATACCCTCTTGATCTAACGATAGCCTCGTCTTTCTCGTTAAGAAGCATCTTAAAATATTCAAACCTTCGGCCAAGCTTGGAACTGGTCTTATTCTTTGCCGTATTGCCTGTTAGCGGGGCGCCTTTTGATGTAATATATACTACAGAAGGAATACTGAAGGGATCACCTTCTCTAAAAGTAATGGGCTCCACCCGATCATTTGCATAATCATACCTTGCAAACCCTGAATACGTACTCCCTAAATCAATGCCAACCCTCATCTATGTTAACCGACTTACTATAGCTAGTAAGCCTCCCTCCCGATTAGGCTATAAGACTAATTAAATAGGGTTGTTGTGACAACCTTACTTCTGTATAATTATACCGAAATAGGGGTGTTGTGACAACCCTACTTCGGTATAATTATACCGAAGCTAAACATATGTTCGCTTACAAAAAAGAGCGTTTTATACTCTCAGCTATTACGATTTTCATCCTTGCCGCATCCATGGTTGGGCATGGAAGCTACAATTACCCACAGCTTGAATATGCTTGGGATGAAAATTTTATTCAGGCATATAAATTAGCCCAAAAAGAGTTCTGCGATGATTCTTCCTTTAGCCAGATGGAAAGCTTGTATCAGGCAAAAATTAAAGAAATAGTAATATGGAGAAAAAAGTGTAGCTTATTTGGCTGCCTAGTATATTTAATAATTATCATTTTACTTTATATTATTCAGTTATCCTACTCGTGCTAATATTAATTAGCTGAAGCGAGAAATAACTATATAAACCAGCTACAGCTGTCTTTTTTGACTTCCAAGAATCAAATCATTATAATCCTTATGGCTCTTTTCGAGCAAAAATGCTAAGGAGATTTACAATGAAGAAATTTACAAAAGTTTTGACAACTGCTGTTGCCGTAAGTATGATCGGTGCTTCTTTTGCCGCTTGTTCCGGTAAGAAGAGCGACAAGGTCGACGGCAAGTACAGCGCTGAGTACGATCTTACAGACATGATGATGAGTGAGATTGGTATCGAGTTAGATACCGATGAAAAGCTTATTGTCGAGTATACTCTTGATCTCGACGACGGCAATTATGAGATCGCTTATTCCGGCGAAGACCTTACAGAGAAACTCACAGACTTCTTTACAAGCAGTGATGTTAAATCTGCAATGATCGATTATATGGGTCTCAGCTCATACTCTTCTGAAGAGCTTGATACACTTGCCCAGACGCAGGGCTACGACTCGTTCGATGCTTTCTATAACGAGAATCTGACATCAAGTTTCAGTGAGATCGGCGAAGACGATATGAATAGCGAAGGCACATACGAGATCGATGGTGATATCATCTCATTCACACCTGATGACGATGACGATGATGATTTTGACGGCGAGATCGATGACGGTAAGATCATTATCGAAGTAGAAGAGCTTGACGCTGACCTCGAGTTTGAGAAGTAATATTTCTGAGATTTGATCAAATGATGATCCCCCGGTGTTTGTGGCATCGGGGGATTGTTTTCTGTATTGGAGAAAACGACCTAGCGGGATTACTTCAGTATTCCGTACTCGGCTCAAGAGGAGTAACCTTCAATCCTGCGACTGCATCCTTCACGACAACCTGAAGCCAATACACCTCGCCCGCCGCTCGCCCCTACATAACAAAAGAGCCGCTCCGATCATCGGAGCGGCCCTGCAGATTCACCTAAGATTGTTTATTCTTCCGGCTTCTCATCGGAAGAAGCAGATCCGGCCTTCTCGTCTACGCCGAAGATCTTAGCCTTTGCTTCAGCCTCCTCAGCTGCGGCCTTCTTGGCCTCCTCGGCTTTCCGAGCCTCTTCAGCCTTGCGCTCTTCCTCAGCCTTCTTCTCGGCTGCGAGCTTTTCTTCGCGCTCCTTGTCGCGGGCGTGGATTGCCGTCAAGTCGCCGTCAGAGACGTAGATCTCCTCAAACTCGGGGCCATCGACTTTGAGTTTCTCGATGAGGCGAGCAGCCAGACCTTCCATTACATTACGCTTTTCGATAAGGATGCGCTTGGCCTCCTCGTAGCATTCATCTATGATACGCTTGATCTCAGCATCGATCTCGGCTGCCGTAGCATCAGAGTAGCTCTGAACATGACCAAAGGATGCACCGACGAAGATCTCGTCATTGTCATCACCGAAGACCATATTCTTGAACTTGGGAGACAGACCGTAGCGCTTGATCATGTTAGTGGCGATACGGTTGCAGTGCTGCAAGTCAGATGCGGCACCTGTGCTGATCTCGCCAAGGAAGACTTCCTCGGCAGCACGACCGCCAAGGCTCGTCTTAATGGTATCCAAAAGCATTTTCTCGGTATAGAAATCAGTGTCTTCGATAGGCTTATATGCCGTAAATCCACCGGCTCTTCCAACAGGGATGATGGTTACACGATCGACCTTCTCAAAGTCTGATGTGGCACGAAGTACAACAGCGTGACCGGCCTCATGATAAGCGGTCAGTTTCTTGACCTTATCCGTGAGTTTCTTGGAATTCTTCTCGGGGCCCATCATAACGCGGAACATGGCATCTTGGATCTCAAGAGGCGTGATCTCTTTCTTATTGCGGCGGGCAGCCATGAGAGCTGCCTCGTTCAGAAGATTCTGCAGGTCAGCGCCCGTGAAGCCGACTGTGGAAAGAGCGATCTCGCGAAGATCGACATCCTTAGAAAGAGGCTTGCCCTTGGCGTGAATACCCAAGATGGCTTCACGCTCATCTACATCAGGCGGATTGACCATGATCCTTCTGTCAAATCTTCCCGGACGGAGCAGAGCCGGATCAAGAACGTCCTCACGGTTTGTGGCCGCGATTACGATTACATTTGTGTTTACATCAAAGCCGTCCATCTCGACCAGGATCTGGTTTAAGGTCTGCTCACGCTCGTCCTGACCACCGCCTAGGCCCGCGCCTCTCTTACGTCCGACGGCATCGATCTCATCGATAAAGATTACGGCAGGTGCATTTTTCTTTGCTTCAGCGAAAAGGCTCCTTACACGGGAGGCACCGACACCAACCAGCATCTCTACGAAGTCTGAACCTGAGATATAGAAGAAAGGAACACCAGCCTCTCCCGCAACGGCTCTCGCAAGCAAGGTCTTACCTGTACCGGGCAGACCATAGAGCAATACTCCCTTGGGGATCTTGGCGCCCAGCTGCTGATATTTCTTCGGATTCTTAAGGAAGTCAACTATCTCGGACAGCTCCTCCTTCTCCTCGAGAGACCCTGCTACATCTGAGAACTTAACCTTGATCTCGTTAGGACGTGACATTTTCGCACGGTTGTTACCGAAGCTGAAAACACTGTTGCCTTCCCTTGTCTGCCTTGTCATGCTGACAAAAATGATTATTACGAGGATGATCGTTCCTACCATCAGCACAATGTTGATCACAATAGACCAGTCAAAGGGTTCGGAATAGTCATAGGATTCGATCTTGCCTTCCTTGACAGCCTCATCAAGTCTGTCGAGGAGCTCATCTACATACTCGGAAGGGATCTTCTGCGTAGTGGACTTCTCATTGCCTGCCGCATCCGTGTAATTGATCTCGACGGAAGTGCCGTCAATATCTACAGTGGAAACTTCATAAGCATCGCTGTCAATGTAGCGTGTAATATCGGAGAGCGTCGACTTATCAGACTGACCGAAGCCCTTCCCGAAGATCGCCGATGCCAGCAGTACGAGAACTACCAGCATGATGATGTAGAAAAGGATTCCGCTGCCGCCGGTCTTGCGCTTGCCGTTATTGCCGCTTGTATTAGGATTTGCCATTAATTACCTCCGCATATTTCAGGTATCAGTAAAGGACACGACGCAAACTTCTTTAAGCTCGCGATAGAGTCCGTTATAGTCCAGTCCGTATCCCACGATGAACTTGTCTGGGATTACGATCCCGTCATACTCCGGAACAAGAGTCTTAACTCTCCGATCCGGCTTATCGAAAGCAGTGCAGATCTTGATGGAAGCAGGATTTCTTCCCATGAGCATCTCACGCAACATGGACAGCGTTCTGCCTGTATCTACGATATCCTCCACCAACAATACATGTTTGCCCTCGATATCGGTGCTGATGTCCTTCTTGATGATCAGATTGCCAGTAGAATTCTCGCCGACATAGCTTGACACCTGCATAAAATCCACTGTTACGGGAACAGTAAGCTCACGAACCAGATCAGCCGTAAAGACAAAAGCGCCTGTCAATACACCTATGACTACAAGTTCCTGTCCTTTGTAGTCTCTGTTGATATCAGAAGCTACACGCTTGACCATGTCCTTGATCTCGCTCTCGGGGATCAGAACCTCGGATACATCAATTCCCACTTAACACTCCGTTCCATCACGATAGTCCATCGTGACCTGTATAAAGCGCTCCGCCTTCCCTGGATGTCCGGGATCCGCGGCCCACGCCTTCTGTGATAATGTCCCCGTGAACCCTTCGGCATGACCTATGCCCGGGATCCAAAGAACTTCTCCTCCACTAACTGCCACAACTACACGCGTTCTGGCACTTCTGGGGACTTTATAGTCCGCCAGCAGATCGTGAAGTTTCTTCGATGAATTGCCGCCGGCACGCTTAAATACCGCCTCCGGCAAACCGTTTGTCAACAGGATCTCCCTGTCATCCCCCGCGTACATCGGCAAAACCCACGACAAATCATTATACTCTAATGCCCCAATATTCTCAACGACCAGAGACTTAATGTGAAGCTCTGTTTTAGGTAAATTTGCGTTTTTTATGTCTTTAAGAGGGATGCTTAAGTCATCATAACTTACTGCCAGCCCCATTAAACGAGCGACACCGCACATGGCCCGCGTTCTGTCTGTCGCTTTACAGAAGGTCAAATAGCCCGTAGCGGTAACCGCGCAACGTCCTCTTCCCAGATCCAAAGAGCGCTCAGTAGCGCCGCTTCTCCCGATCAAGTCAAATACCGTCTCCATATGAAGACTCTCAAAGTCCACCAGATCTCCGAAAGTCTTTTCCCACATCCGCCTCATAATGCGTCCGCCAACCGCTCTATGGCAGGATCTCAGATCTTCACAGCGAACATAGACAAAGTCCGAAACAGTATTTTCGATTACAATATGCTCATATATTTCATCTGTCATCTGCTTCAGGAAATCCAGATCAGTTGCCAGAAGCGAATATGTGTCGGACAGAGCCTTCATGGCCGGCTTGATCGAGACCCTGTCGATAGCCGGCAGCAGCTCATTACGCCAGATATTACGGGTACAGTCACTCATCAGATTAGTTGCATCTGTCGCATATTCAATGCCGCGACTGTCAAGAAAGTCGATTATCTCTTCTTTGGATAAGACCAGAAGTGGTCTTATTATCCTTCCGTTTACTGCAGCAGGTGACACCAGTCCCTCAAGGCCTGATCCCCTGAAGAGGTTCATCATCATGGTCTCTGCAAGATCCCCCTTGTGATGCGCCACTGCGATTCTTGAACGATCAGCAAAATCATCGCCCAGAAGCTGTCGGGAATAATCATCAAAAGCCTTATATCTCAGGATGCGTCCGCTCTCTTCCTCTGACCTTCCCGTCTCGGCAGAATAGCCTTTAACATCCACTGACACGATCTTACAGGGCACACCGAGCCGCTCGCAGCATTTTCGCGCCAGCGCCTCGTCATCCTTTGCTTCTTTCCGCAGATTATGATTTACATGGATCGCATATATCTTCGGGAAAGCTTTTGTCTTATCGGCAAGCTCCGTCAATATGGTAAGAAGCGCTACGGAATCCGGTCCGCCGGACAATCCGACGATGATATTCTCCGTATCGAAAAGCCCTTTTTCCCGTCCGAATTCAGCTACTGCGCTAAGGATATCCCGCCCCATCACTTAGAATCCTTCCGGGAAATCGCTGGAACTCCCCTCGAAAAAGTCATCATTGTCAGGATTGGCGAACTCTGAGTCCTCATCCGGCGCCTGCGGCATAGGCATATCGTCATCATAGGACGACACTGCATTCGGGTCCATATCAAAAGGCGGCGGCTCAGGCTCACCCTCGAATTTATAGTCAGACGCGGACGCATCAGATGATACAGTCCTTGTATATGCCGAAGAAGATGACTGAGCGCCCGTAGTCGTGGGATCCACCGGATCATATTTACGGTCCTCTTCGAAGAACATCGTCTTAGCCGCCCACCATTTAACATGTACGGTACCTGTCTCACCATGCCTGTTCTTAGCCACGATGAGCCTTGCATCCTGAACGGGAGTCTCTTCACCCTTCTTGTAATAATCTCTGTCAATAAAGAGCACGGTATCTGCATCCTGCTCGATGGCACCGGAATCTCTAAGGTCAGACAGCAACGGAGTTCCTGAGCCGTCAGCCCTATCCGAGCTTCGTTTCTCGGAAGCTCTAGACAACTGGGCCAACGCGATGATGGGAACCTGAAGATCCTTAGCCATGATCTTTAGTGACCTTGAGATATTTGCGACCTCTTCCTGCCTACTGGCATTCTTACTGAGACCTGATCCGGACATAAGCTGCAGGTAGTCGACAATAATCAATCCCAACTGCCCTCTGGACTTCAATTCCTTACATTTACTAAGCATCTTAACGGGGTTGACAGCCGAATTATCGTCAATATAGATAGGAAGTTCCGCCAACGTACGATAAGCTCTGGTCAGCTCCTCTTCCTTCTCTTTGCTGATCTTTGCTCTGGCGAGTTCTTTCGATGTAACATCCGCTCTGGAAGCCAGGATCCTGTTACCGATCTCAGCCTTAGACATCTCAAGAGAGAAGATGTCCACATTATGTCTCTTGTGAACAGCGACATTTGTCGCGATATTTATTACCAGGGATGTTTTACCCATACCCGGACGAGCTGCGATGATATTAAGCGAACCGGGCTTTAAGCCGCCGAGCATAGCATCAAGGCCTCTAAACCCCGTAAGGACCGTACTCTCCCTCTCTTTACCGTTAATGATGGCGTGGATCTCGTTAAGGTTACGCTTAAGGATAGCCTGCAAAGCCTCGAATCCGATGCCTTCAGGAGCCTCTCTCATGGCTGTTAACCTGCCGACACACAGATCGATGATATCGTTTGTTGAACTCTCACCCGAAGCGCCACTCTTCTTAAACTCATCAAAAGCAGCCATGAGCATTCTCATGGAGCATTTCTCTTTGACGATCTTGATATAGCTTTCCAGATTACTGGTTACTGCAGGAGCATCTGCCACCGAAAAAATATACTGAGTGCCACCGGCTCTGGTCATGTTGCCTTTATGCTCCAGCACATCCACGATATTAAATCTGTCTATTGTGCCATTATCTATATAGAGAGTTGCGATTGCTTCAAAAATAAGCCTGTTCCGCTCATCAGAAAAGGATTCCTTCGTTATACCACGATTGATCGTAGTATCCAAAGCTTCCTTCTTCCTCATGCAGACAGATAACAATGCCTTCTCTGTCTCCACATCTTGTGTGGAACTTACGGCACTTGCAGAGACGGCAGGATCAGCCAGATTATCGTACAACTCTCTGTCCATCTCTTATTGAGCCTCTACTTCAATATTGATCTCGCAGGATACCTTGGGATGCAACTTGATCCTGACACCATATGTTCCGACATTCTTAATAGCATCCTTGATGACTACCTGCTTCTTCTCGATATCAAAGCCGTTAGCCTTAAGGACCTCAGAGATATCAGCATTAGTTACGGCTCCATAGAGCTTGCCGCCTTCGCCGCCCTTTGCCTTTACAACAAAACTCTTGCCTCCGAGCTTGCCTGCTGTCTCATTGGCCGCCTCGAGAGCTCTCTTGGCAAGTTCTGCCTCAGCTCCCTTCTTCATCTTTACATCATTAAGGTTAGCTGCGGATGATTCTCTTGCCAACTTCTTCTTGAGCAGGAAATTCCTGCCGTAACCGTCATTGACCTCAACGACATCATTGGCCTTGCCTAACCCTTTAACATCCTGAAGAAGAATAACTTTCATATGATCATTGCCTCCGTGTGCAGTAGTTTATCATTTACCGACAGATATAAAAATCGGGCACTCCCCAAAGGGAATGCCCAATAATTATATACTACGCTTCGCTATATTTCCACGAGCTTGATCTCTTAAGATCAGTCAGCTACATAAGGAAGAAGAGCGATCTGACGAGCGCGCTTGATAGCTGTTGTCAACTCACGCTGGTGCTTAGCGCATGTGCCTGTCATTCTCTTGGGCAGGATCTTGCCACGCTCAGAAATGAACTTGGAAAGACGAGTTGTATCCATAAAGTCGATCTCCTGGACCTTCTCTGTGCAGAAAGCACAAGCCTTCCTGCGGGAACGTCTGGATCTCATATTACCGGAAAACTCACGTCCGGCCTTAGGTGCTCTATTCTCAGCCATTACCTTAATCTCCTTTGTCTAAATTAGAACTCGAAAGGAAGCTCTACGCTTCCGTCTGATCCGAAGACATCATCATCCATATCGGGTGCAATAGCTGTCTTGGGTGCTGTAGGTGCACTTGCAGCAACGGATCCCTGTGCGGGCGCGGGAGCTACGGGAGCTGCTCCTGTAGTGGAGCCTGCGACCTGTGCGCCGCCCTGCTTAGCGTTTGCCGACTCAACAAACTCGGCATCCTCTACCAGGACCTCTGTTACATAACGACGCTGTCCGGACTGATCTTCATAGCTTCTTGACTGAATGCTTCCGACGATTCCGATCTTGGAACCCTTGTGGAAGTAGGAATTAATGAAGGTCGCCGTCTGACGCCATGCTACGCAATTGATGAAATCCGCCTGTCTCTGTCCGCTCTGATCCTTAAATCTGCGATCTACAGCGATCGTAAAGTTGCAAAACGGGACATTCTGTGAAGTGTTCTTCACTTCCGGATCTTTTGTCAATCTTCCTACCAAAATTACCTTGTTCATGTTCTCCTCCGTTCGGTACGATTACTCGTCCACGCGAACTGTCAGGTAACGCAGAACACCATCGGTAATCTTCAGTACTCTCTCAATTTCCTTAGGGAAATCGCTCTCGGCAGTATAGTTAATCTTAACGTAGATAGCTTCCTTCTGATCATTGATCTCGTAAGCAAGCTTCTTCATACCCAGATTATCCAATACATCGATTGTAGCTCCGGACTCAACCTTAGCCTTAATCTGCTCGATGAGAGCGTTAGCATTCTCCTCGCCTTCTGCGGCACTGAGAACAACTACCAGCTGATACTTGTTAGCCATTGTATTCACCTCCTCTTGGTCTTTACGGCCCGATAATCTCTATCGGGCAAGGATAGCTGTCTTTGACAGCAAAGGAGAGGATACCACAGCAAGAGCCCATAAGTCAAGAGTCCAAGGGGCTCAGCTACTTCAATTAACCTATTGTTCCACTAAATACTTCAAGTTCGCGTCATCACTAAAATCTTACGAAATAATTCTACACCCGTCATAAGCATTTATCAAGAACATTTGTTTTTGTATACCAAGATCTTTTCGCTACAAATACTTCGATCGTTAGCTATATGAATCCTCAATATCACAGATTATGCTCAATTATATCGTTTCCGTGGTACTTTTTGCTGTTTCAGCTTGACCGTCAACACATTGAAGTTAAGTGCAAAAGATTCACGTAATATAGTATTGTATGACTCAAAAGACCCGGGGTACTTCTCTTTCCCCCGGGTCTTTATGTTCATTTGTTTTTGTTCACTTCAGTATTCCGTACTCGGCACAGATCCCTGCCCACTCGGCAGATCCCGCGAAGCCCCGGAAGACTTCTTCCCTCGATGCGCCGGATGCCAACAGGTTCATCCAGTTGTCGAAGCCACCCTGATCATACTCACGCCCCATGAAGGTGCGATAGAGTCTCTTAACATACTCGGCATCCGAGTGTCCTGCATTCAGGAACTCGGAAGAGAAGAAGAATCCGTGAGCTGCATCTGAACCTGAGATCTTCATATTGGCCAACTGCGTTGCCCAGTCGTTTAATCCGTTAGGATCCGCATCACGTCCGAGACATGTTGTGTAAAGCCTTGTTGCAAAATTGATAATGTCATCAGAAGGTGCGATCGTGATATTCGGCTGAGCCGTCGTTCCGGATGCTATTCCGTAAGTCAAACAAAGATTAGCCCACTCGATGGAATTGATGAAGCCATCAATGACCTGCTTCTTACTCCATCCCTGATTCATAAGATTCAGCCAGTTAGTCTTACCGCCTTCGTCTGCAGTGCGGTTGAAGAACGTGGCATAGAGGATATCCAGGAATTCGGAATTGCTCATATTCTTACCAAGAAACTCGTCAGAATACAGGAATCCTCTGGCGAGGTCAGCTCCGGTATATCCTTCGGAACGGACACGATTTACCCAGTCGGCCTTACCATTAGGATCAGATGCACGTCCGAGTGCCACACTGTAAAGTCTCTCAACAAATCCGGCAACACCGGGCTCATCGGATGTTGCAGGTATCGGAGCCGGAGCAGATGAGGATGTAATAACATTAGCATCCAGCGAGAGATACATGTAACCCTTTATATCGCTCTTATACTCCTCACCTTGCCAATTAACGTATGCATGATGATCAGCATAGGGGTAATCCGTTATATCATTTTGATATGCAGCCTTAAGGATACTGTTATCACTGATATATATCGTCGGACTGCCTACATTAAAGAGATAGAGGAAGGTAACACCGGCAAGATTGCTGAGTGTGCTTATCGAGGTCGATCCGTCTCCGCTATAGTAGACATACTTAAGACCTGATGTTCTTGCCAGAAGCGAATTAAGATCAGCTGCCTTGCAGTACTGTACCTGAACGCCGTCATTCCAGACAGAACTGAAGAAGTCGTAATAATAATCATTGCCTGTTTCCAGTTTGTTGATCCCGTAGTAGGAATAATACGCACCGATGCCGGTACTGCGTGTGAACTCATCGTAATCACCATCGAGATCTGCTCTGAGTGCCCTGTGGTTCGAGTAGGATCCGCCGGCATACTCACCTGACAGAGCCGGGTTGTTCCGCAGATCCAGTTTTGTGATGTATGTCTCCTGACATTCAAGTGCTCTGAGATTGATATTCGTAGAAACATCAAGAGATTTAAGATCTGTCTTATAGGCTACAAGGACTTCAAGATCCTTCAGTCCCTTTATATTGATCGACTCGATCGGAGTCTCATTGCATCTGATCTCTACCAGTTTCTTATTCTTGGTCAGATCGAGGGATGTGCTTCCATAAGAACTGTTCATGATCAGGATCTCGAGATCTGCAAAATACTCTATTCCGGTGAGATCAAGAACATCCACCTGTTTGGTGGTAAAATGTGCATAATTGTACTTAAAAGCCCAGAGATCGATCTCTGTAACAGCATCGATCTCCGCCTGCGACAGAGAACCGTCTTCATTGCTGTCGATATACGTCTCTACATACTGTCTAAAACGAATATCCGGGAAATTCTTCTCGTTTATCGCGACGCTGTTACCCGCCGCATCGGCAGGCTTTGCTGCGATCAAAGACGATACCGACACAGCGATAGCACATGTCAGCAGGAGTGACACGATCTTCTTACATCTCATATAGATATCCCCCCCATTAGCGAAAATGTTTTCGAGGATAATTATACGCCTTTTGACAGAAATTTACACTATCCGCCGCTTATACTTTCTCGGCTCCCAGATCCTTCACGATATAGGGCAACAGTATCTCAAGCCAGGCTTTAAGAGCCTTGGCTGTGTGGCAATATGTCTCGTAGTTCTCGCCCTTGGGATCGGGGATCGAGACAGACAGCACCTTGCCGGAATCGTTCTTAAATACCAGCCCCTTTGAGGCTGCATATGTAGATATGGAGAACACACGATCTGCAATATCCGGGAAGGCCTTAACGATCTCATATGCCTGCTCGTCATGCATGGCAATTATCAGGTCATTATTGTTATATACGGAAGGCGTCGCTCTGACTGCCAGGTGGTGAGCCGCATTAATGTCACAGCACTCTTTCAGGGCCTTAACCATCTGTTTGTCCGGTCCTTCACCGTCAATGGCATAAAGCCCTGCCGATTCACAGTAGAGCTCCGCTCCGATAGAAGTATCGCCTTCAGCGCAGAAGGGCGCGTTCTTACGAAGAAGAGATGTCATGATCGCCTCACATGCGCAGGACAGAGCCCTATTCTCCTCACTTACGAAAAGAACTGAAGCCGTGAACACATTTTCGAAAGCATCATAAGACAGTTCGCCTTCACGAGAGATATGACTGTCAGATTTCTGCGGCATATCAGGACTGATCTCTCCCTTTTTGCCTGCCGCCTTAGACAAGCGATTCATATAAGCTTTACCGATACCGTTATCGGAGAAGCCTGCCGCCAGGATATAATCAACAGCTTGAAGATCAAGATGTCTCAGCCCGGCGAAAAGCCCATGAGACGCCGCTTCCACATCTCCTGCCTTGCCATAGCAATAGAAATGCACATGTGATGCCGTCAGCTTATCATCAAGCTTGGCTATCATAGTCTTCACTTCAGATCCGGCATAGATCCCTACACGGGCAAGAGGGTTAGATGCAAGGATATCGTGAACATCCTTGATATAAGGCGCAGCCGTATCAAAAAGCGCCTGTTTCTCCTCTTCGGGCAAGCTCTTAAACTCGGTCTCTTCATCGATCTCGGTTATACGGGAAGCGCTCTCGGGGGTCATCATTATCCTAACCTCCGCTCCCGGAGCATAATGACGGTATTTCATTCCCGGAGCCGGCGGAACATCCCCTGCCTTAAGGCTTCCGGCATAGGCTGTATCAGCTGACAACAAAGCATCTATATCTTCTTTAGTTACGGCGCCCGGGCGCAGGATAACAGGCTCACTGCCGGTGGCATCAACTACTGTGGATTCCAGACCGTAATTACTGTCGCCGCCGTCTACCACAGCATAGATATAACCGTTCATATCATTCATTACATGAGAAGCCATAGTCGGCGAAGGGCTGCCGGAGAGGTTGGCCGACGGTGCCGCCACAGGGCAGGCACACGCTTCGAGGAATGTGTGAGCCGTGGGGTCAGACGGCATCCTGACACCTACAGTATCAAGACCTGCCGTAACTTTATCGGGAATGCAGTCCTTCTTCTTCATGATAACAGTTATGGGACCGGGCATAAAAGCATCCATCAGTCTTTGAGCGAGAGGTGTAACCTCCGAAGCTATCTCTTCGATCTGAGTTTTGTCGTAAATATGCACGATCAAGGGATTATCACCGGGACGGCCTTTAGCCTCATAGATCTTCTCCACCGCATCAGCGTTAAGCGCGTTCGCTCCCAGTCCGTACACAGTCTCCGTCGGGAATGCCACGACCTCGCCTTCTCTCAGATGCTTCGCGGCATCCGCGATACCATCCTTATCGCAGCGATCTATCAGAAGTGTCTTGTCATATTTACGTTCTCTGTTCATTTATTATTCCTCCTGCGCCTGCTTTTCCGCCGCTTCCGCGACAGTCAACGCATCTATTATCTCGTCCAAGTCGCCTGCCAGTATCTCCTCCAGGCGGTAAAGAGTCAGGCCGATCCTATGATCCGTAACCCTTCCCTGATGATAGTTATATGTCCTAATCCTCTCGGATCGATCACCCGTTCCTACCTGGCTCCTTCTGGTCGCATCCTCCTCAGCCTTTTCGCGAGATCTGGTCATCTCCACCAGCCGGCTCTTAAGAACTTCCATGGCGCGATCCTTGTTCTTGTACTGGGATCTCTCGTCCTGGCACTGCACAACAAGGCCCGTGGGGATGTGTGTGATCCTTATAGCCGAATCTGTTCTGTTGATATGCTGACCGCCGGCTCCTGAAGCGCGGTAAGTATCGATCCTGAGATCCTTTGGATCGATGGTAACTTCCTCCGGATCCGCCTGGGGGATAACTGCTACGGTAACTGTGGAAGTGTGAACACGGCCGCCCGACTCCGTCACGGGCACTCTCTGAACACGGTGAACACCGCTTTCGAACTTAAATCTGCTATATGCTCTGTGACCTTCCACGGTAAACATCAGCTCCTTATAGCCCCCGAGTTCCGTATCATTATAATCGAAAACATCCACCGTAAAGCCCTTGAGTGCCGCGTATCCGCGATACATCTTAAGCAGTGTCGCCGCGAACAGAGCCGCCTCTTCTCCGCCTGCTCCCGCACGGATCTCCACGATGACCGACTTGTCATCCCGTGGATCACGCTCAGCCAATATCTCCATCAGCTCGATCTCGATATTAGCCTTGTGATGCTGGGCCTCCGAGAGTTGCTCCCTCGCCAGCTCATGCATCTCGGCATCATCAGAATCCAATATCTCCAAAGCCTCTTTCTCTTCTTCGCAGGCTGCCTTATATCGATTGATGACCTCGACCTTGGAAGACAATTCTCCCAACTCCCTGCTCATCTTGGAATAGCGCGCGACATCCGATGCCACGGCAGGATCAGCCATGGATGCAGTCAACTCGTCAAATCTGTCCAGCAGGATCTTTATCTTCTGTTCATTTACGGCCATCAGGCCACCTCCGTATCGAAAAGCTCATAGCTGAACTTCAATATCTCTGATGCCATATAGTTTTCAGGCAATTTTCCGTCGTCTTCTCTTAAGTTCAAGGGAGAACTGCTGACGCCTCTTTGGTAAGTATAAAGAAGAGTGTCGTTCGCTTCATAGCGCCCGGGGGCAAGAAGCATCGTCTCCCTGAATGGTGAGATGCTGTCGCCGAAGAGGAGAACGGGAACCCGGTTATCAACAGCACAGCTTCTTATCACCTCGTATTGCTCATCAGTCAGATCAGCTCCGTCAGCGACCACGATGAGCATGTACTGTGCATAGTCTCTTGGCTCGATCTCTTCGATCACGGCACCGTCCTCGTTATAACGGGTAAAGTGCAGGTCGCTCCAGGGGATCGGCATAGTGTCAGCGGAGACAGAAGAGGGCGATACGACGGAAAGCTTCTCGCCGAGGCGTTCAAGGCCTTCCGGAGCCTGACCTATCCAGTAGATGTGCATATCATAATCTTCCGCTTTGGAGATCAGATTGTCGAATCCTTCGCTGTTTCTTCGAGATATGCTCTCGCCCGCCATCCTGTCCGTAAAAAGCCAAAGGAAGCCCACGAACATAAGTATAAAAACGATCAGCACCAGAAAAAGACCGGACTTGTTACGTTCCATCAAATTCCTCCCTTATACCCGTTCCCAGAAAGTCTTGAGGTCTTTGACATTGTCTTTTACCAGGTCATCATTGATATCAACGCACATAACTCCGAGCCCGTCGGCGTAACTTCTCATAAATCTGCCAAAAGTCTCGTATAGATATTTACGCTCTTCACCTTCACTGTCGGATTCGATTATCAGGAGCCAGTTAAGGTCGCCGCTTCCCATCATCTCTGCCAGCTTGACACAAACTCGCTTAATACGACCATCCTGCCTTGAGAACTCAGTCATCATCTCGGAGAATTTTGGAGGGAACTTATCCGAATCACCTATTCTCATGCCCTTTGAACCCACCTCTTCGGATCCATCATTCTCTCCCTTCATCTGCTTATAGATCATACTGAGCATTTCCTTACCGAAAAGCACTTCCCCACCACCCGGGTTCAATATGAAGCCGTCCAGCTGCATCTTGGGCGTCATGACCGTCTCCATAAGGTCAGCAAACGAAGCTTTTATAGCCTTAAAATAATCGCCCCGCTCGACTTGGGCAGTCTCGAATCTGATGCTGTCGGTATAAGCAACCAGAAATTTCCTGTCTTTCTTGTCTTTTACGGCATGGAAACCGTATCTGCCGTTAGTGACGCTTACAGGCACAACAAAATCAGCCTCAGCTGATGCCTTGAGAAGAGCGATCATGTTCTCGCTCGACTGCTTCTCACGCACGCGTTTCATCAATTTGACAATCTCCGGATTTGAGATCGGAGAATCAAGAAAAGCCACATCATCCATTAAACTTCACCTACCCGAAGAAATATAGGCACACTTCCGTCATAGCCGGGAGTGTAACCAAAGCTATTATAAGCGTGAGCATAACGATCCTTGCGCAGAATCTCGGAGAGCAGTTATATCTCTCTGCATAGATAACATTCATGGTACCCGCAGGCAGAGCGGTCATTATGACGATCGTGGTGGCCGCAGAAGAGGGGATATCGATGATCTTCCCCGCCAGAAGTACGATAGCCAAAGTAATAAAAGGCAGTATGACCATCCTGACACTTGCTGCCAGATAGGCAGTCAGATCATTAAACAGATTACGCAGATTGATCGCTGCAAGTGTTGAGCCCAGGATCATCATGGACATTGGTACCATCATGCCGCCAACCAGATTGATCGTTTCAAGTGCGAAGGGGGGGAAACGGAAGGGCGATACGAAGAGCGCCACTGCCGCCACGGATGCTAAAGACACGGGGTTTAGCATGATGTCCTTGAACTGCTCCACCTTGCTCTTACGGCTATGCTTACCTGACAGGAGATTAGCAGCATAGGTATAGAAGAAGACATTAAATGCCAGATTGTAGACTGCAGCCAGGAGAAGTCCTCTCTCAGGGAGCATCGCCTTCATTAAGGGAAATCCCAGAAATCCGGTATTGGCAAAAACAGATGTAGTCAGGAAGACTTTCTTGTCATCGTCAGGCAGAGGCGAATGCAAGGTGATCTGCCTTATTATCAGGAGCGATAAAAGATAATATACCGCAGCAAAAGCGGCCACCATGCCGATCGATAACCTGAATTCCTCTGTCAAAGGATACTGACTCGACGCGATTATGGTAAATGGCAGGATCGCCTTAAGCAGCATCTCGGATAATTTCATCGTTGTCCTCTCATCGAGGATCCTGGATCTTCTCAAGATAACTCCCATGAAGAGAGTTACGATCATCTGGATAAACACCTTAAATATAGCTGTCATCTGCCGGCGCCTCCATTCCTCAAAGCCGCATTAACAGCCTGTTTATACGCTTCCAGCTGAGGTCTGACCTCCGAATCGGACTTGATGGGATTATATGTTATCTTCGCCGAATAAAGCCCTTTTATCTCATCCTGATCCTTGTAATATCCGCTCGCTAAACCGGCCAGCATTCCGACACCCAGGGCGGTCATCTCATCGGATCTTGCTCTGGTGATCTTGACTCCCAGAAGGTCTGCTTGAAGCTGCATCAGGAATTCACTTCCGCAGACACCGCCGTCCACCTTCATATGAGTTGATGTTATGCCTGTATCATTCATCATGAGCTCCACCAATTCCGTGACCTGATAGGCAATAGACTCGACTGCAGCTCTTACAATGTGCGCTCGTCCCGAGCCCCGGGTAAGGCCTGTAATAACACCCCTCGCCTCAGGATCCCAGTAGGGTGCTCCCAGCCCGGTAAATGCAGGCACCAGATATACTCCTCCATTATCTTCTATAGAACGGCAGATAGGATCGCAATCAGACGGCTTCCCGATCATACAAAGCTCGTCTTTAAGCCAGCTTATTACGGAACCGCCCTGAAAGACACTGCCCTCGAGAGCATATATTGTCTTGCCGCCGATCGACCATGCCGCAGAACAAAGAAGACCCTTATCGGAAATAACCGGCTTATCACCTACATTCATGAGCGTAAAACAGCCTGTTCCGTAGGTGGTCTTGGTATCTCCCGCTTCAAAGCAGTTCTGGCCGAATAACGCAGCCGCCTGATCACCTGCTATGCCGCAGATCTTAATGCCATTCAGTCTCTTAAGCGCCCTGATCTCTTCTTCCCTTAATCCCAGAGCAGAAAGCTCGTCTTCCCTCAGGTCGACTGCTCCGTAATCTGCGCAGGAGGGCTTCGGCTCGGCAAGTGCCGAGCGAGGTATATCCCACAGCGCCAGAAGCTCATCATCATAATCAAGCTCATTGATATCAAAAAGCATCGTCCTCGAACAATTAGAATAATCACTGGCAAAGACCTCGCCGTGAGTAATCCTGTATACAAGAAATGCATCTATAGTAGCGAAAAGCAGTTCGCCCGATTTGACTGCCTTCTGAGCGCCCGGAATATTTTCGATGATCCAGCGCATCTTGGTGGCGGAGAAATAAGGATCCAGCTTAAGCCCGGTCTTACTCGTGATATATGCTTCCTTTGCCTTATATTCTTCGCGTCTGCAAATGTCGGATGTTCTTCTGCACTGCCAAACGATAGCCTTGCAGACAGGTTTGCCGCCGTCCTTTTCCATGGCAACCGTAGTCTCACGCTGATTAGTGATCGCCAGGGAATCGATCTCGACATCGGGGAATCTGATAAGGAGATCGGCGGCAGCTCTAAGTACGGAGATATAGATCTCTTCGGCATCATGCTCGACATAGCCGGGCTGCGGATAGTGCTGCTCGATAGGCACCGGAACCGATGCCGTCAATTCTCCCTTCTGATTAAGCAGGAAGGCCTTGGTGGAGGTCGTGCCCTGATCAACTGTCAAAATATATCTTTCCATTATTCGTGTCGCTCTTATAGATTACCTTCTGTAAAGTCGGTTAAGCTCCTTATACCAATCGTTATCAATGCTGTCCAAATCCTCCTTGGAGAACCTGACGACCCAGTTGCCGGATGGAGTACCGGGGATGTTGATCCTCGTATCACCGCCATAGCCCAACATATCCTGAATAGGTATGATAACGCAATCTGCATGGCTCATCCACAGCGTTCTGATTATGGCACGAAGTGAGGCGCTGTGAGATCCGCCGTCGCCCCAATTATCACCCTTAAAGCCGCAATAGGCCAGACACTCCTTGCGCTCATGTTCAGCCGCCTCCCATAGCCAGCCCAACATGGTATTGTTGTCGTGTGTACCCGTATAAGCAACGCAGTTAGCCGGATAGTTATGGGGCAGGTATGAACTGTCATCACCGGGATTAAATGCGAACTGCATAACCTTCATTCCGGGCATGCCGCACTCCTTCATGAATTCCACCAGATCAGGAGTCATCTCCCCCAAGTCCTCGGCTATCAAGCCGGATCTGTCACCGAATTTCTTATCCATCGCTTCGAAAAAAGCCATACCCGGGCCTTTGACCCACTTGCCTTCCTTGGCGGTCTTGGCATCGGAGGGAACTTCCCAGTAAGAACTGAAAGCTCTGAAATGATCGATGCGGACAATGTCGTAGAGTTTGTAATTCTCCTCGATCCTTCTCATCCACCATTCAAAACCGGATTTCTTGTGCTTTTCCCAATCATAGATAGGATTGCCCCAGAGCTGCCCGTCTTCGGAGAAATAGTCCGGGGGAACGCCTGCCACACAGGAGAAGATCCGGTCGGGATCCTCTTTGAGCTGCTTAGGCGAAGACATCTTGAACATCTCCTTGTCAGCCCATACATCGGCTGAATCTCCGGAAACATAGATCGGCATATCTCCTATGATCTGAATACCGTTATCATTGATCTGCTTCTTGATCTCCTGCCACTGGCTGCTGAAGATATACTGAACGAAAGCGTGATAATTATAGTTCTCCGTGCCTCTAACCGCTTCCAGCGCCTTAGCTTCATAGTTCTTAAGCGCTTCATCTTCCCACTGCCACCAGGCTTTCTGATCATTATCGTCCTTTATCGCCTGATAGAGGGCAACATCGTCCGCCCACTTATTGGCAGCTACGAATTCAGCTGTCTTCTGCATGATATCATCCCCCGCTCTCGAGAAGGCAAGTCTTAACATCTTCACTCTCTCGACGCGAAGGAAATCATAATCGATCCTCCACTTATTGGCATTAAACTCGTTGGCAACAACCTCTTCTGCAGTCAGAAGTCCTGCCTTCATGAGTCTTCTCGGATCGATAAATAGCCAGTTGCCTGCAAAAGCCGAGAAGCTCTGATACGGCGAATCCCCCATTCCCGGGTAGGAAAAAGGCAATACCTGCCAATATTTCATTCCCTGTTTCTGGAGTTGCCGGCTGAAGGCAACCGCCTCTTCCCCAAAAACTCCAATGCCGAAAGGTCCCGGCAACGATGCAATGTGCATCAATACTCCACCGCCGCGTCTCATAGCTTACGCCTCCTGTTATCAGTTATGCCGTAGCCTGTAGCGCCCCCTCAGGCGTTTTGCTATCTTTGCGAGTCGGCAACAAACTGATATAATGTTTTAGTTTTAAGGACACAAGTCCTCGCTTATTATACTATATGAAGGTGCAATAATGAATTATTCTACTGAGGAAGAAATCAAAAGAAGACGTACTTTTGCCATAATCTCGCACCCCGACGCGGGTAAGACAACAATGACGGAGAAGCTTCTTCTCTACGGTGGAGCCATCCACATGGCCGGCTCCGTAAAGGCCCGTAAAGCAGCCCGTCACGCCACATCCGACTGGATGGAGATCGAGAAACAGAGAGGTATCTCCGTTACATCCTCGGTAATGCAGTTCAACTATGACGGCTATTGCATCAATATTCTTGATACTCCCGGTCACCAGGACTTCTCGGAGGATACCTACCGTACCCTCTGTGCAGCCGATGCCGCAGTCATGCTCTTAGACGGTGCCAAGGGTGTCGAGGCACAGACCATCAAGCTTTTCCATGTATGCCGTAAAAGAGGCATCCCGATATTCACCTTTATCAACAAGATGGACCGTGCGGCAAAGAATCCTTTCGATCTTATCGACGAGCTCGAAAAGGTTCTGGGCATCCGCTCCACTCCCGTCAACTGGCCGATCGGCACGGACGGCGACTTCGAAGGAGTTTACGAGAGAGCCACCGGCGAAGTACTTCTTTTCGATTCGTCGAATCAGGATCACGGCGCCAGCATGGTCAAAGCATCAACATCCGGTATCGATGACCCGGAACTTAAGAATCATATGAGCGCAGGCCACTATGAGACTCTCCGTAACGACATCGAGCTATTGGATATGGCAGGTGACGAGTATGATATCGAGAAGGTATTGGCAGGCCAGCTGACACCGGTCTTCTTCGGTTCCGCCATCACCAACTTCGGCGTAGAGCCTTTCCTCAAGCACTTCCTCGAGGCGGCTCCCATGCCTCAGCCTCATCACGCCTCTGACGAGATCGGAATCGTCGAGCCGACGGATGAGATGTTTTCCGGCTTCATATTTAAGATCCAGGCTAACATGGATCCCAACCACCGCGACAGAATGGCCTTCCTGCGTATCTGCTCAGGTAAGTACGAGAAGAACATGAGCGTTAATCATATGCGACTGGGCAAGAAGATCACCCTTTCCCAGCCGCAGCAGTTCATGGCACAGGACCGTAACATCGTTGAGGATGCATACGCCGGCGACATCATCGGAGTTTTCGACCCCGGTCACTTCAGGATCGGCGACACCCTGATCTCATCTTCAAGGAAATTCGAATTCGACCCGATCCCGGTCTTCCCTCCCGAGAATTTTGCAAAGGTACAGCCCAAAGACTCCATGAAGCGCAAGCAGTTCCTGAAGGGCATCGAACAGCTCTCACAGGAAGGTGCCGTTCAGCTCTACAAGCAGCCTGACATCGGTACGGAGACCTATATCATGGGCGTTGTAGGAATCCTGCAGTTCGACGTACTGGAATACCGTCTCAAGAGCGAGTACGGCGTTGATATCATCAGGACTCCCCTTAACTACCGTCTGGCCCGCTGGGTCAAGAGCGACGTCGGCGGAGGCTTCGGCGCACAGGGCGGGCCTGACTATCATGATCTGACACTGACATCCACATCCATGCTGGTACTCGACCGCGATGACGAGCCGGTCGTGCTCTTCGAATCCGAATGGGCAGTAGACTGGGCAGTCGATCACAATAAGAGCCTTAAGCTCAGGTTCGAGGATATCCATACTAAGTAAGAGCGGAGCATCACAGGAGCGTCAAAGCCTGATAGGCAAGTAATCTAAATAACTCAATATAGCAACTGAGAATGAGACATCTTATCCTCAGTTGGTACTTTTTTCTTCACGTTTTATGTGGGATTTATATATTGGCTCTAACCGATTCCGATCGAAAAATCTGTTGATAATCGGGGACAGGCGCGTCAACAGAAATGGTCTTCTGACTTCCAATCTGTTGACGGTCAGAGTGGCGCGTCAACAGAAATGACCTTCAGACAGCAAATCTGTTGACGGTCAGGGCGGGTGCGTCAACAGAAATGACCTCCAGACGGCAAATCTGTTGACGGTCAGGGCGACCGCGTCAACAGAAATGGCCTCCAGACAGCAAATCTGTTGACGGCGGGGGTGGCTGCGTCAACAGAAATGGCCTCCAGACAGCAAATCTGTTGACGGCGGGGGTGGCTGCGTCATAGGATCAGCTTATTCTCAATACCAGGTGCTGCAGTCGTAAGGATCGAATGTCTTCAGATCAACCCCGAAATCTCCCAGAACCATATCGTAAACTGTGTCATAGCCACGGAGGAATCCGACCTTGGTGTAAATGGAATTGAGCGAAGCTTCCGATGGGATCCAAGGAGTCGAGAAATCCGTCTCGCCTTTATCCAGCCCCATCTGTCCCTGCACCTCTACGAAGACATAATGTGACGGATCGATCAATACCATGCAGATACGATGCCCCGCACTGTTCTCGTTGCGATTTGCGTATGATACGGAATAGTAATTACTGTAATCATTATATAAGCTCCCGTTCTCGTAATAAGAACATGCCATCGTCCAAGAGGTGTAACCACGCAGTCTCATAACGGCGGCGACGGAGTGACAGCCCCAGCAAGTGTAATCTCTGTATGAATGGTTGCGCACCCAATATTCGGCGGCGCTCAACACCTCAAGATCGGTCATATCCGGCTTATATTTTAAGATATCAGACAAGATTCCCTTGGCATTCTCAGAATAGATCAGAGGGCCTGTCTGCTCGTTATTAAATTCAATGGTCTTTATCTTACTGCCCTTATAGTAGAGGTCGAATTTCTGAAGACCGGGCTCGCTGAATTCGATGTGAACAGTGATGTATTTGTCAAAACCCTTTTCGAGCATATACTGATATCTCTCATCGGAATAATATGCCATCGAGAAAGGCTCTTCCCCTTCATAATACTGTGTGTAAGCGATCACTTTGGCGGAAGAGGCATTCGGAATATACTGGGTGGATACGCCGCCTATATCGCGGAAGCCCTCATCCCCCTTATGCTTGATGTAGAAGTTCGAAGCATTCACCTTTCCGGAAACATATATTATCAGGTCAAGGCCCATATAATACTCGTTTGAGTCTACTGTCCCGTAGCTACAAGACTCAAGATCCGTATAGGTACATCCGCTATAACTTTCGTAAGTGGACGCCTCCATAAAGGAGATGCCGTCACAAGTCGCGATCTTCTTGTAAGAATGAGTGACCTCTCTTGTAAAAGGAACAACTGTCGGTCCCACAACGACCTCATTATTATCTTCCTGAACAGTCGAATCACCGGGTACATCCATGTTGACAGAATTACGCGCATAACGCTCACCGCTGACATTGCCACCTGCTTCGATCCCGTAGCTGCTGCAAAGCCCTATCCACTCCTGAGATCCTGCGAAACCATTAAAGATCTCGAGGTCATCGCTGCCGCCGCTGATCAAAGCAAGCCAACTGTCAAGTCCGCTCTGATCCGGCTCCCTGCCCAGAAAACCCATATACAGATCCGTCACAAAATCCCGATCTGTCTTGTTCTTATTCTTATACTCACTCGAAAAGATAAATCCGTAGGCAGCCTCCGCACCGCTTATATCTCTGTTTGCCAGCCTTGTCGACCAATCGGCCATTCCTGATTGATCACAATTCCTCCCAAGGATTATCCTATAAAGCCTCTCAACAAACAGATTGATCTTGGCAATCTTCTGATAATCCTTGCCGGCTATATGGAAACCCGCAATTATCCCATAACTGCTACACAACTCAAAGAATTCCACGGAATTAGCAAATCCGCAAAAAAGCTCCTCTCTGCTCATACCGGAGTTCATTTTGGAGAGCCAATCTGCCTTCCCCGCAGGATCAGATGCCCTACCGAAGAAACAGTTGTACATCAGCTCAACATAATCATCATTACTTATGGTCTTATTCTGAAACTCGGGTGAAAAGATAAACCCGTAGGCGCATCCTACGCCTGTGTTTGTCCCGTTTTCGAGCTGCTCGGTCCAATCACGGAATCCTGCCGGATCCGGCTGCCTGTCTAAGCAAATATCATAGAGTCTTGTAACAAAGTCGCCGACATCCTGTTTGTCGCTCGCGGCCGACGCCGGCATTACAAACACAGAGAATACGATTATTATCGAAAGCAATAATGAGACGATCTTCTTCATGACTTAAATCCCCCTTACTCGGATTATAGCATGTTACACTATTCTCTGCTTAAAAGCTCCCAGTTCCACAAAGCGCCTTCACCTGCCGTTCCACAAAGTCCGCACGATGTAGCGGGATAGGAGACCGAGCAGGTACATGGCAATAACAACTATGACGACATCGAGCGCGATCTCAAGAGCATTGTGATCAGAGGATTCGTTATACACGACGACGCTGAAATTGCCGGAGGATGTGACGGATCCGAGGTTCGTCTCCACATAGTTCAGGCTCGAGAGCGGGACATTCGATGCATAGCTTCGGCTAAGCGGATCGAAACTGTCAAGGATGATGGTACAGGTCGATGCGGAGGAGTTCGGGACACTGATGATGTAGACAGATGTTCCGGGAGTTGCCTTGGGTGTCCAGCCGTTGTTCTCGATAAAATCGATACCGTCCGCGGAGGCGATCGATGCCGGGATCTTCGCTTCATATTCGAAAAAGCAGCCGGGCTCGTGGCTGTGAGCGCACGAACGCATACCGATGCAGACAAAGAGCACGACGATCAGCATCATGTGTATGCAGGCTCTGACCCCCTCAGGTGAATAACCTCTGAATCTGTTTCTCATATCACTCCTCGAAAAGCACTTTTATACATGCATTATTAGCCACAAAATCCGTCCCCAACAGTTCGCTCGTCGTCTCTTCCGTCAGGTCGTACCACTCGCCGTCCAAAAGGACGTATGACTGACCGGGCTCGGAGATGACCAATATATAGGCGTAGTTCTCCAGATCATGAGTCTCGCCGTCGACAGGAGCTGGCGCGTCGTAGGTTATCGATACGGTAAACTCTCCATCGACTGTGACCGGCTCGTCAAGAACGATCGTGTCATAGCCTTTATAGATGAAGCTCGCATCCTGCGAATAGAGAAGCTCGCCGAAACGTCCGTCGTAGATATCAAGATGAAGGTTCTCGCCTTCTTCCAGGAGGAAGGTGCCGACTGCGCCGATCGTTCCGGAGTAGTAAAAGACATTGGCGGTCGTGGTCGCATTGCCCGTGGCTATCGACTCGGTCCAGCCGCTGTCGTAGGACTCGACATGTGTATAATACGGACTGACACGAAGCGAATACATCTCTGCCTTCCAGATCTCATAGGATACCCACATGAAGCCGTTGTTGCCCCAGGACGTCGAAAAAGAATTCTGCGCATACCAGGCTCCGTTCTCCTCTGCCGGGAAGTTGTAGTAATCAGCCGGGAAATCGTCATCCCAACCGACAAGAGCGATCATGTGCTCCTCTTTCTCAGAATCGGTATTAAGTGACATATAGCCGCCGTGCGGATATGTTCTGAATGAGTCGTCGGCGATCCCGATAACGAGCGCGCCGTTCTGCCTCATAACCTCCTGAGCTTCCTCGACTGGATGCTCTGTCAGATCCCAATAAGATGTGAGGACGATACCGTCGATCAGGCCATTAGCCGCGACATTCGCCGGTAGCATTCCCCATGTGCCCATGTCGAACACGGGCACGGTCGTATAGTGCATTCCTTCGCGTGTAGGATCCTCGTCGCCTTGTGTGCCGTACGACTCCCAGACCAGAGTATCAGCGTCGACCGTTATCTCTTCGCCGGTGAGTCTTAAGCAGCTAGACTCCATGGCAGTCGCCGCCGCATTCGCGAAGCAGGCTCCCGTGCCCTGACTTCTGACAGGTGTCGCGCAACCGTCGGCGATCAGCGAGAAGCTGCTGTCGTCCGAAGCGAAAGCCCTGTAACTGTTCTCGGGCGCAGCCGTGGTCTCTGTAGTGCCGGTGTCAGAAGCAGCGTCGCTTACGTCGGATCCGTCACTGCTGTCCGAGCCGTCGCTTCCTTCGGTCTCCTGCGCCTCTGAGTCCGTCTGCGGAGCGTCGGTGGAAGTTGTTCTCGATGATGAACACGCCGACATCAGAAATGCCGACGCGGTCAAAAGCGCAATTGCCGATATACGTTTATTCATAGACCTGTCAGCAGCCGAGAGTCATATCCCAGACCGAGATAGTCGTGATCGTCACGTTGTCGTCGCTGTTAAACATAAGCATAGCGTTGCCGACCGAGTACTGGAGATAGCCTTCGCCCTGATCCCAAGGCTCGCCGAATCTGTCAATGATGGACTGGATCGGGGCCCCATAATCGAAAGAATTCTGGAACTTACCGTTACCGATACCCGTGTTCATCGTATTGACGCTAATGGTGCTGACCAGTCCGTCATAGTTCTCGGTGATCTCGAATCCGTCATAAGTGTGGATGATGCAAAGATACTCGCAATCGCCGGTACAAGGCTCCACCCTCTCCTCGGGCTTGATCTCGTCGCCGAGCTGATCCTTTACTTCCGCAAAGGGCATTCCGATATACACATCCACACCATTCAGTGTGCAATAAAGATCCTCATAAGCGAGGCTGCCGCCTGCACTCTCTGTGTCAGCAACTTCTTCGGTCTCTTGGGCCGGCGCCTCTGTCTTCTCTGTATCGTCATCTGAATCCTTGGAACATGCTGCGATCCCCATACCAAGGGCTACTGTCGCAAGTATAACTGCCAATAATCTGCGATATTTCATTCTGATCCCTCCATGTGCCGATTGGCACTTTATTCAACAAATTATAACAATTCTTTGATATTCTGTCGATATCTGGGGGGACTGCGAGGACAATGCAAAAAGCGGCACCGGCCTTGATGATGGCCCGGTGTCGCTTTCTTTTCTCAGAGCTAGTATCTTCCGCGGAATTAGTTCCGCAGGAGCCGCTCCGCGGCGACGAGGACTGTTCGTACATTCCGCGGCTTGCCGCCCGCACCGCCTCTCGGCGTGCTTCTTTAAGCAGCTTCTCTTATCGCACCATCTCTCGGCTACATCTTCACAGAGCGAGTATCTTCCGCGGAATTAGTTCCGCAGGAGCCGCTCCGCGGCGACGAGGACTGTTCGTATATTCCGCGGAAGATACGAGCGAACTACTCCTCTCCCGTCTCCTCGATAACCTTGGCATTCTCCTCCTGGATCTCGGGGAAATGCGAGAGCATGGGCTCGATCTTCTTGCCGTGGATCCTTCTCTGAACATAGTTGTCAGTAAGTTTAATAACCAGCGGACTCAAAGCCAGAACACCGATAAGGTTGGGGATCATCATCATTCCGTTAAAGGTATCGGAGATATCCCAAGCGATGGACGATGTCATAAGGGCACCGGACATGATCATGAGAACAAAAATGACTTTGTATATCTTGGTGACTATCGGCGCCTTTGAGCCTGACAGATACTCGACTGCTTTGGTTCCATAATGAGACCAGCCCAGGATCGTCGTGAACGCGAATACAAATATCGCAATTGCAATGAAGCCGCTTCCGACATTGATATTACCCACCTTGAAGACAGTATTGAATGCCTCGGATACAAGGGTAGCGTCGTCGACTGCATCATGAGCGCCTGTCTCAAGGTTGATAACGCCTGAAGTCAGTATAACCATGGCGGTCATTGTGCAGACAACGATGGTGTCGGCAAAGACCTCGAAGATACCCCAAAGTCCCTGCTTTACGGGCTCTCTTACATTGGAGTTGGAATGAACCATAACGGATGAACCCAGACCGGCCTCGTTGGAGAAGATGCCTCTTTTACAACCGAGAGTTACGATCTCCTTTACGGCTACACCGCCGGCACCGCCCCATGCAGCCTGTTTGCTGAAAGCCATAGTGAAAATCGACTTAAAAGCAGTGCCGATATGAGTAAAATTACCGAAGATGATGACCAATGAGCCAGCGACAAAAGCAACGACCATAAAGGGAACGATCTTTTCGGCAACCACAGCAATTCTCTGAAGGCCTCCGATAACTACGATCCCGACCATGACCAGAACGACTGCGCCGACGATCACCATGTAGAGGTTAACATCGGAGTAGAGTTCCTGATCACTTAAAGCGTCGATCTTAAATGCGCTGGTGAAATTGAGGACGATCTTGTTGACCTGGCCCATGTTACCGATACCGAAGGATGCCAATGTAGCGCAGATGGCGAAGATAACAGCCAGGACCTTACCGACATGCTTCATGTGCGGATAGCCGCCGAGTCCGTCCTGCAGGTAGTACATTGCGCCGCCGGACCACTCGCCTTCGCTGTTTTTACGACGGAAGTATATGCCCAGGATATTTTCGGAATAATTCGTCATCATACCGAAAAAAGCTGCTATCCACATCCAGAAGACCGCACCCGGGCCTCCGCTTACGATAGCAGCTGATACGCCGGCAATGTTACCGACACCGACTGTTGCAGCCAGCGCCGTGCACAATGCCTGAAACTGTGAGATCGAAGCCTTCTCACCGGTGTGACCGATAACTTTCTTATCGAAAAGGCTTCCTATAGTCTTCTTGAACCAGTGACCGATATGCGTCACCTGGAAAAATCTTGTAATGACTGTCAACAATATTCCCGTAGCCAGAAGCAGCCAGATACCGATCTTGACCCAGACGATATCGTTGACTTTGGCGTTGAAGTCAGCAAGACTTCCCAGGAAACTCAAAGAACTGTATAGCATAGTCCCCCTCCTTTAAACATAACGTGTCCATAATACACTAAAGGAAGGGGATTTTTCACTACAAAAATCAAACTATCTTCTTGAAATAGAAGAAATGCATCTCCTTGTCATACTTCATGAGAGTATCCACAAAAGTCTGAGGAGCAATTCCCTTAGCCTGAATATCGGCGTTAGACATGGTAACATCCTTTGTATAGTAGTCCTCATGCTCAGGGGCATAGAACATCAAACTAACCTTGGACTTGCTCTCATTCTTGGGTGTAACTCCGATTACCAGGCCTTTTGACATATACATATCCTTACCCTCAGCGGGAGTGAAGGACACATTCCTTAAAGAATTTGTGATCTCCTGCGGATAGCTGTTAAGCACCTCATCAGTCTTGATCTTGTCTTTCTTGTTTACCTTAACCATTACGACAGTGATAACTCCGCAGATAACTGCGCCTGCAATCAGACCTTCAATAGCTCCGGGATACATTTATTATTCCTCCTGTTTACTTGTTATATTCTTCTCCAGCACGGCAAAGCCGCCTCTGAATCTTGCATCTGATCTTTTTACGTTGTCAGGGGTCAAAATATAGATAAGATCCCCGTATGTAACATTGTTATCCATCGCGATAACACCATAACCTACAATGTGATGATGATAGACCGGCATGTCATTTTCCCACAGATAGTATCCGATGGTCGCAGTGCCGGCATTGATAGGTCTCTCGAATCCTACCATCATCGCAGGCTGCATATAGTGAAATCTCCTGTAAAGCTGCTTAAATCTGCGATTAAGGAAAATAATGGAACTGACACTTCCCGCGATCATGACTATCGGTCCGCTTATGACCGTGATCTTAAAGATCAGATCCGGCTCATCACGCGACGCTCCCACAAAGATTACGATAAGTCCCACCAGGATTATCCACAAAAGACAAAGAGCCACATAACCGACGGCCTTTGAAGCCTTGAACTTACAATATTTATCGAAAGCCGCTTTGACCGCCTCGCTCTCAGAGGGACTTATCTTACGAGGATTCTCACGGGGGATCATAAGCATCAAAGGTGTCGGAAGCTTAATGGATTTACCGAGATCGATCGTGAACTCCCCGCCTGCATAAGAGGCTCCGTAGATCACATAGGACTGACCGTCTGCCGGCAGCAGGATGTGAGCTTTTCCGATATAGACAGCGATCATGCGAGTTCCGTTTCCTACGACCCCATGATAATTCTCATATTCATAATCGAAAATATAGGGATTCCCGGCCATATCATTTAAATCATCTTCCGCATAAGTGAACGTCTTGCCGGTGGGCATCTCATTCACCTGAAATACCGTGGCGCCGTTAATGTAGACATTATTATACGAGATTATCGAGAGCGGTCCTTTCATCCCAAGGCGCGTCATCTCCTCGACAATGATCTTAAACTCTTCCTCTGTAGGCCGTCGTATCATCTTCCCCACCCCCTGATTTACGACAGATATAATAACACAATCGATTAATCCATATCAGAGATTTTGTGTGAAAATAGTGTGAACAGCAAAGGAGCCGCCTTACAAGACGACTCCTTGATCTATACCTATTCCTTTTAACTATTATTCCTCAGTCAAAAGATTGACCGGACGAAGCTTCTTAAGCGGCAGAGAACAGATGAGGGATGTTACCACTGCCACCAGTGCAATTCCTATCATGACCAGAAGCATGAAGAGGATATTCGGATTGATCTCAAGCTTATAGATGCCGAAGATGCTGAAGACTGCTGTCAAAAGGCCTTTGGCTGTCGGAAAGGAAACCAGTGTTCCGATCAGGAGACCTGCAATGACCATGGGAAGATTACTCATCATATTCTGAAGGATCAGCTGTCCCGCAGTAAAACCGAGAGCATTGTTGACGCCGTAATTAACGCGCTGCTTGATCATCTTGGATCTTATGAGCAATACCTCGACAAAAGCCACGATCAGGATCGTTACAACAACTGCCAGAAGGCTGATGGCAACGCATGCGCCTGAGACACTGCCGACTATGGATTCTATAAGATCCTGAGAGTTCATTATTGCAGAACCCGGAGCTACTGCCCTGATATCCTCAATTCCCTGTTCAAGCGTCACACCGTCCTTGAGATAGATATCTGTCCCGAAGGTATCTGATTTACCGAATATGCGCTCACCACCTTCGAAAGTGGTTGTGGCATAAAGGCCCATATTGGCGATCTTCTGGTCGATGCCAACTACGATATAGTCGACGGTCTTTTCGTTAGACTCTATGTAGATGATATCTCCGATCTCGGCATCAAGCTCATTGGAAACAAGCGTAGTTATTACGATCTCTTTCTCGGTCTCGGGCATGCGACCTTTGATAAAGACATCATGTTCCAATTTATCCGGAGAACTGATGCATCTGCAATTAACACTACAAATCTCATCTCCGCACTCAAGGATCAATTCAAGAGAGAAACTGTTGTTAATGTAATCAACGGAATCAAGCGCCTCGATCTTGGATGCGGTCTCAGGGTTACATTTGTCCATATAGAGATCGCCTAAGTCCTGACCTGCCAGTGAGAGAATAACATCATCGTCGCGGAAATTATCATACATTACAAGTGCCGTGTTCACTGATATTGTTAAGATCATGATCATCAGGAACATGCTGATGCTGCGTCTCTTCTCGACAAAGATCTCCTTGAGGGCCAGTGACAGAGTCAGAGGTGTTTTTGCTTTATCAAGTTGCACATGGTTCTTCTTGAAGTTATGGCTGTGAACTCCGCCTCTTAAAGCATCAAGCACCGTAAACTTCTTATATGCGCGGCTGCAATGAAGACAGGATAAGCCTACCATCAGAACGGTGACAAGAACAGCTGTTGCAGCAGACAAGGGATTAAAGATAACAGTCCAGGGCAGAGCCATAAGAGAGATTATGATCCCGCCGACGAAATTCATAAGGATGATCCCGACGATAGTACCCATAAGAGAGGCTACAAAAGTCAGTCCTGCATTCTCAACAACGATCGCCTTGATAAGCTGCGCCTTGGTGTAGCCGGAGGACTCCAGGATACCGGTGTTCTTCATATCTTTTTCGATGAAGTTCTTGATGTTGTAGTTAGTAACGATCATGGCAATGATTATGATCAGGACTGCGAATACGAGTATCACGACCATAAAGATATCAGTCCCGATAACGCTGGCCGTACGCATGAGCTCGCGGTCCCAGTCATACATATCCAGATTCTTAAATTCACCTGAGGATGAGCGGTCGACGATGCTCTTGGTGATGGTTTTGGCGACATCTGAAGGGCTGGAGCCGGGAGTTACCATGCACTTATATTCCACATATTCAAGAAGACAGTTATCGATATTACCGACAAGTCGCTCATATTCACTGCCGGTCACGATCATCGGCTTGAAATTAACATTCATCTCGGAACAAAAGACCGGGTCGGCATAATAGTCTACTACCGTGTAGCTATAAGAATTCTTGCCCATGGTCAGAGTAAACTCGTCTCCGATGTCGTACATCTCGGAATAGGCATAAGGAATGATTATTTCCGTATCACTCATAGAAGCGACATCAGTATTTAAGGTGCAATATTTTCTATCAACCTCAAAGGACTTAAGCTCGATCGAGATATTCTCGGTCTTCTTATGATCGCGATTGTAGAAATCCGCATAGCCCATCGCGATCATATCTTCTTCGATCTCGGCGATCTCATCATTGGAGCTGATGATATCATAAACAGCTTTACTGTTCTCCTGATCGATATAGTACCAGATGTCACATCCGTTATAATCCTCGAAAGCTTCATCCCAGACTTGACCGCCTCCCAGAAGGATGGTCATGGAAAGATAGATCATGACCGATGCAATGAAGATCATTATGAACTGTGTAAGAAGCTCACCCTTCTTCTTCTTGAAATTGCGACTGATAATAAATAACAAAGCCTGCATATTACCACCCCATTTCCTGCAGGAAAGCCTTAAGCCTCGCGTAGCGGGCCTTGCCTTCCTCAGTATCGACTGCCTTGGGATCATATTTACCGATATCTATCTCTGAAGTCACGATTCCGTCTGCCAGATAAAGAACTCTGTTGCCTCTGCTGGCAGCTCTGGATGAGTGGGTAACCATTACGATGCTCTGGCCTGCTTCATTGAGGTCCGTCAATATATCAAGGACATTCGCGGAATTCTGAGAATTAAGAGCTCCAGTAGGCTCATCAGCGAAAAGGATCGTCGGTTCATTAATAACGCTTCTCACAACTGCGACTCTCTGCTGCTGACCTCCCGACAACTGTGAAGGGAACTTACGCCAGTCGTTCTCGCCGATGCCGACTTTTGTCAGCAATCCCTTAGCCTTCTCTGCCAAAGCCTTCTTGTTCTTATTCTTGAGCAGACCGCAGACCATAACATTATCCAGCGCGCTCATTGTGTCGTTCAGATAATTCTGCTGGAATACGAATCCGCAGTTATCTCTTCTGAAGATCGCCAACTTGTCGTTACTCATTCTTGATATATCCTGATCCTCGAAAAGAACCTGTCCCAGTGTCGGCTTATCCATACCCGACAAAGAGTACAGAAGTGTACTCTTACCGGAACCGGAGTTTCCCATGATGACAGTAAAATCTCCCTGCCTGATCTTAAGGTTGAGGTTCTTGATTACATGCTGCTGCACGCTCTCGTTGGAATAGGACTTGCAGAGGTCCCTTGCTTCGATAACCGTGGCACCCGCCATCGGCTTTTCCTTTACGTCACTCTTGCGATTGATATTAAGTGTCATTTTCATCTACCCGCCTTTTTCGGTTTTATGGTCTCAGTTTATCCCTTCCTCTTCCGGAAATCTTAACCTGATGCTTACCAATTCCTTAACTGTTTCTTAACAGCAAAGCGCGGAGATCATTCTGTGTGAGCTAAGCAGAACTCCGAGACACTTACAGTTTCTTATTAGGCACTATCCGTATTCACGCCTTTCTGATCTTCTCGAACCTCTCGATCACAGCCTTAACATCTGAGCTAAGGTAGGTTTCCGCCTGCGTCCGAAGCGTAGCCGGCACGCCGTAGAAAGCCTCGGCAATTGAGCCCGCAATGGCCGCGAGAGTGTCCGCATCTCCTCCGATATACATAACATTACGGATACAACTCTCAAACGAATCCGCCTCCAAGAAACACTGATAGGCCTCAGGCATGGTGTGCATACAGTCCTCAACATGATGGTAATTAGGCCTTATCTCGTCAAGACTGCGAGACAGGTCGTAGGAAAACTCCTCTTCGATGTAGTGGCGGATCTCATCTTTGCCCGCCCCCTTGCGCGCCAAATATATGGCTGCCGCAGTCGCTTCCGCGCCTTTGATCCCCTCGGGATGATTGTGGGTAACTTCAGATGTCCAGCGGGCTACTTCGCGGGTGCGCTCCATAGAATCGTAAAGCCATCCGACGGAGGCGACTCTCATGCCCGAACCGTTGCCGTAACTGTTGTAAGGCTCTGGATCTTCCGTTAAGACCCAGCTGATGAAGCGGGCACCGTATCCGGCGTCAGGATATCTCTTGCCCCAGGCTTTCATTGATCTGATGAGGGCCCGCTTGATCTCATCTTCTCCCGCATCAATCCCGGCATCCATTAACGCCTCTGCCACTGCGACGGTCATGACCGTATCGTCAGTGAACTCGTCTTCCGGCGTAAAGAACTCGAAGTCCCGGCTCTTATCTCCCCTGTCAAACTCGAATCTGCTGCCTGCTATATCACCTATTATCGCGCCGATCATCCTGCCCACCTCTTTTCTTTTTATAATACTACACCGAGCAAAGATTTAAGACTTCTTTAATGATTTACCCAAAGGCGGGATATATAATACTTAAGATTTTTCGAGAATCTTTCGAATAAACCATCAACTTGATGTGTCTATATGTCAGATGTCATTTAATAAGGAGGACTTAAAATGAAGAAGACAACACGTATTTTGGCAGCATCCATGGCACTCGCCATGCTCCCTGCTCTGGCAGCTTGCGGCTCAAAGGATTCTGATGGGACCGAGGAAACGGAGGTTCAGGAGATCAGCGGAAATGTTGATGCGGATGATACCGAGGATACCGAATCCCCTGAGGCAAGTCTTATGCTCCCCGCAGTTAATGTCGGCGACACAATTGTTTTCGGCTCTTATGAACAGGACAATGACAGTTCTAATGGTGCTGAGGATCTCGAGTGGATCGTGCTGGCAGACGAGAACGGCAAAGCGCTGCTGCTGTCCAAGTATATTATCGACTGTCAGGTTTTCGATGCGGATGACGGGTCATCTACTTGGGAAGATTCCGATATGCGCGCCTGGCTGAACGAAGACTTCTACGAGAGCGCTTTCGATGAAGAAGATATGCCGTCTATCTGCCAGACGGAGCTTACAACGAAGGTCCCCGGTGTCAGCGATTATGTAACGACAACAGATAAGGTCTTCTTGCTTTCCGGCGAAGATCTGGGAACATATTTTGAATTCGATTATTGGGATGAGACCTACCATCTGGGCGAATGCGCACCCGCTCTGATAACTTCAGCAACGGAATACGCTCTGGCCAACGGATGCTATAATACAGTCCTTAACGGCAGGTCCGCGGCAGAAACCGTTGCTGCCCATCCTGAGCTCGACGGACAGATGTCCGAGATGTGGTGGGTCAGAGAGACCGGCTCGATCGTCGGTCTGACCGGTGACACCATCGGCAATGTCAACTGGCAGCCCGGTGAATCCTTGATCCCCCTCTCACGCCGCGCCAATGTGGCCATGGGCGTAAGACCTGCTATCTGGGTCGCAGTAGAAGACTAAATCTTTCCACCCCGAACTTTACGCCCCTTGCGGAAGTTCGGGGTATTTTTATGTCGAAAATGTTATTATATCGAATATCGACCTTCCCGAATGTGTCTATATAACAGATGCGGAAACAAGGAGGCAGTCAATGACAGAACAGGAATTCGAGAAACTCTATCAGGATGCCTATAAGGCGGTATACTGGACGGCCTTCTCCCTTCTCAAGAACGAGGATGAGGCTGAGGATGTCGTACAGGATACTTTCGTTACGGCATATAACTCCTACGACAGTCTGAGGGAGAAGGACAAGGCTGTAGCCTGGGTCAAGAAGATCGCGGCTAACAAGTGTCTCAACATCCTGACCAGAAGACGGACGTTCAATGTGGAGGATGAGATCTTCGAGAATACTGAAGCGGCACCGGAAGACTTCCTGCCGGCATCTCTCGTCGAGTCCGGGGAGAAGCGCAAGATCATCATGGATATCATCAACAAGGCTCTGTCCGAGAACGCCAGGATGACCATTATCCTCTTCTACTTTAACGAGATGTCCGTAAAGGAGATCGCCGAGAAGCTGGGGATCCCGCAAGGCACGGTGCTGTCGCGTCTTGATTACGCCAAGAAGAAGATCAAGAAGGAGGTCGAAAAGTATGAGAAAGATAATAACGATAAGTTGTTTGCAATGGGCGTACCGTTCCTGACACTGCTTTTCGAGAAGGAGGCTCAACAGGTCCCCTTCAGGCCGATGCCGCCGCTGTTAAAGACTATCCCCGCATCCGGCAGTTCATCGGCCACGGCATCATCAGGCGGCAGCAAAATAGCAGCAACGGCGGCCAAAAGCGCCAAGGCGACTTTGCTGCCTAAGATCGCGATAGGAGTCGCAGCAGTGACGGCGCTTGGCGGCACAGGACTCATAGTCGGAAATCTGGCCAAGAGCAAGGACTCCTCTTCTGCGATAAAGACAGAGATCGCGGAGACTTATGAGGCAACAAAAGTCCCGATGAACGTTCTCGGCATGACACCGGATCAACTGGATCTTAGCGGCGGATATATAAGACATGAATACATAACGACTGCTTATGGAGAGACGAGCGAAGGAGACAGTTTCTATTATGATTCAGATGGCAGGCTGATCCTGGACTGCTTATATAACGAGAATGGCGAGTTGGAATATTCGTATTATTATATCTACGATGACGAAGGTTTTCTTATCCGTGAAGAGCACTGGGACAGAGACGCTGATACCCTCGGAACTTATACTGATTATACATATGGTCCCCACGGCATAGAGCGGGCAGAACAGGGCGACTTCGAGGCGGACGCGGATCACTATATTATCTATGAATATGACGATCAGGGAAGGTTGATGGGGGAGACATCCTACATGTATTCCAACAATAAGACTTACTGGTACAGTCTGTATGAATATGATTCCGACGGCTCTTATACGATCACGGAATACGAATGGGATGTCCATGACCAGGAAATCAGACAGAGGGACTTTTACGAGAAATACGGAAGCGACGGTCAGCTGGTCGAGAGATTCCTATACGATTACCTGACTCTTTACGAATACGATGCTGACGGTCTCTTGGTAAATGCCGAAGTCTACTCAGGAAATACGCTTGTTCGCAGCATAAACTATGAGTATGAGGACATAGTCTGAGGCGAAAGCTCAGCAGAACAGATTGCGATTGATCTCGCCGTATACGTTCATCCCGGCCCTTTTATCACTTGGAGTCTTGGCCATAGTGGTAGTATATCTGGGATCACCCTTGAAGCATAGCTTGTAGTGTTTGCCGTCACCGCTTATCTCAAAACCCATCCGTTCAAGTTCCTGCTTCAGCTTGGCAGGCACTCCGGAGAATGATCTGAGCAGATTCTTTATCTCTTCGGCGTTTTTCTCGGTCAGATGCTGATAGTCGTTGTGCTCAATGATATCGCTTACTGCATCATGACGTCTGCTTCCTTCGGGGAAACTCTTGAGGGCCTCGCTTAATGCAAATAGTATCAGATCCTTTACCTCGCCTGCGTAAAGATCCTCCTCCTCTCCTCTCGTCAGGAGAGGAGTTTTATTTGCATTCTGCAGACGCTGACGAAGGCCGCTGTTCTCTATCATCAAAGCCTCGTTTGCCTTAGTCAGATCTTCTATTTTCTCGTTCAACTTTCTCTCTTCCTCGTCATAGGATTCGAGCAGCTCATTTGCCTCACTGATGGCCTTTTCCCGAGCCTCTTCAGCCAGAAGACGGCTTTTCTCATCAAGACCTTTCTCCAGCTCGGTCAGGTTTGCCTGAGCTTCCATGAAAGACTGTTCATAACGGCTTCGGGCCTCCTTCTGACTGTCAAGACTCTTAAGGAGGAGAGCATTCCTTATTCCCTGCCAAGTGAAGAGAGGATCGATCATCTGGGAGTTGCCGTAAAGAAGCACTTCACCGATGACCTTCTCCATAAGCATCGGATCCTGTCCCACTTCTCGACGGTATTTTAACTTCTTGTGGCCGGAAGAGGATTTTTGCAGGTAGATACCTATCTCGCCACGATATTCGTTCTTGCCGGCGCAGGCCATCTGTATCTGTTTATTAAGGGACAAATCCTCCTGCACCATCACATGAGCCATTCCGCGAAGCTTCTTGGCCATGGCCTCCACATCGACCGGATCTTCGTTATTGAAGGTCTTGGAGACATAGACAACCGGAAGCTTATACTGTGTCTTGCCGGCTATCAGGTCAGCCAGCAAGGAGAGATTGTTTTCGCTTATAACAGTAGCCCCGCGCTGTATAGGCAGTCCCTTGTCCTTCTTCAGATAACCCTTGTCGATCAGGAGAGTGATGAAATACGGTGCCGAGAACTGGCCGTTCACCTTCAGCGCCTCCTCGGTATAGCTGCGTTCCAATCTGATCGCCATCTTCATATTACGGAAATTCATGACATAGTCCGTGTCCCAGACTGCACCGTCGGGATTTCTCTTCTCGAACCTCACCGCGATACTGCTCTCATATTCCTCGAAGCTGAGCCAGAGCTTATCGCTGCCTAACCTGACACCGTACTCGCCCGTCCATTTAAGATCAGGGATCCTGTTCTCTTCATAATACTGCTTATCATTCCACTCTATTATCAGCTCGAAAAATCTCTCGCGCGTCAATTTCTCATTGATATCCAGAACCGTCGCAAATAATAACATAAGAACCTCCCCGGACCACAAGGATCAGCTTTCTATCATTATAGTCGAAAAAGCTTTTATTGTGTTATCGTGCAACAGAAAAGGCTTTCTAGTTAAGTGATATGTGCAAGCTATAACATTGAAGTTTTTTCGATTAGTGCGACAATATGTGCGAAGACATAAAAGGAAGGAAAACGATTTATGAAAAAAGATCATTGCAACAACATTAGCAGCTGCATGTCTTGGATGCATGCTGATCGGATGCTCTAAAGATTCCGATAATGACGAGACTACGGCAGCCCCCGAAACAACCGAGAGCGAAGCAACAGAGGACACAGAAGCAACAGAAGCTGCTGAGGCTGCATCTGAGGTAAATCAGCTTTATGATGACCTTATCAAAGAATTGGAAGCAGTGCGCAACGGTGACACCGACGAAGATGGTATGAATGCCCTTGCCGAGAAGCTTTCCGTAGATACGATCATGGCTCCCGAAGATGCTGTTATCTATTATACTGAATTTGACATTGACGGCAACGGCGTAGACGAGCTCATGATCTACCAGCACATGATCATAGAAGGCGGCGAGGAAGTACCTATTATCTATGATGTATACACAGTTGAGAACGGCGAACTTGTTCATGTTATCGCAGGCGGAGCACGCAATTCATTCTACCTTGCAGCAGACGGCTCCTTCTATAACATGGCATCATCCGGTGCAGCATATACCGGCTACGCTAAGTATACCTACTCCAACGGTCAGATTACACCTGTATCATGCTACTTCACAGATGACAAGACAGGCGATGTCCTGTGGTATCACAGCGATGCAGGTCTCTGGGCAGACGATAGCGTAGAAGCAACTGAGGAAGAAGCAAACGCTTTCTTTGATTTTGACTATATGTTCATTGCAAACGAGAGCGAGATCTGATCGTAGTTTTGATCGATCGACCGAGGGCCGCCTTATATGGGCGGTCCTTTTAGTTCTGTAAAAAATAAACAGATGGTGCTTTAGCGAAAAGGACATCACGGAAGGATGGGAGCTTATGCGTACTTTAAGTAAGGGCTTAAGCACGTTGCTTAAGGTTCTGCTTAAAACCGGCGCCTTTCAAACCGAGCCGTTACCAACGATATCTTTCCCGTGTTGGAGTCACTCATCGGCAGCTTCGAAGCTCTCAACAGCAACCGGAGATTTTCGCGCGCCGGCCTTACGGATAAAGAGCTCCACGACCAGACCGCCGTCGTTATGGAGAACCATCTCGCCGCCCATGGCGCGCATGAAAGTCTCCGCCAGATAAAGTCCAAGACCGGTACCGGGCTTGGCGGCACTGTTGTGGCCACGGTAGAACTTCTCTGTTACGACGGCAATTTCATCGTCAGGAATTCCTGACCCATAGTCTCGAATCGTCAGCAGAAGCCCGTCATCATTGACACGTGGCGTAAATGTAACCGCGGTGCCGGCATATTTAAGAGAATTATTTACAATATTGTCGATGACCTGTTCAAGTCTTAGAGGATCATAAAGAAGCAGGCAGCCGGGTATTTCCCCTTCTACACGAATGTCACCGTAAATCTTCAGTGTCTCGATCATGTCAGAGATCAATGTGGACGGCTGTTCGGAGACCTCAACACTCAGGTTCTCCAATTCTTCAAGCGTTGCAGTCAGCATGTTCCCCACCAGGCGGTCGATAGTATCGGCTTTGGAACTGATGACTCGAACTTTCGCCAGTGTATCAGGATCCTTCGACTTGATCTCCAACACATCACAGGTAGCTTTGATAGTCGCCACCGGCGTACGGATATCATGGGAAAGCTCGGCAACGGTCTCGTGGCGCGCTTTATTGGCAGCCGCCAGGCTCTCGCGAGACGCTATTAACTCCTCCCTCATGATATCGAAGCTCTCGGTGAAGGCTCCGAAATAGTTGTTACGATTCATTTTAAGCGGCATATCCAAGTTCCCCTTAGCAACCGCTCCGGCAAAGCCTTTCAGTTTCTTAAACGGACGGATCATGGCAACATAGACAAAAAGCAGTATCAGCGAGCCACCGATGGCCGTTATGCCCCAGATCATAAGTGACTTACGGTAAAATTCCGCTCTCATTTCTTTTATGTACTCTTCAGAGTCGGGGATCACGACCTTGGCAACGATGGAACCGTCTTCATCGGAGAAAATGTCCATTACCAGTGAATTTTTCTTAAATGCCTGATTCACGCTCCCCAGATAGTGCGGGTCATTCAGCTCGATGATCTCGCATTTCTCGGGTATTGCTCCGCCATTGTTATATGCGTCTTCGGCTTCCTGCCGCAGCTGATTATATCTCAGCATATTGCGCTCGTAAGAGTTACCGGATCTGCCCTGCGTCCACAGTAAAGCAAAGATCGCGACCATTATTATAAGATAGCAGATGACGATGGTACGGAATCTCAATTCAGTCCCTCCGGAATCTCCATGATATAGCCGGTTCCCCACACCGTCTTGATAAGCTCAGGCTCATTGGGGTCATTCTCGATCTTCTCACGAAGACGTCTAATGTGCACATTTAGCGTACCGTCGCTGAAGAAAGAATCGCCCCAGACCTCCTTGAAGATCTCGTCTTTGCTGACGATCTTGTTGCAGTTGTCATAAAGATACTTAAGCAGAGCAAATTCGCGCGCCTTCAGCGGAATCTTGACACCATCCTTGACGAAGCTCATTGTTTCTTTCTCGAAAAAGTACTTTCTGCCGCTATTATCGTCTGCTGTCAAAGCAGCGTTATCGGAAGAGCCACCGCGTCCCTCCTGCCTTCTCAGCATAGCTTTGGTCTTTGCCAGCAACACGCTTAGGGAATAGGGTTTCTTGATATAGTCATCTCCTCCGATGTTAAGGGCGATCAGGATGTCATCATCGCTTTGACGGGCACTTATGAAAAGGATCGGAACATCGGATTTCTCTCTGATCATACGACAAAGCTCAAATCCGCTTTGCTGTCCTAAGTTGACGTCCAGCAAAATGATGTCGGGCATGCCGCCCTTTAGGTATTCGACACAGCTGTCGTAATCTGACACCGAGTCACAACTGATGTCAAACAGCTCGAAATACTCCACTGTCATTCTGGTCAATTCTATCTCATCGTCAACGATCAAGCATTTTGCCATAGTATGATCCACCCTCTTAATCCTTTTCGATATGTATTATAACATCACGCATGGCTATTATGTTATCCTTATCTTATGATGTAAAGGAGGAAAAGGACATGACAAGACCCTTGGAAGAAAGCGAATATAGGGAGGTCGTCGATGGCAGATCTGTTCGCGCGGAGCTGAAGGAAATGCTTCTCTCTTCAAGGCAGGCCTTAAAAGCATTCCTGATGTCGTTTATCTTTCCTGTCTTCGGGATCGTGAGTCGTCTCTATCTCGGCGCAGGACGAATACCGCTTATTGCGAGTTTTATGCCACCGATAATAATCCTGATATTGATCATATATACGCTCTACAAAGCCGTATTTCTCCAACAAAGACGTTACACGGCTATGGTCAGGCAGATCGGTCGTGACGAGCTTCTTCGGGAGCTCAAGAGTGATATGACCATCAGTAGTTGTGTTGCGGCAGATGAACTTGGTACTTTCGCTTTTATTACACCGACTTATATCGTTATGGCTTTTACTTTCGCCGTCAAGATATCAGATATCGACAGCCTCACGATACAGAAAAGATACTATCGAGAGAGTTTGCTCGCCACAATCAAAAAAACATCGCTCATAGAGATGATGCGTAATGTCTACATGCTCAATATAGTCCTAAAAGACGGGCGCAGACTTCACTATCCCATCTGCTTCTATCCTGCTGACTGCGAGGTGTTTATCAAGACTATAAGGGACATTCGGGGGGTGCCCATGGCGCTTTTGGAACCGGAATATCTTTGATACTATTCATCAAATTCTTTTTATGCTAATATCCATAAGATAGTAGTGCTCGAAAGCACGGATCTTAGAATCATACGGAGGAGAAGTAATATGGCTTATAACAATCCCAATCAGGACGTTTCATACATGTCAAACACAAGAACATCCGACAAGGTGATGGATCAGGCGCGAGAGATAGAGAATATCTCGCAGATGATCGGCAAGATGGATATTATTCTTAATGCCATGTTCGAGCTCTTTCAGGAAACAGGCGTCGAGAAGCAGAGGATCTACGACAAGATCGACGAGATCATCCAGCGCAGGAATGATAACCCCTATGGCGTCGAGTTCAGGATCTGCCCCAAGTGCGGTCACAAGATCACGGAAGCCAGAACGACACCCATGCGAGGCAACTGCCTCTTCTGCGGTGAGAAGGCAAACTTCTACCCCTACGACGAGGAAGCCCGTAAGCAGGCTGAGGCCGAAGAGTACGCTCAACTCAATCCACCGGACGAGCCTTACGACCTGGTGAAGAACCTGAATCTGGAGTAAACTCTGATCCCAAATGAGCGACTCTGTTACTTCCAATCCATCCTCTCGAATCAGATACATCGATGTAGCTAAGGGGATAGGGATCCTCCTTGTAGTCCTCGGGCATCTTATGATACCGGGACAACTGTTAAAGGATTGTATATACGCATTTCATATGCCACTGTTCCTTGTACTCTCCGGTTATTTTGAGAAAGATGGAGCAGATATTGTCGGACGCTTTAAGAAACTGTCCAAACGCCTATATTTGCCATTCGTTTGCTTCCTTATAATAGATGCAATATGGGCGATTGCGAAGTATTCATTCGCGGGGGCCGAAGGCTTTGATATCAGCCGGATGCAGAAATGGTCGGTTCCCATATTTAAGGTTTTCTCCAAAGCCCTTGTCGGTCACAGCTACCTGTATAATCTCCCCCTTTGGTTTCTCTTCTCCCTTTTTATCATAAAAATCGTATACACGATCATCTCTCAGATAGGGAACAAAAAGATCCGTCATGCGATCATTATCTCTATCATGGCGATAGCATTTGCTTATATGTTTATATTCAAGGACTTAGGCATATATAATCGTCATTTACCCGTTTACGCCATACTTCCCTCATTTTTCTTCTACTCAATCGGTTATTTTTCCAAGAATGCAATAAAAAAACCTAATACCATATTGCAGGATAATGATCGAAAACATTTTCGACTATTGATGGGCGCAGCTGTCATCGCTGGCATCTTACTCCCCCTTCTCGTAAAGTATAACGGCTATACGGAAATCTACGGCTGCCAATTCAGGCGCCCGCCTTTGCTGGTATTTAATGGCCTTCTCGGAACATTCGCAATAATAACCGTCTCCGCTTTCATCTCTAACAATCAGGCCCTGAAGAGAATATGTGATTTTTTCTCTTTCTGGGGAAGAAACAGTATAAAAGTCCTGGTAACGCATTATATTCTTACTGACCATCTGTTCATATGGATCTATATAAAGCTTGATATTCTTGATCTGATGATAACACCGCTTCACGAGTTCTGCCTGTTCATCCTAACTGTAGCAATAGAGTACATTATCGTGCTTTGTGCCAACAGATTTCTTCTTTTTATCAAGAACAAAGAGTGATACACTTTTGAAGAATTCGGGTAGATAAGGAGTTTTTATAATGTCCAATACAATCAGGATCAGATCGAAAGCGGGATCTAACCTTTTTATGGTGTGGATCATCGCCAGCTTTGTCGTCATCATTGCCGCCGGCACTGTCTCATCCCTTAAGTGGCTGCTGCTGCCGGTCATCGGTCAGATGATGTTCATCTTGGGAATCATCTTTCTATTTAAGATAATGCATCCCAACACAGAGGAAGAACAGCTTCAGATGGAAAGAGAAGAAGCAGAACGCCAGGCTAAGCTTCAACAGATGCTGGAGGAAAACCCGGACAGCATGTATGCCAAGCTGGCCCCCTTCGCCCGCCCGACCTCGGTAGAGGGCTACGAGCAGGCAACAAGTGCTCATTCTACCTCTTCTGCCGACAACAAGAATGTAAATATCATCATCTTTCTTGTCATGCTGCTCGGCGGTCTCGGAATGATGATCTACGGCATTGCCGACAAATTCCACGGTATCAGCATTCCGGACATCCCCGATGCCGTAATGCTCGGCTTATTCGTTCTTCTGGGATTGGCGCTTTGCATTATCCCTTCGCTAAGCTATGCCAAGAACCTTAAAAGACTCACGGAAACGGTAGAGGGACGCTGCGTACAGCTACAGTCCGCTCACGGCAGCCCACGCAAGAAGCGCCCTATCTACAGCTTTGTTTACCGTGGCAGCGAATATATCGTTTACAAGAATGTCTACAGCACCAGGGGTAATCCCAAGCTCGATGAGGTCCGCGAACTTCTTATCGATCCCGAAGATCCTCAGAATCACTGGGTCGATCCTATAAGCTCCAGGAGCCTGCGCATAGGTCTCGCTCTGATCGGACTGATCTTCCTGATAATAGCCGGAATTGCGATCTGGATCATGTTTTTCAAGTAAAAAACATAAAAAAAGACCTTCAGAAGCGGGGTGTAACAATGTTACAAACCCTTCATTCTCAGGCCTTTCGCATTTTATGAATCTTTCTTGTTTCTCTCGTAATTCCTGCTGATCAAGCCGGCAATTATCGCACTGAAAACAACGATCGTGCAGGCCGCTGCGGCAAGCTTGTCGAGCTCGAAAGCATGCTCAAAAGCACTCTTATGCATCACAAACTTGAAGAAAGCCGACTCCACCAGCATCACCACGCTCATCATCACGGCGAATCCGCCAAATATGCGAAACCACCTTTTGATTGCACTATCATTCTCAACATCTTTTTCGATTCTCATTATCTTAGCCCTCCGATATATCCTATGATGTCATCTTACAATGCAAAGCTAAATCGTGTGAATGCTATTGAAAAAGTTTACCAGGCGCTATCGAAATTGTTTACCATCAG
>CAMNGC010000005.1 GCA_946537885.1 uncultured Clostridia bacterium
CATTATGGATGGATATCGTATGGACAGGACGATCCTGACATCAAAGGATATGCAGATGATCCTTGCAGGCCTGCGGAGCCTGGACAGTGTAAGCGGAAGCAGCTATTACGGACAGCTTATGGAGAAGATACAGGCGGGATCCTCTGAGTTTATTACTGGCAGGGATTCCATTCTGATCGATCTGTCATCATGGTACCGGGAATCGCTGGCTCCGAAGATAGAGACCATACAGGATGCAATCGGTAATAGACATTTGATCAGGTTCCGGTATTATGCTCCATCAGGAGAGAGCGAGCGGACGATTGAACCTTATTATCTGGTGTTTCGATGGTCAAGCTGGTATTTGTGGGGGTGGTGTGCAGATCGTAAGGACTACAGATTGTTTAAGCTGAACCGTATGGATAAGGTTGCGGAAACTGATAAAGAGTTTATATGTCGGAACGCACCTATGCCGGATCTGTCAACTGAAAAGATCTTCCCGGGTGGAATTAAAGTAAAGGCTCTTTTTACTCCGGATATGAAGTGGCGGCTGGTTGAAGAATTCGGACCGCATTGTTTTACTGAAAACGATGATGGAAGGCTGCTCTTTACGGCGGATTACACGGATATGGAAAACCTTGTGACATGGCTCATGACCTTTGGGGCAAAGGCAGAGGTGTTAGAGCCTGCAGAAGCGCGGGATATTATCCGCAGGAATGCTGAAGAAACATTAAAAATCTATGGAGGATTAACAGAATGAGATTAGATGGCTTTGGGCTGCTTGTTGAGGACATGGGGAAGATGATTCGTTTTTACAGAGATGTGCTTGGATTCGAAATCAAGGAAGAAGAGAACACATCTAATGTTTACCTTGTGAAGGACGGAACATTATTTCTGCTTTATGGCAGGAAAGATTTTGAGAAGATGACAAACCGGAGATATGAGTATATCAAGGGGTTGAACGGTCATTTTGAAATTGCGCTGTATGTGGATACATTCGAAGAGGTAGATGAGGCATACAGGAAGGCAGTGGAAAATGGCGCTACATCTGTGCTTGAACCGGAACTTGAACCTTGGGGACAGAGAACCTGCTATATCGCTGATCCGGAAGGGAACCTGATCGAGATCGGTTCCTGGAACAAGCCTTATGAAGAGAAGGACCTGACGGAGGGTTAAAGGATATGGCGTTTGATTTTAAGAAGGAATACAAGGAATTCTATATGCCGAAGGACACGCCATCAATCGTCACCGTTCCGAAGATGAATTATGTTGCAGTTAGAGGCAGCGGCAATCCCAATGATGAAGACGGAGAATACAAACAGGCTATAGGTCTTTTGTATGGGATCGCTTTTACGGTCAAAATGAGTAAGAAGGGCGATCATCAGATCGATGGATACTTTGATTATGTTGTGCCGCCGCTGGAAGGGTTCTGGTGGCAGGACGGTGTGGTCGGAGTAGATTATGCACATAAGGATTCTTTTCAGTGGATATCCGTCATCCGCCTGCCTGACTTTGTATCGAAAGAAGATTTTGACTGGGCTGTCAGAGAAGCAACGGTAAAGAAAAAGCAGGATTTCTCAAAGGTCAAACTATTTAACTATGATGAAGGTTTGTGTGTGCAGTGCATGCACATCGGATCTTATGATGATGAACCTGCCACGGTAGAAGCAATGCACAGATTTATGGAAGAACAGGGATATGTTCTTGATATTACGGATCAGAGAATGCACCACGAGATTTATTTGAGCGATGCCAGAAAAGTAGCGCCGGAGAAGTTAAAGACTGTGGTCAGGCATCCGATTAAAATGAAGGGAATCAGATAATATGCATTTTGTTAATGCAAAAGGAATACTGACCGGTAGTGGCGGCCACTTTGGAATGAATATTTACCGTGGATGTACTCACGGTTGTATTTACTGTGACAGTAGGAGCAGGTGTTATCAGTTCACGCATTCTTTTGAAGATATTGAGGTAAAACAGAATGCACCTGAGCTCCTGGAAAAGGCACTGAAGGCGAAGAGGAAAAAGTGCATGATCGGAACCGGTGCAATGTCTGATCCGTATATGCATTGTGAAGAAAAGTTACGGCTGACAAGGCGATGCCTGGAGATTATTCTGGATAAAGGTTTTGGTGTAGCTATTCAGACCAAATCTGACCGTATACTTCGGGATATTGATTTACTATCAGAGATTAACAAGTCTACAAAATGTGTGGTGCAGATGACTCTTACCACTTACGATGATGACCTATGCCGGATATTGGAACCGAATGTCTGCAATACAAAAAGACGTATTGAAGTGCTGGAAGAAATGCGTAAGAATAATATTCCAACGATTGTCTGGCTTACGCCGATTCTGCCATTTATCAATGATACAGAGGATAATATTACGGCGATACTGAATGAATGTGTTCGGGTTGGAGTAAAAGGAATTATAGATTTTGGAATGGGGCTGACGCTTAGAGACGGCGACCGGGAATATTATTATGCAGCGCTTGATAAGCATTTTCCGGGGATGAAGGAACGCTACATCAAACGGTATGGAAATGCGTATGAACTGCCAAGTCCCAAAGCCAGGGAACTGACTGAGATATTTCAAAGGATCTGTATGGAAAACGGGATTCTCTCAAGTCCGGAGGATTGTTTCCGGTTTATGAGTGAATTGCCGGAGAAATATCCGCAGATGAGTATATTTGACCTATAAAGAGGGAGGCTGAACATATGGAGTACATCAGAGTTACAAACGATAATCTGGAAAAGGAGCACATCTGCTGTGCTATTTCCAATAATAAGGACGTGCAGGTTTCTTCTAAGAAGGCCTGGCTGGCAGACAGATTTGATGAGGGACTTGTTTTTCTGAAGAGTGTGGAACGGGGCAAGTGCTTTATTGAGTATATTCCGGCTGAGAATGCGTGGGTTCCGATCAATGCCGATGGATATATGTACATTGACTGTCTATGGGTGTCCGGTTCCTTCAAAGGGCATGGTTATTCCACGGATCTGCTTACTGCCTGTATCGAGGATAGTAAAGGAAAAGGCAAGAAGGGACTTTGTATTTTATGTGCAGCTCAGAAGAAGCCGTTCCTTGCTGATCCAAAGTTCCTGAAATATAAGGGATTTACTGTATGCGATGAGGCGGACAATGGCATTCAGTTGTGGTTCTTGCCATTTGGAGAGGAAGCAGAAATGCCGAAGTTCAAAGAATGTGCAAAGCATCCTCACATAGAGGAACGAGGATATGTGTTGTATTACACCAGCCAATGTCCTTTTAATGCAAAGTATGTTCCGGTGCTAGAGCAGACTGCCAGAGAAAATGATATATCGTTCCATGCGATCCATATCGATAGCAAAGAGAAAGCACAGAATGCTCCTACTCCGATCACGAATTATGCTCTGTTTCATGATGGGCAATATGTTACAAATGAGCAGATGAACGATAAGAAGTTCTTAAAGCTGGTCAATGGATAGGAGGAATCGACATGGCATCAACAAAAGAGTATCTGGATTTCGTCTTGGAGCAGCTGTCAGAACTTGATGAAGTTAGCTTCCGGACGATGATGGGTGAATATATCCTATATTATCGTGGCAGAGTATTTGGAGGCATTTATGATAACAGGTTTCTGGTTAAACCTGTTCCTGCGGCAGTGACGCTTATGCCGGACGCATCAATGGAATCGCCATACGAGGGAGCTAAGGAGATGATTCTTGTTGATAATATTGAGAACAAAGACTTTCTTCGGAATCTATTAGAAACTATGTACGAAGAGTTACCGGCATCGAAGAAAAAGAGGTAAACATAGCAAACCAAATAGATGTTTTTAGCTTATAAAGAATTTTAAGATTTTTCTTGAAAACAATTTTTAATCATATTAGCCTCTTCTTAGGACGTCTGAATCTTACCTAAGAGGAGGCTATTTTCTTGAATAAAGAACAACTACACAAATACATTGCCGGGAGCACCGGAAATGAGAGTAACATCTGTCAGATTTATGCAAGCAGAGATGGCAGGACAGTTTATGATGACTGCTGGCACGGGTTTAAGACTTTAGATGCGGTGAATGTTAATTCCGTGACCAAAGGCGTGATGGGGCTGCTTACCGGAATCGCACTGGATGAGGACTATATTAAGAGTGTTGATCAGAAGGTGATGGATTTCTTTCCGGATTATACTGTAAAGCACGGAGAGAAGACTATCTACGATGTTACGGTTAGGCATCTGCTCACGATGACAGCTCCATATAAGGGAAAGTCAGAACCATGGAAGAAGGTGTGTACTTCACAGGACTTTACTCTTGCCATACTTGATTATCTTGGAGGACGTAATGGAATTACCGGTGAGTTCAGATATGCTACCCTTGGTATTCAGATCCTGGCGGGAATAATCGAGAGAGCGACAGGAGAGAAATGCATTGACTTTGCCAACAGGAAACTGTTTGAACCACTTGGACTCCCAAAGAGAATACCACACGGGGATAGCTCCAAGGAAGATCAGTTTGATTTCTTTATGAACAGGAATCCCAGGAAATATGAGTGGTACGCTGACCCTCGGGGCAGCGTTACCGCGGGCTGGGGATTGTGCATGTCGGCAAGAGATATGGCTGTAGTCGGCGAACTTGTCCTTAATGGAGGGATACGTGATGGCGAGAGGATTGTTTCTGAAGAATATCTAAAAGATATGCTAACACCGCATATTAAGCTTGGAGAGAGATTTGGATACATGAGCTATGGCTATTTATGGTATAAGCCTTACGATGACAGAGAAGTATATGCGGCGATTGGTGACAGCGGAAATAATATTTATGTAAACAAAGAAAAGAATATTTCTGTGGTGGTTACGGGTACATTCAAGCCAAGGATCTTTGATAGAGTTGAGTTCATAGAGCAAAAAGTATTGACGACATTTTAGATAAGCTTCTTGTCAGTGTTATCGATAGACCGGAGCTCCCCATCCTTTGATCGTGAATAATTTAGGATAAAATAGAAGTCAGAAATAATAATGAGGAGGGTTGGATCATGAAGAAAAGAACCTTTATACTTGCGTTATTAGTGGCGTTCGCGGCGCTTCTTACGGCTTGCAGTAAGGACTCGGATAAGGAATGTGACAAAGGCTATCAGGGGATCGATGTCCCGTCGCCTGAATGGGTAGCCGAGCTTGATGAGGCAGAAGATGCAGATCAGCTGTTTATAGTCGCGGCTTATAGTGAGGATGCCAATGACGCATGGATATCGTTACATGAGAAGCAGGATGACGGCAGCTGGCATATGATAATGACGACTCCCGGTTTCATAGGAAGAAACGGGCTCGGCAAGACTCAGGAGGGAGACGGCAAGACACCTACCGGCAGCTTCCGTTTTAATCGCGCTTTCGGTATTGCTGACGACCCGGGCTCCAACATCCCTTACGTAAAGGTGGATCAGGACAGCTACTGGTCAGGTGACCCCCGAGACGGATATCACTATAATGAGCTTGTCAGCCTGAAGGATCTTCCGGGGCTTGATATAGAGAGCGGCGATTCCGAGCATATCATCGATTATATCTACCACTATCAGTACTGTCTTAACATCAGTTATAACGAGGAAGGAACTCCCGGACTCGGTTCCGCAATATTTCTGCACTGCTTTGCCCCCGCCAAACCTTTTACCGGCGGTTGCGTCTCCATTCCCGAGGATTATATGGTATTTGTGATGCAGCAAGTCGATGAGGATACAGTAGTTCTTATTGATACATACGAGGAGCTTTCCGGAAGCGATACCTGGCCCGACAGCACATGGCCGTCAGTCAGGTGATCTTTCTGTATCTTTCGAAAAAAACATGCAAGCCATACTCGATCTGATATCGATCCGGTCCGATAAATGAGTCATTTTATTGGGGACAGAGGCACAATTCAAATATTGACAAAAATAGGCCGGATGCTTTTCGAGCAGAGATCTCATTTCCGGCAGGGGATCCTCACAAAAACGTGAATAGCAAAAAGAGAGCTGTCTCAATTGTGTTTGAGACAGCTCTCCTGTATTGTTAAGAAACGGATCTATCAGTAATTCTCAGCCCTTACTTCAAAATAGCTCTGGGGGTGATTGCATACGGGGCAAACCTCAGGCGCCTTTGTGCCTACTACGATGTGACCGCAGTTACGGCACTCCCATACCTTGACTTCGCTCTTCTCGAAGACTGCGGCAGTCTCTACATTGTTAAGAAGCTGACGATATCTCTCCTCATGAGCCTTCTCGATAGCTGCGACGCCCCTGAACTTGGCGGCGAGCTCCGGAAAACCTTCCTCCTCGGCTGTCTTGGCGAACTCGTCATACATATCAGTCCACTCGTAGTTCTCACCGTCAGCAGCTGCCTTGAGGTTGTCGGCAGTTTTCCCGATGCCGCCCAATTCCTTGAACCACATCTTGGCGTGTTCCTTCTCGTTATCAGCTGTGTGCAGGAAGATGGCCGCGATCTGCTCATATCCTTCCTTCTTAGCTACTGATGCAAAATATGTGTACTTATTTCTGGCCTGTGACTCCCCTGCAAAAGCAGTCTGCAGGTTCTTCTCCGTCTGGGTGCCGGCATACTTGTTCTGTGCCATATTCTGACTCCTCTCTGTCTCGAAAAATTATTAAGTCCTTGCAAGAAATAAGCCATTGATAATCTTGCAGACCCTGACTACATTATACTTGCAACGACCAACCTTTTACAACGCCAAAGCCCTTCAAAAACAAATTTTTGGCTGTCTTGACAGTCTAACTGTTATTGATATTTTTCTTTTATCTTGTATAATCTGTTGCAGATAGCTAACCTTGCCATGCGCAGAGGACAATGTCCGGCATCGCACGACAAGCTAGAAATATTAAAAAAGTGAGGTTTTCAAAATGGCAAAAGTTGATTTGACCAAGTACGGTATTACCGGTACAACAGAGATCATTTACAACCCTTCCTATGACAAGCTGTTTGAGGATGAGACAGATCCTTCTCTTACAGGTTATGACAAGGGACAGGTTACAGAGCTTGGCGCTGTAAACGTAATGACAGGTATTTACACAGGTCGTTCCCCTAAAGATAAGTTCATTGTTATGGATGACAAGTCCAAAGATACAGTTTGGTGGACAACACCTGAGTATCCCAATGATAACCACCCTGCAACACAGGAAGCATGGGATGCCTGCAAGAAGCTCGCTATTGATGAGCTCTCCGGCAAGAAGCTTTATGTAGTTGATGGTTTCTGTGGTGCTAACAAGGATACAAGAATGTCCGTACGTTTCATCATGGAGGTTGCTTGGCAGGCTCACTTCGTACGCAACATGTTTATCCAGCCTACAGCTGAAGAAGAGGCTACATTTGAGCCTAACTTCATCGTTTACACAGCTTCCAAGGCTAAGGTAGAGAACTACAAGGAGCTTGGTCTCAACTCCGAGACAGCTGTTCTTTTCAACGTTTCTTCCCGTGAGCAGGTTATCCTGAACACATGGTACGGCGGTGAGATGAAGAAGGGTATGTTCTCCATGCAGAACTACTTCCTGCCTCTTAACGGTATGGCTTCCATGCACTGCTCCGCTAACACAGATATGGAAGGTAAGCACACAGCTATCTTCTTCGGTCTTTCCGGTACAGGTAAGACAACACTTTCCACAGATCCTAAGAGACTTCTCATCGGTGATGACGAGCACGGCTGGGATGACAACGGCGTATTCAACCTCGAGGGCGGATGCTATGCTAAGGTTATCAACCTCTCCAAGGAGAATGAGCCTGACATCTACAACGCAATCAAGAGAAACGCTCTCCTCGAGAACGTAACTGTTGATGCAAACGGCAAGATCGACTTCGCTGATAAGTCTGTTACAGAGAACACACGTGTTTCCTATCCTATCGATCACATCGAGAAGATCGCTAAGAATGTTAACAAGATCTCTTCCGGCCCTGCTGCTGAGAATGTAATCTTCCTTTCCGCAGACGCTTTCGGTGTTCTGCCTCCTGTATCCATTCTCACACCTGAGCAGACACAGTACTACTTCCTCTCCGGATTTACTGCTAAGCTCGCAGGTACAGAGCGTGGAATCACAGAGCCTACACCTACATTCTCCGCTTGCTTCGGTCAGGCATTCCTTGAGCTCCACCCTACAAAGTATGCTGAAGAGCTCGTAAAGAAGATGGAGAAGTCCGGCGCTAAGGCTTACCTCGTTAACACAGGTTGGAACGGCACAGGCAAGAGAATCTCTATCCCTGATACACGTGGAATCATCGATGCAATCCTTGACGGTTCCATCAAGAACGCTCCTACAAAGAAGATCCCTTACTTCGATTTCGAAGTACCTACAGAGCTTCCCGGCGTTTCCACAGAGATCCTCGATCCTCGTGATACATATGCTGATGCTTCCGAGTGGGATACAAAGGCTAAGGATCTCGCTGCAAGATTCCAGAAGAACTTCAAGAAGTATGAGACAAATGAGGCAGGTAAGGCTCTCGTAGCTGCAGGCCCTCAGCTCTGATAAGTTCTTAGAGGATTAAATAAATAAATTTGACATCCCGAGTACTTCTGTACTCGGGATGTTTGTTATAACTAGAGAAGAGATCGATTAATATATGTGTTGTGATCGGTTTCAGCTATGCTATGGACGTCATTAATGACGCATTTGGCCAGAAATAAAATCACCTCTGTCCCGTTATCAGGGGCAGGGGTGATATTCATCTGATCATCATTAATATTATCCCTTGGGATTATAAAGCTCAGGGTCGTCCAGAATGCTCAAGATATCATCTGTCAGATAGGTCGGTCTATAGATCGTATTATTATCCAGCGCGAAAATCCTCTTATCCGATACCTCTCCGGGTTCAACTTCACGAAGCTCCGTCTCGTAGATATAGGAGTGGGCATCGATCACATCGATGTTGTGCAGAAGCTCTGCTTCAAGGGTAGCCGGGTAGCTGATGGCGCCGTATTCTCCGAGTCCATGGTGGGAAGCCAACAGATGAAGCAGGACCTGAGCCCTCTCTTCGTTGCAGGGAGTATCCTTTAGCTCATCTTCTATCATGCGCATGCCGATGTAGGCGTGACCGAGCATACGACCTGCCGGTGTGTAGGAAGCGATCCCAAGTTCCGAGTGAAGTTCTATGATCTTACCGATATCGTGAAGCGCAGCGCCGCATACCAGCATCTCACGATCGGCAATGCGGTATACACGGGATAACATATAGGCGCTGGTACACATGCGGAAGCTGTGGTAGACGAGACCGCCGTATATAGCGTGGTGAACGGACTTCGCTGCAGCCCAGACAGTGTACTGATCGCGGTAACGTTCCAGGATATTGACAGTTATCTCACTGATGGTATGTTCACCATCTGCCTCCGGCGCGAAGCGCGGATCAACGGAGCTCTTTATCATCTTGATTATGTTGTTATAGAGGGTGTTGACATCATATGGGATCTTTATGATGAAGTCCTCGATGTGAAGGCTGTGGTCGATGCAGACGGACACCTCATTTATGATGTAATCCGTGCTTCCGTTATAGTCCTTAGGGTAGATAGATACATCTATCAGGGAATTGGGCTCGTGCAGAAAGCTGTCCCGGGAGCTGTCCCAAAGCTTGCCCGTGATCTTGGCGTGACCGTCTGAGAGACTTAATTCCAGGAAGGTCTTGCCGGTCTTGGTTGTCTTCTGTGTGATGCCCGTGAGCAGCACAGTAGTCTTGTAAGTATTACCGATCGTCATGTCGGTGAAAAGTATCTTTGGCATATATTTCTCCATGATTTATAATGTCTTCAGTAATTTTACAACAAAATCGTCTCAAGGGGGACCAATTGATGAATATACTTGTAGCCTGCCTCGGAGGAACAGTCTCTTCCCGCACTAATTCCGACGGAGTTATGTGTTCGGGGGAATTTAAGTTTAATTCGAGCTTTTTCGAGAAGATAATGAAGGGGCCGAACTACAGGATAATAGAGCCGGTGTGTTATGCGTCAGAGAATGCGACCCTTGCCGACTACAGGGCCGCGCTTAAGGGGATCTACGATGCAGTAGGGCAGGACAGACCGGATGCGATACTGATCCTTCATGGAACTGATTCCATGGCTTATTTTGCTCAGCTGGCTGTTCGAGTGCTGTCGATACTGAAATTACCGGTGGTCATAACGGGAAGTAAGTTACCCCAGGATGCTCCCGGAAGCGATGCTCCGGGGAATCTCAGAATGGCGCTGGGGCTGCTCGATGCTGCAGTGGAGGGGAAGACGCAGAACCGCACCTTCGGAGTGGTCTTTGAAGATTCGTTTACTCGAACGGCGTCTTTTGTACCTGCCCAGCAGATCATGACATCTGATATCAAGGGCGATCACAAAGCTTTCGATTGTGATAGGGAAGATTTCTCGGCTGCTAAGTATGTTAAGCCCGCGGTGGATTTTATGATGCGCGAGGCGAGCGAGAACGACAATATCCTTCTGATCCCGGCATCTCCGTCTTTCCCTTTTGAGGCTGTTTCCGACACGGGTTACGGCCCCGTCCTGATATCGTGTTACCATTGCGGAACCGTTGACAGTATAAGACTGCCCGCTTTCATCAGCCGCGTAAGCGCTGCGGGGCATAAGGTCTATATGGCTCCAATTCCGCAAAGACGTAAGATGGGCAAAAAGGACGTCGTTTATCAGAGTACGGCGAGCCTTAGGGGGGCGGAAGTCAAAGAATTGCCCGGAATGCCCCTGGAAGGCGCCTGGGCTGAACTGGCTTTCTACGGGCAGTAACCGCTTGTGTCTGCCTGTAATATGATCAGTCGATCTCCGGCTCCCAATATTCTTCGTGAGCCGCTTTTATACAGAGAGCGATCTGCTCCGGCGTACCCTTGTGGGTATTAAGATCTTCCGGTAATCCTTGCAGGGGGAAATAGGCCGATTCAGTGGTCTCGATATTTGCTTCAAAAGAGCCCCCCAGATTCTTACAGAGCACAAAATACTTAAAGCCGCTGAAGAAAGAATCAGGGTTGTTACGCTTGCGGTGAAAATGCACTGCCACCAGGCGCCACGGCTCCACTGTAAGGCCGCACTCCTCACGCGCTTCCTTTATGGTATTCTCACGAATGGTCAGGTTGTATTCGCACCAGCCTCCGGGCATAGCCCACTTGCCGTCATGGTCCTTCACAAGAAGAACCTCATCCTTCTCGTTCAAGATCACGGCTCTCGTCTCGGTCTTGGGTGTCTGATAGCCGTCATTCTTTTCGAAAAGATCAATGGCCTGCTTGCGGTCTATCCCGTCAACACCGATTGTCAGAAGCTCAGCGGATAATTCCAGCACTCTTTCATATCTTTCTTTCTCGAATTTATTCTTTGTATAGAGCCTGCCTGCCGAAGCGATGGCCTGCAGCTCATGTGAGATTTCTATCAGCTTGTCGGTGCTATCCATGTTTTTCTCCGTAAATGCTATTATAGTTAGTGGTATTATAACAGTTGCGGCAACAAGTTGTTATTGAAAGGATTCATTTATGCTTGAGGTAAAAGGTCTTTCACATGCTTTCGGTGATAATGTGGTCCTGGAGAATGTGAATCTTAGGCTCGAAGACGGCAAGATCATGGGACTTGTCGGTATAAACGGAGCCGGCAAATCCACCTTACTAAGGCTTATTTCCGGTATCTATCATTCACCTGTCGATTGTGTGTTATATGACGGCAGATCCCCTATGGATGAAGCGACCAGACGCGACATATTCCTGCTGCCGGATGATCCCTACTTTGCCGAACAGACCAAATGCAAGGATCTTTACGAGATGTATAAGGTCTTTTTCCCGAAGCTTGATAAGGATGTTTTCTACGACATGATCCATATGTTTAAGCTCCCCGAGAAGAAGACATTCAAGGCTTATTCCAAGGGAATGAGACGCCAGGCATACATTGCTCTGGCTTTTGCCGTATCTCCAAGATATATGCTGCTGGATGAAGCATTCGACGGCTTAGATCCCCTGGCCCGTAAATTCTTCAAGGATAAGATCAAAGAGCTTGTGAGGACGCATAATACAACTGTAATCGTATCAAGTCACTCTCTTAAGGAGTTGGATGATTTCTGTGATGAATATGCCATAATCGATGAGAAGCACGTTATCAGTTCCGGGACTGTTTTCGAAAAGACATTTAATTATTGCAAGTTCCTGTTGGCATTCACGCAGATACCGACGGAGAAGATGTTCGAGAATATGCCGGTTAAGTCTCTCAAGATAACAGGAAGGTTCGTAAGCATAGTTCTTGAGGCGGATCCGGCCGCTGCCGAGCTGCTCCTGAACAGGCTTGGTCCTGCAGTAATGGATAAGGTTGATGTTAATTTCGAGGAGGCCTTCATAGGAGATATCGACAGCCGCATCAGAAACAGCAGTCGAGAATCGATATATGGCATCGGACCCGGGGAAAGAGAGGCAATGAGACATGAATGATTCGTATATGGTCAGATATATTATTTACCGGCTTCGTAAATACCTTCTTCTCATCGCCGGAATAGCACTGATCTCTTTTATATTGGGAAATCGGTCGATAATAATACATTATTTATGGAATGATGAACTGAATTTCTCCCTTCACAGCGTGAATACATTCATGATCTATATGGCTTTCGTTATGCCCTGCATCGTGTTCAGTCTGTTTAAGAAACCCCGTAATATAGATACTCTCTATTCATTCGGCTTAGCTCGTGAGAAGATGAATCTCATTCATTACCTTAGCGGGCTCAGCATGATCCTCATAAGTGATATAGTGCTCCTTCTGTCAATGCTTATAAGGGTAAGCGGGTCGGAGAAGTATGGAAACGCTGCACCATACGTGTTTAGATATATACTCCTGGCAGGTCTTACACAGATAGCAGTTTATTCTGTGTCGTCTTTTGCCTATATTGTTGCCAACAACAGGCTGGACGGGATAATCATGGAAGTTCTTTATTATCTCCTGCCCGTCTCGATCGGAGAACTGATCGCCGGTATAGTAGCATCCGGAAACAACGGATTATATGATGATATGGACGTATACAGAAGCTTCAATCCCTTGAGTGTCATGACTTCCATATACTACCATTATGAATGTCTGATCGAGGAGAGGAAGGACCCTTTTGAGATTGATTACAGCGCGCCTTTTATCTGGTCCGCTATCGGATTGATCGCTGTGATAGGTCTCTATCTTATCGTTAAGCACAGAAGAGCGGAGAAGACAGGCGGTATCACAGACAGCCCGTTCGGTTACCCTTATCTGCTCCCGGCGATCCTTTATCCGTATATGCTTCTAAGCTCTAATCACAGTTTGAAGATTACGATCCTGATCGTGCTGATATGCGGGTATTTTTTCGGAAGAAGGGGATTAAAGCTTCTGAAGTCGCAGTGGATCATCGTAGGAATCGGGTTAGTCCTGGCTATCTTGCCTTTTTCCGTTATCGATTAGGAGTTTTGTCTTTAGTGTGCAAAAGTGAACAAGGCTATTGGTACAAAATAAGTAAAAATTTTTAGCATCTTTTTTAGAATAATTCCAAATTAGTATTGTAAAACGATTTTCATTTTGGTATATTATCAGTACCGAAAAGGATAACCAATTAAGAAAGGAAATAAATGCTATGAAAGATTATGAGCAGTGGGGCTCGTTTCAGGGCCGCCTTTGGAAAGAAGAAGTAAACGTACGCGACTTCATCCAGCACAATTACACTGAGTATGAAGGAGACGAGTCCTTCCTCGAGGGAACAACAGAGGCTACGGATAAGCTCTGGGGCAGACTCCAGGAACTCTTCAAGGAAGCAAGAGCTAAGGGCGGCGTCCTCGATATGGATACAGAGATCGTTTCCACTATCACATCTCATGCTCCCGGATATCTCTGTGAGGAGGATAAGACACTTGAGAAGATCGTTGGTCTTCAGACAGATAAGCCTTTGAAGAGAGCATTTATGCCTTTCGGCGGTATCAGAATGGCTGAGCAGTCCTGCGAGACATACGGCTACACACCCAGCCCTGAGCTTCACAAGATCTTTACTGAGTATCATACAACACATTCCGATGCTGTTTTCTCTGTTTACACACCCGAGATCAAGGCAGCTCGTCACTCTCACATCCTGACAGGTCTTCCTGATACATATGGTCGTGGAAGAATCGTCGGTGACTACAGAAGAGTTGCTCTTTACGGTATCGACTTCCTGATCGAGAAGAAGCAGGAAGATCTTGCAAACTGCGGCGACGGCACAATGCTCGACGAAGTTATCCGTCAGAGAGAAGAGCTCGCAATGCAGATCAAGGCTCTCAAGCAGATGAAGGTTATGGCACAGTCCTATGGCTACGACATTTCCCAGCCTGCTAAGAACGCTAAGGAAGCAGTTCAGTGGCTCTACTTCGGTTACCTTGCAGCTATCAAGACACAGAACGGTGCTGCAATGTCCGTAGGTCGTGTTTCCACATTCCTTGACATCTATATCAACAGAGATCTCCAGAACGGCAGCCTCACAGAGAAGGAAGCTCAGGAGCTCATCGACCATTTCGTAATGAAGCTCCGTATGGTCAAGTTCGCAAGAATCCCTTCTTACAACGAGCTCTTCTCCGGTGACCCTGTATGGGCTACACTCGAGGTTGCAGGTCTTGGTTCCGACGGTCGTTCCATGGTTACAAAGAATGACTACCGTTTCCTCCACACACTCGAGAATATGGGTCCTGCACCTGAGCCGAACCTCACTATCCTCTACAGCAAGAGACTGCCTTCCAACTTCAGAAAGTATGCAGCTCACATCTCTATCGTTACATCCTCTGTTCAGTATGAGAATGATGACATCATGAGACCTGTATGGGGTGATGATTACTCCATCTGCTGCTGCGTATCCGCTACACAGACAGGTAAGGAGATGCAGTTCTTCGGTGCACGTGCTAACCTCGCTAAGTGCTTGCTCTATGCTATCAATGGTGGTGTAGATGAGCTTGAGAAGAATCAGGTTGCTCCCGCATATGCTCCTATCACATCCGAATATCTCGATTATGATGAAGTAATCAAGAAGTTCGATGTAATGATGGACTGGCTTGTTGACCTCTATGTTAACTGCCTGAACCTCATCCAGTACATGCACGACAAGTACTACTATGAGGCAGCTGAGCTGGCTCTCATCGATACAAATGTACGTCGTACATTCGCTACAGGTATCGCAGGCTTCTCACATGTTATCGACTCTCTCTCCGCTATCAAGTATGCGAAGGTTAAGACGATCCGTGACGAGAACGGCATCGTAGTTGATTACGAGACAGAGGGCGAGTACCCCAGATACGGTAACGATGATGACAGAGCTGATGAGATCGGTGTATGGCTCCTTGACACATTTATCAAGAAGGTTAAGAAGCACCACACATACAGGAACGCAGAGCCTACAACTTCTATCCTTACTATCACATCCAATGTTGTATATGGTAAGAAGACAGGATCTCTCCCTGATGGACGTAAGTCCGGTGAGCCTCTCTCTCCCGGTGCAAACCCTGCATACGGCGCTGAGAAGAACGGTCTCATCGCATCTCTGAACTCTGTTGCCAAGATCCCTTATGTATGGGCTCTCGATGGTATTTCCAATACTCAGACGATCAACCCCGGCGCACTCGGACACAATGAGGAAGAGCAGGTTGCTAACCTCGTAAGCGTAATGGATGGTTACTTCGCTCAGGGCGCACATCACCTGAATGTTAATGTCTTTGGCACAGAGAAGCTCATCGACGCTATGGAGCATCCTGAGAAGGAAGAGTATGCAAACTTCACTATCCGTGTATCCGGATATGCTGTTAAGTTCATTGACTTGACAAAGGAGCAGCAGCTCGACGTTATCGCAAGAACATGTCACGACAGAATGTAATCTTGCCGGTATAATCTGATCAGTTAAGAGCATTTGGACTGCCTCAGAGTTTTCTGAGGCAGTCTTTTTGTTCTTCACGGAATTTGTGGGATCTCGTTATTGGCCTTGCATATCTTGATCGAAAAAGATTTGACCCGGCTCGTTTGTATTTTCCCTTTTGGTATGCATGTCGGACATAGCGATTGATTCAATTGATCACATTATTCACTATGATCGGGGAATTTATAATATAATATCCGAGGAAGTCGCGACTTACTATACAGAGGGAAAGACCATTGAGGAAATAGCTGATATGATCATAAAGAGAATAGATCTGTATATGGCGGAGAACGAATACTAAGAGGAGACCAACTTATGCTTAAAGGCTATATTCATTCATTGGAGAGTTTCGGGTCCGTAGACGGCCCGGGTGTTCGATATATTATTTTCTTTAGCGGTTGCCCTATGCGCTGCCAGTTCTGCCATAACCCCGATACCTGGGTGATGAAGGACGGCACCGAGTATACGGCTGATGAGCTGCTTGAGAAGGCCATCCGCTACAGGGCTTATTGGGGCGACAAGGGAGGCATTACCGTCAGTGGCGGCGAGCCTCTGATGCAGATCGATTTCCTTATCGAGCTTTTCAAGAAGGCGAAAGCGATGAATATCAATACCTGCATCGATACATCAGGCGCTCCCTACTCAACTTCAGAGCCGTTCGCGTCCAAGTTTAAGGAACTTATGAAATACACGGATCTTGTTATGCTGGATATAAAGCATATAGATGAAGAAGGCCACAAGATCCTTACCAAATGCTCCAATAAGAATATTCTGGCTATGGCCGAGTATCTGTCGGAAATCGGTAAGGATATGTGGATCCGTCATGTCCTCGTTCCTGAGCGTAACGACACGGACGAGTACCTGACAAGGCTCGCGGACTTTATCGACACTCTAAAGACCGTGAAGAAGGTAGAGGTTCTGCCTTATCACACATTGGGTGTTCATAAATGGCAGACTCTCGGTATTCCCTATGAGCTGGAGGGGATCGATCCACCGACCAAGGAACGCATCGAGAATGCCAATAAGATCCTTAAGACCGACAGCTACAAGGTAGAGCTATGAACGAGGAAAGAATCAGACTCATCGCTCTTGACCTGGACGGCACACTCCTGGACAGCAACAAGAATATTCCGCCGGAGTTTATGCCATGGGTACTGGCCCATCCTGAGATCAAGGTCGTTATCGCAAGCGGCCGGCAGTACTATACCTTAAGAGAACAGTTCGCCGAGATCAGTGACAGGCTCGTTTACATTGCCGAGAACGGAGCAGTTGTTTTCGATGGGGATAAAAGACTCAGCGTGAGTCCCATGGCGAAAGATGATGCAAAATCCGTGCTTGATATTTGTCTCGGGCTTGATGATACAGATCCCATGCTGTGTGGGCTTAAGTCTGCTTATATGCTCAAGGGGAGCGGCGAGGTCATCGAAGAGGCGAACAAGTACTACGCCAGACGCATGACAGTGGATTCGCTCTATCCCTATATATCTGAAGATGACATCTTAAAGATCGCAGTCTTTATCCCCGGGTTCAGGGCGCAGGAAGCCTATGATGCCTTTCCCGAATTACCTGACGGCCTGGCGAAAGCCTTATCCGGAGACAGCTGGATCGACATAGCGCCGGCAGGAGTTGACAAAGGGAGCGCTCTTCAAGCTGTCCAGAAGCTTCTGGGAATTAGAGCATCCGAGAGCATGGCATTCGGTGATTTCCTTAACGATGTAACAATGTTACGCGCCTGCGATCACTCCTGGGCAATGGCCAACGCCCACCCGGAGCTCAAAGCGATAGCCGCCAATATCACTCCCTACAGCAACGACGAGAACGGTGTCATGTGGGTGATCGAGGGACTGGTGCTATAGAGCCGGTTTGGATCAATAGACATCAAGTTCCGATCCTTCAATCTCTTCGAAGAATTTCTTAAGAGTCTTATCGGCTATACCCATACCAACTGGAATCTTAAATCCTGTTCTCAGTTGGTAAAAACCTTTACCTAGTCGCTCAAAATGAAGCCCTCCCACCCAATTGCGGTGGAAGGGCTTCGTATTATTTCTCGAAAAAGCTTTTATGCTTTAGCAGCTGCCTTCTTAGCCTTCTCGGCTTCGAGAGCCTTAGCGGACTTCTTAACCATAAACAGGCTGATGAGGAGAGCTACAACATAGAGAGCGCATGTAACGTAGAGGACGTACTGGTAACCTGCGGGGTTATCGGCAGGGTCCTTTGTTCCGAAGTGCTTAACGATATATGTAGCCATCTGGTTTCCCGTGAGACCGGCCATAGCCCAGGCGGAGAGTGTCAGGCCGTGGATGGCACTGATATTGCCCATGCCGTAGTGGTCGGAAAGGAGAGTAGGAACGTTGGAGAAGCCTCCGCCGTATCCTGCATTTACCATGAAGATCAGGGCCATAACGATAATAACAAGAAGCATATTCTTGGAGTCACCGTCGTAAGCATTCTTGATGGCGCTTGTAGCAAGCGTAAGAACTGTAAGACCGATGGAGATCATGAAGATGAGCTTATAGATCGTATTACGATCCTTGAGGTAGTCGGCCCATGTGGAGAAGCCGAGACGTCCGCCTGCATTGAAGATAGCGGAGATAGAAGAAAGTGTCGCAGCTACGCCCGCAAGACCGATAACTGTAACGATCTGCTTTTCCTGGGAGATGATCGCCAGACCGCATGTGATGTTGATATAAAACATCAGCCAGATACCGATATAGTTGCTGATAGGGCGGGACTTGATAACCTTCCAAGTGCTGATCTTCTCTTCCTTCGGAGGCTCTTTCCAGCCATCAGGCTTCTTAAGGAGAAGGTGACCTACGAACATCATTACAAAGTAGATCGCTGCGAGGATCCAGAACATTCTGTAAACACCGCCTTCGCGGGGAACCTTATTCTTGATATCAGTGTACATGATGTGCTCCATGATAGGAGAAGCAATGGCCTTGGCTGCACCGAAGCCGGCAACGGCAAGACCTGTTGCAAGACCCTTATGATCCGAGAACCAGAGCATGAGCGTCTTTACGGGGGAGAGATAACCTGTACCGAGGCCGATACCCATGATACAACCGTAGCAGAGGTAGATTCCGAACAGAGCCAGATTGCTGCCCTGGTGTTCACCGCCGTACCAAATGAAGAAGCCTGTGCCGGCCATACCTACTGTAAAGCAGATGGTTGCGACCAGGGATGAAAGGTGGATATTTTTTTCGACAACATTTCCAAGGAACGCTGCTGACATTCCGAGGAAGAAGATCGCCAGGCTGAAAGCCCAGGCAGTCGCGCTGGATGACTTGCCGATATATGCGCCGATCTCGGAGCTGAACATCGACCAGCAGTATACTGTACCTACACTGCAGTGGAGGAGCAGTGCGGGGATGGCTGCGCGGGTCCATTTATTGTTACGCCAGCCTCCTGATTTTGTTTCACTCATAATTAGCCTCCTGATGATTTTTCTTCAAATCGTTATGAATGTTATATTATTTTCTTCCCAAACGCAATTTATTTAATAGGTAAAAGAGCACTTTTCGATGATTTTGTCATAGAAAAACAACATTAGGGGACATATTTATAGCGAAAAGAGCTATTAGGCTGATATAATTATCGTGTATGCAATCTTACCGACGGAGGTAACAGTAATGGATAAGAAAGAGGTCAGATCTCTTAAGATCACTAAGTTTTTGGCATGTTTTGTGCTTTTGATATTCGGTTTATCCTTTTTCTTCTGGCCTGATGACAGGGCGAAGGCTTTTGCTCAGAGCATAGGACTGGTTCTTGCAGTTGCGGGCATCATCGAGGCTTTGGTCCTTCTGATCAAATCCGATAAGGAGACTCGCGGTATCGGTTACATCATATTGACCGTCATCTGTCTGGCGCTCAGCGGCGTAGGAATCTTCTTTGCCATTAAGCCTGACAAGCTCGTTGATACTTTCGGCTATATGTTCGGTATCGTCGTACTGCTTATGGCAGCCTATAATGCTTATCTGTCTATGGGCATCATCCGTAAGAACAATGGTGACAAATGGGGAGTATCGCTGATACTGTCCCTCGGAACTTTCCTTCTCGCGGTTATTGTTCTCGTTAAGGCCGGCGATGTTACCGAAGGCTTGAAGCGCTTCATCGGCGTAATGCTTGTAGTAGCTGCTATTACCGAGTTCTGGAACAGCATCAGCATCAGAGCGACCGAGAAGGCCAAGAACAAAGAGATCCCTGCAAAGACTGTAGGAGAAGACTGATATCGGGCTTTATCACATTTATCCACATATTTGCCGTCAAATGAATTTGACTGTTTTGTTGTGATGTCATAAAATAGCAGGAGTGGACAAAAAGGGAAACGGAGAATCACATAATGGTAATTGAAAACTTTGTTCGTATCTCGCGAGAAGAAGTCGCGAAGGCTATTGATGTTGTTAACAGGATCACTGATTACTATTATCAGAAGATGGTTGGACAGAGAGATCTTGGTACGGCACTTCTGATCACTCTCATCACCAATGGTCATATCCTGATCGAGTCGGTACCGGGTCTTGCCAAGACGACGGCTGCCAAGACCATGACGGAAGCAGTTAACGGTAAATTCTCGAGGATTCAGTGTACGCCTGACCTTTTGCCGAGCGACATCGTTGGAACGCAGATCCTGAATTACACGAATAATACTTTCGAGACAAAGCTTGGTCCGGTTCATGCTAATTTTGTTCTCTTAGACGAGATAAACCGTTCAAGCGCCAAGACTCAGAGCGCCATGCTCGAAGTAATGCAGGAGCACCAGACTACTATCGGCGGTCAGATCTATCCTGTTCCGGATATTTTCATGGTCATTGCCACGCAGAACCCCATTGAGCAGGAGGGTACTTATCTTCTGTCGGAGGCTCAGCTGGACAGATTCTTTATGAAATGTGTCATTGACTATCCGTCCGCAGATGAGGAGCTCACCATCATTAATCGTGTTGAGCAGGATGTTTTCGCCGATGTGCATTCAGTTGTTACTCTGGATGATATCAGGTTCCTGCAGGGGCTGGTTAAGAGGGTATATGTTGACGATTCCGTTAAGCAGTACATCATAAGGTTGGTAGAGGCAACTCGTCATCCTGACAAGTATATATCCAAGGATCTGGCTCAGTATGTAACTATCGGTGCCAGTATCAGAGGATCCATCTGTCTTATGGAAGCTGCCAAGGCCGTAGCGCTCCTGAGCGCCAGAGACTACGCTACACCTGACGATGTTAAGTCCCAGATCCACGAAGTATTGAGACATAGAGTTTCTCTGAATTTTGCAGCTGTCGCTGACGGAATTACCGAAGATAAGATCATTGATGCGATTATGGGGGCTATTCCTACACCATGATGTCAGGGTATATCAATAAGATAAAAGCCAATGTGAGTATCTATGCTACTCACAAGACATCCAGCGTGCTTGACGGAACATATCTTTCCGTCTATATGGGAAGGAGCATGAATTTCGAGGATCTTCGTGAGTATGTTCCCGGCGATAATATTAAGGATATCGACTGGAAGGCAAGCTCAAGAGCCGGCAATCTTCTGATCAAGAGATATGTGGCCGAGAAGAAGCACAACATCATGCTCGTAATGGATTCCGGCATCAAGATGGAGGGTGACACCCTTAAGGGGGAGTGTAAGAAAGAGATCGCTCTTATGACGGCGGGAACACTTTCTTATCTGGCCTACAAGAACGGTGACAATATCGGCGCTATCTATGATTGCGGCATGATGAAGTATCATCCCTTTAAGACAGGTCTCGTCAATGTTGAGAAGATCCTCGCATCTTACAATTCCGAATGCTGCAAGACCAAGGAAGGCAACATCGAAAAGACTCTGGAATACATCATCAATCACTTCAACCGCAGGATGATCATTATCGTTATCTCTGACATGAAAGGTATCGCGGGGATAAACGAAAGTACGCTCAAGAGACTTAGGATAATGCATGATGTTATGTGCATTGAAATAAGCGATGCGGATGTAACCGGTAATCGGACTTTCGATCTTGATACCGGAATGTACATGCCCGCATTTATCACAAGGAGCAGGAAGCTCATAAAACTGGAAAGGGAAGAGAAAGAATCGGTGCGCCGTGAGAACGAGCGCAAGCTTGTACACAGCGGAGTCATGAGCGTTCAGATCGATGACATGGACGACACTGCGGGCAAGATAATCGAATTATTGGAAAAGCACAGATATGCCAACAACCGTTGATCTACAGGAACCGTTATCATTTTCGCTATTACTGACGGTCATACTTATAGTACTGGCAGTACTTCCGCCTGTCATCTGGCTGATATTGAAGCTGCTTAAGATCAAGCTGCCCGAGAAGAAGCAGAAGCTGGTCCAGGAAGAGGAAGCTCCTATCGTGATGAAGCCGGTGCGCCCCATCGAGGTCTTGAAGCGCGAGTATCTGCTTAAGATCGATGCGGTGGAGAGCAAATATAAGGAGAAGCAGATCGATGCCCGTGAGGCCCATATTCAGATGAGTTCCATCGTCAGAGAATTCGTAAATGACGCGACGGGTGTCAATGTGCGTAATTTCACCCTCCGTGAGATACAGAAACTCAATATGCCGAACTTAAGCAAACTTATAAGCGAGTTCTATTCGCCCGAGTTTGCTTTCGGAACAGAAGATATCCAGATCGAGGATTCTTTTTCTAATGCAAGGCAGGTGATAAGAGAATGGAATTAACTTATCCTTTTGCATTATACGGAGGCCTTGTAGTCATCATCCTGGCATTTCTTATTACCATCAAGAAACATAAACCCGGTTTTAAGGGTGGCAAGAAGAGCGCTAACACGGATTATGTAAAGTCTCTGCCTCATTATCAGATGTTGCTGCTGGAATATGGCGTCCTGAAGATCCTGGCACTGGTCTCGATCCTTATCTCACTTCTGATGTCCGTATTCCTTATCTCGAGACCGTCTGAAGTGCGCACTCAGACAAATGAGGTTCATAACAGGGATATCTTTATCTGCTTTGATATATCCACATCCTTGGACAGCGTCAGCATGGAGCTCTGCGAGCAGCTGGAGGACTTCGTATCCCAGCTCAAGGGCGAGAGGTTCGGTATCACTATCTTTAACGGTAAAGCGGTATTGCTGGTGCCCCTGACAACTGATTACAGCTATGTGTTGGAAGAATTAGAGCGCCTTAGAAGCTCCATCGAGGCCGGACAGGACATCTGGTATTACTCGGATCTCAACAGTGAGTCCGGATATCGTTTTGCAGGTACGGACAGTGAGAGAGGAAGCTCTCTTATCGGTGACGGTCTGGCATCCTGCCTTTATAGCTTTACTGATCTGGATGAGGAACCTGACAGATCACGTTTGATCGTTTTCGTAACTGATAATGACCTGCAGGGTGATCCTCTCGTGACTATGGAAGAGGCGATGGAACTGTGTGCGGCTCACAATGTAAAGGTTTTTTCTCTCGCTCCCTATTTTGTAGTGGATGAGCAGAAATTCAAGACCGCGACCTTGAGCACCGGCGGACAGTATTTCAATACAAGTCGTCGTCATGCCATGGAGGACATGCTGTCAACAGTTCAGCAGACTGATGTATCGGCAACCTATACTACGGTTACAGCCAGGACTGATGTTCCGGAAGTACCGGCGATCATTATGACGGTAAGTCTGCTGGTATATGCAATTTGTGTAAGGAGGCTTAAGATATGACCATAGTTCCTATCATTCCCGTGCCTCTGATCATAATCATTGCCGCAGTGCTGCTGATCCTGAGCCCCAGGAATCTACCGGGTATTATCAAGCGTGTGATCGCGGTCATTCTTTTTTGTGTTATATCCGTCAGGATAATGGTGCCTACGGACGAGGTCGATGTTGTCAAAAATGATGTCGATGTTCTTTTCGTTGTTGATAATACGATAAGCATGGTGGCAGAAGATTACGGTAAGGGCAGACGCAGGATCGATGCCGTTAAGGATGATGTCAATACGATAATTGATGAGTTTGAAGGCTCCAGATTCGCATTGGTAACTTTCTCCAATGACCCCTTCTGTCTGGTACCTTATACCACCGATGTAACTGTTATCAAAAATGCCGTTGAGTCCCTTGACGGTCTGACCGAATATACCGGCAGCGGAACGTCCATGAGATCTGCTCTCGAGGGAATGGAGACGATGTTGAGACATAATATGGAGGCGCTCGACGAGGAGGATGCCGATCTCGATATCGAGAACGGTAATTACAGAGTTCAGGTAGTCTTCCTGATCACCGACGGTGAGATGAATATCGGACGTAACCTCCCCGAATTCGACGAGGCAAGCGATTATATCGACACCGGTGCTGTTTTGGGATACGGCACCGAGAGGGGCGGAATAATGAGAGTTTACTATTACTCCTCCTATTATGATGACGAGAAGCATGTCCTCTACTATACCAATCCGCAGACCGGTAATTACGAGAGAGCCGTGTCTAAGATAGATGAGGAAAATCTGGAGTCTATGGCTTCCGGTCTGGGTGTCGACTATTACCATCTCGAATCTTCTTCTGATACGAAGGATATGATAGATGACGTTTTGAAGAATGTCGAAAAGGGCGATTTCGATCACGAGAAGAAGTCCATGAAGGGGCGTACTGACATTTACTGGATCGCAGCGGCCGGTCTTGCCGTCTTGCTGCTGATCGACTTTATCGATCTTAGAAGAAAGCTGGGGCAGACAGAATGAAGAAATACATAATCGGAATAGTCTATGCTGTCATCCTCTTCCTGTGTGCCAGACAGTGTATCAATTATTTTTACAACGAGCATGTTATCAACGAGATGGAGAAGGGCAACTATAGCGTTAACGACAATCTCCTGACAAAGGGTAACTTTATTCAGCCTTATATAGCCTACTACAACAACGGCAACATCGCCTATGAGAATCACAGGTACGATGAAGCCGAGGAGTGCTATAGAGAGGCTCTTGAGCATTATATCCCAGACGGCGACGAGTGTCCTGTCAGGATCAATCTGGCTCTTGCCATGACACAGGGATTGGGCCCTGAGTGGAATGCTCCCGAGAATGCCGAACACTCTCTCGAAGTTTTGTATGCGGCCCGCGATGTATTGCTGGAGGACGGATGTGCCACTGAAGAAGGTGACGGTCACAGCAAGATCGCCGAGAGATTAAAGCGTGACATCGAGCGAGCCATTGAGGAGCTTGAAAATCAGCAGGAGCAGGATCCTTCCGATCAGAGTGAATCCGAGAGCGATCCAAGTGACTCGAGTGATCAGTCGGAATCTTCAGATTCTTCGGATTCTTCCCAGACTTCCGAGTCGTCCGAGTCGTCCGACAGCTCTGAGAGCTCTGACAGCTCCCAGTCATCAGAGTCATCAGACCAGTCTGAATCTTCTGCCAGTTCAGACAGCTCAGACAGCTCAGAGTCCAGCGACGGTTCTGAGAGTTCTGAGGGATCCGACGGTTCTGAAAGCTCCAGTGACGGCTCTGATCAGACTGACGAATCCGATGGTTCCGAGACCAGCTCCGGTGACGGCACTTTGAGCAGCTTTGAGCAGTTCGAGCAGGACGTCAGAGAGCAGCTGGCACAGGATGCTATCCAGGCATATTCCGATCGTCAGAGCGACATCAACTACTATAGCGGCAATTACGGTTACAGCCAGGATATAATCTGGTAAGCACCGGTGTCAGCTGAGGCTGATCGCATTGTTGATGTTTTCCGGAATTTTCAAAATCTGTCGAAGCCCGGGCATGTTTTTTTCGACATTTTTTGAAATATGCAATGATTTGTACAGAATCTGGAGCAGAATCTGTATTTTTTCTTTGTTCAGCTGCTTTTTGTCGAAAAACTCTCCCGTTTTTTTCGACGTTTTTCCATTATTTTAAGATCCGTCGAAAACCTTCATAACGGAAGAAAAAATGTGATCTCAGCGAGTATTTCCCTGTAGACTTCCCTATCTATAGGGAATAGTTCCGGGGAAAACATGGAAATTTCCCGATAGACTTCCCTATCTATAGGGAATAATTCCGGGAAATTGCAGCTTTTTTAAGTGAGCCTTCATCCGGACCGTTCGCGGATTATTATCGAAAAATCACTCTATCCCATAGTGCAGCATCGGCTCCCCCACATGTTTGCGGAAGAAGGCTACTAAGGGGCCGCAGAAGACTGCAGCTACGATGGTTCCGATTCCGAAAGTCCCGCCGAGGATGCCGCCGAAGATAACGCAGAGAGCATCACTTGTAACCCTGCAATACTGGAAGGGAACTTTATTTTGTTTTTCCGAGGCGATGAGGGATACGGCATCATGGGTTGATACGCCCATATCTGCGGTGAAGTAGATGCCGGAGCTGAAGCTTAAGAGTGTGACGCCTATGATGAGGAAAAGGATCCTAATGGGCATAGTATTGATCGCATCTCCCAGAACATATCTCAGGAAGCGGGAGCTGTAGTCTGTTATATAGCCCAGAAGGAAGAGGTTGATCAAGGTTCCGACACCGATCTTTTTACGATCCAGGAGGATTATGGCGATCAGTTCGATCACGCTTAAGATAATATATGTGAGTCCGTAACTGATCGAGGAAGGCATTTGCTTATAGCTGCCCTGGACCAGCACGGTGAAGGGATCGACGCCGAATCTGGCGACATTAAAGAAAGCAACGCTCACGCCTACCATCGGAACGCCGAAAAGCATCATCAGTATTCGTCTCTTTGTATATTTGTCAGTTATCATATGCACCTGTTAAAATAAAAGATATATCAGTGATTATCTCATAAAGCTTTTTGTAGTAAAATATTTAAAATCTGACATTTAGGGAGGGTCATCTATGGGACTCAATTTCCGTAAAAGCATTTCTATCTTTCCGGGCGTAAAGCTCAATCTCAGCAAGTCCGGAGTAAGCTGCAGCTTTGGTAAGAAGGGTCTCAGACAGACTATCAGCTCGACGGGCAGGACAAATACCACTATCGGTCTTCCCGGTACGGGTGTTTATTACACAAAGCAGAGCAATGTCAAGAAGATCGCCGGTCTGGTAACGGGCAAGGGCAAGGATTCCAAAAAGGCGGAAAAGGCAGCTAAGGGCGGCAAGGCTGCTGCAGCGGCAACTGCAGGTGCAGCGTCTGCGGCAGGACTGGCTGCGGCAGAGAACAACGAGGCTTTGCTTGAGGAGAACAGACAGAGAGTTTCTGAGTATGAGGAATACATTGAGTCCATCAAGTCCGTTCATAAGATGAGTGACGGTGTCGTGGATTGGGAGGCAGTTAATAAGGGAGAAGTTCCTTCCAATATCGTAAAAGGCAGTCAGGAGTATAACGACTGGGTTAATCTTCAGAAGTTCTCCGAGTCTGTATTGAATGGTGATATTGACAGCTATTTCAGCATTATCGATGAGTTCAAGCCTTTCGATGATCTGCTTGAATACGGAAGCAATTTCCAAGTCGGAACTGACGATCCTGATCATATTGAGATTGAGTTCGCAGTCAAATCCGAGGACATCATCCCATCGGTGGGCTTGTCTTTGACATCCACTGGCAAGCTGTCGGAGAAAGAACTGAGCAAGAGCGCATACTACGATCTTATGCAGGATTATGTATGCAGCACAACCATCAGGATAGCAAGGGACGCTTTCGCCCTGCTGCCTGTTAAGACCGTTATCGTACACGCTGTAGATAACATCCTGAACACCGCTACGGGTTTTGAGGAAGAGATGACTTTGCTGTCGGTCAAGTTTGACAGGGACAGACTTATGGCACTTAATATGAGCATGATCGATCCGTCTGATGCTCTCGGCAATTTTGAGACCAATATGAGATTTAAGAAGACGACCGGCTTTGAGCCAGTTGACAGGGTGCTTGCCTGATCTGTCGGATATCAGGTCCGGTCTTCTTGGGACTACGGTTTAAATAAGGGAGAGGGGAACTTTAAGCCATGACCGTTTATTTAACAACGATAACAGTCATGTTGATCATTCTTGTGGTATGCATCGCGGGGGCAGCCAAGAGCGAGCGCCCGCTTGCCAAGGATGTCTTTTTCCTGCTCTGCTATATGGTTCTTCCCCTGGCAGCCAATGAAGTTATCGCCCTTGCTGAATCCGAGACGATAGCCAAATTCGCCTATCTGCTTTATTTCATAGGGACTGATCTCATGCTTTATTCGCTTGTCCGCTACAGTGTGGATTATTGCGATATCAAGTACGACGGTTCCATCTTTAAGAAAGTTCTTATCGCTATCACCGTTGCAGATATCTTCCTGGTTTTGCTTAATCCCTTCCTGGGGCATGTTTTTGAGCTGGAGGAATCCCGTCTCGACAGCGGTGAGAAATATATCAAGCTCGTGTCCCTCTGGTATCACAAGATCCACTTGGGAGTATCTTATATGCTCGGGCTTATTACGGCATTGATCTTCACGATAAAGACCATAAGATCTTCCAAGCTCGTAAGGGGCAAATATCTGATGTTCCTGGTACCCTTTCTTCTTACGGCTGCCTGGGAGACACATTATATCTTCCTTAATCGCCCTCTTGATTATTCCATGGTCGGTTATGCGGTCTGCGGCATCGTTGTCTTCTATTTTGCCGTGGTATATGTTCCGACGGCTCTGATGGATCGCATGAAATCTACCATTGTGTCGAGCATATCCGACGGGGTCATATTTTTCGATGATAATAACAGGTGCATATATGCCAACAGCAATGCCGAGCTGATCTTCGATATCAAGAGTGAGGCTGAGCTGGAGGGGATAAGGGCGCGCTTTCTGAAGATCATGGATGTCGATGAGAAGGAAATAGCCACTATTAACAGTAAGAAGTTTACGAAGAAGTATCACGGCAGCGACGGAGAGAAGACTTTCGAGATCGAGTATCACAGACTCTATGACGGGCGCGGACACGGTATAGGCGCTTTTGCCCGCTTTATCGATAGAACAGAAGAGCTGGACAGAATGCAGAAAGAGCACTATATGGCGACTCACGACAAACTGACGGGCCTATATAATGCACCGTATTTTTATGAGTTGGTGGAGCGCCGTCTGAAGGCGGATCCTGATCGAAAATATCTCGCGATGAGCACCGACGTTCGCGGCTTTAAGCTGATCAACGACCGTTACGGACGTCCGGTGGGAGACGAGCTACTGATCAAGATCGCCAATGTCATCGAGAATAACAGCAGCAAGCACACCCTCTATGGCAGATTAAGCGGAGATAAGTTCGGGCTCCTGATCCCGGCCAAGCACTATAAAGAGGAGACTATCCTCAGAGCGATCAAAGAGCTGGATGAAGCTGTCAGTCCTGACTATAAGCTTCTGATCCATCTTGGTGTATATGAAGTGACTGAATCAGATAAGCGCGCGTCAGTTATGTTTGATCGCGCTGCCATGGCCATCAATGATATAAAGGACGATCTTGAGATAAGGATCGCATACTATAGTGACCGCATGCGCGATGAGATGCTTTGGGAGCAGAAGATCGCTTCATCTCTGGATGATGCTGTCTCGCGCGGCTGTGTTATGCCATTCCTTCAGGCTCAGGTGGATAAGAACGGTAAGGTGTCAGGAGCTGAAGTTCTTGTCAGATGGGAACACGACGAGGAAGGCATGCTTATGCCACAGAGCTTTATCTCGGTATTGGAGAAGAACGGTACTATTGCCAAGCTGGATAAGTATATGTGGGAAAGCGCCTGCAGGATACTTCGCAAGTGGTCTATGAAGGGCATAGACGATCTCTACCTGTCAGTAAATATCTCCCCCCGGGATTTCTATCTTCTTGACGTACCGCAAGTATTGGAAGAGCTGACGGATCTCTATGAGGTTGACAGGAAGAAGCTCAGACTGGAGATTACGGAGACCATAATGATGGACGATGTTAATATGAAGCTGGAAGCATTCGCGAAGCTTCGCGCCATGGGCTTTATCTTGGAGATGGATGATTTTGGCAGCGGATATTCATCTCTCAATATGCTCAAGGACATGCCGGTCGACGTTTTGAAGCTGGATATGGTCTTTATGTCGGATACGGCAAATAAGGAAAAGAACGATAAGATCGTCAAGCTCATAGTTAAGCTTGCAGGAGAACTCGGTATTCATGTTATTGCAGAGGGTGTCGAGACCGGTGAGCAGGTCAGGAGCCTTTCCGAGATGGGCTGCCTCACCTTCCAGGGTTACTATTTTGCCAAGCCCATACCCTTAGTCGAGTTCGAGAAGAGGCACGTCGGATGAGAAGGACGGCTTTGTTACTGACGGTTTTTGTGAGCCTTTCTTTATTCCTGACTGCCTGTGGCAAAAAAGACGAACCTTCGGAGGGGAAGATCGATGACGCTGATGTCACTGTGACACAGACTCCGGATGAGCCTTCCGAGACGATCCCCGTCACTCCCGAGCTGCTTGACGGAACCTGGGTGGACGAGAATGGATTTGTGTGCCTTTTGGATATAGAGAACGATCTTTTTGTTGATTGCTACGGCGCAGAATTCGAGATCGTCGCGATAGAAGATGGCAAGATACGACTGCGTGATGATCAGTATCGACGACTGGCAATGGGCGGATACGCGCTTCCTATTGATGGGAATCTGGAGATCTCCTGCGAAATGACAGATGATTCACTTCTTATTCTCGGGCACGAGGCGGTGAGGATCGACTCGGAGCAGGGTGAACAGATCGCAGAGCTGATGGAGGAAAATATTGCCGGGCGTGATTTTATACTTGTCACCTCGCACGTAGCATTCGCAGAAGATATGAAAACAATGACTGTTTATGATCTCTCTACCCACTATGAGATGACTTACGACATTGAATTTGACGGCGTGAGAATATGCTCCGAAGCTTTTGACGCCTGCTTCCGAATGGACGATGCCGGCATCTGGTTTAATCACCTCGGCGCATCTTTTCCCATGGACTGCAACAGGTGTCCGGTAAGTGACAGATGGCTTTTCTACGATGTGGGGAAAGATGAGCTTACACTGCTTGATTTCAGCGGGTTATTTGCTTATGAAGAGAATGTGTTGAGCGGAGAAAGAGAGAGGCTATATGAGCAGCCTCCGGTCTATGATATTTCAAGTTATGTTCCTTACCTTTATTACGGAGGAATTGATTATACGGGGATCAACTGCGAACAGTTTTTCGACTGTTCATCTTATGATCTCGTAAACGGATATTATGAGGAAATGCACCAGATTTTGAGATATGACAGCGTCTATGCCGAGAATCTTATCGCGAGGGCTGAGAAGATGGAGAACGGTTCCGGTGCAAGCTCTGATTACGAGATCCAATTTGATGGCGGCAGGGTATGCTTTGAGTTGGCGGATGATCAGTGGCCTTCGGATATCGCAAGTGTAGTCGAATGTACAAGCGAGATCGTCCCGGGCTATTATGAGAGCGTGAGATTCGAGCCTCTAAGCGAGACCCGGACTATCAGGGTTGGAGAGGCTGCCGACGGGGAGATCAGGATCTTTTTCGATTATGATGGAGACGTCGGGGAAAACACTGCCATTTGTTTTTATTCGAGTGAATCGGATATTCCCTTCACTATACTCGATACAGTTTTCGAAAACGGATCAGCCTATTGCACTGTCGAGCATTCCGGCAACTATCTTTTGGCTGATGCGCAGGTTTTTACGGTGCTGACAGAAGAGAATTTCTATGACACGGATCCTATGGATACGGCTTGGGGCAACAGCTCAGGTGCAGGCGATATCGCTTCGCTCGTAGATCTGGATTATCTCAGAAGATCCGGTTATAACTTCGAGGTCACGACGCCGGAACAGCTTGCGTCCGTTACTTATTTTGTTAATGCATATCCGAGGGACGGCAGCATGCCGATAACGATCGATCTTAAAAGTGACCTTGACCTGGCAGCTTACGAGTGGGCGCCCATAGCAGATGACAGCGATATCTACCCGCGTGACGATCGTTCGTTTAACGGGGCTTTTCACGGCAATGGTTACACGATCTCGGGCCTGACAATAGGACCTTCTGATGACAATATGCGCAGAGCCTTCTTCGGCAACGTCCGGGAAGCTGATATTAACGGGCTCATTCTGGAAGATGCGACAGTCTGCGGTATATCTTCCGCACTGTTGGCAGGGACTATAACTGACAGCAGCATCTCCGATTGCGATATATCCGGTGCTCTTCCTGATTCCAATAATCTTGGTGATCGTCTCGTGATACTCTCCGGCACAGATGATGAGAGTCTTTCTCTTACGAATATCAGCTACGGTATTGAGATCTCGACCGGGATCGAGGAAGGTTATATCGAGAATACTTCTGCAGGGCAGAAGGGGGAGTAATAAGCGGGACACGCAGTATGCTCTAATATCAATATTCTTTGAGGCGGCTTACCAGATGCCCCAACCCGTCTGATCCGAGAGATCTTTTTCGATAATCCATCATGTGGCAAATATGCGGCTGCTATTGACTATAAGAGCATAATGTGATAATACTTTGATAATCAAACTTTTTGATAATCGTATGATTGATCAGCGAAAATATCAGGCACATCAATATGGGGCATACGATCGGTGAGAACAGCGCGCCGACAGGGGGTCGGCCAAGTATGAAGTGAGGTTGAGGAAATGACAGGAAGAATTATAGGATTAGGATCTTATTTACCGCCCAGATTACTGACGAACGATGATCTCTCGAAGATGGTCGAGACCAGTGACGAGTGGATCACGGAGCGTACCGGGATCAAGCAGCGTCACATTGCTGACGGTATTGAAGACAAAGCGTCTACAATGGCTTGCAAGGCTGCTCTTGCTGCAGTTGAAGATGCCGGGATCGATCCTTCCGAGATCGATCTTATCGTAGCCGCATCGACTACGCCTGATCTTGTATTCCCGTCTATCGCTTGCTGTGTTCAGAGGGCCGTAGGTGCTGACGGATGCGCCTGTTTTGATGTAAATTCCGCTTGCCCGGGCTGGGTCGCAGCCTATAACACGGTTCAGGGCTTTATCGAGTCCGGTAATTCCAAGTGCGCGCTTGTTGTAGGCGCCGAGATGCTCAGCAATTATGTTGACTGGGAGGATAGGGGAACATGTATTCTTTTCGGTGACGGCGCAGGTGTTGCAGTTCTCAAGGCCGTAGAGGATCACCCTTCCAACAGATTTATCATGAAGGCATCAGCCAAGCGCGGCGATTGCCTGCACTGCGAGACGATGAAGCAGCCCAAGAGGATGGATGAGGAGGGTTTCATCAAGTCCACCAATATGTTTATGGCGGGCCGCGAGGTATTTAAGTTTGCCGTAACGGAGGTTCCCGCTCTTATCATCGAACTGTCGGAGAAGTACGGCTTCGACTTGAACGATGTGGATTATTTCGTTCTTCACCAGGCGAATCAGAGGATCATCGAGGCTGTTTCCAAGAGGTTAGACCAGCCCCTCGAGAAATTCCCCATGAACATACAGAACACGGGAAACACTTCTTCGGCAAGCATCCCGATCCTACTTAAGGAAATGAAGGACGACGGCAGACTTACTCCCGGCAAGAAGATCGTTTTCACAAGCTTCGGCGGAGGCCTCACCTGGGGCGCCAACTATATTGAATATTAAGTCTAAAGTGACATAACGGAGGAGCACAACATGACTAAGATTACAGAAATGATCGGTATCAAGTATCCTATCTTCCAGGGCGGAATGGCCTGGGTAGCTGACTATCATATCGCAGCGGCAGTAAGTAATGCCGGCGGTCTGGGCATCATCGGCTGCGGCGGTGCAGACGAGAACTGGATCAGAGATCAGATCCACAAGTGCAGGGAGATGACTGATAAGCCTTTTGGTGTAAATGTAATGCTTATGAATCCCAGGGCTCCTCAGATCGCAGAAGTCCTTGCAGAAGAGAAGGTAAAGGTTGTAACTACAGGCGCCGGTTCCGCCGGTAAGTTCATTCCCATGTGGAAAGAAGCCGGCATCATCGTTATTCCGGTTGTTGCAGGTGTAGCTCTTGCAAAGAAGATGGAGAAGGACGGTGCGGACGCTGTTATAGCAGAAGGTACTGAGTCAGGCGGTCATGTAGGTGAGATCACAACAATGGCTCTCGTTCCGCAGGTCGTTGATGCAGTCAACATTCCCGTCATCGCAGCGGGCGGTATCGCCGACGGAAGAGGTGTCGCAGCAGCATTCATGCTCGGAGCTGAAGCAGTTCAGTGCGGAACGGTTTTCTGTGCATCTGAGGAAGTCAATATCCATCAGAACTACAAGGATATGATCATCAAGGCTAAGGACAGCTCCACCAGAGTTACGGGACGTTCTGCCGGTGCTCCCGTAAGACAGATCAGAAATCAGCTGACAAACGAGTTTATGAAGCTCGAGGAAGCTCACGCAAGCTTTGAAGAGATCGAGGCATTGGGCGTCGGAGCTCTTCGTAAGGCCGTTGTTGATGGTGATACAAAGAACGGAACATTTATGGCAGGTCAGATCGCCGGTATGGTCAACGAGATCCGTCCCGTTAAGGACATTATCGAGGGCATGTTTGCTCAGGCAAACGAGCTCCTCAAGAATGCCTCTCCCGTCTGCTGAGAGCGGCAGCGTAAATACAGGTTAGAAGGTGAAAGCAATGAAGATCGCATTTGTTTACCCCGGTCAGGGCGTACAGAAGGTAGGCATGGCCAAGGATTTTTACGATAAGTTCGACTGGGCCAAGGATATGGTCAGGAAGGCTTCCGAGGCATCGGGGTTTGATATGGAGAAGATCCTTTTCGAGGAGAATGAGGACATCCATGTAACGGAGTATACACAGCCCTGTCTGGTAACTGCATGTTCCATTATGGCAAAGGCTCTCGAGGATGAGGGTGTCAAGCCTGATATTACGGCAGGTCTGTCACTGGGTGAGTATTGTGCTCTTGTAACTGCCGGCGCGATGACTTTCGAGGATGCAGTAAGGCTTACAAGGATCAGAGGCAATCTGATGAGCTCCTTTGTACCGGCAGGTCAGGGTACGATGGCAGCCATCATCGCTCTTCCCAAGGAGACGGTCGAGGAGACTATCGAGAAGATCGACGGCGCGGAGGTTGCCAACTACAATTGCCCCGGTCAGATCGTTATCACGGGCGAGAAGGATGCCGTACACGAAGGCATGGAGAAGCTCACCGAGCAGGGCGCCAAGAGAGCTGTAGAGCTTAAGGTTTCCGGCCCTTTCCACTCGCCCATGCTTAAGGGCGCCGGCGAGAAGCTCAGAGTCGAACTCGACAAGGCCGAGATCTCCGATCTGAAGATTCCTTACATTGCCAACTATAATGCTGAGCTCATCGAAAATACATCTGAGATAAGAGAGCTTCTTGAGAAGCAGGTCTATTCCTCCGTTATGTGGGAGCAGACTCTCTTAAAGCTCAAGGACCTCGGTGTTGATGTTCTTATCGAGATCGGCCCTGGCAAGACTATCGCAGGCTTCGTGAAGAAGACTATCCCCGAGATACCCGTTATCAACATATCCGAGGTAGCTGACATCGAAGCAGCAAAACAGCAACTTGAAGAACTTAAGAATGCATAATCAATAAGGAGATCACAAAAATGGCTAAGACAGCAATCGTAACAGGAAGCGCAAGAGGAATCGGCAAGGCTATCGCAACTAAGCTCGCCAAGAGCGGTTTCAACATCGTTATCGTTGATGCGTGCCCCCTTGAGAATTCCGAGGAGACAGCTAAGGAGATCGCAGGACTCGGTGTAGAGACAAAGGCTTATCAGTGCAATGTAACAGTATCCGAGGAAGTCAACAAGGTAGTTGATGAGGTTAAGGAGACTTTCGGCAGCGTAGATGTCCTCGTAAACAACGCAGGTATCACAAGAGACGGTCTGCTCGTAAGAATGAAGGAAGAGGACTTTGATGCGGTAATCGCAGTAAACCTCAAGGGTACATATAACTTCACAAGAGCAGCAGCTCCCATCATGATGAAGCAGAGAAGCGGCCGTATTGTAAGCATCAGTTCTATCGTAGGCCTTCAGGGTAATGCGGGTCAGGTAAACTACTCCGCATCTAAGGCCGGTGTTATCGGTATCACCAAGTCCGTCGCAAGAGAGCTTGCTTCCAGAGGCGTTACGGCTAATGCCATTGCTCCCGGATATGTTGAGACACCCATGACGGCTGTTCTTCCTGAGAAGGTTAAGGAGGAGATGCTCAAGGCTATCCCCATGAACCGCTACGGTCAGGTTGAGGATATCGCCAACGCAGTAAACTTCCTTGTATCCGATGACGCTTCATATATCACCGGCCAGGTTATCAGCGTGGACGGCGGAATGCATATGTAATCAAATACCCGAGCGGTATTGCAGGAGGATAAGAGATAATGGCAAGAAGAGTAGTAATCACAGGTATGGGCGCCATCACGCCTCTCGGAAACACGGTAGATGAATTCTGGGCAGGCTTAAAGCGCGGCAAGACAGCCGTGGCTCCCATCACAAAGTTCGATACTGAAGCGACAAACTGCGCCATCCATCTGGCGGCTGAAGTAAAGGACTTTGACCCTTCCAAGTATATGGATTTTAAGACCGCCAAGAGAATGGAGCTTTTCTCTCAGTATGCCGTAGCCGCGGCAACTGATGCAGTCGAGGATGCAGGCCTCGATATGGAGAAGGAAGATCCTTTCCGCGTAGGTGTTATCGTAAGCTCCGGTGTCGGCAGCATGCAGGCACATGAGCGCGAGCAGGTAAAGATGCACGAAGGCAAAAAGTGCGGTCCCCTTTATATCCCTATGATGATCTCCAATATGGCATCTGCCAACATCGCGATCAAGTACGGAATGAAGGGCAAGAACACATGTATCGTAACAGCCTGCGCTACCGGTACAAATTCCATCGGTGACGCTTTTAAGTCCGTTAAGTATGATGAGGCTGATGTTATGGTAGCAGGCGGCTGCGAGGCTGCAGTATGCATGTCTTCGATCAAGGGCTTCGGAGCTCTTACGGCGCTGTCCACCAACCCCGATCCCGAGACGGCATCCAGACCTTTCGATAAGGACAGAGACGGTTTTGTATCCGGTGAGGGTGCCGGTGTAATGATCCTTGAGGAGCTCGAGCATGCCAAGGCAAGAGGCGCTAAGATCTATGCCGAGGTTGTAGGTTACGGCGCAACATGTGATGCATATCACATCACATCTCCTGCCGAGGACGGCTCCGGTGCAGGAACGGCCATGATCATCGCCATGAAGGAAGCAGGAATTGAGCCTAAGGATGTTGATTATATCAACGCTCATGGTACATCTACCCACCACAATGACCTTTTCGAGACGAGAGCGATCAAGTATGCATTCGGCGATGAGGCATACAATGTATCTATCAACTCCACCAAGTCCATGATCGGACACCTTCTCGGAGGTGCCGGCGGTGTTGAGCTTATCGTCTGCGTTAAAGCTATTCAGGACGGTTATGTTCATGTTACGGCGGGCTCCAAGGAGACAGAGGGCGAGATGGATCTCGACTATACTTTCTTCGAAGGTAAGGATCGCGACATCACATATGCAATGAGCAACTCTTTGGGATTCGGCGGCCACAACGCTTCCGTTATCGTAAAGAAGTACGCTGAGTAAAGAGACTGGCAGGCAAGGAGAAAAACTATGGCTAACACACTTAACACACAGGAGATCATGAAGATCATCCCCCACAGACATCCCTTCCTCTTGATCGACAAGATCGAGGACTATGTGCCCGGCGAGTATGCTGTCGCAATCAAGAATTTCACATACGATGAGTACTTCTTCAGAGGACATTTCCCGGAGATGCCTATCGTTCCCGGCGTTCTGACAGTTGAGGCTCTGGCTCAGACCGGCGCAGTTGCCATCCTCTCTCAGGAGGAGTTCAAGGGCAAGATCGCCGTATTTGCAGGTATCGACAAGTGTAAGTTCAAGAGACAGATCGTCCCCGGTGATACAGTGCGTCTTGAGACCAAGATCACACAGGTAAGAGGCCCGGTCGGCGTTGGCGAGGCGCTTGCAACGGTTGATGGCAAGACGGCCGTTCAGTGCACATTGAAGTTCGCAATACTGCAGTAAGGCGGATCGAAAACAAATATCCAGGGCCTTCCCGGGTGACGGGAGGGCCCTTTTCGATGAAAGAATGCGCTATGCAATGTGCGCTTGTCTCTCAAAATCAGGTTTTTTGTCTACATTCTCGAAAAGGAGGGACATTGATTTTGTAGACAGCCCCCGTAAATTGAAACAACAGGCAGTCACTGCAGAAAATGTAACATAAATCAAACAAATCCGTAGCGTCAGTCGTCTTCTTTATTGGTATCATTATTTTGGAAAAAGATCAAAACGCTTAAGGGGTCAGACTCATGAACAGAGTTAAGATTGCAACAAGGATCATTACTGCCTTTTTGTGTGCGGTATTGATGGTGAACGGCGTATCTGCTGCCGGAAAGGTGCAGGTAAGCGCGGATCAGACGACAGCAGCGGAAGAGAGCGCCGAAGAGGGCGTCCGCGGATACATCTCGAGACTTTACGACTATGTGCTCCAAAGACCGGTTGACGGCCCGGGGCTTGATTACTGGGAAAGCAGGATGAGGACAGACGCTTCAGCGGCGGTTGTTGCCTGGGGCTTCTTTAACAGCGACGAGTTTAAGAGCAGGGGACTTTCCGACGAGGAATATCTGGATATTCTTTACAGGTCGATATTGGGCAGACCTGCTGATGAACCCGGCCTTGAATACTGGAAGGAACAGCTCAAGAGCGGTTTCCCCCGCAATCGTGTGCTGGAAGGCTTTATCGATTCGACGGAGTTTGGCGCCATCTGTAATGAATACGGCGTTGAGAGAGGCCACATTACATTGAGCGATATACTCGATATTCACTACAAGGCGGCTCAATTTGTTACGCGCGCCTATCGCATTATCCTTCAGAGAGATCCGGACGAGCCGGGCCTTCGCGACTGGGTGGACAGACTGTCATCCGGCAGATCCTCTGCTTCCGATGTTATCTATGGTTTCTTTGCAAGCCCTGAGTTTATTTCACGTAATTTCTCCGATGAGGATTATGTGGAGTTCCTCTATCAGGCCCTCCTCTCCAGAGGCAGCGACGAGCAGGGCAAAGCAAACTGGGTCAGCATCCTTCAGGATTCACAGACGACCAGGATGTATCTGCTTAAGGGCTTTATCGATTCGGCGGAGTTTGCACAGCTCTGCGCATCTTACGAGATCCCCAAGGGTACTTTCGCTACCAGCGAAGCCCGCGACTTAAATCCTGCGGCAAATCTTCTGATAATTAACGGTTACGAGTCTGTTTTCGGACGTAAGCCTACTGTTGATGAGCTGAATCATTGGGCGCTTGAATTCTATAACGGCAAGTCAGCTACCACGTTCCTGACGGGCATCTATTCTGCCGATTCCTTTAAGCAGCTTACGGCTACACAGCAGGCGCAGGCGATCTACCAGTCCGCTCTCGGAAGAGATGCCACGGATGAAGAAGCTTCCGCAGCTGCAGCGGAGATCGCCGGCAGAGGTCTGTCAGCTTATCTGGATACGGTCTATCATTGTCAGGAGTTTGACACTTACTGCAAGTCTCACGGCGTAGGAACTTTCTTTAACGCAGGCTTTAATACGGTCAACGGACGCAAGTTCTACTACATTAACGGAGCCCTTGCTTCCGGTTGGCAGAGGATCGACGGCAACAGATATTATTTCGATCCGGAATCGGGCAATGCGGCAGTGACGGGCTGGAAGTATATCGAAGGCTACAAGTATTATTTCGACGGGGAGGGTAAGCTCCTTCAGAATGTCGAGTCCATTATCGGACCTCAGAGCAGATATTATCTTACCGTTAACTGTTATACGAATACGGTTATGGTTTATGCATATGACTCCGCGAACGGCACATATGATATTCCGGTAAAAGCTATTGTATGTTCCTGCGGAACCGCCGGTAATGAGACGATCCAGGGCGACTTTACTTTACAGAGACTTCAGCCTTGGAGAGAGCTGATGGGCGATGTCTACGGCCAGTACTGCACGAGGATATCAGGCAACTTCCTCTTCCATTCCGCCTGGTTCTATGAGAACGGAAACCATCAGTCAGTATCCGTAAGACAGTACAATATGCTCGGACGCAATGCTTCACACGGCTGTGTAAGACTTACGACCGCGGATGCCAAGTGGATCTATGAGAACTGCAACGGCTGTCCGGTACACTTGTTTACTAACGACCAGCCGGCGCCTTTCGATAAGCCGGTTCCGCCTTCCGCAGTACCCGTACATGGAGATTATGGTTATGACCCGACAGACCCCGTGCGCTGATATCACGAAATTAACTCTTGAAGAAAAGGCCTCTCTGCTATGCGGAGGGTCTTTCTTCGGCATTAGGGCGATTCCGTCCAAAGATATCCCCAAGGTCCAGATGCTGGACGGCGGTACGGGCATGAACTTCGAGCAACTGATGGGTGACATCGCCACAGATGTCCGCGAAGAGTGTAGCGGCACTGAGTTCGACAATGCCATTCGTTACATGTTCGAGCCGGACAGATTAAGCGACAGGGAGAAGGAGATCCGCGAAAAGCTCCTGACCATCCTACGCGACCGCATCGGTTGCGAGCCCTCACCCGGATGTTATCCTCCGGGCATTCTCCTGGGCTCCACATGGGATGCTGCTACAGTCCGTGAGGTTGGCGATGCGCTTGGCCTCGAGGCGGCATTATATGGCATTTCCGTCCTATTAGGCACACCCAATGTCAACATACTGCGTGAGCCGCGCAACGGAAGATTTTTCGAAGGATATTCGGAGGATCCTTATCTGACGGCCGAGCTCGGATCCCAGCTGGTATTGGGAGTCGAGGGCAGGGGCGTTGCCGCTAATGTGAAGCATTACGCTGCCAACAATCTTGAGATCAACCGCGTGGGAATAAATGAGATCATATCCGAGCGGGCTCTGCGCGAAATATATTTCCCGGGCTTTAAGGCCTGCGTTGATGCCGGCTGTGCCACTGTTATGGCCGCTTATCCTGCCATCAACGGCAAGAACTGTACAGAGAATCCCTGGCTTCTGCGTGACGTTCTGCGTTCCGAGTGGGACTTTACCGGACCCGTAATGACTGACTGGGGAGCCTGCACCGGTCTTAAGAGCAATTCAGTTAGAGCCGGCATAGATCTGATCATGCCCGGTCCCTGCGAACCCGATCAGATAATCGAAGCTGTCAAGGCGGGCGAGCTGGATGAGAAGGTCGTCGACGAGGCCTGCGGACGCGTACTTGAGCTGATATCAAAATACGCTCGTGACGGCGGATTGCCCGAGGGTGTGTCTTATGAGGATTATATCCGGATCGGCGACGAGGCTGCCTACAAGGCGGCCTGCGAAGGCATAGTCATGTTGCGCAATAAAGACTCGGCGCTTCCGGCAGCTGAGGGCGAGACCTATATATTTTTCGGTAATGAGAGCGGAGTTCTTTATGATTACGGAAGCGGATCGGCTCAGGTATTTACAGACCGTCGCCAAAGTCTCGGCGATGCTATCAGGGCTTCTGATCCCACTTCCCGTGTGCTGACCTGCGATATCGGTGAATTTGCCGGCAATCCTGACAGCACTGCGCTTGTGGTCTGTTCTGTTTTCTCGGCCGAGGGAACCGACCGCCATGACATAAAGTTGCCTTCGGATATAGTCGATACCATCAAAGGTCTCGCAGCCTTGAAGAATCGCGCCGGCGGCAGAGCCGGCAAGATCGTCCTGATACTGAATGTACCGGCACCGGTGGAGTTGGCTGATATTGCCGATGATACCGATGCGATCTTCTGTTGTTACTACCCCGGCATGATGGGTACCCGCGCTCTGGCTGACATCCTTCTCGGTCGCGTTAATCCCTCGGGGCATCTGACCTGCACTTTCCCGGTCCGCTATGAAGATACACCTGCTTTTTTGAACTATCCCGACAGCTTTACTTGCGTATATGGCGAAGATATCTATGTCGGGTACCGCGGCTATGAGAAACGAGGCATTAAGCCTTTCTATCCTTTTGGCTATGGCCTGTCTTACACTAACTTCGAGATCAGCGGCGGCATGATCGGCAAGGATGAGTATTCCCTCGGAGACGAGGTAAGTGTATCTTTTACTCTTCGTAATGTGGGCAAGCGGGACGGCAAAGCGGTGGTCCAGCTCTACGTGGGCGATCCTTTGTCCAAGCTTGGTAAGCCGGTTAAGGAGCTGCGCGCTTTTGGTAAATACGAGGTGGGCGCCGGTGAGTCGGTAATCGGCATCCTGGATTTCCGGATCGACCAACTGGCCTCTTTTGACCCTGACTACGGGCGCTTCCTGATCGAAGACGGGAACTATACGGTCTATCTCGGAAGTTCAGCGGAGGATGCGACACCTGTCGGTTCTTTCCGCCTCGTCGACGGTTCGCCTGAATATCGCTTGGGCATTAACTCGACCGTGCTGACCGTCTGGGAGACGCCGGAACTGCTGGAGGCTATTAAGGCGGATATTGCCCGCACGGGATCCGAGCTTCAGGTGCTTATTGAGAATTACCGATATACGCCTTTTCGAAAAATATCAGAGATATACGAGAATGCTTCTGAATTTGAAGAATTCATTCGCGTGGCCGGTGAATATCTGAAGGGATGACGGCTGCGGAAGTGCAAGGGGGAAGGCTTGTATAAACGATCGGGGGAGCTTTGTTTGAAAAGCCGGAATCGAAGCCAGTATTCCCAGAGGCTGAATCCGTCTGTCAAGCTATGTCTACTATTTCAGCTCCCAGAGGCATGAGTGACAGTTTGGCAAGCTTAAAGCACTGCATGCCGAAGGGGATGCCGATGATGGTGATGCAAAAAAGAAATCCCGCAAAGATGAAAAGAACGGCAAGCTCGATCCCGCCCAGGAACAGCCAGATAATATTGATAAGTGTTTTGCCGAGGCTGTCGGTGAACTCAACATCCTTACGGAATGGCAGGATTACCAGGTCGGCAAACTTGAAGCACTGAATACCGATCGGAAGACCTATGATCGTTATGCTCCAAAGGATACCGAGCACAAAATAAGCAATTGCAGACCAGAGTCCGATTATGAAAAACCAGATGATATTTCCAAGACTACGCATTTCTACCCCTCGATTCTTGTTTTAAAATATATTAACATAAGCAAAATAGATATTGGAAACATCGTATATATGAATGTGAAGACAACAGCCTCATGCTATATGTTGAGGAAAATTATGACTGAAAACTACAACTGAACCGGCCCGGGATAGCATTGCAACATAAATATAACCTATATCGTCCCTATAATGATGTATAATGGGAAGGATTATGAATTCCTTTAGAGAGGGGCCTTGCAATGAAGGTGGTTATTCTTGCCGGCGGATTCGGCACAAGGATCAGTGAAGAGAGCGTCTTGAGACCCAAGCCTATGGTGGAGATCTCGTCCATGCCGATCCTTTGGCACATAATGAAATATTATTCACATTACGGCTATAACGATTTTATTATCTGCTGCGGCTATAAGCAGTATGTTATCAAAGAGTGGTTTGCCGACTATTATCTGCATACTTCGGATGTTACTTTCGACTTTACGGCCGAGAATAAGATGATAGTACACAGCACTCATACGGAACCCTGGAAGGTTACACTCGTAGATACAGGTCTTCGCACGATGACCGGAGGCCGAATCAAGAGGATCCAGAAATATGTCGGTGACGAGCCTTTCATGCTTACATACGGCGACGGTGTAAGCGATGTCGATCTGCATGCCCTGGAGGCTTTCCACAGAGGTCACGGCAAGATCGCCACGCTCACGACGGTCAATGTGGGACAGCAGTTCGGTTGCATTGAGCTTGCAGATGACGGCAGCGTAACCAAGTTCCGTGAGAAGAATGACCGTGACGGTGCCCAGATCAATGCTGGCTACATGGTGATGAACCCTGAGATCTTCGATTATCTGGAGGGTGATTCGACTGTTTTCGAGAAGGCACCACTGGAGAGACTGGCAAGTGAAGGGCAGCTTAAGGCATATGCGCATAAGGGCTTCTGGAAGTGTATGGACACTAAGCGTGACAAGGAACTGCTCGAGAGAATGATCGACAGCGGCGAAGCTCCCTGGATGGTATGGGAGGATAACTGATCGATGTTTGATCCTGAATTTTACAGAGGCAAGAAAGTTTTTCTTACCGGACATACCGGTTTTAAGGGCTCATGGATGAGCCGCATCCTGGTTACTCACGGCGCGATCCTTACCGGATATTCGCTTGAGGCGCCTACTTCACCTAATCTCTTTGAGATGGCAGGACTTGAGGGTAAGATGACATCTGTCATCGGCGATATCAGAGATCTTGCTACGCTTAAGAAGGCTTTCGATGAGGCGAAGCCTGAGATCGTCATCCACATGGCGGCTCAGCCCATCGTCAGAGATTCCTATAAGGATCCTGTTTATACCTACGAGACAAATGTTATGGGTACGGTTAACATCCTCGAGTGCGTTAGGCTGAGTGACACGGTCAAGTCTTTCCTTAATGTTACGACAGATAAGGTCTATAAGAACAATGAGTGGGAGTGGGGCTATAGAGAGAACGAGCCGCTCGACGGCTTTGATCCATATTCAAATTCAAAGTCCTGCAGTGAATTGGTAACTCACAGCTACAAGAATTCTTTTTTCGAAAATAATGACAGCCCGGCAATATCTACAGCCAGAGCAGGTAATGTTATCGGCGGCGGTGACTTTGCCAATGACAGGATCATTCCCGATTGTGTAAGGGCAGCTCTCAAGGGTGAGACGATCACCGTAAGAAATCCCTATTCCACAAGACCCTACCAGCATGTTTTAGAACCCGTAATGGCATATCTCATGATCGCTGCGGCACAATATGAGGATAAAAGCAAAGCTTCGTGGTATAATGTCGGTCCTGATGACTGCGACTGCGTAACTACCGGCGAGATCACCGATATGTTCTGCAAGAGCTGGGGAGAAGGCATGACCTGGATCAACAAGGCGGACGGAGGCCCTCATGAGGCCAACTTCCTGAAGCTGGATTCGTCTAAGATCAAGACCGTCTTCGGATGGAAGCCCACCTGGCATATGGACGAGACCATCAGGCGAGTCACCGAGTGGACGCGCGCATACCGCGACGGCGAGGATATAGCCGCCGTAATGGACAAGCAGATAAATGATTTTATTAACGGATAAAGAGGTTAAGGCTTATGTTTGAGAACATGAATGAAGAACAGGCAAGACAGGAGATCCTCGGAATGGTTTCCGAGTATTGTGACAAGTATCATGCCAAGGCAGAGTACAAGAAGGGTGACAGGATCCCTTATGCCAGAAGAGTCTATGATCACGATGAGATGGTAAATCTCGTTGACAGCTCTCTGGAGTTCTGGCTCACCTCCGGCAGATATACAGATGAATTCGAGAAGGCTTTCGGCGAATATCTGGGTGTCAGATTCGTATCTCTCGTCAACTCCGGTTCATCCGCTAACCTGGGCGCATTCATGGCACTGACAAGCCCCCTGCTCAAGGATCGTAAGATCAATCCCGGTGATGAAGTCATCACTGTGGCAGCAGGCTTCCCTACTACGGTAACACCTGTTATCCAGTACGGTGCGATCCCTGTATTCGTAGACGTTACGATCCCTCAGTACAATATCGATGTAACTAAGCTGGAAGAGGCTTTGTCCGAGAAGACAAAGGCCGTTATGATCGCGCACACACTGGGTAATCCCTTTGATCTTAAGACCATAAGAGAGTTCTGCGATAAGCATAATCTCTGGCTCGTTGAGGACAACTGTGACGCTTTGGGTTCCAAGTATACAATTGACGGCGTCGAGAAGTTCACGGGAACTATAGGTGACATCGGAACATCCTCTTTCTATCCTCCGCACCATATGACAATGGGTGAGGGAGGCGCTATCTATACCAACAATCCTATCCTTCATAAGGCCATCCGCTCCATGAGAGACTGGGGAAGAGACTGTGTTTGCCCTTCCGGCCGCGACAATCTCTGCGGTCACAGATTCGACGGCCAGTACGGTGAGCTGCCTAAGGGCTACGATCACAAGTATGTATATTCACACTTCGGCTACAATCTCAAGGCTACTGATCTTCAGGCTGCAGTCGGTTGCGCTCAGCTTAAGAAATTCCCCTCCTTCGTTGAGAAGAGGATCCACAATTTTGACAGACTCAAGGCGGCTCTCGCAGGTACTGAAGATAAGCTCATCCTGCCGGAGGCAGCGCCCAATGCGAGACCTTCCTGGTTCGGCTTCCTTATCACCTGTAAGGAGGGAACCGATAGAACAAAGGTCGTTCCTTATATCGAGTCCAAGGGCGTTCAGACGAGAATGCTCTTTGCCGGTAACCTGACTAAGCACCCCTGCTTCGACGAGATGCGTGCATCGGGCAAGGGCTACAGGATCGTCGGCGATCTTAAGAATACTGACAGGATCATGGCGGATACATTCTGGGTTGGCGTCTATCCCGGAATGACAGACGAGATGATCGACTACATGGCGCAGACGATAAAGGAAGCACTGGAAGCATAAGATCATATGATAGAGAAGATCGGAAGAACAGTATGGCATATAATCAGCAGTATCATAATCGGGTGCTTTAATCTTATCTTACGTCCTTTCGGCAAAAAGCTCGAAAAAGAGCAGGAGAGATCGCTTCTGCAGTTCTTCAAATTCGCTTTCGTAGGCGTATCCAATACGATAGTTTCCTATCTGCTAAATATCATCACACTGTTGATCCTCGGCAAGCTCGGGGTCCTTCAGGATTATGATATTTATATTGCCAACACGGTGGCCTTTTTCCTGTCTGTCCTTTGGTCCTTCTTCTGGAACAACAGATATGTCTTCAAGGCAGACGAGAATGCCGAGAAGCGAGTCTGGTGGAAGACCCTTATCAGGACTTATCTGGCATATGCCTTTACCGGTCTGGTATTAAGTAATGTCGTCTCGCATATATGCGTAAAGATATTAGGTATCAATAAATTCATCGCACCGATAATCAATCTGGTGATCAGCGTGCCCATCAATTTTATTTTGAACAAGTTCTGGGCCTATAGACAGAAAGATAAAATAATAACAGAAGAGGTGTAAATATATGAGAACGATCAGTCTTTTGGATTGTACGTTGAGAGACGGCGGCTACGTAAACGATTGGAAATTCGGTCACAATAACATCGTGAGCATTTTCGAGCGACTTGTTGCCGCCGGAGTTGATTTTATCGAGATCGGTTTTATCGATCAGGCAAGACCTTATGATGCGGACAGAGCTATCTTCCCGGATGCAAAGTCCATCAATAGGACTTTCGCCAATCTTGATAAGGGTAATTCGAAGATCGTCGCTATGATCGATTACGGTCACGCGGATATCGACAAGATCTGCCCTAAGAGTGAGAGCTGCATTGATGCCATCCGTGTCATCTTCAAGAAGCACTTAAGACGCGAGGCACTGGATTTTGTAGCGAAAGTAAAGGCTCTGGGCTATGATGTTTTCGCTCAGCTCGTATCCATTACAAGCTACGAGGATGATGAGCTTATGGATCTTATCTCCCTGGCCAACGAGGTCGAGCCTTTTGCCGTGTCCATGGTAGACACATACGGTCTATGCCACAGCGATACCCTGATGCACTATTGCGAGATCCTGGATAAGAACTTAAAGCCTGAGATCTCACTTGGTTACCATGCTCACAATAATTTCCAGCTGGGTTATGCCAACTGTATCGAGATGCTCTGCTACAAAACGGAGCGTAAGGTCTTGGTAGACGGCACCATCTTCGGCATGGGCAAGAGCGCAGGCAACTGTCCCCTGGAACTTGTCGCTATGTACTTAAACGGCAGATGCGGCAAGGAGTATGATATCTATCAGATCCTCGAGGCTGCCGATGCCAATGTCATGAATTTCTACAGGACATCTCCCTGGGGTTATTCGCTCTTCTATTACATTGCGGCCAGCAACGACTGTCACCCTAACTATGTCAGCTGGCTGATGAACAAGAGAACGCTCTCCATCAAGTCCGTTAACGAGATCCTGAAGAAGCTCGAGGGCGAGAAGAAGCTCCTTTATGATGCTTCTCTTATCGAAAAGCTCTATACCGATTATCAGGAAGAACAGAAGGTGAACGATGAAGCCGATATGGCAAAACTTAAGGAGGAGTTCACAGGTCACGACATCCTGATTCTGGGTCCCGGTACCAGCGTCAGCGAGCAGGCCGATAAGGTCCGCGATTATGTGATCGCCAATAATCCTCTGGTCATCAGCATCAACTTCATACCCGAAGATATCAAGCCTGACTACTGCTTCGTTACCAATGCCAAGAGATTCGTTCAGCTGGCAACAGCGCTGGCCAAAAATGCTGACACATTCAAGGTTATTGCCACATCTAATGTCACCAAGTCCACTTTCGATTTTGATTACACACTGAAGTATTCGGATCTGCTGGATTTCAATGCTCAGATCATCGACAATTCATTCCTGATGCTGCTTAAGGTATTGGTCAAGCTCGGCATCAACAAGGTTGCCTGCGCAGGCTTTGACGGATATGCAACAGACAACCGCCCCAATTACTTCAATCCCGATATGGAGTACAGCTTCACTTCCAATGAGGCAGATGAGTTGAACCATTATGTTATCGACGAGCTTAAAAAACTCGCCGGAGACATCAAGATCGGGTTCGTTACAAGATCCTACTATAACGTTTGACGGAGCGGTCAGTATGAGAAAATATGATGCAGTTATCTTCGACGTTGACGGCACTCTGCTCGACACATCGGAGGGTATCTTGACAGCGGTAAAGGAAACCGTCGAATATATGGGTTGTAAGCCTTTGCCTGACGATGAATGGAAGAAGTTCATCGGTCCTCCGGTCGAGTGGTCTTTCGAGGAGCGGATCGGACTTACAGGTGAGAAGAATAAAGAAGCCTGTGCCTATTTCAGGGACAGATACAGTAATCACCATCTCTTTCTGGCTAAGCCCTACGACGGTATCTATGAACTGCTGGACTATCTGAAGGCAAACAATATTGCCATAGCGGTAGCTACTTACAAAAAGCAGGATTATACGGATAAGCTGATGCATGAATTCCATTTCGATGAATATGCGGATGTAATCTATGGCTCGGATTATGAGAATAAACTGCTGAAGTCGGATATAATCAAACTGTGCCTGGACAAGGTCTCGCCCGATGACTATTCGAGAGCCTTGATGGTGGGAGATACCAAGCACGATGCCAGAGGCGCCGAAGTCATCGGTGCATCTTTCGCCGGTGTATCATACGGATTCGGATTCGGCGCAATAGGCGGCGAGGACATCAATGACTATAAGCACGATATCTATGTTGACGACCCCAGGCAGATAATCAGTTTGTTTGAGTAAAGATAAAAGAGGAGCGGAGGACTCCGGGAGGTTTATAAATGGAGATCAAGTTAGCGCAATTTGTAGCAGACTTTATGGTCGAGCACGGTGTTACCCATAACTTCACGGTTACTGGCGGCGGCGCGATGCATCTGAACGATGCTCTTGGCCACAAGGAAGGACTTAAGAGTATCTATAATCATCATGAACAGGCTTGCGCCATTGCAGCTGAGGGTTATGCCAGACTGACAGGGAGGATAGCTCTCTGCACGGTCACATCCGGTCCCGGCGGAACTAATGCCATCACCGGTGTAATGGGCGGCTATCTGGACTCCATCCCCATGTTTGTCCTTTCCGGCCAGGTAAAGCGCGAGACGACAACCTGGTCTGTTCCGGAGCTTCCTCTAAGGCAGTTGGGCGATCAGGAATTTCCCATTGTTAAGGCCGTTTCTTGTATGACCAAATATGCCGTTATGGTAACAGAGCCGAATGATATCCTCTATCATCTTCAGAAGGCTTGGTATCTTGCCAATAACGGCCGCAAGGGCCCGGTCTGGCTCGATATCCCTCTCGATGTCCAGGCTGCCAGGATCGACACCGACAATCTGAGGCATTATGACGGAAGCGAAGAAGCAGCTGCCGATCAGGCTGAGCAGAAGCCGATCTATGATACGGCACTGACTGATAAGATTCTGTCTAAGATCCATGATGCAAAACGCCCCGTAATGCTCCTTGGCACGGGCGTAAGACTTGCAGGCGCAGAGGCCGAGGTATTAAAGCTTGCAGATATGCTTAAGATCCCTGTTGTTACTGCATGGAACGCACACGATCTTATGCCTGATGAGAATCCCTACTATACAGGCCGCCCCGGTACGGTAGGTACCAGAGGAGGCAACTTCGTAATGCAGAATTCCGATCTGATGCTGGTATTAGGCTGCAGGCTCAACATCAGACAGATCAGTTATAACTACAAAGAGTGGTCACCCGAGGCCTATAAGATCGTCGTAGAGATCGACGAGGCAGAGCTTAATAAACCAACCGTAAAGGTCGATATGAAAGTACATGCTGACCTCAAGGATGTGGTCACCGACTTGCTGACAAAAGACTATGAGGCCAATCCTATCCATGCAGAATGGCTAAAGTGGGGCAGAGATATCGATGCGAAATATCCGGCATGTGCCGAAGGCTACAACGATGTCACAAAGCCTATGAATCCTTATGTTTTTATCGACCGTATGACCAGGGTTCTGGCTGATAATGATAAGATGATCTGCGGTAACGGCTCTGCCTGCGTAGTTACTTTCCAGGCAGCTCACATCAAGAAAGGGACAAGGCTCTTCACCAATTCCGGCTGCGCCGCCATGGGTTATGGCTTCCCCGCAGCTGTCGGCTGTGCGGTGGCATGTGAGGGCGACCGTGTCATCTGTATCGACGGCGACGGCTCCTTCCAGATGAACATCCAGGAGATGCAGACGGTAATCTATAACAAGCTGAACCTTAAGACATTTATCATCAACAATAACGGCTATCATTCCATCAGACAGACACAGACAAATCTCTTTAAGCCGCCGATGGTCGGAGTATGTGACGGTAACGGTTTAAGCTTCCCGGATCTGGAAAAGCTGGCATATGCCTATGGAATGAGATATGTGAAGATCGAGGATAGCAGCGAGATCGAAGAAAAAACAGCAGAAGTACTGGCGGGCAATGATCCGGTATTGTGCGAAGTGGTAGTTACGGATAAGCAGAATTTCGCTCCGAAGCTTTCTTCTAAAGTGCTGCCTGACGGTAAGATCGTATCGCCGCCGATAGAGGACATGTTCCCTTTCCTTGACAGGGAAGAGTTCGATGCCATCAAAGCATCGGTTCCCAACAGGGATTAAAGCGGGAGAACACTCTGCGATGACTGACACTGACATGATCACCAAAAGAGCCGTAGTTACAGGCGCTACCGGGATGCTGGGACTGGCGACTATCGACCTTCTTCTTAAGGAAGGATATGAGGTAGTTGCAGTCATAAGACCGGCATCTTCGAGAGCGGAAAATCTGCCTTCTGATGAGCGCATCCATAAGGTCGAGCTTGACCTCGCGAAAATAGGAGACCTTAAAGATGAGATGAACAGGAAGGGTCTTAAGGGCGCCGACTTGTTTTTCCATTTTGCCTGGGACGGAACTCACGGTGATTCGCGTAATGATGTCGATATGCAGATTAGTAATGTTGCCAACGCTATAGCAGCAGTTCGTGCGGCTCACAGCGTAGGATGTACGACCTTCCTGGGGGCGGGATCTCAGGCCGAATACGGCAGGGTTCCTACAGGGACGAAGCTCAGCGGCAGTACGCCGGTCAATCCCGAGAACGGTTATGGAGCCGGAAAGCTCGCTGCTTATCACATGACCAGGATAGAAGCCGAGAAGCTGGGGATGAAGCAGGTTTGGGTAAGGATCTTAAGCACTTACGGGCCTTTTGACGGAATGCATACCATGGTAATGAGCGGCATCGGCAAGATGCTTCGCGGTGAGAAAGCTTCTTATACCAAAGGCGAGCAGTTGTGGGATTATCTTTATTGTAAAGATGCTGCAAGAGCTTTTTATCTTGTTGCAACAAAAGGCCGCCATGGAATCGTCTATACAATAGGATCGGGGCAGGTGCGTCCTCTTGCTGACTATATAAGAGCCATAAGGAATGCTATAAATCCGGCTCTTGACATAGGCTTGGGAGAGGTGGAATACTATCCCGGCCAGGTTATGTATTTGTGCGCCGATATCTCGGAGTTGAAGGCGGATACCGGTTTTGAACCGGAGTACACTTTCGAAGAGGGGATAAAAGAGACAGTCGAGTGGTACAGGGGGAGGTACTGTAGATGAAGAAGATAAGCATATTGATTCCTTGCTATAACGAGGAACTTAACGTCGAGCCCATGGCTGAAGCGCTCGTTAATATGTTTGCTACGGATCTTCCCAATTATGACTACGAGATCGTTTTTATCGATAATGACTCCAAGGACATGACGAGGCCCAAGCTTCGTAAACTCTGCGCTGAGAATAAGAAGATCAAGGCGATCTTTAACGCGAAGAATTTTGGACAGTTTAATTCCCCTTACTACGGCATGCTCCAGACCACGGGTGATTGCACCATTTCCATGGTCTGCGATTTCCAGGATCCTGTTGAGATGGTCCCTAAGTATGTCAGGGAATGGGAAAACGGCTATAAGATCGTCATCGGCATCAAGACTTCGAGCAAGGAGAGCAAGATCATGTATTTCCTGCGTTCCTGCTACTATAAGCTCATCAAGAAGTTCTCTGATGTTGAGCAGATCGAGCACTTTACAGGTTCGGGTCTTTATGACAAGGCTTTTATCCAGGTCTTGAGGGACCTTAAGGATCCTAAGCCTTTTCTGCGCGGCATTGTCGGCGAATTAGGCTTTGAGCGCAAGGAGATCCCTTATGAACAGCCCAAGAGAAGAGCCGGCAAGACATCCAACAATTTCTACAGATTATACGATGCGGCCATGCTGTCGATTACGTCCTACACGAAGATCGGTCTTCGTATCGCGACTATAGCAGGAGCTATCTTTTCTGCCATCAGCATGCTTATTGCCATCGTATATCTGATCCTTAAGATATGCATGTGGGATCAGTTCCCTGCAGGTATGGCGCCGGTTACGATAGGTATGTTCGTGATCGCATCGATCCAGCTGTTCTTCATAGGACTTTTGGGTGAGTATATCCTCAATATCAACGACCGTGTTATGAACAGGCCGCTTGTTATTGAAGCCGAGCGCATTAATTTCGATACGGACGAAGAGAAGTCCGAAGAGGCCTGATGGGGATGGCCTCAAGGTAAAGGTTAGGGAAGGGAAACAAGAAAGAACATATGAAGAGAACATATGGTATCAGAGAAAAGCTTCTGTTATTCGGGAGCATTTTCCTTATTATGTATGGGCTGTTTTTGATATTTCACATATTAATGGACATGACCGGGCATGACTATCCCGACGGCTACTTTCTTTTCTTCCCGGAAGACCGTTTCAAGGACTTCACCAATATTAACAGAGCGGTCGAAAACATGAATCCCTACATCTCGGGGCTGTCGAACTATCCGCCGTTGATCCTTGTTATGGCATCTTTCTTTTCGCGGATGGGCGATTATACTTCCTACGATATGAATAGTCTTCAGTCGGCGATCCAGGATAAGCCTATCTGGCACTCTTTCCTGCTCTTCGTTATCATTTACGTCGTTGCCATGATGGTGATCTGCATCGGTTATTTTGCTCACCGAATGAAGATCACCACCAAAGGAGAGAAGCTACCCGCTTCGGTCCTGACGGGAATGATCCTTCTGATGTCCGCGCCCTCGGTCTTCGCGATCGATCGCGGTAATTACATCTTATTTGCCATTATCTTTTTTGTGCTCTGGGCGATCCTTGAACATGAAGCACCCGAATCCATGGCGGGACCGGTCTTCGCAGCCTTGTGCGCCGGCGTTAAGATCTACCCGATCTATGTGTGTGTGATGTATCTTTTCGATCGTAAATGGAAAAAGCTCTTCGTATGCGTCGGAAGCTTTGCTGCCACGATACTTCTGCCTCTTGTTTTCTTCAAGGGAAGCTATATCGAGAATCTTCGTGAATTCGTAAGCAGTGCGCTGGGCTTCGGTGACGGCAGCTCTTTCTATTTCCTCTACTTCAATGTCGGCATTACCGGTCTTGGCGGTTATCTCTTCAGGATGCTGGGTCTTCATCCGCTGACGGAGCTCATACACTGCGCATGGCTCTGCGCCGGAATCGGTCTGACCTTGATCGCCGGGCTTCTTATGGCAGAGGAGAAGGCGATCTGGAAGAAGCTTTTGATCGTCTCGGCTCTTATGGTCTTCCTCACACCGAATGCCTACCTTTACTGCTCGGCTTTCATGTTGGGTCCTATACTCATCATGCTGGTAGGCGGCGGAAGATTCGAAGGAAAGGATATACCCTATGTTGTATTAAGTGCCCTGCTTCTTGTTCCCAAGGCATACCATTATCTGCCTGATATGACGGAAGCCGGCATTCCCCTGGAGTACAACACTTTAAGCTGTGCGGTATTATTCGACGGCTTGCTGTATTTCGCGATAATAGTGTATTATCTTACGGAGAAAATCGCGGCCGATGTCGTAAAACGTAAGAGGGCAAAGCAATCAAATGAGGCTAAAACTGTCGGATAAGAAGCAGCGCATAGTAGCGATCACATGGGGCGCTTATATTCTGTGCACGGCTATATTGCTTATATATTATCTCTATTACAACAGATTTGTTGTCCTGGCATGTCACGACTCCATGATGGAGTTTGCCTATGCCAAGATCCACGGCTGGAAATGGGCTTACGAATATACATATGAATTCCTTCTGGCTCGAGGCAGGTTCAGCTATATCTTCCCCGGAGTTATCAGTTTCAGGTTCTTTGTTCATGAGAAGGGCAATTATTTGGCTGTCTGGATGCTTCAATATGTTCCGGTCTATCTGAACATATTCCTGCTGTCATGGGTTGTCGGCAAGAGAGCCGGCAAGGAATACGGCCTTCTGTATTCTCTTTTCTTTGCAACTTTTCTTCAGATAAATATCTGGCATTCCTTGATCATCTGTTACCCGCTGGAATTCATGTACGGGCTTTTTCTGGCAATATGGGGTGTGTTCCTTTACCAGTCTTATCTTGATGATCCGAAGCCGAGGCTTAAGAAAGCCTGGAAGATGGCTCTCAGCATGTTCTTCTTTTACGAATCCATACAGTGCTATGAGGCCTTCCTGGTAGCTGCGGTCAGCTATGCCGTCGTCGCCCTCAATTACACGCTCAAAAACTGCGCCGGTAAGGGGAAAAAGGCGGGCATACTTACTTTTATCAAGATCCTCATCCCGCATTTTATTGTTTCGGTGGTGTTCCTGAGCATCTATGAGTACCTGCATCTTCACCCCGTCTATCCTGAGGTCGCTGTTATCGATGTTAAGTCTCATGGTAATTTTCATGACTTCCTGGTCACATGGAAGAGCTTTACATTCAGCATGTTCCCTCTTAAGCATCTTCTGGATCTGGGAGATCTTGCCTACGGAAGAATGTCGCTCCTGTCAGTGCGTAACCTCTTTATGCTGTTCATCTGCGGCGTCGGCGGACTTACATCTACGATGGTGATCTTCAATCATGCATCCGAGTTTTCTGTCGAAAAAAGAAAGAGCACCAATCGTACTCTGATCGTAATCGGCGGCGCGGCTTTTGCCATGATGATCCTCTTCTGTCTGCCTCACGCCATGACGGAGACCTATCAGCTCTGGGTAGTCGAGGGTCAGCAGGTTGCCTATGTCCCCACGACCATCTGCTATTACTGCATGGTCGTCGTCCTGATATGCATAATGGGCATAGTCCTTAATTATCTGGCAACAAAGAGCCTTAAAATAAAGCGGATAGCAGCGGCGCTCATAGCCTTGGTCTTTGCGGTCGGGGGCATGATGACCGTATGTATCAACGACGCTTTCAGGGATCTTTGGACCCAGACCAATTCAGTAGCTTCCATAAGGGCGCAGACTTTCTATTCTCTTTGTATAAATGATACTTTCGATGAGTGGGACATAGATCTGCTCTACACGCCTCCGGGAAGCTATATGGGCGTTCACGGAATAATACAGAATAATGAGACCTTCATGGAAAGCGTAATGGGTAATTATTATGATGCGGAGATCGTCAATAATCCCGACGATTTTATGGCGGAAATAGATAATTACAGTAACCCGGCAGTTTTCTTCTATGATTATGATGCCCAGGTAGGAATTCTGATGAAGATAGAAGATTACGAGTATATCGAAGGCGATGAGGAGGAAGACATTGATCCGGATATGTGGTTCTGGGGCGGAGGAGAGATCCTCGTAGTGAATGCTCACGGTATGGACTACAAGCTCTATTCTGAGGGCGAGCTGGTGGATAAGGTTCACAGCGATGCATGGTCGGGGACTGTTTTCGAGATAGATGATGATACATTCTATACTGATATTGATGCTCAGTTCATAAGATGGTCCAATTAACGAGATTTTGCCTCGTATTATCAGGATAAATAGTGTAAAGTTATTGCGTCGGCAATATAAATAGCAAGACAAAAGAAAATGGAGAGATAAGATGAAAAAGAGATATAAGCTAGCAGCGTCCGTTCTGACACTGTCCATTGTGGCGGGAGCAGCTTGCGGGTGTACAAAGAAGTCAGCTACGGATAGCAGTGATACTACGGGGACAAGCGACAGCGCGGTGACAGAGGCGTCTGTGTCAGAGCCTGCAGCTCTTGTTAGTGAGCCTGCTGAGACAACGGAGTTTGATATTCACGATTATTCTTTCGATACGATCTACGGAGACCAGTTGCCTGAGTACCTTAATAAGCAGTACTATTTTAACGGTGAGAAGGTGCCGATAGCAGAGTCCAATTTCTATTTTATAAATGCATATCTGGAGCTCTCGGAGTACACCGCTTACGGCTACTATCCGGCAACAGAGGACGGCTTCCTGGATCTTACTAAGAACATCGAATATGGTGAAGGCGAGACCGGAACATATACGACATATAGCGAGTTCTATACAGATTATTCGGAGCGCATGCTGGCCTCCACTTGCATCATATGTAAGCTGGCCCGCGAGCAGGGACTCGAGCTCAGCCAGGAGACCTTGGACGGTATAGACGGCATGTTGACAGAGCTTGAAGAAGAGAATGCCGAGCCTAACGGAGTCACGCTTGATGAGTACTTCCAGCTTTACTACGGTCCCGAATGTGATACCGAGGCATTCCGTAATGTAATGATCGATTATTATCTGGCTGATCTTTATACTACGACATATATGGATAATTATGAATATACCGAAGAGGAGATCGAGCAGTATACATGTCCTGTAATCCGCTATGCCTTGTTCTCGGCTCCTTTGGGTGCATCCGAGGAAGATCTTGCCAATGCCGAGACTATGGCTCAGACTTTGGTGGATACTGCTGCAGGTGACATTGATGATTTCTATACATTAGGTCAGGCATCTGCTCAGGAGGGTGCTTGCATGCAGTGCTCCGAGATCAGTGTTCCCCGGGGAAAAACTGTAAGTGCTTTTGAGGATTGGGCCTGGGATGAGGCACGCACCGAAGGCGAGCTTGGTGTTATCTATGCCGAGGAGTACGGCTACTTTGCCGTTGGTTTTGTGGGCATGCAGCTTGACGAGGAGTCCGCTTCCGATATTCCGGTAAGTGCTTTGGGCGACTATGTATCTTCGCTCCTTGGCACGGAGGGCTTTGTTCTCTCGACCGATCCTGACGCTGCATAAGAGCCAAGCGGCATTTTTCGATCGAACAAGCTAATTACGGCAACTGCCCTGATCGTGAGCGAGGGGGCAGTTTTTTTTGCATGAAATGATTCCCGCGGGGAGGGGATTTTCGATAAGGGCACTGCACTGAGACCGGCGTGCGTGAGGGACTGTCTACCAATCATGTCCCTCTTTTTCGAAAAGGTAGACAAAAAGTGCTGTTTTGAGGGACACCCCATAGGCATCAGATCACTGACCGGGGCAACTGCCTCGCCGTCAACAGATTTACGGTCTGGAGGCCATTTCTGTTGACGCACCTGCCCCGTCCGTCAACAGATTTGCTGTCTGGAGGTCATTTCTGTTGACGCCCATACTTCCTCGGTCAACAGATTCGGCTGTAAAGGAGCATTTCTGTTGACGCCCCTTCCCTCACATCATCGACATCGCGGGTAAGCATACACATCAGAGTTCAATCGTGACGAACAGGCAGCCGCAGTTGTCAGGGCTGATCCTTATGGGACAGTCGATATACTCGGCAGGGATCCTAAGCTCTCCCTCCGGCAGGCGGCCAAGGATCCAGTCTGAGTCATCTCCGGCACTATAGCTGTAGTAATGGCCGGGCTCAAAGCTGTCGATATATTCCTCGAAAGTCAGATGGCAGGAGGCGATAAGCTCCGCATGAGGCTGACCGACATAGCGGATATGCCAAGGTTCGTATTCAAAGCCCGTGATCTTCTCTTCACCCCGGGGGTAGCGGATGATAAAGCCGTAATCCTCACAGTTGTTATTGACATATTTGCCCTGGGCGCAGTTGATAAAGCCGGCGCCGGCGTAGTACATGACATAAACATCAAGCGCCAGACCGGTCTCGTGCTCGCTTGTGCCGGGCAGGGCCGCGATCTCGGGCCCGGATTCGTCGTAGATCTCCTGCTGATGCTCGCGGCTCCTGTAGCTGCTTTCGATATAGAGCTTGTCGTCGTAGCGGCTTCGGATCTCGGCGGACAGTGCCGCATATGCATCTACCACCGGACGATTCATGAGAACATCCGTGTCATGGTAGAAAACAACATCTGCTTCAAAGTCATCCGGAAGGGGATGGTCGGAATTAACCAGCAGGAGACTCTGATCGACGGTGATATTTTCGGGCAGATTTTCCATATCGAGTAAGACCAAATCGCCGTCGGAATAATCGAGCTGAGTCACGGGGAGCGACCGTTTGATCTCGAAAGCGTCATTCATCTGGCTTCTGTAGTAAATAAAGTATGCAAGCGCCAGAAACATCACAAAAAGGATGGCGACTATCTGGGAAGTGTAATTCTTTTTATTATCCATGCAGATAATGATAGAAAACTTGATCTATAGTGTCAAATTTGAATTGTGGTCTGTTTTATGGCGGGGTTTGGGGCTATAATACTAATTACCAATCTCGAAAAGAAATATTTTGCAGCGAGGTAGTGTTTATGATGATATGCAGATCGTGTAATAGAGAATTCCCTGATGATAATAATTTCTGCGATATTTGCGGAACAAGACTTGTGCCCAAGGAAGAGAAGGCAGCAGATTCTTCTTATGAGGAGTTTGTTAAGCCGGAGCCGACAGAGGAGATCAAGGAAGTTACAGAGGAGATAAAGGAAGTCACGGAGGAGAAGGTTTCTGAGGCCGAAGAAGTTGCCGAGGAAGTATCTGAAACGGCAGTCGAGAGCGCTGCTGATGTTGTTGCCGTGCCCGAGCCTGCTCCTGCAGTCGAGCCCGTTCCCGTCAGCATTCCCGTGCAGCCGGCAAAGGCTGTAGCAGAGGAAGTTAAGCCTTATTATCAGCCCGCTCCCCAGGCCGTGCCCCAATTCGCACAGCCTCAGCAGGCAATGCCTCAGTATAATCAGCCGGCTCCTCAGTACCGGCAGCCTGCCCCTCAGCCGGCTCCCGTATATCAACAGCCTGCTCCTCAATATCAACAAGCACCTCAGTATGCTCAACCTGCGCCGGCTCCTCAGTATGGCCAGCCCGTGCAGCAGCCTTACTACGGTCAGCAGTATGCATACGCCACTCCCAGGCCGAGAAAGCCCCAGGGTCCTAATTATTACGAGCAGCAGATGCAGTTCTTCCAGAATAATCCCGGTGCTTATGAGCAGCAGGTACGTCAGGCTATGGCGGCTTCCTATCAGCAACCCGGAACGCCGGTCTATATGCCTCAGGTAAATCCGTATCAGCAACCCGCGCCTCAGTATCAGCAGGCGCCTGTCCAGCCCGTCTATCAGCCCGGCCAGCCTGTTCCTCAGCAGCCTCAGTACCAGCAACCGACACAGCAGCCTGTGCAGCAGCCTGTGCAGCAGCCGCAGTATCAGGTAGCTCAATATGCTCAGCCTCAGTACTATCAGGGTGTGTACGGACAGCCGATGCCTCAGTATCAGGCTCAGCCTGCAGCTCCCGCGAACCCGGGGCAGAACCCTGCTCAGTAAATCACAGGATCGCAACAGTCTCTGTAAAGGAGCAACATACAGCGACTGCTATTCTACGCTTAGCAGTGTATCTCCTTCCTTGACAGGAAGGAGATAATATGTCCTATATCTCTTTGAAGAGATATCTGTTATTCGCTTTGCATTATTGGAAGCAGAGTTATATCAGAGTTAACTCTGTTTAGCGGTGCGCAGGGGGTGCCCATGAAATATTGCCCTAAGTGTGGAACTGAGCTTGCTGACAGTGCTCTTTATTGTAAAAAATGCGGAACTGAACAAGGTCAATATATGATCTTTACCGAACATGCTCCGAGTAGAATAAACGGTATTCAGAACAACAAAGATAATTATATACAGAATAGTAGCATTGTTGTACAGCCGATGACGATAGATCAAGCCGGAAGCTTTTTTTACGTGATGTTGAAGTTCTTTAGGATACTGGGATTTGCTTATATCCCCTTTGCTCTTGCTTTGTTGGGGGGGCCTTTCTCGAAGCTTCATGGGCTAAATTATGTTATTAGCCTATTGGGCAGTCTCGCTTTTACCCCTTTACTCCTAATCATCAATGGTAAGGTATTTGATTTTTCGCGGATCAGTTTTTTGGGCGCCAAGAGAAAGATGCCCGGGAATGTCATCACATATACTTTACCTATACTGATCGGAGCTCAAAACTCCTTTTTTTATTCCATATACAGCGTGGAGTTACCGGGGGTAACGGGCAATATTCTAAAGATCCTGGTCGCGTTGACGATCGTTACAGCAACGCTGTTTTATGATATCTATTATGGCAGATCCAAAGTTTTGGCAGTCCGACCGATCGTCGGCTCCTTGTTCAATCCGGTCTTTGTGACTTTGGTGTCGTTAGCATATTTATTGATATTTGTTAAATGAGATGGGGGCAGTTATGAGAAGGTGCAATAAATGTGGTGTTCTGCAAGATGACGATGCTCTGTTTTGTATAAAGTGCGGCAATCGCCTTGAGGACGACAGAAGTGTTAAGGAAGAGCCCCAAAAACAATACTGCAGTTATTGCGGCAAAGAGCATCCGACGACTTCCAGGTTCTGTGTTATATGCGGAAAATCTTTGGAAGGGCAGAACCAGTCTTCGCAGGATCTGTCGTCTACAGAGTCAAAGTCCCGAACAACTGTCAAGAAGCCCAAGCCCCAGGATGTCAAATATAAATGTTCCAAATGTTTGATGACATTTACCGGGAATGCCGGTGTGTGTCCCAAGTGCGGACGTCCTCCGAAGAAGCAAACTCCTGTATTGCAACAATATCCCGCGCATCATCCCGACAACGGCTTTGTCATGCCCGGAACCACTCAGATCGCGCTGGGGATCTTGTATTTCGCAGCATTGTTTCTGACGTTTTCTCCCTTCTACGAATTGTCGGGCTCATCTCGTTACAAGGACGTGGAGGTCACGCTATATGAGATTGCCAACGGGTCTTTTAAGACGTATGGAGGCATAAAGACAAAGGCGGTAATGGTCTTTGTGTTTTTGATCGTCGGATTCATTGCAGCTTGTTACGGAAGATCGAAAAAAGAGGGATATATCGTGTCTTCTATCTCTTCTGTTATCGCTCTGATATTTGTTGGTATAGTTGATAGCGAATTGAATGATCTGAATATGATCAAGACCGTATCAAGTCGTTATGATGACGAATTAGGATATATGTTAGAGGATGTAGCTGAAAGTTATGGGATCGGACCCGCTTTTTCCGATATGTTCACTCAAAGCATATACTTTTACGGGTTCTTTGTGGTTTGTCTGATGATCATCATAGCATCTGCCGTTGAGCTGTCCGCCAAGAATGATCGTTAACACTGCTGAAAGCCCTTTATTTACTATAATCAGTTCTCATGTTAAAATCCATAGGTTAAGCAAGACAATAACACACGGAGTGTGAACTATGGAGATTACAGACGAACTGATCGGGTATCTGCAGCAGCTTGGCAGGATCAGGCTGACTGATGAAGAACAGGAGAAGACCAAGAAGGATCTTGGTTCCATCCTGGGTTACATTGATAAGCTCAATGAGCTTGATACGGAAGGCGTGGAGCCTATGAGCCACGCTTTCGGAAGAACGAATGTGTTCAGAGAAGATGTTGTTTCTAATGATGCTATGGTGGACGATGTTCTGTCTAATGCCCCGGAGGCAAAGGACGGATATTTTGTCGTGCCGAGGACAGTAGAGTAAGGGGAGGAGAAGATCATGACGATTGAAGAGATCAAGACACTCTCCGCTCTGGAGATCGGAAGGGCGATCAGGGAGGGCAGGACGAGCTCACAGGAAGTAACGAGAGCCATGCTCGACCTCATTAAGGAGAAGAATGCGGACGTAAACGCATATACATATGTCGCCGAGGAAGAGGCAATGGCTCAGGCGAAGCAGGCCGATGAGGACATCCAGGCCGGAAAGCTTACGGGAGATCTTGCAGGTGTTCCGATAGCGATCAAGGACAATATCTGCACCAAGGGCATGATCACATCATGTGGCTCTAAGATGCTCTATAACTTCCTGCCGCCTTATGATGCGACAGTTATCCGTAAATTAAGAGACGCCGGCATGGTTATTCTCGGCAAGACAAATATGGACGAATTCGCTATGGGTTCAACGACTGAGACTTCCTACTACGGTCCCACACTTAATCCCTGGGGTGAAGATAGAGTTCCCGGCGGATCGTCGGGCGGTTCTGCAGCTGCCGTAGCGGCAGATCTCGCAACTGTTTCACTCGGCTCGGACACCGGCGGATCTATCAGACAGCCCGCATCCTTCTGCGGTGTAACGGGACTTAAGCCGACTTACGGCACAGTATCCAGATACGGACTTGTTGCTTTCGCTTCATCGCTTGATCAGATCGGACCGATCGGTCGTGATGTAAATGATGTTGCTGCCGTTTATAATCTCATATGCGGCATCGACGAGAAGGATCAGACATCCACCGAGACAAAGCAGCTTGATCTTGAAGCAGTGAAGAACTTCGACGTGAAGGGCATGAAGATCGGTCTTCCCGAGGAGTATTTCGGTGAGGGCATCGAAAAGGATGTTAAGGATGTTGTCATGCAGGCCGTTAAATTCTATGAGGATCACGGCGCTACAGTTGAGACTTTCCCCATGCCGATAGTCGATTATGCTATCCCGACATATTACATCATCGCCTGTGCAGAGGCCTGCTCGAATCTGTCAAGATATGACGGTATCAAGTATGGCTACAGACCTGATGGTGTTGACGACCTGATGGAGCTTTATATCAGATCCAGAAGCGAAGGCTTCGGCATGGAAGTAAAGAGAAGGATCATGCTGGGTAACTTCGTGCTGTCCTCAGGTTATTATGACGCTTACTATAACAAAGCCCTGCAGGCGAAGGCTCTCATCAAGAAAGCTTTCGATGAGGCATTCGAGAAGTATGATGTTGTTATCGGGCCTGTTGCTCCCACGACAGCCCTTAAGTGCGGTGAGAGCCTCTCTGATCCTCTGAAGATGTACTTGGGCGATATCTGCACGGTTCTTATAAATATCGTAGGTCTTCCTGCGATCTCTGTTCCTGCGGGATTTGATTCCAAGGGACTTCCCGTCGGAATGCAGCTTATCGGTAAACACTATTCCGAGCAGACACTCTGCGGCGCTGCTGCGGCTTTCCAGAGAGAGAACGACTGCCACCGTCGTCACGCTGACAAGGAGGTAAAGTGATATGGCTGAATATGAGATGGTCATAGGACTTGAAGTTCACGCCGAGCTTGCCACCAAGTCCAAGATTTTCTGTGGATGCTCCACCAAGTTCGGAGGCGCTCCCAATACACATGTGTGCGAGATCTGTTCCGGTATGCCGGGCACGCTTCCGACTCTCAATAAGAGCGTAGTGGAATATGCGGTCAAGGCCGGCACGGCGCTTAACTGTGAGATCACGAGACGCAATAAGTTCGACCGTAAGAATTATTTCTACCCGGATCTGCCTAAGGCTTACCAGGTATCCCAGCTTTATTTCCCGATCTGCAGGAACGGTAAGGTGGAGATCAAGACCGAGAAGGGCACTAAGTTTATCGGCATCCACGAGATCCATATGGAAGAGGATGCGGGCAAGCTGGTTCATGATCCTTTCACAGAGCAGACGCTGGTCGACTATAACCGCTGCGGCGTTCCTCTGATCGAGATCGTATCCGAGCCTGATTTCAGATCTGCCGAAGAAGTAATCGCATATCTTGAGAAGCTACGCGACACATTGCAGTATCTTGAGGTATCTGACTGTAAGATGCAGGAAGGTTCCATGCGTGCCGATGTTAACCTGTCCGTAAGACCGCTGGGTCAGGCAGAGTTCGGTACCAGGACTGAGATGAAGAATATCAACTCTCTTAAGGCTATTGCCCGTGCCATCGAGTATGAGCGCGAGCGTCAGATCGATCTGATCGAGGCAGGCGGCAAGGTCACACAGGAGACCAGACGTTGGGACGATGACAGAGAGATCACATATGCCATGAGATCAAAGGAGAATGCTCAGGATTATAAATATTTCCCTGAGCCGGATCTTATGCCCATCGTTATCAGCGATGAATATCTTAAGCAGGTTAAGGATAATATGCCGGAATTGGCAGATGCCAAGAAAGAAAGATATATGACTGAACTGGGCCTGCCCGAATATGATGCCGACATCATAACAGGCTCTACCAGACTCGTTAAGGTTTTCGAGAAGACAGTTGAGATCTGCGGTTCACCCAAGGATGCATCCAACTGGATCATGACGGATCTTCTGAAGCTCTGTAATGATGCTCACATTGCTGTCGAGGATATGGAATTCAGGAATGAGTCCTTGGGCGAGATAATCAAGATGGTATCTGACGGCAAGATCAACCGTAAGACCGGTAAGGAAGTCCTGGGACAGGCATTCACAAACGGTGTCCTCCCCGAAGAATACGTTGAGAAGAACGGATTGGCTCAGGTATCTGACCTGTCCGCCATCGAGCCTGCCATTAAGGAGGTGCTTGCCAATAACGAGAAAGCTGTAGGCGAGTACCTGGGCGGAAGTGAGAAGAATTTCGGTTTCCTGGTAGGTCAGTCCATGAAAGCTCTTAAGGGCAAGGCTGATCCTCAGGCAGTAAGAAGTGTTTTGCAAAAGCTTCTCGACGAGATGAGATAAGGCGTGCATGCAAAGGTAAGGTGTTAAGTTTTAAGTGAGTACTGTTATCAGTTTACTGATCGTTCTGTTTTTTGTATTGGTCAATGCCTTTTTCTCGGGCACGGAGATGGCTGTCATCACTCTTAATGATGCCAAGATACATAAGCTCTCCGAGGACGGAGATCGCAAGGCCCGCCGCGTTATCGGATTTATCGACAATCCCGGAAGGTTTCTGGCGACCATTCAGGTCGGGGTTACTTTCGCAGGCTTCCTGTCATCGGCCTTTGCCGCGAGTAACTTTTCGAGCAAATTGGCAGGGATATTGCCGGGAAGCGGAAGCTGGAAAGAACCGCTCTGCACCGTCCTCATCACGCTTATCCTGTCTTATTTCTCGCTGGTATTGGGCGAGTTGGTCCCCAAAAGGATAGCTCAGAACTATCCGGAGAAATGGTCTTATGCGGCGGCAGGGCTGGTAAAGAGCTTCGGTGCCATCGCCCGTCCCTTTGTCGCTTTCCTCACGCTGTCCACCAATGCCATCTTAAGGCTTCTTCATATCGATCCCGACGATAACGACAAGAGTGTTACGGAGGAGGAGATCCGCATGATGGTAGATGTCGGATCCGAGAGCGGCAATATCGAGGATACCGAGAAGGAGATGATCGAAAATATTTTCGAGTTCAATGACAAGGAAGTCTCCGAGATCATGACTCACCGTAAAAAGATCGTCTCACTGCCGATAGATGCTACTTACGAAGAGACCATGAACGTAGCCCGTAACGAGCGCTACACAAGGATACCTGTATATCGCGATACCATCGATGATATCGTGGGAATACTTCATATCAAGGATCTGCTGGGGATTTCTTCTCCTACGGAGGACAAGCCCTTCAATCTGAATTCTCTGATCCGTGAGCCCCTGATCGTTCATGAGACCCGTAAGATATCGTCCCTCTTTGCAGAGATGAAGACATGCGGAATGCAGATGGCCGTCATTCTTGATGAGTACGGCGGAACCATGGGGATCTGCACCATCGAGGATATGTTGGAGGAGATCGTAGGCAACATCACCGACGAGTTCGATGATGAGGAGCAGGAGATAATCAAGCTGAGCAACGGGGATTTTATCGTTGCCGGCGATACTACTTTAAGTGATCTCGAGGGCTTGCTCGACATGGAGATCGTGGAGGAGGATTCGGAGTACGACACTATCGCAGGTCTCGTGATCCAGCTTCTTGACAGAGTTCCCGAGGAGCGCGAAAAGCCTGTCGTCACATTTAAGAATCTGCAGATCAGAGTCCTCTCGGTCCAGGAAAGATGGATATCCAGAGTCATGATCCATGTCCTTCCCCCGCCCAAAGCTGACGAGGAAGAAAGAAAAGACAGGGCCGATGAGTAAATACGAGGCTGTATTCTACGATTTTGACGGAACCCTTGCCGATTCGATCCCGGTCATTATGGCTTGCTTTCATATGGCCTATGAGAGGGTCTTCGGCTTTTGCGACAGAAGCGATGAGGATCTTATGAGCTACATCGGCAAACCCCTCGAAAGCACCTTTGAGATGCACGGCCCCGAGCTCTGTAAAACACTTACCGATACATATCTCGATATCAACGAAAAGATGCTCCGCGAAGATGCCATCGACCTCTTCCCCGGGGTCATGGAGGATCTTCTCTATCTCAAGAGTCTGGGGATCAGGCAGGGGATAATGACTTCCAAAAGAGAAGATTCCTGTATGACAACGGTCAGACTGAAGGGGATGGAGGAGATTTTCGATGCATATGTATTTAAGGAAGACAGCAGGAAGCACAAGCCTGATGCCGAGCCTTTGATAGTAGCGGCCGAGAAGATCGGGACAGATGATCCCTCGAAGATCCTTTATGTTGGCGACGCCCTGCCAGATCTGCTGTGCGCGAGAAATGCCGGAGCGGGATTTGCTCTTGTAGACTGGAGCCTGATGGAATTAGGAGACGAGGTAAATGATCCGAAGATATATAAGATCAAGGCTTTACGTGACATTTCTTGCATTATCAGAGAGGGCGAATTATAATATACCTTGCTGTTTTGCAGGATTATACAAAGGAAGGTTATCCAAATGGCAAGTTCTGAGAAGTTGAATAAGGGACGTAAGGTAGCGAAGCGTAATAAGATCATCGTTGGTCTTATCATTGCGCTCGGCGTTCTTATTATCGCAGGTTATATCATTCACATAACAGGTGTACTCCCCAAGACGGTTACAGCTGTTAAGATCGTTGAGACCGACGAGAACGGTCACTCCAAGACGATCAAGAAGGCATCCGTCCTCGAGACACAGTTCCACTACAGAGAGGTTTATAATACCAATGCTTATCAGTATATGTATGCATATGGCGTAAGTGACTTTGATGACGTAGCCGATCCCGAGACAGGCAAGACATATAATGAGATGATGTATGATCAGGCTGCTGCCGAGATCATGAATATCACGGTTCTCGGAAGAGAGATCAAGAATTACGATAATTTCTATTCCGCAGCTGACAGATTCACGGAAAGCTCTATCGACGAAATCCGCGATCAGGCTGATGAGAGAGACTGGACAGCAGACAGACTCCTGCAGTCCACATACGGCACGGGTATGACGGTAAATCAGTACCGTAAATTCCTCCGTGAGGAGATCCGTGTTCAGGAATTCGAGAATTACATAAACCAGTTCGAGCTCCTTCCTTCTGAAGAGGAGATCCAGGCTGCTTATGACAGCAACCCTACGATCTATGATTCGGTTGACTTTAACTCCTACTATTTTCCTTATGAGTTAGACGATGAGGGTAATGTAACTGATACACAGCCCGCTCTTGATGCCGCTAACGAAGTAATCGATGCGGTAGAAAACGGAAGCGATTTTAACGATGCGGTTATCGAAGTGCTCCTCGAGGATGAGGAGGCAAATGCTTCTAAGCTCAGCGCATTCGGATATGTGGCTGACGAAGACGGTAACCTTACGGCTCCCGAGGAAGAGCCTGAGACAGATCCTACGCTTATGGAGGATTGGTCTTTCAGCGAGGCTGAGACATATAAGTTCGAAGAGTTCCTTTTCGATGATGAGACAGAAGCCGGTGATACGATCGTTGTCGAGGCAGATAATGGCGTATATGCCCTCTGCATGATCGAGAGAGGCACAGACGACGAGACCACCGTAGCATATAGAACCCTCACTCTTGCAACAGGCGTTTCTTCCGCTACGGATTCCGAGGAAGACATTCTTGAGGCCGTCGCGGAGACAACAGCTGAGGCAAACGGCCTTGTAGCAGCTCCCATGACTTCTCTTGAGTTCACAAAACTGGTTAAGGATAATACCGATAAAGCAGATGAGATCATCGACGGCGGTTATGAGGAAGGTGTTACGGCAGACAGCTTCGAGGGTGCTACGGGTGCCCAGGAGCAGCTTGGACAGTGGCTCTTCGATCCGGCTCGCAAGGTTGGCGATGTTACCGTCATAGAGTCCGATGACCACAGCACAGTAACGATCTATTACTTCGACAGCAGCGTTCCCGCATGGATGTACACAGCCCAGCTCGAGGCTCGCACAACAACTTACAACACATGGACAAGCGGCCTGCTGGCTAATGTCACATACGATATCTCTTACAAGTTGATGGACAGATTTATCTACTGATCAGTATAACGAAAAGGTCCGTCCGGCAGTCCGGACGGACCTTTATTTTTCCGTTGACAACTCTTGACATGGTGCGTATAATCTTATAATGCGTCGTAATGTGGAGGGGTGTGCGCGCCCTTCTTACTTGACGAAAATAGCATTTTGTGGTATATCATAAAGCTATTTTACCCAAATAAGCCGCTCAGACGCGAGTCTGAAGCATGTTCAAGAGGTGATTTGATAATGGTGCATTCCGTCAAACAGGGCAAGACTGAGCGTATGTCCTACTCTCGTATCAACGAGGTAATCGAGGTACCAAATCTTATCGAGATCCAGAAGAATTCCTATAATTGGTTTCTCGATGAGGGTATTCAGCAGATTTTTCAGGAAGTTTCTCCTGTAACCGATTCTCAGGGTATCTGGGAAGTTTATTTTCTCGATAAAGAGTTTAATCCGGATGAACCGATATGCAGCCTTGATGAGTGCCGTGAGAAAGACAGCAACTATGCGGCCCATCTTAAGATCAAGCTCCGTCTTCGTAACACAGAGACGGGTGAGAGCAAGGAACAGGAAGCCTATGTAGGCGAATTCCCCATCATGACAGAGCACGGCACATTCGTTATCAATGGTGCCGAGCGAGTAATCATAAGCCAGATCGTCCGTTCCCCGGGAGCTTATTTCGGAACAGAGAGCGGTAAGAGAGGCGAAGTTCTTCACACATCCCAGATCATTCCTAACAGAGGCGCATGGCTGGAGCTCGAAGAAGATGAGAATGGCGTAGTCAGCGTTCGTGTTGACCGTACGCGTAAGTTCCCTTTGACGATCTTCCTTAAGGCGCTGGGCCTTTCCACTAACGAGGAGATCATTGATACATTCGGTGACCTTGAGGCGCTGAGGATCACTCTTGAGAAAGATACATGTAAATCCGCAGAAGAGGCACTTGTAACTTTCTACTCCAAGGTACGTCCCGGTGATCCTGCATCTGCCGAGGTAGCAAGAACGCACCTGAATAACCTGTTTTTCGATGCAAGACGTTATGATCTTGCAAGAGTAGGTATATATAAGATCAATAAGAAACTCGGTCTTTCCGCCAGAATCGCCGGACATAAGTCTGCTGAGGATATCGTGACGGAAGACGGTGAGCTTCTCCTTGCCAAGGATACTGTTATCACATCCGAGAAGGCTCTCGAGATCGAAGATGCCGGTATCACAAGCGTAATGGTATATCCTATCCGTAAGGCCGGTGATACTATTGAGATCTCCGATGTTGCCTTTAAGGTAGTAGGTAACGGCAGGGTTGATGCTGACAAGTTTATCCGCGCCAGCTTCGCGGCTAAGGATCTCAAGGGCTTTGATATCAAGAACACACCCATCAACGAGCGTGTTCGCGTAAGCGTATTAAGGGATATCATCCAGAATATCCGCGATAACTGCAAGAAGAGTGAGTACGCCAAGGAGCTCGGCTATGTTCTCGAGGAGAGAAGAGGCGAGCTGATGCCTAAGAGCCTTGTAGTTGACGACATCTATGCGATGGTTTCCTACTTCCTCGGTATCAGAGCAGGTATCGGAACGATCGACAACATTGACCATTTGGGTAACAGAAGGATCCGTTCCGTAGGTGAGCTCCTCCAGAACCAGATGCGTCAGGGTATGGCTCGTGTAGAGAAGAATATCCGTGAGAGAATGGCTTCCATTGATGATAAGGAGTCCGAGAAGGTAACAGCAGCATCCCTTGTTAACACAAGACCTCTGTCTGCTGCATTCCGTGAGTTCTTCGGTTCTTCCCAGCTGTCCCAGTTCGGTGACCAGCAGAATCCTCTTGCAGAGCTGACTCATAAGAGAAGACTTTCCGCATTGGGTCCGGGCGGACTTTCCAGAGACCGTGCTTCCTTCGAGGTTCGTGATATTCACTCCTCCCACTACGGAAGAATGTGTCCTATCGAGACACCTGAAGGTCCTAACATCGGTCTTATCACATCACTTGCAACATATGCCAGAGTTAACAAGTACGGCTTTATCGAGACTCCTTACCGTCTTTATGACAAGGATAAGGGTGTCGTTACAGACGAAGTAAGGTATATGACAGCCGACGAGGAGGATATGTACAACATCGCTCAGGCTAATGAGCCTCTCGACGATGACGGACATTTCACAAATAAGCGAGTTGTCTGCAGACACCTCGATCAGTTCCTGCAGCTTGATCCCGCACATGTTGACTACATGGACGTATCTCCTAAGCAGCTTGTATCTGTATCTACGAGCCTTATTCCTTTCTTGGGCAACGATGATGCTAACCGTGCCCTCATGGGTTCGAACATGCAGCGTCAGGCAGTTCCGCTCATCAAACCGGATGCTCCTATCATCGGTACCGGTATGGAGTATCGTGCCGCCAAGGATTCTGGCGTTTGTAAGGTAGCTAAGCGTGACGGTACGGTAAGCCGTGTTACCGCTGATCTTATCGAGGTAACGACAACAGATGGTCAGAAGGATACATATAAGCTTGCTAAGTACCAAAGATCCAACCAGAGCACATGCATCAACCAGAGACCTATCGTAAGTATCGGTGAAGAGGTCAAGGCAGGTGATGTTATCGCTGACGGTCCTTCTACAGATCAAGGTGAGCTGGCTCTCGGTAAGAATATCCTTATCGGATTTACAACTTGGGAAGGTTACAACTACGAGGATGCTGTTCTTGTAAACGAGAGGATCGTAAGAGACGATGTTTACACATCCATCCATATCGAGGAATACGAGTGCGAGGCAAGAGATACCAAACTCGGTGCCGAGGAGATCACAAGAGAAGTTCCTAATGTAGGTGACGACGCTCTGACAAACCTTGACGAGAACGGTATCATCCGTATCGGTGCAGAGGTTAAGTCAGGTGACATTCTGGTAGGTAAGGTTTCTCCTAAGGGTGAGACGGATCCTACAGCCGAGGAGAGACTCTACAGAGCGATCTTCGGTGATCGTGCCCGTGAAGTCAGGGATACATCCCTGCATGTGCCTCACGGCGAGTCAGGTGTAGTCGTTGATATCGATGTCTTCACAAAGGAGACCAACCCCAACCTTAAGAATTCCGTTAACAAGATGGTCCGCGTTTATATCGCTCAGAAGAGAAAGCTCTCCGTTGGTGATAAGATGGCCGGACGTCACGGTAACAAGGGTGTTGTCTCGAGGATCCTGCCTGAGGAGGATATGCCTTTCCTTCCCGACGGTACCACACTCGATATCGTACTGAACCCTCTGGGCGTTCCTTCCCGAATGAATATCGGTCAGTTGCTTGAGGTTCACCTCGGCCGCGCTGCCCGAGCTCTTAACTGGAAGATTGCTACACCTGTTTTCGATGGTGCGACAGAGAATGATATCATGGAGGCCTTCCAGCTTGCAGGTATCGACAGCGACGGTAAGACTTTGCTCTATGACGGACGTACGGGTGAGCCTTTTGAGAACAGAGTAACAGTCGGTGTTATGTACTACCTGAAGCTCCATCACCTTGTTGATGATAAGATGCATGCCCGTTCAATCGGACCTTACTCCATCGTTACCCAGCAGCCTCTCGGAGGTAAAGCTCAGTTCGGTGGTCAGAGATTCGGTGAGATGGAGGTTTGGGCCCTTGAGGCTTACGGTGCAGCTCATACACTGCAGGAGATCCTGACAGTTAAGTCGGATGATATCGAGGGCCGTTCCAAGACCTACGATGCCATCATCAGAGGCAAGAATGTTCCTGCTTCCGGTATCCCTGAGTCCTTTAACGTATTGACGAGCGAGCTCAAGGCACTTGCACTTGATGTAACTCTCTATACTGATAATGATGAAGAGTATAAGATGCCCAGCAGCTCATCCGACAGCGCATTAAACGAGATGGATGAGAACACAAGACGTGAGTTTGACGAGGATTCAACTGACTTTAATCCGGATGACATCCTGAATTCCGGATTCGTTGAGACCAATGAGGACGGTTCCATCATGGAAAGCGACAGCTTTGATGACGGAGACGACTTCGATTCGGATATTGATGAATAATCATTGAACTTGTTAGCTTTTGTCACAGGAAGGAGACTTCAATTAATATGTATGATTCAAATCATTTAACGTCTATCGGCATTAAGCTCGCTTCGCCTGAGGTCATCAAAGGCTGGTCTCATGGTGAGGTTAAGAAGCCGGAGACAATAAACTACCGCACACAGAAGCCTGAGACAGACGGTCTGTTCTGTGAGAAGATCTTCGGACCCACAAAGTCTTGGGAGTGCCACTGCGGTAAATATAAGAAGATCCGTTATAAGGGCATGGTCTGCGACCGATGCGGTGTTGAGGTTACTAAGAATACCGTTCGTCGTGAGAGAATGGGTCACATCGAGTTGGCTGCCCCCGTATCACATATTTGGTACTTCAGAGGCATCCCCAGCCGTATGAGCCTTATCCTTGATATTCCGCCGAAGACTCTCGAAAGAGTTCTCTACTTCGCTTCTTACATCGTACTTGATCCCGGAACAACGGATCTCGTTAGATGTGAGACCATCGATGAGCAGAGATACAGAGAGTATGTAATGAAGTACGGCAAGAGTGCTTTCGATGCAAGAATGGGTGCAGAGGCTGTTAAGATCCTCCTGCAGCAGGTTGACATCAACGCTCTGGCTGAGGAACTCAATGAGGAGAGAGCGAAGGCATCCGGCCAGAAGAAGGCGAGGATCATTAAGAGACTTGAGGTTGTTGAGGCCTTCAAGAACTCCGGTAACAAGCCTGAGTGGATGATCCTGGATGTACTGCCTGTTCTTCCTCCTGAGCTTCGTCCTATGGTACCTCTGGATGGCGGTCGTTATGCTACATCCGACCTTAATGATCTCTACAGAAGAGTAATCAACAGAAATAACCGTCTTAAGAAGCTCCTCGATCTCGGCGCTCCGGATATTATCGTAAGGAACGAGAAGAGAATGCTTCAGGAAGCTGTTGACTCCCTGATCGATAACGGCAGAAGAGGCCGTGCAGTAACAGGTTCCACATCTGCTACAAACAACAGACAGCTCAAGTCCCTCACAGACATGCTCAAGGGTAAGCAGGGACGTTTCCGTCAGAACCTCTTAGGTAAGCGTGTTGACTATTCCGGTCGTTCGGTTATCGTTGTAGGTCCTGAGCTTAAGATGCATCAGTGCGGTCTGCCTAAGGAGATGGCTCTCGAGCTCTTCAAGCCTTTTGTAATCAAGAGACTCGTTGAAGACGGCCTCACAGCTAATATCAAGACAGGTCGTCGTATGGTTGACCGTGCAGCCCCGGAAGTTTGGGGTATCCTCGAGGATATCATCAAGGATCATCCGGTAATGCTCAACCGTGCTCCTACACTTCACAGACTTGGTATCCAGGCATTCGAGCCTATCCTTGTTGAGGGTCGTGCCATTAAGCTTCACCCTCTCGTATGTACTGCTTTTAACGCCGACTTCGATGGTGACCAGATGGCTGTACACGTACCTTTGTCAGCTGAGGCACAGGCTGAGGCAAGATTCCTCATGCTCTCCTGCAATAACCTGCTGAAGCCTCAGGACGGTAACCCTGTTACTGTTCCTACACAGGATATGATCCTCGGTTGCTACTACCTCACGATGCATCGTGACGGCGCCAAGGGCGAGGGAATGACATTCTCATCAGTTGATGAGGCTATCATGGCATATGATGAGCACCAGCTTGAGCTCCATGCCAAGGTCGGCATCCGCCTGACAAGAACAATCGACGGTAAGGAAGAGTCCGGTATTGTTCATTCATCTTTCGGTAGATTTATCTTTAATGAGATCATCCCTCAGGATCTGGGTTATGTTGACAGAAGCCTGCCTGAGAATAAGTTCGCTCTTGAGTGCGACTTCCAGGTTGGTAAGAAGCAGCTGGGTGATATCATCTCCAGAGCCATCAGAGTTCACGGAGCAGGTGAGACGGCCAAGATGCTCGATGACGTTAAGTCCATCGGTTATAAGTACTCCACACGAAGCGGTATCTCCATCGGTATCAAGGACATGATCGTTCCTGATATCAAGGACAGAATGATCGCCGAGGCAGATGAGAAGGTTGAGTTCATCACAAAGAAGTACCAGAGAGGTTTGATGAATGATGACGGTCGTTATAATGCCGTTATCAAGATTTGGAATCAGACAACTAATGACATCACCAAGGAGCTGATAAAGAACCTGCAGCCTACTAACCCTATCAAGATGATGGCTGACTCCGGTGCCCGTGGTAACGAGAACCAGATCAAGCAGCTCGCAGGTATGCGTGGTATCATGGCCGCTACATCCGGTAGAGGTTCCATCGAGATTCCTGTCAAGTCCAACCTCCGTGAAGGTATGAACGTTCTCGAGTTCTTCCTTTCTTCACACGGTTCACGTAAGGCTCTCTCTGATACCGCTATCAAGACTGCTGACTCCGGTTACCTTACAAGACGTCTCGTAGATGTTGCTCAGGAAGTTATCATCAGCGAAGAGGACTGCGGTACGGATGATTTCACATGGGTTAAAGCTATCGTTAATAAGGCTAACGACAAGGAGAATGTGATCAAGTCACTGGCAGATCGACTCACAGGCCGTTATGCCGCAGAGGACATCAGTGATCTTACAACAGGTGAGATCCTTGTTCACCGTAACGATCTCATTACTGCCGATGTTGCGAAGAAGATCGAGGAAACAGGCAACAAGAAGGTTAAGATCAGATCCGTATTCGACTGCCGTTCCAGACATGGTGTCTGCTCCAAGTGCTACGGTATCAACCTTGCAACAGGCCTGCCTACAACAGGTGGCGAGGCAGTCGGTATCATGGCTGCTCAGTCTATCGGTGAGCCTGGTACACAGCTGACCATGAGAACCTTCCATACCGGTGGTATTGCTACATCCGAGGATATTACACAGGGTCTGCCCCGTGTCGAGGAGCTTTTCGAGGCTCGTAAGCCTAAGGGTGAGGCTATCATCTCTCAGATCGACGGTGTCGTAAGGATCGAGGATGGTGCCAAGGGTAAGAGAGATATCATTGTTACAGCTTCCCCTGATAACCCTCAGTATGACGAGGACGGTGAGCTCATCACAGAGTGCCGCTACCCTGTAGCTCTTAACGCTACTATCAAGGTTAATGACGGCGATGAGGTTGAGGCAGCTGATAAGCTCACGGACGGTACTGTAAACCCGAGCGATATTATGAAGATCAAGGGTGAGCGCGGCGTTGAGAAGTATATCGTAAGCGAAGTTATCAAGGTTTACGATGCCGGTGGTGTTAAGGTCAGTGACAAGCACATCGAGATCATCACACGTCAGATGCTCAGAAGGATCAGCGTAGAAGATCCGGGAGATACTGATCTCATGACCGGTACAACAGTTGATATGTTCGACTTCCAGGCTGCAAATGAGAAGGCGGAGGCAGCAGGCCTCAGACCCGCAGTAGGTAAGAAGAAGCTCCTGGGTATTACCAAGGCTTCCCTTTCTACGGATTCCTTCCTCTCCGCTGCTTCCTTCCAGGAGACAGCAAGAGTTCTTACAGATGCAGCTGTTAAGGGCAAGAAGGATCCGCTCATCGGTCTTAAGGAGAATGTTATCATCGGTTCCATCATCCCTGCCGGTACAGGTCTCGCAAGGTACAGAAATGTTACTGCAGTACCTGTTATCAAGGAGAATGCCAAGATCATCACAGGTCACGAGTACAACTCCGAGTCTGAGGATGACGTCGAGCTTTTCGAGAATGATTATCTCGACGAGCTGAGAGCTGAGGAGGCCGCCGAGGAGGCTGCAAGAGCCGCTGAGGAGAAGGCCGCTGAGGAAAAGATGGTCAAGGAAGAGGCATAATTCCACTAAGACTTAAAATGCAAATAGCGCCCCCACTTTTTGAAGTGGGGGCATTTTTGTTGCTGCTTCGTTTTTGGTGGGGTTTGCATAAGGTTGAAGTGTGCCTTATCAATTACATATACCCACAGACATCATGAAGAACCTTTTTGCTGTTGAAGATCGGCTCGATTTCCCGGAATATTTCCCTGCATACAGGGAGGTCTACCGGGAAAGCACCTAGCACCTTAGTCTACCGACAGTTTTGGCGTTGCTGAATGCTGTCTCTACATCACAGGCGCACTCTTCTGAGCGAAAAGCACGGCTTTAAGCAAGACAGACAAGGGTCATCCGTTGTATAATAGATGGGGCAAAGGAGACAGATATGAACGCTAAAAACACTAAAACTGCGATCTTGACGATCGTTACCTGTATAGCTGTAACGGCTCCGATACTCTGTCTGCCGGTTGGTCTTCGCGACGATGAGAGCGCGAGGATCACTGTGCGCAAGGCTTATGCTGCGACCTTTCCGGAGGCTGATGAGCAGGCAGAAGCACAGCGGCTTATAGATGAACAGATGATAAGTGAGCAGGAAGCAGGCGGTGTGCAGGCGGGAGAAGGCGTCCTGGTTGCACAGACATATAATGACGGTTACGAGCCCCCGGAGGACAGAACAGTATCCTATTCTGATGTCCCCGCTTATATGGTTTATCAGGCATATGATTCTGCAAATCTTCCGGTAGAACTTTTGGATCCTCAGTGTTTTGCTCCGGATGATACTACTTACTATATCAAAGCTCCCAATTCCATCCTGAAAGCTGAGCCGGATATGGATTCAGTCACGCTTGAGAGTCTTTATGTCACTCAGGGTGTTACGAGGACAGGCATAGGTGATACATGGTCAAGGATTGTTACCGAAGACGGCGTAGAGGGTTATGTTCTTACTTCCTCTATTTCCTATGAAATGGTCTGGGAGGATATCTATAGAGATGTCTGGGTGGATACGGACAGCCTTACGCTTCGCTCTGAACCCTCAACGGCTTCCGAGGTGCTGGCGACCTTGTCTGATGAGACTCATCTGGTAGCTACAGGTGTCGCTGATAAGTGGTACAAGGTTACGACCAACAGCGGACTTGAAGGTTATGTCTACATTTCATATACAACTCAGACGCCGCCCCCGACTCCCACTCCTACACCTGTTCCCAGACAGATAAGCGACGGCGGCAGTTCAGGAAGAAGTTCCGGCGGCAGTTCGAGCGTATCTTCGGGGAGTAACTATGTAGCACCCGTTATTTCCGGTGTCAATGGCGAGAGTATCGTATCCGTTGCGCAGTCAATGTTAGGCGTCCCCTATGTCTTTAGCGGAGAGTCCAGCGGTGCTGTTGATTGTTCCGGTCTGGTTGTTTACTGTTACAGATATGTAGGTGTAGGCGGTCTTCCGCACCTTGCGGATTCACTTAAGAATTATGGTCAGGCAGTAGACAGAAGCAATGTCCAATTGGGCGATATCATCTGTTACGACTACGGTGGAGGTTACTGCGGTCATGTCGCGATCTATGTCGGCGGCGGTCAGGTAATTCATGCTTCCGCGTCCAGAGGTCAGGTCGTTTACGGCAATATGGATATGATGTCCATCCTTACAATAAGAAGAGTTATAGGTTAAAGGAGTTAGTGATGAGAGAGTACAGCATCGACAGATTCATTGAAGAATTAAGTTCAGGCGCCCCGGTTCCCGGCGGCGGAGGAGCCAGCGCGCTTATGGGCGCAGTAGCTTCGGCCCTCTGTTCAATGGTCGGCAATCTGACATCCGGCAAGAAGAAATATGCCGAGTATCAGGCAGACATCGAGAGGATCATGGGAAAGGCCGTGGAACTGGCTGATGAGATGGAGTCTCTTATCGAAAAAGATGCTGAGGCTTTCGAGCCTTTGGCAAAGGCATATTCTATCCCCAAAGAAGAGCCCGGGAGAGATGAGATCCTGGAGAAAGCCCTTTTCGATGCGGCGCTTGCTCCGCTGGAAATCGTGAAGAAAGCAAAGGAAGCGGCGGAGCTCATTGAAGAACTTACCGTAAAGGGATCCCGCTTGGCTATAAGCGATGTAGGAGTTGCAGCAGCTGCCTGCGCTGCCTGTGCCAAAGGAGCTTCCATGAATGTTTATATTAACACCAAACTCATGAAGAACAGAGAGGTGGCAGAAAAGCTTAACGAGGAGACTATCAGTCTGGTTGATGCCGTGAGCCGCATCTGCGACAGTTCCTATGAGACAGTAAAGGAGGGACTGGGCGCATGACAGAATTATTGGGTAAACCCGTAGCTGATGCAATAACAGCGGAACTTGCTCCTGCAGTAGAAGCCATGAAAGCAAAGGGTGTAATTCCAACACTTGCGGTAATAAGAGTAGGCGCCAGAGAAGATGATCTGGCATATGAGAGAGGACTTACAAAGAGGCTCGAGAATGCTTCCTGCGCAGTAAGAAAGATCGAGCTACCCGAGGATGTCTCCCAGGAAGAGCTTGACAGGACAGTAGCTGCAGCGGACGCAGATCCTGAGATCGACGGTATCCTGATGTTCAGGCCTCTTCCCAAGAGCTTAACTGATAAGAATGTTCTCGACAGTATAAGCGCCCTTAAGGATGTTGACGGAATGGGCAAGGCTAATATGGCGGATATTTTTTCGGGTGCCGGTGAAGGACATGCTCCTTGCACTGCTCAGGCCGTTATCGAGATGCTCAAGTTCCATGGGATCGAAATAAAGGGCAAGAAAGTGACGGTAGTAGGCAGATCTCTGGTTATCGGTAAGCCCGTCTCTATGCTTCTTCTGAAGGATAATGCTACGGTAAAGATCTGCCACACAAGAACCGAAGATCTTAAAGCAGAATGTCTGTGGGCGGATATCGTTGTTGCTTGCGCCGGCAAGGCGAAGATGCTGGACGCGTCTTATTTCCGTGAAGGCCAGACAGTTATCGATGTCGGAATGAATGTGGATGAGGAGGGCAAGCTTTGCGGTGATGTTGACTTCGAGAATGTCTCGAAGATCGTAGATGCGATTACTCCTGTTCCCCGCGGAGTCGGTTCCGTCACTACGTCCGTACTTCTTCGTGCGGTAGTCCGTAATGCAGAATTACGATAAGGAGATCGCTTTAAAGCAGGAAAGGATCAATAAGCTCCTGTCGGGCATTGTTCCGGACATAGAGCCTGTTGTCAGAGCCGATAATCCCCTTCATTACAGAAATAAAGTTCACGCTGCAATAGGTATCAGTAAGGGCAGGATCGTGGCCGGGACCTATGAGCCCGGGAGCCACAGGATAATTGACGGTGGCGGAAGTGAATTGGAGAATGAGAAAGCCGTTGCGGTTATTTCGGATATTGTAAAGATCGCTTCTAAATATCACATGAGTGTATATAACGAGAAGACCGGGCAGGGTCTTCTTCGCCGTGTTCTGATAAGGACAGGTGATGCCACAGGGCAGATGTTGGTTGTGGTCGTAGTTGCAGATCATGTTTTCCCCGGGAAGAAGAATTTTGTTAAGACGCTGATTAATATGCACCCGGAGATTACGTCCGTTGTTGTCAATATCAATCGCCGCACAGATTCAATGATCCTTGGCGATAGGAGTGAAATTTGCTACGGCAAGGGTTATATAGTCGACGAACTGTTGGGGAAGCGCTTCTCCATCAGTCCCGAATCTTTTTATCAGGTTAATCGAAAACAAGCCGAGAAGCTTTACAGTATCGCTATTGCCCTTGCCGGTCTTAAACCGGACTCCAAGTTGCTCGATGCCTATTGCGGCACAGGAACCATAGGTATTTGTATGTCGCCTTATTGCGGTCAGGTGCTGGGGGTGGAGATCAATCCCAAAGCCGTATCTGACGCACAGCATAATATCAGGAATAATAAAGCCGGCAATGTGAAGGTGATCAAGGCAGATGCCACCGCTTACATGAACGAGAATGCCTCCCGATCGAAGTACGACGTCATAGTGTTAGATCCGCCGAGGGAGGGGACTACACCTGATTTTATAAAAGCCTGCGGACGGATCGCGCCGGAGCGCATCGTATATATTTCATGTAATCCAGATACTTTAGCCAGAGACCTGAGGCTTTTCGAGAAGGAAGATTATAAAGCGGTAAAGGCTGTTCCTGTTGATATGTTTAGTGGAACGGAGCACATAGAGACGGTTTGCCTTTTGTCCCAACGCAAGCCGGACACGACAATTGAAGTGGATCTGGATATCTCAGAGCTTGAAGTATCCAGTGCGGAAACCAAGGCAACCTATGAAGAAATCAAGTCCTACGTGTTGAAAAAATTCGGGTTTAAGGTATCGAACCTTTATATCGCCCAGGTCAAAAGAGAATGCGGAATTGTGGAGAGGATCAATTATAATCTTCCGAAGACGGAGGGGAACAGAGTTCCTCAGTGTCCGGAGGATAAGAGAAAAGCCATCAAGGATGCGTTCATACATTTTCAGATGATTTAAGAGAAAAGGCAGTCAGGAATCAGATCCCGGCTGCCTTGTTCATTGTAGCTTCGATTGCCATCATTTCTTTTTTGCTTCCTTGTCGCGCTCCATTGTTTCGTCAATCGCTCTGTTAATGAAGGCGGTGGTGCTTTCACCCATTTCCTGAGCGTGCTGCTGAACCTCTGTGCGGTGCTCAGGAGTCATTCTAACCTTCACCTCTACGAATTTATCAATATAGCGCTTATTAGCTGCCTTACGAGCCTCTGTGAGGGTTCTGTGGCGGCTGTCCTTTTTCTCTGCCATGTTCTTATTCTCCTTGGGGATGGATTTTTACACAAAATGAGTATAACACATTTTTGGACATGCGACCATACATTTTTCTTGACGGACATGCGACTATGTCCTATAATACGAATTAAGGGACATGCGACCATATCCCAACAAAAAATATCATTTGACAATCAATGAAAAAGGAGGACCTAAGAATGGCAAAGAAAAAAGAATACAGATCGCTTAAGATCAGCAGCATTTGGAACTATGGAAGTAATCCGTCTCCGCAGCTCAGACTTCAGGGACGGTGGCTGGAAGAACTGGGTTTCCAGATCGGCGAGGCAGTGCTTGTAAAATGCGAGGACGGAAAGCTTATCATCACGCCAGATACTATGAGGGCTGAGACGGAGAGTAGGGAGAAGGAATTTCTTGATAAAGAGATGGCTCTGCTTCAGAAAAGGTTTGATGCTGAGAAGCGGAAGATCCGTCAGCAGATTGTGGCAGAGAGGGAGGCTATGTATGTGGCGGAAGGAAGGTGATCGCCTATGTTTGATGCAAATGAACTTGCTTCTCTGGACTCAAACTATTTTACCGTTATCTACAAGGATATCTATGATGTAACCATCAAATCCAATAACACCGGTCACTACTGGAGCCTACACAGTCCGGGCTATCCGGAGCCGGGAACAGTTATCATCTTTCATTCGCATTTTGCTTCCTGCCCTTACCATCAGCATGGAAGGGCGACCAGTCTGAGACAAGCGGTAAAAAGTATTAAGAGCCATGACCGGTTCCAGCTCAATGGGCGTAAGCCGGTCAGAAGATAAAAGAGTGGCGCTATCGGAACGGATCCGACAGCGCCATTCGTGCGTTTTACAGTTCGAGGAACTTCTTCGTCAGTTCTTTCGCTGCATTGATTTCCTGATAGCCACGGGACGGCTTCAGACCGAGCTCAGCAATGATCTGTTCTTTCGAGTAGTCCTGCCTGCCGAGGGTGACGATCTTGGCGTAACGAGGGCTGATTTTGCCCAGGTATTCCACCAGTTCCGTGAAGAGTGTTTCGAGGATCGCTTCTTCCTCAACATTTACATTGGGATCCGCGATGTCGAGACTGACAGTGTTGCCGTCCTCATCTTCGTGGGTATCCTGGAAGGATGTGAACTGGATGAAGTCCTCACGGCTCTTGAAGCGTGGAAGGTGCTCTGCGCGTCTGGGACAGCCTTTGCAGCGATTCTCCTTGCTGCAGAGGATCGGAAAGCCTTCTTTATCCCATCCGAGAACGCATCTACCGGGGCGGAGCTCCGGATGCTCTTCAAAGTAGTCGTTGATACCAGAGTAGTAGAGGGAGAGCATTTTGTTGAAATCTGCTTCGTCCACCACCATGAATCCGACTCTGAACGGAACGCCATAGTGTTTCCAAGTTCTCAGGTTCTCCGGAATGATCGTGTTGTTGCTCTGAAATTCCGCATCTGAGATCAGAACCGGTGCGAGAACCTTGCCATCAGTTACCTTTTCGCCGTTGTAGCTATTATAGCTACTGCAATATTCAATTGTGATTTTCGCCATATCTGGTTTCCTCCATGGGTTTGCGCGGAGGAAACCGCTGTATGGCGATATTCTTTTGTCCGTATTACGTGACCATTCATCAGGTTTTCCTCCTGTTTGTCTGAATGGCCAGTCGCCCTAATAACTGGACCGGTGATAGCTGCGGCTCATCGTTTGGCTTTCAGGCACTGATTTGATCAGAATCAGCTCACTTTCCGATGAGGGATGGTTTAGAGTCATATCCGGGACAAGCCGCCTATGGGACGTCTCCCTTGGCGGGAATAAAACCGAGAAAACAAAAACGACAGAACGATACCTTGGAATTAGGTATCCGCACTGTCGTCTGGCGCTCTCACGGATTTTATGCTGTTTGTAGTTGTGTTACTTTACGTATTCGTGTGTGATACGGAGAGTACTGTCTTTATTGGCGGTAATACGCGTGATGCAGTCTTTCTTGCGTATTTCGATTGTTTTCTTATCTTCGCTCTGATCGCATACGCGCTTATCGTCGAGATTCTTTACTGGTTCCATAAATTATCCTCCCGTAAACAATAAGTTCCACTTAGTCCAAAAAAAAGAGGTCGTCAAGAGAAGCGTTAGGAAACGCTCTGATCAGGCCGCCGATGCATTTCTTTCCGCCAACTCTTTTGCCACGAAGGAGCCTGCTGACTTCCATTCGTGATACGCCCATTTTCATAGCTAGTTGACTGCCGGACCAGTGGTGCTTATCCATTTCAGCTTTGATAAAATCTATGTTTGGCTTCATGACATCCTCCCTTCTGGTAATTTGATTGGAACTATAAAGTTCCACCACCCACATATTACACCTAAAGGTTACAAAAATCAAGAGATTTTCAAAATAGTGTTGCTTTTAGGTTACACAGATGCTATAATGAGGTCAGTTCAAGGAAGGAGGTGCCGCATGAACGAGCTGGGAACCTATATTCAGGCAAAGAGAAAAGAAAAAGGATACTCGATTCGTAAGCTGGCTGAACTTGCAGAAATCAGTCATACAGAAGTTAAACGGATAGAAGATGGCATGCGCAAACAGACATCTCCGCAAGTGCTTCGTTCAATTGCCACAGCGCTTAATTGTCCGTATGAGGATTTAATGGCAGCGGCAGGGTATATTGATGAACCAACGGTGGATGCTGATGCTACAGCGGTAGCAGGGATTCAGAATGCTGATGATCTGAGCCAGGAAGAAATAGATAAAGTAAATGAGTATATCGCTTTTTTGAAAAGCCAGAGAAAATAAAACAGAGGTGCATCCTGTAGAAGGAGCACCTCATATTTTTTATAATCGTACCGGCAGACGAACAAGCTGCACTGCAGGGAATCTGTTCTGGGCTTCATTGACTATCTCTTCATAGAGATTAAGTGAGTCTGTCAGATCTTCAATCGTGATTGCTAGGGCATATTCGATTTCCTGATCATCTTTCACGTCATATCTTGTATGAAGCTGTAACCATACTTCCCAGTCACCGCTTGATAAGCTTGAAAGAGTCTGCTCAAAATGGAAGCAGGTGTCCCATTCTTTTCTGCCATCAGTCTCAGACGGGTTCTTTGATCCCGATGTTCCTTTGCCGTTAATGATGTGCAATGAAGCATTTACGTATGCACCAAGGTATTCTTCGCCCTTGTTGTTATCGACAGGCGACTGAGTGACGCAGGTGACGGTTATTTTGACCTTTGCGTTTCGCTTGCTCATGTCAAGGTTATCGCATACCTTAGGCATCAGAAATTTTACTCTCTGCTTGTCGAGGCGATTCATGGTTCCGGCATGAAGAAATGTTACTCGATTCATGGTGGAAAACATACTGTCGATAGGAGAAGAGATTCCACGTCCGTAAAGGTTCCCGTAGAATTCATTATCACCCTTATCCGGTTTGTCCTTCTTATCGGTTTTGATTGGCATAACAGCACGGTGATATAAAAGTGCTTCCGCCAGAAGAACATTATCATCAGGAACTGATGTGAGTATCTCTGCAAGATCACCAGCTACAACCGGAGCAGAGAAGCTTGTACCTGCATCCAAAGCCCACTGATTTCCAGCTCCGATCATTAGTGAATATTCATCTGGAGGGACACTGCCGCCTTTGAGCTTCGTTCCGGCATATGTAACAATGTCCGGTTTTCGTGAACCTTTAAAGCCGGGGCCAATCCTGGAATAGGGAGCGACATCGTATTGTTTGCTGATGCTGCCTGTATGGTCGCTGCCTACTATGGCTCCAACGGAAATATTCAGCATAGAGTCTGATGGAGCAGCAACGTGACTGTCATCATCGTCAAAAATCTTTTCCAGCGATGATTCGTATTCATAGAGATCGTGGTTTCCGACGGCGATGACAAACTTGACGCCATAGGTGATGGAAAGTACGTCAAGCTCGTATCCGAGGATACTGATCTCATCTTGAGCAATCGGATATCTTGAAGCAGATGAGAAGTTGAATATCTTGGTGATGTCCTTATAACGAAGGACTGCTTCCCGAATCCGCTTAATCATTGTCTGGTTGGATATAAGATTTGGATCGTCGGAATTTGGATCAGCACCTCTGATATTGCAATCAATGATTCTTGCACGAGGAACCATCGTGCCCATTCCCATCTGAGCGCCTAACTGGGCAAAAGCGATTTTGCTCGCGACGTTAGTTCCGTGATATTTGTCGCCCTCAGCAGCACCGCTTGGAGTCCAATGTTCAACAACAATGGGTTCCAAAGCATCAGGAAAATCTACGCCGGTGTCAAGAACAGCGACAATCGGGAGTTCATCAATATTGACGGTTGGATCCAGAGATACCGGATGCGGAGCAGGCATAAGACCGGCCTGTACTGTACCGTAGAATCCCGTCAAAGCAACATGGCAGACGATAGTATCTTCTGAAACAGCAGTCAGTTTGTCCAGCGGAACCTTCGCTCTTAGAATTGGCGTTTCATCGGACAATTTATATGGTTCACCAACGATTTCTCCGTTATACTGACGTATTGTTGAGATTAGGTTCTGTTCTGCACGTGCCTGGCCGTCTACACCAATTTGATCAACCAGAAGCTCTTCGCGAATCTCGACATCTATTGGTTCTTGCCCCATCTTTTCGATGAGGGCTTTAAGCACAGAAGACTGCTTATCTGCAGGATCCGGGAATTTGAATGCCGCAACATCTTGAAAAGTTCGATCCACTTTCTTGTTGTCCCGGAAATTACCGACTCTCTTTTGGAGATTATCGAATTTTGAAGTGGAAGTGGATACTATGGCATGATGAGCATCCCTGATAGATGTAATCGACATACCTTCCTGGGCAAGGAAGTCGCGAATGGCTTTATTGGAAAATTTTGTGTCATCCGGCAGCACAACCTCAAAAAGGCGAATATCCTCATCCTTAAGGGAATCGCCGCTCTGAATCCTTGTATATGCTGACACGACATCTTGCAGACCGCTTGAAAGCTTGCTTCCATGCTCGAAACGATCTAAGCCTCTGTCTTTACCTCTTGCCTGAGGAACGTATTCAACGTGCTCTACATCGTCTTCTGTAATCAGAAGATGAGGTCGAAAATCATCTGCCATATTTATTCATCCACCTCTTTCAACTTAGCTAACTTATTGATCTGGTAGTTTAACGTGTTATGGGGCATTCCTACTGCCTTTGCCAGTGTGCGTACACTGACTCCTTTTTCTTTGAGCTTGGCAGCAGCGTCGACGAGTCCGGCACCGCTGGAGTTATTCGTCATCTGCTGAATAAGAAGCTCTATCATATCTTCTGTTGTGATAGGCTTATCTGTTGTCACAGATCTCTTTGCAGCCGATATGATCAGTTCTTTGATCTGAGCGACACTACGATCTGCAGTAAGATCGGTCAGCTTTTGAATATCCACGTCTGTTTCAACCGAGTATTCTTCAAACCATTTTTCGATAAGCTTACGGCGCTGATCATCGTCGGGAAGACCAATATTGATCGTGTAGTTGAACCGTCTCCAAATTGCAGGATCAAGAAGATGCTCGTGATTTGTGGCTGCAATAAGAAACACGTTTGCCGGCATATTATCGAAGTTCTGCAAGAGGGCAGTAACGACTCTTTTTAATTCGCCCATTTCATGCCCGTCATCCCGCTTCTTGGCTATCGCATCAAATTCGTCCAGGAATAAAACAATTTCCTGATTTGCCACGCTCGAAAAAATCTTCCGAAGGTTTACGCTTGTTTGTCCGAGATACGATGAAACAAGTCCGTCAATTCGAACATAAGCCATTGGAAGATTAAGCTCGTGAGCTATTGCGTGGGCAGTCATCGTCTTTCCACAGCCTGGAGGACCGCATAACAATAATCTGTTCGCGGCTGGAAGATTGTGTTTCTTGAGTTTCGTATTGTTCTTGCGTTCATCCAGAATCTGAAGAAGAAGCTTTCTCTGGTTTTCTGGAAGGATCACGTCGGAGAGAAGAGTCTCAGAGTGAACAATGTCATAAAGTTCTAAGAGACTGTCTTTATCTCTTGGGCTGAAAGAAGTGCTACCAGCGGATTGAACAGCGTAGCCGCCACCGGCGGGTTGTGTTACATCAGGCTTTTTGATGAGGGTAGACTTCTTTCCTTTGTAAGCATCGAGGATTTGGTTTGATAGACGGCCATTACCTTTTTTGCTTTCGTCCGCAGCCAGTGCTTCAACAGCTGTTTTGAAGGCATTTTCGTCTCCTGTACAGTGTGCAGCAATGATATTAACTATAAGTTCTGCTTTCATTATCAGAATTCCTCTTTCTATATCATAGTATGAGATTGTAACCTTTAGTTTACACTTAATTCATAGAAAAGTCAACAAAAAAAGCGAAATTCTTTGAACACCTTTGAACACGTTGCTGTTTTTGGATGGAATCGAGGCGCTCTTGAGAGTGTTAATCAGAGAACTAAAAATTCGAGTTCTCGCACATCATCGTTGCAAAACAGGTCGAAATGTGCTACAATTTGATGTAACGTTATGGTTACAGATATTGATATGATTTAGATTGGAAACTAAGAGTGACGGAATTCAGAGGAGTACGCACATGGTTATCAGCTACAAAAAATTATGGAAGCTGCTTATTGACAAGGATTTGAAGAAACAGGATCTGAGATCATTGGCGCATTTGAGCTCTTCGACGATAGCTAAGCTGAATAGGGGAGAAAATGTCAGCACCGCCGTATTACTGAAGATATGTACGGCGCTTCATTGTGATGTGTCCGATATTATGGAAGTCGTTGAAGATCAGTCTGTTGCTGAAGAGATTGCTGAGCAGTAACAAAGATGAGCATACGAAAGGAATGGCGGTAGATGTCCAAACTTGAAGAGTTGACTGTTGGCAGCAGCGTCAGCGGTCTTGTGAATAATGAATCCGTCCAGGTGGTTGCTGTGAAATGGTATGGCAATGCCGTGATGGAGATTACATATAAGAACAACCAAGGACTCCTTGCGAATCAGCTGCTTTATCGGGAGGATGAAGCAAGGCTGAACGTTGAAGACTCAAATTTGCCGTGGAGTTTTGATGCAGATGGTGATGTGGTGCGTCTGGCATCAGAAGCATACCGAATCAATCTCGCACATATCTTTGATCCATATCTGGCGGTACACACATCGTCGATAGAGCCACTGCCACATCAGATTTCAGCTGTGTATCAGGAGATGCTTCCGAGACTGCCGCTCAGATATATTCTTGCGGATGATCCGGGTGCAGGAAAAACCATTATGACCGGTCTGCTACTGAAGGAACTGATTATTCGTGGAGACTTGAGACGGTGCCTAATTGTTTCACCGGGAAGCTTGTCTGAGCAGTGGCAGGATGAGTTGTACAGCAAGTTCCATCTGAAATTTGATATTCTTACCAATGACCGGTTTGAGTCTGCAGTGAGTGGAAATGTCTTCGATGAAGTTAATCTTTGCATAGCTCGCCTGGATAAGCTTGCGCGGAATGACGTGTTGCAAGAGAAGCTGAAGGCAACAGAGTGGGATCTTATCGTCGTAGATGAGGCTCACAAAATGTCAGCTACCGTTTGGGGTGGAGAGGTGAAGTATACAAGGCGCTTCCAGCTTGGAAGGCTGCTTTCGGATATTACCAGACATTTCCTTCTGCTTACAGCTACGCCGCATAATGGCAAGGAAGAAGATTTCCAACTGTTTATGTCCTTGATTGATCCGGAACGATTTGCCGGAGCGGCAAGATCCAGTGCGCAGGCTATCGATGTTTCTGATGTCATGAGGCGTCTGGTAAAGGAAGATCTTCTGAAGTTTGATGGAACACCTCTGTTCCCTGAACGGCGTGCCTATACAGTAAATTATGATCTTTCTCCGAAAGAATCACTTCTTTACCATGAAGTGACTTCCTATGTACAGGAAGAGTTTAACCGTGCTGATCAGCTTTCAAAGGACAGAAAGAGCACGGTCGGTTTTGCGTTGACAATTCTGCAGAGAAGGCTTGCCTCTTCACCGGAAGCGATTTATCAGTCGCTTCATAGAAGGCGTGAACGTTTAGAGAATCGCTTGAATGAAGAACGCCTTGGAAAGAGAGCAGAGGAATACCGTTCGACGATACACTTTGATGTTGATTATGATGATGACGATTATTCATCAGAAGAACTTGAAAGAGAAGAAGAGAATGTAGCAGATCAGGCTTCTGCAGCCCGTACCATCAAAGAATTGGAAGCGGAAATCAATACGTTGAAGGATCTTGAAAGGCTTGCTAATGAGGTGCGACTGAGTGGAGAAGACCGCAAGTGGGATGAGCTCTCAAAGCTCCTTCAGGATAACGAGTGCATGTTCACGGCAGATAAGCAGCGAGAAAAACTCATTATCTTCACAGAACACAGAGACACTCTACGCTATCTTACAGAAAAGATCCGTACTCTTTTTGGTAGTGATGATTCTGTTGTCACTATCCACGGTGGTATGCTGCGTGATGAACGTCGGAAGGTAGAGGAACTGTTCCGGCAAGATAAAAATGTTCGTATCTTGATTGCCACGGATGCTGCCGGTGAAGGTATTAACCTGCAACGAGCACATTTAATGATCAACTATGATCTTCCATGGAATCCTAATCGTTTGGAACAGAGATTTGGACGTATTCACCGTATCGGACAGACGGAGGTCTGCCATTTGTGGAACCTGGTTTCTCAGGAAACAAGAGAAGGCATGGTGTTCCAGAGGCTCTTTGAAAAACTGGAGGAAGAGAGATCAGCGCTGGGTGGCAAGGTGTTTGATATCCTCGGTGAAATGACATTTGAAAATCGTCCGCTTCGCGATCTATTGATTGAAGCCATCCGTTACGGTAATGACCCTAAGGTCAGGGAGAGACTTTGGCAGGTGGTGGATCACTCCATGAATACAGAAAAGTTCCGTGAGCTGATTTCCGAGAATGCTCTAACTGAGGATTCAATGGATGTTTCAAAGGTCATGGAGATCAGAGAAGAAATGGAACGAGTAGAGGCTCATAAGCTCCAGCCGCACTTTATCGAGGCTTTCTTCGTGGAAGCATTCAAGTCTCTTGGTGGAAAGATCCATAAGAGAGAGCATGATAGATACGAGATAACATCTGTGCCGTTTGCCATCAGGAACAGGGATATGCAGATTGGCTTCGGGGAGTCTGTGCTACCGCGTTATGAGCGTGTCTGCTTTGAAAAAGATAACTGTAATATTCCAGGGCTGGTACCGGCATCATTGATATGTCCTGGACATCCGTTGTTGGATGCTACCACGGATCTCATCCGTGAGAGATATGCGGATGCAATGAAGCGCGGATCCATATTTATTGATGAACAGGACTTCGGAAGAGATCCGAGGCTGTTGTTCTATATCGAAGATGCTATTCAGGATGGCGTTGTGCTGCCGAATGGCAATAAGCGGATCATTTCAAAGAATGTTCATTTCGTTGAACTGAAAGAAGATGGAACCGCTAAGAATGCAGGCTATGCACCATACCTTGATTATCGTGCAGCAACAGAAGATGAGACAAAGGCGATCATGGACTTTGTGAAGTCTCAGACGTGGCTCACGCAGGGTGTAGAAGAACGTGCTCAGGGATATGCGATTTCGGAGATTATCCCATCACACTTCGCATCTGTCAGAGATCACAAGTTGAAGATGCTCGATAAGATAGCCAAGGCTGTTAAGGATCGTATGACACAGGAGATTCAGTATTGGGATTTCAGAGCAATTGATCTGAAAGAAAAAGAAGCAGCAGGAAAAGGAAATCAGCGACTCACCTCTGCGAATGCGGCAAGACGTGCGGAAGAACTGGAAGCAAGGATGCAGAAACGCCTTGCAGAAATAGAGACAGAAAGAATGATATCCGCAATGCCACCGGTGATAGTAGGCGGGTCATTGGTGATCCCCAAAGGACTATTGCGCATTCTGACTCATCAACCTGAGCCTGATACGTTCAGTCAGGGAGATCGGCAGGCTGTCGAGTACGCAGCGATGAAGGCAGTGATGGATATCGAAGTAAGGCTTGGTAATACGCCAGTCGATGTCAGTGCTGCTAAGTGCGGATATGATGTGGAGTCCAGAATTCCGGAGCGCATTAGAGCATATGCAAAATCGCTCAGAATGATCGAGGTAAAAGGTTGCAGAAAAGGATCATCTACAGTAACTGTTTCAAAGAATGAAATATTAACCTGTCTGAATAAACCGGATGAGTTTATTCTGGCAATCGTAGAGGTGGATGGAAATCAGACAAAGACAGTATATCTGAAGAAACCATTCAAGAATGCACCGGATTTCACAGCAACAAGTGTGAATTTCGACATCGTAGATCTGATTAATAATGCAGAGATCGAGTATCAGGAGTGAGGAGAAAAGCATGGCAACAAAGAAATTGATAGAAGTAGCATTACCGCTGGAAAAGATTAACTCTGAATCCGAAAGAGAGAAGCATATAACTCAAGGACATCCAGCCACTTTTCATCTGTGGTGGGCTAGACGACCTTTAGTCACTGCAAGGGCCGTCATATGGTCTTCGCTTGTAGATGATCCATCTAGTCATCCGGAGTTGTTTCCTACTGAGGAAGATCAACAAAAAGAAAGGAATCGTTTGTTTTCTATATTAGAGGATTTAGTTGTGTGGGAGAACTCAAATGATCCTTCTGTATTGAAAAAAGCAAAAGATGAAATTTTAAAGTATACAAATGGTATTATGCCCAAAGTTTTAGATCCATTTGCTGGAGGAGGAACTATTCCGATAGAAGGACAGCGTCTTGGGTTGGAATCGTATGCTTATGATTTGAATCCAGTTTCAGTCACAATTAATAAAGCTATGTTAGAGATTCCTTCAATCTTTAAAGATGTATCTCCTGTTAATCCGGACGCTAAGTCACTTTTGGGGGCTGATATTTCAATTATAGGAAGCGAAGGAATTAAGAGTGATGTTGAGTATTATTCCAATATGCTCAGGGACAAAGCCTTTAAAAAGGTTGGCCATTTATATCCCAAAACCCGATTGCCTGGTAATAATGTTGAAAATGTGGTCAATACATGGATATGGACGCGAATTGTTCACTGCAAGAATCCTGCTTGTTTGTGTGAAATACCGTTAGTTAGGAGTTTTACATTATGCAAAAAAAAGCAGAATGTTTGGGCTGAGCCAATATATGATGGAAAAGAAGTTAGTTTCAAAATACATACTGATGGTTCTTCAGACAAAAAAGGCACTGTCGGAAGAAAAGGTGTATTATGTCCCAAATGTGGTTCAAGTCTTTCTTTAGATGAGGTAAGAGAAATTGGACGATCGGGTAGAATAGGGGTAAAGATGCTAACTATGATAGTTCAAAGTGGAACTAGAAGAGTTTATGCGCCCCCCACAACTGAACAATTGTTAGCGTCAAATGTGCAAAAGCCTGATGATTATCCAGAAGGGAAAATAGCATATTTCCCTGGCTGCCTAAATACTAATAGATATGGATTAGATGAATTCCATTTATTGTTTTCAAATAGACAATTAACGACATTATTATGTTTTTTCTTCACTAATTAGTGAAGTCAGGAGAATTGTCTATGAAGATGCCTTAAAATCTGGAATGGATAAGAGTAATGTGAAATTGAAGGACGGTGGTTCTGGCGCTTTAGCATACTCAGAAGCTATTTCGGTCTATTTATCTTTTGTTGTAGATAAATTAATAGACTACAATTCGACTATTTGTACTTGGCATGTAAACAATCAACAAATAGCCCATACATTTGGACGCCAGGCTCTGCCTATGACATGGGATTTTGCGGAGGCAAATCCATTCTGCTCATCAAGCGGTAGTTTTGACAGTATGCTTTCGAGTTTTTTGAAATGTTTTGATAATTTCCCTCAACATAATATAGTTGCTGGTATAGCAAAACAGAAGAATGCCCAGGAAGATAATGGATTACGTAATGTATTAGTTTCTACGGATCCACCCTATTATAACAACATAGACTACTCTGATATTTCAGACTATTTCTATATTTGGTTACGAAAGAATTTACAAGATATATATCCTGAATTATATTCAACTTTGCTTACACCTAAAGCTGATGAATTAATTGCAATGCCTTTTAGATTTGATGAGGATACTGAGAAGGCAAAGAATTATTTTGAACAAGGTATGTTGAAAACATGTAAGCATATTTTTGATTATTCTTCGGACGATTTTCCGGTGTCAATCTATTATGCGTATAAACAAAGTGATGTTGATGAGGATGAGGATAATAATCAACAGATTGCATCCTCTGGATGGGAAACCATGCTTCATGCTATTATTGAGGCCGGATTTACAATAACTGGGACGTGGCCTGTTCGCACAGAAAAAAGCGGACGATTAAGAGCTAATGGAGCAAATGCTTTGGCCTCATCTATTGTATTGGTATGCAGAAAACGCTCGAAGGATGCTCTTGTTTGTACTAGAAGGAATTTCATTAATGAATTAAAAAGAGAACTTCGTCCTGCTCTTAAGAATCTGCAGAGTAGTAATATAGCACCTGTTGATCTTGCACAGTCGGCTATAGGCCCTGGTATTGGTGTTTTTTCAAAGTATGCAAGAGTTTTAGAGGCTGACGGCTCACCAATGACAGTTCGTAGTGCATTACAAATAATTAATCAGGAACTTGATTTATATTTCAATGATCAAGATGGTGATTTGGATGCTGAAAGCCGTTTCTGTGTCGACCTGTATTCTCAAAATGCATTTAATGAAATACCGTTTGGTGATGCTAATACTCTTGCAACAGCTAAGAATACTTCTGTTGCCACCATGGCCTCTCATGGTACATTGTATGCTCAAAAAGGAAAAGTACATTTGATAGAACGTCATGATCTTTCGACAAAAATAGACGAACACGAAGGGAATATTTGGCTTCTTTGTCAGCAGCTGACATACAAGATGGAAAAGGAAGGTATAGAGGGATGTGCTACTGCAATCGCCAATATGTACGGTTCCAATGCGGAACGTGCAAAGGATCTGGCATATCGACTCTATACTATTGCAGAGAGAAAGAAGTGGGCGCAGGAAGCCTACGCATATAATGCTCTGGTTGTTGCATGGCCAGAGATTCAGTCCAGAGCTGCAGAGCTTAAGGCAATTGTACCGCAGCAGCTTACTTTGGAGGACTTTATGAACAATAACAATTAACACGAGGTGTTATTATGTCATATAGGAAGTTGATAGAGACAGAAATGCCTGTATCAAAGACTAACTCCGAATCGGAGAGAGAAAAGACAGCTAGGAACGGGATGCCATCAAATGTACATATTTGGTGGACAAGAACTCCTATGGCTGTTTCAAGAAGCACATTATTTGCTTCACTCATTGATGATCCATCGGAGCATCCGGAGTTGTTCCCTACAGAGGAAGAGCAGCTTCGTGAAAGAAATAGACTAATAGAACTATCAGAACGTTTGGCGGAGGTGGAGGCTGCAGACGATAAAGAGCTGTTGGAAATTGTCAGAAGGGAAATTGAGAGAAGTTCTAACGGACAATTACCGATAGTGTTTGATCCTTTCGTGGGAGGTGGCTCCACACCTGTTGAGGCTCATCGCTTAGGATTGAAGAGTATATCGTCAGATTTGAATGCAGTTGCAGCGATGATCACAACTGTTGTGTCAGATATTCCGTCCCGGTTTGCAGATACTGTACCGGTTCATCCAAGGGGTGAGATTGTTCTTCCGATAGCTATCTCCGGAGCTAATGGCTTTGCAGAAGACGTTCGCCATTATGGGGAAGAATTACAAAAGCAGGCATTTAAGAAGATCGGTTATCTGTATCCGAAAGTACAGAATCCGGAAGATGGAAAAGAAGTAGCTGTATCTGCATGGATATGGGCACGGACTATAAAATGTCCGAATCCATCCTGCGGATGCAATATTCCTCTTTCTTCGAGTTATGATTTGGCGAAGAAAAAAGGAAGTGAAGCCTGGGTAGAACCTATTGCTGAGAATGGCAGGATTCACTTTAAGGTGCACCATGAGCCTCGCACAGAGGTAAAGGAAAATCCGAAGGTGGCTCAAACAGCTGTATTTAAGTGCCCGGCCTGCGGAGAAATCACACCGGATGCATATGTAAAGGAATGCGGTATTAGTCATAAAATTGACAGTCAGCTTATTGCTGTTGTAATTGATGGAGAAAAGAAAAGATTATATCTGGAAGCTACAAGTGAACAGGAGAAGGCAGCGCAAGTAAACGCACCAAAGAACATAGCGCATGGAGTTCTTCCCATCTTTCCAAAACGTTTTTCTCCGCCGTCATTTGGATTGAATGATTATGCTGATCTTTTTACAAATAGACAGCTAGTATTCATCACTACAATGATGGAGCTAGCTAAAGAATTACAAGCAGATATTGAGATCGCAGCAAAAGAAAAAGGATTCGCAGATGATGGAATATCATTTGCTGACGGAGGATCCGGAGCTCTTGCATATGCGGAAGCCGTTCGGATGACATTAGTGCTTACCGTCAGTAAACTACTGGATCGGTGCTCTAGTCTATGTAGTTGGAGTACAAGCAGCGGAGGTGCTTTAAGAAATGTTTTTTCGAGAGCAGCAATGCCGATGATCTGGGATTATGCAGAAGGTAATCCATTTGCCGGGGCAGGTGGAAGTTTTGCAAGTGCGCTTTCAAGAACTTGTGATACTCTTGCACTTCTTCCATCAGGGGTTGATGGAAAGACTTATGTTGCAGATGCTTCATCGCCAAATAATGTTCGTAATGCAATGATATCTATGGATTTGCCATATTATGACAGAGCTGCATATCAGGAACTATCGGATTTCTTCTATGTGTGGTTGAAATATGGCATTGGAGATATGTATCCAGAATATTTCAAAGAGACGGTCACATCAAAGAAAGAAGATATGACAGCTTTCTCATATAGGTTTAACGGCGACAAAAAACATGCTGATGCAATTTATACAGAGATTATGAAGGCATCATTTGCGAATCTTTATGAGAGTTCATCAGAGGACTATCCATCCTGTGTCGGATTCATTTATAAAGGCTACGATGGCGGCGCCAAAGAAGAACTGAGCGAATGGGAACAGTTTATAACGGCAGTATGCGATGGGGGATTTTCAATTACGGCATCATGGCCATTGGGGAGGAAGTATGAAAACAACATTGAACTTGCCGAATCGAGAGGCATTCCAATTACGGTTGTGCTTCGCAGGAAAGATTCGGAAGCAATGCAGATTACAAGACGATCATTCGTGGCAGCAGTAAAAAGGGAAGTTCCCGGAATTATAGAAGAGATGTTTCAGAAGGTAACGATAATGGATCTTAGACCATCGGTTATTGGCAAAGCTCTGAACATATATACAAGGAACAAGCAGGTTTTGGATGCCGATGGCTCAAATATGAAGCCACATATGGCATCAAGGATCATAGAACAAGAAATAGATACGCTGATCTCCGCGTATTATGAAAAAAGTTTAGCAAAGGATACAAGTGAGGAGGAAACAGATCATGGCAGAGAATCTTGAGTACGTACAGAAGGGATTCCGCATACTCCACCCTTTGATGGCTGGGTACATCGCCCAGGAGATGAGCAGAGAGTATAAGGATGGATGGTGGCAGGAGGTTCTGTCATCGATTGGGGATCAAGGATGGGATCTTCCAACATCAGGAGATTGGGGTGAGTTGGTAGATTCACTTGATGTGGCTAATTGCCTGCGTCTGCTTGATCGTCAATGGGGACCGCTGTTCAGACGGCATCTTCAGAGAGATCGCAGGGCATGGGCGACAGAACTTATGGGTGTGAGAAATACCGTGTCCCATGCAGGTTCGCAGGATATGCCTAAAGATGATGCAGAACGAGCATTGGATACTATGGCAAGACTCTGTGCTGATTTTGATCTGCAAGGCGCTGAAGAGATTAGAACTATTCTTCGTGAACTTCGTTATGGAACCAGTATGGGATCCACAACAGTTACCGAAGGCAACTCAGAGGTACAGCCTCAGCAGCAGACCGGAAAGAAGAAAAAAGATGAGGTCGGAGTTCTCACCAGTATCAGAGGATCAAAGCTTCCGAGCTGGCGTGAAATTATTGAGCCGCATCCGGATGTTGCTCAGGGAAGATATCTGAACGCTGAGTTTGCTGCTGATCTTTCTCAGGTAGCCAGAGGCGAAGGCGCTTTTGAGTACAGGGATCCAGTTGAGTTCTTTGCCCGTACATATGTGACCGAAGGAATGAAAGGGCTTTTGATCCAGGCATTAAAGCGTTTTGGTGAAAAAGACGGAGAGCCGGTTCTTCAGTTAAAGACAGCATTTGGTGGTGGTAAAACACACAGCTTGCTTGCCCTGTACCATATGTCCCGTGGCGGTGTTCCATTGGATAAGATTCCGAATCTTAAAGCAGTGATGGATGAAGCGGGTGTGACTGAACTTCCGAATGCTAAGGTTGCAGTATTGGTCGGCACGGCTATGGATCCGTCAAGATCAAAGAGACCGACAAACCTGCCTGGCATCACTATCAATACTATCTGGGGAGAAATGGCAGCTCAGCTGGCTATTGCTGCCGGAGATCCGAAGCTTTATGACTATGTGAAGGATGCTGATAAGAAGGGCGTTTCTCCGGGAAGTCTTGCTCTGAAGAATCTGTTCGATGCTTGCGGACCGTGCCTGATCCTTATGGATGAGCTGGTTGCATATGCTAAGAAGATTTACGGCATTGATGGGCTTCCGTCGGGATCCTTCGATAATTTTATTTCCTTCATTCAGGAAATTACTGAGGCTGCCAGTGCCAGCAAGAATAGCATGGTAGTGGCATCAATACCTGAGTCTGCTGTAGAAATCGGTGGAGATGCCGGACAGAAGGCGCTTGAAGCTATTGAGCATACTTTTGGCCGTAAGGAATCCATCTGGAAGCCGGTTGCTGCTAACGAAGGCTTTGAAGTTGTTCGCCGCAGGCTGTTCCTAGACTGCAAGAAGCCGGAGGATCGTGATCAGGTGTGTGCGGCTTTCAGTCAGATGTATCAGGATAATCAAGGGGATTTCCCGATTGAATCTCGTGAAGTGGAATACAGAAATCGTTTGATTTCCTGTTACCCGATTCATCCGGAGATCTTTGATAGATTGTATGAAGAATGGGCAACGATGGAACATTTCCAGCGTACCCGTGGTGTTCTGCGTCTTATGGCAGCAGTTATTCATGAGCTGTGGATGGCTAATGACGCAAGTGCAATGATCATGCCGGGATCGATTCCGTTGGATATTCCTACAGTTAAGGATGAGCTGGTTCGTTACTTGCCGGAGACATGGAATGCCATCATTGATTCCGAAGTTGATGGTAAAGGTGCTGTTCCGTATCAGCTTGATAAGACCACCAGTAGATATGGTCAGAAGATGGCTGCAAGGCGTGTTGCGAGAACGATTATGCTTGGTAGTGCACCTACGGTTCGTGCCCAGAGCATCCGTGGTATAGAGGCTTCACGTATCCGTCTGGGTGTTATACAGCCGGGAGAAAATATTGCGGACTTTAATGATGCACTTAATACTCTGCGTGGATCGCTGTCGTATCTGTATGCGGATCCTGCAGGAAACAGATATTGGTATGATACCCGTCCTACTCTTAGGAAGACAGCTTCGGATCGTTCTTCCCAGATGGCAAGCTCTGATGTTGAGTATGAGATTGAAAAGAGACTTCGTGATCTTCGGAAGGAAGCACCGTTTGCAGGGCTTCATGTTTGTCCGGCAAACTCAAATGATGTTTCTGATGAGCAGGCTGTAAGACTGGTTATCTTAAGACCGGCGGATACCTTTAAGCAGAACAAGCCGAATTGCAAGGCGTTGGTAAAAGCAGAAGAAATCCTGAACAGCAGGGGAACTGCTCCGAGAACTTATCGGAATATGCTTGCCTTTGTAGCTCCGGATGAAGGATTACTTTCCAGCCTTCAGAAGGCCGTCAGTGATCTGCTTGCATGGGAGTCGATTAAAACGGATAGTACAAGACTGAATCTGGATGCAGCTCAGAATGCTGAGACGGCAAGTAATATTTCCAGATGCAATGAGACCGTCAACAGCCGTCTGAAAGAAGTGTATTGTTGGCTGCTGGTTCCGAGCATTGACAGCGGCGCCGATATGAAGACGATTCTGTGGGATACAGATAGGCTGGTAGGCGTTGAGCCTATTGTTTCAAAGGCTGCATCTAAGATGATCCAGAATGAACAGATCATCACAAAGTGGGCTCCGGCACTTCTGAAGATGGAGCTGGATAATCTCCTTTGGAAGGATGATAATCATATTCAGGTCAAGAAACTGTGGGAATACCTTACTACATATTGTTATTTGCCGCGCCTAGCAAACTTCTCTGTGCTGGAAAGCACGATCAGAGCGGGTGTTGCCAGCGATGAGGCATTTGCAATCGCATCTTCCATCAACGATGATCGTTATTCCGGGCTTAAATACAATACTTCCGTTATGGAAGTGTATCCGAGCGACTATCTCGTAAAGGTTCTGACTGCATTGAAGCAGCTGAACCAGGAGAAGCAGGAGGAGCAGGGATCACAGGGCGCTGAAACCGGCGGCGGATATGATGATTACACTTCTACGGCATCTGCAGGTGGCGCTGATCATGTGGCAGAAGGAACGGGCGGTGGAGCTGTTACGCCTTCAAGACAGGTTGGCGATACAAGGTTCTTTATGAGCGTGAAACTGGATAACACAAGAGTTATCCGTGATCTTCAGAAGTATCTGGATGAAGTTATCACGCATCTGTCTACGACAGATAATTGTGACGTGGAGTTGTCGTTGGAAGTCAGTGCAAATGCACCGGAAGGATTTGCTCCGGAGACCGTTAGAACGGTATCAGAGAATTGCAGAACGCTCAGAGTGGATAATTTTGGGTTTGATAAGTAATCCTATCATGGCGAGATCACAGGTGCCCAGGTTTATTCTTGTGGCACCTCTGCTTTAAGAGGTAGAGCTTATGGCTAACAGTATGAAGTTTTCTCAATGGCTTCGCAATCCATATACCGGCGAAGAGGTCGAGATAACCGCAGCCACAGAGAATTCATTGCAGAATAAGATTGATAAGCAAATCAAGGCTTGGGAAAAGGATCAAGCTGAGTGGGAACGGCAGCAGTACGTAGAAGAGCAGAAGCAGTATGTTCAGCAGATGGACGAAGAAAATTGGCAGTTGATCCAGAACCTTCGTCGCCACATGCTGTCCAATATTGTAAGATGGTCTTCATATCGGTATTATGACGGTCTGAAAAGAAAACGCCGATACTCAGATATTTGTTCGCCTCCGACAATTAAAGAAATCAATAAAGAACTGAAAGTTCCGGTGAAGATTGGATTATGGGAACACTTTTCTGAGGAAAGAAAGAATAAACGCTTAGCCGCTGAAAAAAAGGCGCAAAAGGTTTTAGAAACGCGAAAGCAAGAATATAGTGAGCGTGCAGCTGCATACGAAAAGAAAAACGCAGAGTATAATTCTGGAATAGACAGAAGATATGAAGCGTTTGCATCAGGCGACACGCAAGAAGTCACTGATTATTTCGCTTGGGTGATCGAACAAGATTGTAGCTATATTGATGGATATTACATTGGGGTTCAGCCAGAGAAGTATCTGTTCTATGACGCAGAGAAGAAGATGCTTGCTGTTGATTTAAAATTGCCTACTACAAGAAGAATTACGGATATCGAATCCTACGAGTATGTTGAGAAGCAGGATACCATCAAGACTAAGAGAATGACGCAGAGCGATTTCAAATCGTTTTATGGTCATGTAATTTGCGATATTGTTCTGCGTGTCATCTGTGTTTTATACGATTCAGATGAGTATCAGCTACTGGATACAATTATTGTAAATGGGTATAGAGTATTCCTTGATAGGAGTAGGGGAAAACACATCAATGACTGCATCATAAGCGTTGAGTTTGGCAGGAAGGAATATGAAGAACTGTATCTGAGAAATGCAGATGGAGAAGAAGTGATTAGAAGAGTGGGTAAAATTATACCGACAGATTTTATAGCAGAGCCTATACATGTAAAACCGATCTACGACAGCGGAATCTTGAATGTGTACTATGTAAAATAAAAAATGCGGTCATATGACCGCGTTTTTATTGACAAACCGGATCCGCTGAGTATAATATAAAGTACGCGGAGGTGACTGAGTGAGTAATCAAGCGAGCACGTCGGACATCGCCAGTTATCTT
>CAMNGC010000006.1 GCA_946537885.1 uncultured Clostridia bacterium
AAGATGGCTTGGTCAGGCACTGGATCCACAGACAGGAGCTCGAACTCAGGATATGCGCAGAACTGTTTCCTGAACGTTGCACGGTATTGCCTTCGAAAAAGTACGTGGAGAAGGATATTGATAGGTGTGCCGTTCTATCTTAAGATGGGTTATCATTATAAAGACGGTATAACCACACCTGATGAAGAGCATCTGATAAGATTGGAAAAACTGAAGTCATCAGCTTGATGAATATGAGGATAACATCTATTATAAAACAGCAATATATTTAATACAGAGGAAATAAGGGATGAAAAAAACAGAATATGAGATAACAAGGATCAAGGGCGGAACAGATAATTGTTACATTGTTTCCGATGGTAAGAACGCGATCCTGTTTGACACGTCAAGCGGTGAAAGTAAAGATAAGGTAATTGAAGCATGCAGCAGATATGAGATGAAGGCATTAGTTCTTTCGCATCCTCGCTTTGATCACGCCGAGAACGCTGCAGTTATATCGGAACGGTACAACATACCCGTTGCTTATCATAAAGCTGATGATGAGATTTTCGACAACTATGATGCACAGCCTCTCAGGTCATACGGGCCTGTAGGCTTCGTTGTCCTCAAGATGTCGCTTAAGGTGCTGCGTAATACTAAAGTAAAACGTCCGGAAAAGTTTGTTTATGTAAAAGAAGGCGATACACTCGCAGATTATGGTTTTCCGGATATCAGAGTAGTCGAACTTCCCGGCCATACGAAAGGTTCGATAGGTCTTATTATACAAGATCACGCAATCCTGGTTGGAGATGCACTTGATAACTGGATCAGGCCGGGTGTAGGACATCTGTACTTCGATCTGGATGTTTTGAAGAAAACGGCAGACAAGATCAGATCATTCGGTCCGCGAAGGATCTATTATGGTCACGGAGATCCGACGGATAAGTTCTAAGTACCTGAAAAAAGAGATTTAATAAACCAACAGAGGCTGCATTTATCAAGGCAATGGTGTTGTAACGAAGAAGTTTGAACGGATCTTTGCCACAGTCCTGTTCATCTTTTTACGCCCATAGTGAACATAGGCAAGATCCTTTATCTTGCTCCATGTCTGCGGATGAGTCTCAAAGAAAGTATCAGGATCATCGAAAACGCCATAGTCCTTTACGACAGATTCGTTCTGGACGAATATATCCGTGCCTTTCCATTCAAGGGAAAGCCCCTGAAGATCAGGAACAGAGATCGCACAATGCGCGAAAGGCCCTTTGTTCTCTTTGTATTCTTTCTTTACGGCAGAGACATAGGCTTCATCCGTTATTACACCTTCAAGAGCGATCCATTGCCCCTGATAGCAGACCTCTGCCCATGTGTGAACGACCGTATCCGGTGCCAGAGCAGCTATTATTCTGGAGGTTACTCCTTCTTGGAAATGCTTATCCACTTCTGACCCGTGTAATCTGCAAGGGATCCCGACAGCTCTTAACAAGGTCATAAGGAGTGTTGCTTTTGTATTGCACTGGCCATATCCGTCAGACAGCACCTCATCGGCAGCAAGAAGATCAGATCTGTTATATCCGAACAGGATGTCATTTCTGACATAATCGTATATTGCGCCTATCTTCTGATATTCATCCAAAGCTTCCCAATTATGCTCTTCTACAAGGTTCCTGATCTTTTCGCTACCGTAATCGAGCATCCGTGTTTTTCTAAGATATCTGTTTTCCATATATCAAGCCGTCCTTTTTCTTTTTATGGCTTGATTCTATACGGAATCTGATCAGTAAACTTTCAAAAAAACGCTATCTTTCACACCGCGTCTCGCGGGAAGTCCCATGAGGCTCTTAACGACAGCCGCGAAATGTGACGGTGAATCGAACCCCGCCTCCATGGATGCCTTTGTTATACTCTCGCCCAGAAGGATCTTCTCGAAAGCCTTCTCGAGCTGATGCAATGTCAGATATTTCTTGATCGGGATGCCGACCTGTTCAGAGAACAAATGTGACAGCCGGCTGGCCGATAAGTTAAGCTCTCCGGCATATTCTTCTATTGAATGATCGTCGCAATCACAGTGCTCCAGCATCTCAAGGAAGGTGATGATCCGTTCATCCAGCAGCTTTGGCGTAGGCAGCAGACCAAAGCATCCGTTGATCCCGGCTATCAGTTCCAAATACTGATCTTTACATGGACATTCCTTCAGAGAGATCACCTGCCTGATCAATGCATCTGCCGTTGATCCATCAACAATATAGTAGTCTTTATTATCCAAAAGTTCGTCAAGCGCAAGTCCGAGGGCGGATACCGGCTCGATTATCGTCGTTAAACAAAGCCTTTTACCGGCATTGAATGAATGCTTTACATTCTTGTTCACTAAGATGCATTTGGCATCAGGTTGTTCTTTACCGACCTTGAGATTCAGCTTTCCTTCGGTACAGATGAAGAATTGCAACATGGCATGACGATGGAGCGATGCATCCATTGTGTCTGTCAAAATGCTTATCTTATCAATGTCCCAAAAGATTTGATTCATAATTATACTCCGATATGTAATTATAGCATGTTAATAAGCATTTCTTTGAATCAATGCCTTGTATGGCACTTAATGAGCAATCAGAAGTAAGAATACGGTATAATATATCCGTTATTCTCTTTATCTACGGCGGTTAATGAATGCATCACAATTTTCTTTTTGATCTTGACCAGACACTTCTTGATTTCCATGCCTCGGAACGTAAGGCTCTGGAGATTGTCCTTACAGACTGCGGCCTTAACTATACCGAAGGCTGCTATGAGCACTTCAAGGAATATAACAAGTTATTGTGGCTTGAACTGGAGAAGGGGAACATTAGTCGGACCGAGTTATTTATAAAAAGATTCTCCGACATAATCGAATACTGCGGAGGGGATCTTACAAATATTGATGTGCTCCAGCTGAATAACGACTTCATCCTTACGATGTCCCGTAACGGAGTACTCATGGACGGCGCTCTCGAATTTATGAGGCGGCTTACTTCGGATATCCCCGATGCCAGGTGTTACATTATCTCCAATGGCGCTACCGTAAATGCCGAAGGCCGCATCAAGACTACCGGCCTTGATAAGTATCTTACCAAGATCTACATAAGTGAGTCGATGGGTGTGAATAAACCTTCTTCCGATTTTTTCGATATAGTTCTCGATGGAGTTGCCGAGCCCAAGGATGCCTGCATCGTTATCGGTGATTCGCTGACTTCAGATATGCTCGGTGCCCGGAACGCCGGTCTTACATCGGTATGGTTCATGCCTTCAGGCGACATTCCTTCCGCTTGCCTTAAATATGATATCAACTACTGTGCATCGTCTTTCAACGAACTATATGATGTTCTTCTAAAGTGGGCACATAAAGGTAAATGCAATTAGAAGTCATATAGTTCGCACGAATTAGCAGTTTTACAGCTTGAAAAAACATGTCTTTTGGATTAGCCTTTTCTTTGGCTGTTCGAGCCCGAAGTATTAAATTGGGAGCAATCAGCCAAATGCTTTGTGCGCATATGTTCATGGAGGAAAAAGGGAGCGATGCAAAAAAACAGTTGGCAAAGAACAAAAAAGAGACGGAGAATAATTGGAGTCTTCGTTGCACTTATTATTGTTGCTGTCGGTGTATATTTAATGTTCGTTCAGAAAAGGGAGGATCAAAACTACGACTTAAAGGTGACTGCAGTCGTAACGGAAGTCCACATCAGACAAAGCGACGAAGACAGAAATAGAAATGAGTACAGGGCAGATTGCGAATATGAGATCGACGGAGTCAGGTACTATCATACGACTCCGTGGCGGGACAATAAATATACAAAAGGCGATAAGATAAGCCTCAGCGTCAAATCTGATGATCCTGAGGCAAGGAACAAACATGAATACTCGACAGCAGGGTGGATCTGCTTCTGCATCTCGGGGATCGTCTTATATTTTACCTTGCGTCATTAATATATCGAAAAGGACTATCGAATATGTTTAATATGGAATTCGATGCAAAGCCTGTCTTGAAAAAGTCATACAAGACTTTTATCAGTCAGCTGAATGCCTGGGACCGCGATGGAACAACACCCATGCTCGCCAGTGAAGATATGCGCTTTGCACTGGAGTTGCAGCGTCAGCACTGGAAGAACTTGGGGCTGGATGTTCATCAGCAGATAAAGAATATCAAAAGCGGCAGCAAGGAGATCCCGAGCGTCAACTACAGCGACAGGATCTTCATAAATCACATTGTTGGCACTAGCAAAATGCGTACCACGAAGATCAGTCGTCAGGGGCAGGAGATCTACGATCAGACGGACGAGGTTGGAACAAACGTGGTCATCCAGCAACTGAAGGAGGATACACAGCCCTCGCCGGATATGGCTTTGTCCTGTCCGCATTGCGGCGCGCCGACCACCCTGGCTCAAATTGAGAGCGGCTGCCCATTCTGCGGTACCGGCTTCATCATGGACGAACTGTATCCTAAGGTAACCAATGCTTTTTTTGAAGTGCATCCTGATGCTGACGGGAAGGGGAGTCGCAGAAGCCTTATCTTGTTAATGGGCTCTGGCGTTCTTCTGATGCTCATATACTATCTGATCAATTATTTGTGGTTCTCTACAGCTAATGACTCTCTGATTGGCGTGATCATTGCAGGACTTATCATCGGCTTTATGGTATGGGTGCTGACCAGGTTTTTGGGGACCTTAGCACGAATGGGTAAGGATATGAGGGGAGCCGGCAAGGTCGGAAAATCTCTTAGATTCCGTAACAAGATAAGGGCCATTGATCCGGAGTTCTCCTCTGAGCATTTTCGCGACAGAGCAATGAATCTCTTCCGTATCGCGGCCTTCAGCGAAGATGCGACCCGTTACACATCCTGTAGCTGCCAGCGCCCGGCTTCATGGGATCCTGTGATCGATGCGACACTGCAGAACTTTGGGGTAAACAGATACAGCATCAAGGGAAATGATTGCACAGTCGACCTCACTTTATATATGGATTGTCTTATCTATAGAAAGGGCAAGATCAAGAGCCGAGCTCAAAATTACGATCTTGTGCTTCATAAGAAGATCACTCAGCCGACTGACCTCGGCTTTTCCATTAAGGCAGTAAGTTGCCCAAGCTGTTCCGGCAGCTTTGATGCCGAGCAGGTGCGATACTGCCCGCACTGCGGTAACGAATATGATCTTTCTAAGTACGATTGGGTATTGACAGATATAAGGTAATGACCTTTCGCGAAAAAAGATTATCTCTTTTGCTCTCTATGTCAGCTTATAGTTTATAGAAAGCCTGTCTGCTATAATCGGGATACAATGTTCAGCCCCTGACAAAGAATGCATTCAAGATTGTCCTGTCCTTGTTGTCGGCGGTGGTGAAGACAGGATATTCAATAAAAGAGCATTCTTGGAATTGTCGAAAGCTGTTAATGACAGTATAATCGACATCTTTCCTTTTGGGGGACACGCTGTTTATGATGAGGCAGGGTCTTTCCAGGAAAGAGTTATGGAATTCCTTGAGAATCCGGATGCAGAATAAATATCAAAAGGGCTGTCTCGATTGCAGATTGAGACAGCCCTTGGGTTATGTACCGGTAATATCGGAACTCTTATTTATAAAAGCTTCCGGATAATTCTCTCTTAATCGAGGGAAGTTACATAGATATAGGATACGGTTCCTTCTTCGGAGATTCCGCATGTAAGCGAATTTGCACCTGAATCAAAGTTGACCACATACTCGCTCTCGTTAGTAGGTGTGCCATAAAGTGTCTTTGCCTGTTCGATCGTGTCCTGCAGATGAAGTCCGAGATCAGTCTGAGCCTGAGATGCGACTTCGCCGCCTTCTGTAAGGTTGTAATAGTCGATGATCCCTGATTCGTTGCTGCCTATCTCGAGACCGTCGTACCAGTGAAGTGTCATGGTATCACCCTCGCCGTCACACGGAGGAATATCCTCGGCAGGACGGAGCTCGTCGCCAAGTCCATCGGCAATATCAGCGAAAGGAATGCCGGTCTTGACTTCCTCGCCATTGTAGATCAGTGTGATGCCTTCAGATGTAACAGTCTCTTCCTGAGCTTGTGTGTCCTCGGCGGTTTTCTCGCTCTCGTCCTTATCGTCGCTACTGCTGCAGCCTGCAACAGATGTAAGAACCAGAGCAGAACACAAAAGTACTGAAAGTAATGTCCTCTTCATATTTGTTCCTCCCATAAATCTTGCTATATAAGAATTCTACCCCCTATAAAGAAGAAATACAAATTTATTGCGATTGTTTTCGAAAAGCATTCTTCTGATATATACTTTAATCATGGCATGAGCTCGGGCGGCATTTATAGACAGGCCGAAGAGCCGGTACAATGATTATTGAGGGACGATAGTATGGGGCTTTTGGGAGGAAAATCATCTAAAAGCGGTTATTGGATACAGCATACGCACCTTTTCAGGGCGGATGTATATGAGTGTTCTCTATGCGGATCAGGATCAAAAAAGCCGCTTAAGAATTGTCCGCGTTGTGGCGCTCGAATGAAGAAGTCCAAATACGATCCTCAATGGGTTGATGAGATCGAGATCTGGGACGTGATCACGGGAGATTAGCAGGTATTATGCAGTATATAGACGGTCAGTGGTATATGAAGGGGCTGGAGTGGGAAGATGAGGCTTGTATTCACACTTCGGACGAGCTTTTGAAAGTGATAGATTCGATAGGATTTTTGCCTTTATTCAGCAACGAGGTCACAGGCTTCTCTGTGGAGGAGATGACTGCGACTCAAAGCTGGTGGTCGGCCGATGCGGCAATAGATCCTTTGGAGTGGCGTGGGGTGCTGGCAAAGACCGGCAAGGTGGCTTACGGGAAGTTCTTCGGAAACAAGGCGGGATTCATATCCAAGAAATGGTTTCCTTATTTTGCGAATTATCGCCGAGCCGGTTATGATTTTGATTCGCGTTATGAAGACGGGAAAGCGAACTACCGTGAGAAAATGCTGATGGACCTTTTTATTCCGAAAGCTACTGACATGTGGGCCGTTAAGAAGAAAGACCTGGAGTCGCAAGGGTGCGCCTCTTCATTATATACTTTTGAGATGAAGGAGAAGGGCGGATTCGGCAAAGGCGGTGAGAAGAACTTTGAAGGGATCCTGACTAAGCTTCAGATGCAGACCTACCTTGTAGTAAAAGAATTTCGCCCGCGCATGAATAAAAAGGGTGAGGAGTACGGATGGTCAGTAGCTGTCATGACTCCTCCCGAATACCTATGGAGCTATAAGTCGGTGACAGGGCAGTATAAGAGCGACCCGGCAGATTCCTATGCGAAGATATTAAGGCAGATGCAGAAGTATTATGACGCCGACGATAAGATGATAGCTAAGGTGCTGAAATGATAGTGGAGAGTCGGTGTACGATCACGATCCTGGTGCAGCCCATGTTATCCAGAGAGTCTGAGATTTGTCGTGTAGTCTTATTATCCGGCGCTGAGGTAGCTTCATCCTTAGGTCAGCGTATCCACTTGTCGGTGAGGGTTGGCTCATCATAGCCCCAATCCTCTCCGACGCCCGAAGATACCTGTTCGAAGCCGTTCTTCATCAATACTTTGGCAGAGGCTTTGTTCTCGACCATGGTGCTGGCGGTGATTATCTCTATATCAGTCTGGCTATACAGGTAATCGATCATCAGTCTCAGAGCCTCGGTCGCGATACCCTTGCCCCAGCAATCCTCTGCCAGACGATAGCCAATGCTTATCTTATGAAGATCATCTCTGTAACCGTAAAACTCTGCGATTCCGCAGAATTCTCCCTTGTCCTTATCATAGATTCCCAATATTAATGACTCTTCAAGACATTCGGTGTAGAGTCTGTCGATAACATAACGGATATCATCATATTTTTGCTCGAAAAGAAATGTCGGCAGGTAGCGGTAGATCTTCTTGCTCTTCACAAATTCAGCCAGAGCCGGTGCATCTTCCTGCGTGATCTGTCGGAGGACGATCTTATCTCCCTGAAGACTGGGTATTTCCGAAAAATGCTTGCGCATCGATCCCCTCCATCGCGTCACAAACTGCAGTTCTGCATTTGTATTATCTTCTATAAATTATAGCATATTATTTATAGCTTGATTTATCTTTTGGTCTATCTGTATAATTGAGAAGTTGGGGTTCGAGCAATGCTTCTCGCTTTGCTGTCCCTGACGTGCTTATAATCATTCGCGGGGGGCTTATAATGACAATCGAACAGCTTTATGAAGGCTTTGATATCCAGGACTATTACATCGGAAAAGTAACTCAGGTTTACAGAAGTTGCTCCATCGCACAGGTAGATAACATGTCTATGATGGTGGACAGAAGCAAATTCACTCAGTCATTTCTACCCAATACGATCAATTATTTCGTTATAGTTGACTCCGCCGCAGGTCTGTTCCTTGGCGAGGTGTTCGAGAATAAGGCGTCACGTAAGAATATTTTCGAGATACAAAACTTCGGAGAAGAGGCAGAGAAGTCTACTGACTATCATGAATTCAGTATTGATACCATCGCTCTCATGGCTCCTGATTCCAAGAGATTCCAGCTTGCCGGTTTTAAGACGCTGGGTATCACCGATAAAGTTTATCTTGCCCCTGACGAAATATATAAGATCTTTATCCGTTCCCTTGAATTCTCGGAGGAGGAGGAAGAACCCCTTCCTGCCTTTGCTACATATCTGGACAGGTCGCATGCCGACGTTATTCTTAAGCCCAGCACACTCTTTAACCGTCACCTTATGTGTATCGGTGCAACAAACTCCGGTAAGTCAACTACTGCGCTTGCGATCCTTGACAAGGTTGTATCTACTAAGAGAAAGGCTCTTATCATCGACCCTACAGGCGAGTATCGTAACGCTTTCAGCCCTGATGAGATCACCAAGCTGACACTGGGTGTAGATACGACTATCTCTCCTGGTAAGATCACGATGGAACAGTGGGAGAAGCTTTTCGAGACTGAGAGCAGCAGTCAGGGTGCGGTCCTTTCCGAGGCGATCACATCACTTCGATATATGAAGAAGATCGGAGACGATTCCTATTATTCCAAGATCGGTGTCAACATCGATGAAGTTCAGGAGAATCTTGCAACCGTATCCAATACTGACACGGATTTCAACATTGAGCTTCTGCCGGAGCAGATCCAGGCTGAATCTGTTTGTGAACCTGACAGAGATAACGATTACAACTTCAGATATTGCTACGACGTTCTCAAGGCTAATTCCAATATGTCTTTGGTTCAGAAGATCCAGTATCAGATGACAAATACGAGATTCCTTAAGTTCTTCTCTAACGACCCTGATATGTATAATCTCCTGGACGTTATTGACGACTTCGTCCGTCTGCCTGAAGCAAGCCTTTATATTGATACTTCCACGCTTGGTGCCACAGAGGGTATCGGCGGTATGGTCATCGACCTTGTAAGTAACTATGTCATGGGCAAGGAAGAGATCTGTCCCTTTGTATTCTTTATCGATGAGGTTCACAGATATGCCAAGTCCAGATATTCCGACAAGGAGTTCCACGGCGGTCTGACGCTGCTGGCAAGAGAAGGTCGTAAGAAGGGTGTATTCCTCTATCTGACAACTCAGAATCCGAAGGATGTATCTCAGGTTCTTTTCGGTCAGGTAGGTACGCTCCTTATCCACAGACTCATGCTTAATGACGAGATCAATGCAGTTGCCAGTCACTTGGACGACTATTCGATCAAACATGTGCGTAAGCTCAATCAGGGCGAGGTCATCCTGTCGAGCGTTAACCTGCTTCATAACATGTTCATTCATGTTAATAAGAGCGACAGAACGCAGTATAACGATACGCCACATCTTTGATATCAGATCAACAATCTATGGTCGGCGTCTGAATGGTCAGGCGCCGACTTTTTTATGGTCAGATGCTATGCTATACTTATGACGGATGAAGGGAATAGGAACAATGGTCAAACTTTCTGCGAGCTCGTATAAATGCCCGTCCTGCGGCTATAATCTCGTCTATTCGACTGACGAGCAGCTATTAAGTTGCACTTTCTGCGGCAGCTCTTACAGTCCCGAGAAGATCGACCTGTTGTCTCAGATAGTTCTTCCGGATCAGGGGGACGATGATACCGAAGCCGATGATAAGCAGGAGATCATCTGCGATTCCTGCGGCGCTAAGATAATTACCGATAATAATACCAGTGCCACTTTCTGCGCTTTCTGCGGCTCTCCGTCACTGGTATTCGGCCGCCTGACCAGGAGATTCCGCCCGGATTACGTGATCCCTTTTAAGCTCAGTCGGGAAGCTGCTGTAGAGAAGATCCGGGAATTTGTGCGCAGCCGGAAATATGCGCCGAGCAGGCTCCTCGAAAAGAAGATCGACAGGAAACTTACCGGTCTTTATGTCCCTTTCTGGCTGATGGACGCATATTGTTATATGCATTCCTATAATACAGGCTACAAGGACGGCTTCAGCGGCAAGGAAAAGTATTCGATCGTGGCTACAATGGATATAGCCTTTAAGAATGTGCCTTTCGACGGGGCCATCAACATGAGAGACGATCTGATGGAGTCGATCGAGCCTTTTGACTGCTCGGAACTTAAGCCTTTTACTACGTCATATCTTCAGGGCTTTTATGCTCAGCGCTACGACCAGTCAGTCGAAAAGCTCTCCGACAGGATCCTTTGCCGTCTTCAGCGTTACGGCACGGAAGCGGCTGCGGCCGCGAACAAAAGCTATGACTATTACCGTAGCGACGGCTGCGTGGCATCTCCCCACGATATTGAACAGAAATATGCTCTCTTTCCGGTATGGCTTTACAGCTATGAATATGGCGGGAAAAGGTACAGCCTGGCAGTCAATGCCCAGACCGGCAAGGTGGACGGTGACCTGCCCGTGAGTCGTCTGCGTAAGATCCTAAGGTATTTGGGTTACTATTCGGTCAATTTTCTGATCGCTGCTCCCTTGTGGTTATTGGTTCTGGCGATCGTCTTCTGGTATAACTACAATCCGACCAACGCAGGTGCGGTCATAATGATCTGCACATTGGCTGTTGTCATTTCCTTGCCTCTTATTGCTACGAAACATGCTTTCAAAGATATGGATGAGAGACTTGGCGTGGAGCATTTCAGATATAGTCTTTTTAACCCGATCAGAAGGGGCCTTGCCGGGATCTTAAGAAAGAGGCGGGCTGCCAAGGATAAGATCAGAAATGAGACTAATATGATCATGAGTGAGAAGCCGACCTTCGAGACCTACTATGATCGTTCGGTCAAGGCGGATATTCAGATCGACGAGATCTTCAGAGGCTACGAGTCTGTTTTCGATGACGATAGGTTGTAAAGGGGCTCTTTCTTGGCCTTTCCCGCAAGTATGTTAGCGACCTGTCCGAGATTTACAAAGAGTAGACCGACAGACAGATATCTTGTGTCACTTCTCATCATCGAGAAGATGAGGAAAAATGCGCCGATTGCGGCGCAGATTATTGCGATGATCCTGTAGAAAGTCCATTTATTATTTTTCATAAGATATCTCCTTGTGCTTGGTCTTCTGACCTTTCTTATGATCTCAGCTTAGTCGGATAAGGGGGGGAGAATAAAGGACACGAACTGGCTCAAAGCTTGAATTTAATGGATGTGACACGGTATGTCACATTTTAGATCCGGCTTATCAGACAAGCTCATAGTCAGAAAAAGATCGATCTTTACACTGATAAGATCTCCTGCTATAATCTTATCAGTGATAAGTTTATAGCTAGCTGAAACAGGAGGCAGATAAAATGTCAGACAAACCCTATCATCACGGGAACTTGAAGAACGAGTTAATGGAGAAGGGACTTAAGTATGTGAGCGAACACGGGGCGGAGAGCTTTTCGATGAGAAAGCTGGCTGAGACCTGCGGGGTGAGCAGCGCCGCGCCGTATGCGCATTTCAAGAATAAGGAAGACTATCTGGATCAGGCAAGGGAATACGTAACGATGAGGTTCACCGAGATCTTGGAGAAAGCGGTCAATGACTGCCGGGACAAGGAGAGATTGCTGCCTGAGCTTGGGAAGAATTATGTGATGTTCTTTGTTGAGAATCCGCATTATCACGGTTTTCTTTTTAAGCAGGGGGCTATCGATGTAAAGAAATATCGGCCCTACCTGATGTTCGAGCAGATCGCAGGAGAGAGCCTCAAGGCGATGGGATATGACGATATGACAGCCCAAAACAAGACGATCGCCATGTGGGCTATGGTTCAGGGGCTATCGGACATATATATGATAGACAGCGGGAGAAGCGGCCCTGTCTTAGAGCAGGAGATCGAGAAGATACTGATGTCGGTAAAGATCTGAGGAGGGATTATGATCGGAATATATTTGAGCGGAACAGGTAATACCAAGCATTGCATTACAAGATTGCTGGAGTTGATAGAGCCCGGAGCGAAGGCTTTTCCCATCGAAGCTGAGGAGACAGTGGCCCGGATCAAAGAGAATGATAATATCGTGCTTGCTTATCCTACTCAATTCTCCAACGTTCCCTTTATGGTAAGGGATTTTATCAATAGAAATTCAGAACTCTGGGCGGGTAAGAAGATCTTCTGTATGACGACAATGGGCGCTTTCTCCGGTGATGGGGCCGGTTGCAGCGCCAGGATCCTTAGAAAACACGGAGCTGAGATCATAGGCGGGATGCATATCAGGATGCCCGATGCAGTATGCGATAACAAGATGCTCAAGAAGAGTATTGAGGAGAATAAGAGGATCGTCAGGGAGGCGGATGAGAAGATCGAGAAGACAGCCCGCCTTATTATCGAGAAGGGGCAATTCCCACAGGACGGCTTATCCGGCTTCTCCCGCGTGGTCGGTCTCTTGGGCCAGCGCCTCTGGTTCTATGGAAAGACAACTGACTATTCCGATAAACTTAAGATCAGTGATTCCTGCATCGCTTGCGGTCTTTGTGTGAAGAATTGCCCTATGGCTAATCTCTCTATAGCTGACGGCAAGGCGGTAAGCAGCGGTAAGTGTGCCATGTGCTACCGCTGCATAAGCCATTGCCCCGAGAAGTCCATCACGTTACTTGGTAAAAAAGTATATGAACAGTGCAGATATGAGCGTTACGCAGCCGACTCGAAAATGATAGAATGATCAAAAGCTCTAAAATGCGGGGGAGAATGATATGGCTATCACTGTTAATCTCAGATATAAAGGCACCGACGGCAATGCTCTGAAATTTGCGCAGGAGATGACATCAAGCGGGACGGTCGAAGCGATCCGAGCTGAGGATGGAAATCTCAGGTATGAATATTATCGATCTCTTGATGATCCGGAGACTATACTTCTTATCGACAGCTGGCGTGATCAGGCTGCTATAGATGTTCATCACGCTTCTCCCATGATGAAGACGATCATGGAGCTTCGTGAGAAATACGACCTTCATATGACAGTTGAGAGATATATAAGCGATGAAGGGATGCCGGAGTCTGACAAAGATTTTATCCGTAAGTAAGATTACGGCTGCAACATTTATAACTCCCCGATTGTATTAAGGTTAAGATCGGATGGAGGTATTCATATGAAAACAATAAAGAGGATCACGATAAAGACAGTTGCTCTGCTATTAAGCTTGGCTATGATATCTGCCTTGACTTCCTGCGGCAAGAGTGGCGATAAGCATAAAATACTGATAGAAGATATCGATGAGGCCTTGGTTGACTATAAGTGTACGAACGACAACATGTTCGGACTGGAGGAGATCGCGGTCTTCGAGGACCATGTTACGGCTGTTTTCGATAAAGATATCAATGATTCTTCCGAGTATAACGACATTGCTCTCGGCAAGCTTAAGCAATTGGCAAGTGACAAAAAACCTCATGTTTATATACGGCCTTCAAATCTGTCCGGTTATGATCATTATGGTCAAAGTGTGGAAAAGCAGGATGGTAAATATATCGTAACTTCTTATCTTAAGTATGAAGAGTATAACGTGATCGATCCCCTATCTCCGATATTCTTTATCGGATTCGGTATGGACGATTGCTATATTGACTTTAATGGTGGGGATCTGACTCTGACATATACGCTTTATGGAGGAGAGTGCATCGAAGAGATCATCCAGGATTATGACTGCGATGATGAGATGTGGAGCGATATCAGGTTAGAGACGACAGTTATTCCCGAGGACATCTGCGAGTAGGACAGATACATGGCGTTGGTGCTATAATTGCATCATGTTTTGGATATACCTGATACTGATAAATATAGTTGCTTTTATTGTTTACGGCATCGATAAGTTTAAGGCTCAAAAAGGCAGTTGGCGTGTGCCCGAGAGATTTCTGATCGGGCTGGCGGTCTTTGGCGGAAGCTTAGGCGCGGGAATTAGCATGCTGGTCTTCAGACACAAGATCCGTAAGCGTAAGTTCTATATAACCGTTCCTGTCCTGATCCTTTTGCAGGCTGCTCTTTGTGCCTGGGGCTACTATCAGAATAATCATCTTACTGTTTCCTATTATGAACTGGACATCGGTTTGGGACACGAGATGACAATTGTCCAGGTATCGGATCTTCACGCCAAAGCCTTCGGGAAAGACCCCGGAAATCTGCTTGACGAGATCATGGAGATCAAGCCGGATATCATAGTGGTGACAGGAGATGCCGTCGACGGCCAATACCCGAGTTTTGATAAAGCGGAGAGCTTTTTCGAGGGTGCTGTTAAGATCGCGCCGGTCTACTATATAAGCGGCAATCACGAGGAGATGCTAAGTGAGAGCTCCCGCGACGAATACTATGAGAAGATCGAGAAGATGGGAGTCATATTGGCGGATGATCAGGTCTTTAATGTTGACGGTCTTATAATTGCCGGTATAGGAGACCTGACACTAACGAGACTCGGCACTCCGGAACGCTTTAAGATCTTTGATGCTTTTTCTGCTGATGATGCAGTCCTGCTGCTGGCTCATGAGCCGGATCATACGGATCTTTATACCCGGCTCGGCGCTGATCTGGTGCTTGCCGGCCATGTTCATGGAGGGCAGGTGATCATCCCCGGTGTGGGCGGACTACTATCTCCGGATGTGGAATTCTTTCCTGATTATTATGAAGGTCTTTATGAGGCAGGCGGGGAAGCTGATACCCGAATGATAGTAAGCCGCGGTATCGGTAACAGTGTGCTGCCTTTAAGGATCAATAACTATCCTGAGTTGGTGGTTGTGACTGTAAAATAAGGCCTTTGGGATAAAATGTAAACTGCTGTGTTACACTTAGAACATGACAGTTTCTTGTGGCAACGGACCGCTAAAGTATAGTATTGAGTCATCAAGAAAGAAAGGGCTGTATATTATGAAAGATTTTGCCGCCAAACTTGCTAAGAAGCGCAGAGACCTTGGGATCACTCAGACTGACTTTGCCGAGAAGATGATGGTTTCAAGACAGACAGTCAACCGTTGGGAGTCCGGTGCCGTTCTACCCGATATCGAAAAGATCGCCGACATAGCCGACATCCTGGGTGTCAGCTGCGACTACCTGCTTAAGGACGGTGTTATGGAAGAGGCGGATGTTTGCGGAGAGGCATCAGAAGCCTGCAGAACGCCGGGGAAGCTGATCGAAAATATCGTAGGTGCCGAGGTCAAACTTGATTTCTGTGAAGATGAGACAGATATTGACCTCTATGATGTTGTCTGCAGAGTCGTATCAATAAGCGGAAACTGGATCAAGGTCGAGTTCGATAATAAGAAGACTATTGTCGAGAAGCTTATCCCCCTGTCTTCTGTAGCTTCCATTGAACTGGTCAAGGAGGCAGAGGCATGAAATATCTGATCATAATAATGGCGATACTCGGATTTCTGGCTTACTGTGAGATGTCTTCATTGAGGAGGCGTATCGCGAAGCTTGAAGAAGCGCAGGTCAAGGCGAAGGGAAGTCCTGCCTACGAAGAACGTATAGTTATGGTGGAACTGGCCCGCTCTTATATAGGCGATAAGGTGAAGATTGAACAAAAAGAAGATTATCTGGACAGTGACATCTTATCTTACGGTAATAGCAAACATGGTTCTATTACCATATTGGATGTGGATAACGACTGGATCAAGGTTGTTATCAAAACGCCAAAGGGTGAAAAAACTAAGCTTTTGCGCTTGTCAGGGATCGAACGGATCAGCAGGCTCAAAGAGGCTGAGTAAGAGCTGTCACTCTTCCGTGTCAGGGAGAGGAACTACATCCGGATCGAGCTTGGGAGCCTGTGGGAATCCTACCAGAAGGATCTTTGCATTCTCACGAAGCTTACACTTCTTATAACTCTTCGCCTCATATTCTTTTTTCTCACCGTCACTGAAAGTGATCTTGGCATAAGTGCTCCAACTAGCTCTGCCTTGGGGTATTTTTCTAAGTTTTGTAATGAAGCCGTCGGCCACCTGATATTCGCGCCTTTTTATGTATCGGAGGGTCTTAACCGCGTCAAGGACAACGGCTAATCCTAAGAGGACAAAAAAAATAAAGACCAGATCCATGATGCTTGAGAAGATCGTGAAGCCGATGCTCTTTTTCTTAATTTGTGTTGCTATACTCAGAGGTATTGGAACAAGGAAGAGAAGACTAAAAAAAGACATTCCCAAGATAGTGAGCCTTTGTTGAGGGCATATCTTATATTTGATGATCTCATGTTCCTCGTTATTACTGTCTCGCCATTGCATGATCTATATCCTCCACCATGTATTCCGTGCTCATTCTAACATATAACGGAGGATGCGAAGCAGATCGATGCAAGAATACTTTCGAAAAGTTGTCAAAAATATTATAATTATCTGCGGATATGCTCAGGATATATATCGAAAGAAAGGGATAGGGATATGTCTAATTACAGTAGAGCAAGGATCTATTGCTGCATAATAGGATTACTTGTCGTTATGGTCGTTATGGGGTTGATCATTAAGGGGCCGGGAAAGATCGAACCGAACCGTCAGTTTTATACTTTTATCGAGAATATCAATGACCGGAACTACGATGTGATGTATTACGGCAACCAGGTGGAGCTGCCGGAGGAACTTGAGGCCAGACGTCTCACTCAATTGTCTTCGGACTATATAGATGCAGCGCCGGCAGGGACTCATTACGTGGGTAAATTCATTATTATCAACGATCCCAAAGGCGAGGTCTATCTGAGTGCCGAGCACTGGAAAATGCTCTTTAAGCTTTATAATGAGAATACTAATGTCATAATCGCTTATATCGGAACTACCCAGTTTCAGGCTATGCAGACAGCAGGTTTTGATATCGATACTTATAGCATACCGGACTTGAGCCAATGTCACGGCATTGTCTATGGCAAGAGCATTAGTTATACTGCGGCTGATAATGCCGAATTGCTTCCTTATGCCATCGAGAAGGAGCTGCCGATGGATCAACGCTATTTCTATCGACTGATCACGAATGTGGGGCACACGCCGGGATTGTATTTCGGAAGGTAAAAAGACCTGAGAAGCAGCAGTGAGGAGGCTTTAGGAGGTAACTGATATGTGGAATCTGACTATTAAACGTGAGAAAAAATTTGCCGCTGCGATGGTGCCCTATTGGATAATCAAGGGGATAAGTAAGGAAGAATTTTGTAGGAACTACAACTTGAATGGGGATGCTTGCCCGATGGGAGCCGCCGGATTCGCGCTGGCGAGGATCGATCTTGAGGTTATAAAGACTATGGGGCAGCCCATCGGGAACGGGCAGACCATTGAACTTTTGATGGATGATAATGACAAGAGCCTTTTCGCTATAACCATGGACGGATATCTGTCCAATGAAATCATATTTGATGAGTATCTGAGCCGGAATCCTTATGTGTTGATCACGACTAAGGGCGGTTTTAAGACCTTGCCGCATCCGGTCATTATCGATTGTAAGTGATCAGAAGAATGCGAACGCGCTCAGGAAAATTGTCGCAATTAAAGACGCCTTCTCGATCCTTCGCTTTTTCTAGGTTCTTCACGGGATCCTAGGGGGTCTCCCCGACAGATTTGGCTGATATGAGTTTTGGGACTCTTGTCTCCGTCTCGAAAGATGTACCGAAGCACATTGACCACAGAGAAGGTTCTGTTAACGCAGCTACCTCCTCCGTCAACAGATTTGCGGTCTGGAGGTCATTTCTGTTGACGCAGCCACCCTCGCCGTCAACAGATTTGTCGTCTGAAGGCCATTTCTGTTGACGCACCTGCCCCGGCCGTCAACAGATTTGCTGTCTGTAGGCCATTTCTGTTGACGCGCCGCCCTTGCTGTCTCTGTGGCCATTTGCTGCACTTTGCCGACGCCGACTTTTAAGCAGAACCTTAAGCAACGTGCTTAAGCCTTTGCTTAAAGCATTCACGCTATATCCAAAGCTTTCTTGAAGTAACAAAAAACAGTCTCAGTTATTTGAACTGAGACTGCCATGCTTTAGTATTTGCTGAGGTGGATTTGATCAGCTTGCCCAGAACCCGTGAAGATTACAGTAGGCATAGGCCTTGATGACTTCAGCGCCGGAGAGAACTTCGAAAACAGCCTTGGGCTCATCTTCGGGATTGAGCTCGGCGATCTGGATCCCTGCGTTAGTCTCGAGGATAACGAACTGGATAAAATGCTCCTCGACCATAGGGTGTGCTACGGAACCGACCGAAACTGTTACAAGGTTGCCCTCGTGGCTGATAACGGGTACATGCTTCTCGACAGCAGCGTCAACTGAAGCGGGGATAAGCTCCTCCATCTTCTCTCCGCAGCATGTCATGGGGACGCGTGAATCAACGATCTTAATTGCGATGTTTCCGCAGTGCTTACAACGATATAATCTGACTTCCATGATTCGTCTCCTTTACAAATGAGATTTTTGGTAAGACTATTATACCATGAGTTAAGGGCTTTAAAGTCTTTTAACATAGTTAAACGGCGTCATCATCCATTAAAGCTTGATAGATATGACGTTAAGCCCGAGAAGGGTTCGATATTCAATCTTTTTGCTGACTTTGCTGATAAGACGGATCCCGATATTGTGAGTCGGATCAGGCTGAAAAAAGCCTTCTGGTTATCATCTCGTCGTACTTGCCGCTGTTCATGGGAACTGTTTCTCTTTTAATTAAATCCCCGATAATTATATCATCAATGGCGTAAATAGCTATTAGCGATTGTGCTTTTTTACGTCCTTAATAGTTCCGTCCGGGTACTTGATCTTCATAGAGCCTAACTGGGAAGACAGGTTACCTATAACGCGAGCGCGGTATTCATTGCGGAGCTCAGTCTGTTCAGCCTTCTCTTCGTCGCTTAAGCCTTCTGCTTTAGACTTGTGTGAAAGTTCGTTGATTCGCTTTATCAGTTGATCATAATCCATGCCAGGTCGCTCCCGTTTTTGTGGAATTATATCACATATATTTATAAATGGTTTTGAATTATGGCATTTTCAAAATGATCTGAATATGGCATTATTCAAATATATACATCAGGAGGTAATAATTATGGATATTATCAGTTTGATCATTTCTCTTGCTATTGCAGGTGTTTGCGGCTGGCTCGCAGGCAAGATCATGGGCAGTTCCTATCCTTGGTACATCAATATCGTTATCGGTCTCGTAGGCGGCCTGATCTTCGGTCTTGTATTCGGCGGGCTCATCGGCGGATGGCTCGGTGGAATCATCGGCGGTGTACTCGGCTCATGTGCGCTCCTTGCAATCATCAAGTTTTTCAAGAAGTAATAATGATCTGAAAGCAGCACGAACGGCGCTCCGACAAGGGGCGCCTTTTTCTTTACCAATTCTTAATGAATTTTTGATCTTTATTTTGTAATTAATGTCTATCATCTTAATTAATTGGAATAAGGAGGATAGACGGGATATGGCAGAAAGTGTTAGAGAAGTTTTAGAGAATATGGGCGAGTTCAGCTCTCAGGCCTTTGACTTTCAGGGATATGCATTATATTTGGTAAGTAAGCGGCAGGTTCATAAAGACAGATTTTGGAAGAATGTGAACTGCCCTTACAATAAAGAGGCGTTGACGGAACTGCTGGAAGACGGCGGGATGCTTTTCGCGCTGAGCAATTCAAGAAGCATTGAGGCTTTGTATCCCGTTAAGGATCAGGGGAATCTTCTGATCTGTGAGAGCAAGAGTGTCTCAGAAGATCTTGCTGATGATCCGATCGTTGATCTGGCTGACCAGAAGGCAGCTTTTTATCTTGCAGAGATTGCCCGTCAGCGTGGAAACTGCTTTGTCGAATTTCTCGGAGAGAGAATGCCTGTGCTCTTGGCAAAGAGGAGAAAAATCAACTTTTTCTCGGCTCTTTTGGGTGCCATGATCGCATTGCCTATCTGCATCGGAACTAAGATCGACCTTTTGCCCGGCATAGGACTGATGGCCGCCTGTTGCGTCGCTTTCGGATTTCTGATGATGCATCGGCTGTATGTTTTCGACAAGTCGGATAAGCGTCTTGCCGTGAACTGATGCCTCTTAGCATTCTTTATATAGCTTATCGAAAAGCTTCCTGTTTACTACATAAATATCGTGACAGTCATCTTCTCTGACTGCGATATAATCACCGATGTTGCCGAGATAATATCTCTCTTCGTCCCAGGCGGTGAAGAGCTTGACGGCCCTCTTAAGGGGAGCTGCGTATATCTTCGTGCCGCCGCTGCTCATAACGGGGCGTGCATATTCCAGGATCTTCTTGTTCTCGCCGGTCAATAAATTCTTGATGGAAGGCTCATATTCAAAAGTCGCGTGATATTCTGCGTCAATGAAGCGATAGCTGCTTCTCAGTTTGCTCTCCTTGATAGGATAGACCTCACCTTCGATGCCGATCATGAGGTAAGTCTCATTATCCACGATTATGTTGATGTCGCCTTCGAGAGTTCTTAAGAGAACTTTGCTCTTCTCCGGGAAGACATCCGTCAGCTTAACGGTGCCGAGCTCCTGATCGAGCTTCATATAGCAGCGCATAGTCGATGTATCGAGGACGGTATCCTTTGCATAAAGGATGTCATACTGCTCGAAATAAGCCGAGATTCTGGCAGTTATATAGCTGTTGACATCAGTATTTACTTTGTCGGGGAGCATCATGCCGCCTGCCTTGAACATATGCCCGCCGGCGCCACCGGCGCCTTCTGCGATGAAGCCTGCCAGATCATTGGCATGAACTGTCTTAGAGCAGCTTCTTACCGAGAATTTGATCTCTTCATCCTTGTGGTAGAAGGCAACGGTCACATCGACCTTGTCGGTCTCCAACGCGAAGTCGCTTATGACTCCCAGGATATTGGGATCACAGGGATCGGCTTCGATCAGCAAGGTCTTCTGGACATCAAGGTACTGATAGCCCAGAATGGCATCTCCGGTAATCTTAAGTTCTTCAAGTGAGATATTGGAATTGCTCATCTCACGAATAAGCGCCATGTTGGTATTTGTCAGACTGTCTACCATATCCCGATCAAGAGGATGATTCATCTCGGACAGCTTATTCGTATCTGTGTAAAGCCCGTAATATAGCGCGGTCGCCAGAGCGGGGTCATCATTGGCATCGATGCCTTCATCTCGCATCATATCCCAGATGACCGTAGAGCAGGAACCTATATTGCTCCTGATAAGAGTTAATTCGGGATCTACGCCTTCTGCAAGGGGATAAGCCTTGTGATGGTCTATGATGGCGACAGTCTCGGCGCTGCCGGCGCTTACATTGCGCTGTCCATACTGGCAGTCAACGTTAACGAGTATCGGGATCCGGCCCTCGTAATCGGGTTCGTAGCTTATGGGGATATTAAGGCTCCTGATCATTATCAGCAGATTGCTCTTGCTGATCTTGTTACGGCCGCGATATATGAAGCGGGAAGTTTTACCTTTGCTTAAGAGATATTTGCTAAGGGCGAACCCGCTCGCCAGAGCGTCTGCATCCGGATTGTCGTGACACTGGATCACTATATCATCATAGGCTAAAAGATCACTTAATCGCATTTTGTATCCCCTTATTTTTCGATTGATATTAGTCTACCATATGTTTATATGATCGGGATTGCCTCTTAATAAAATCTTAAACATTTTTTGACGATTGTTTAATGTTGTATTACTATTGTTAAGTCATAGATTCAAAACGATTGAATGACGGGGGATAGGTAAATGACAAGATCAAAGAAGCTTTTGCTGGCAATTGATGCCGTAGTAATTATCGCAGCTCTGGTAATGCTCGTAATGTCTATCATGTATTCCAAGGACAAACTGATCATGATAGGTTGTGCTCTTGTAGCTCTCTCGCAGGGTGTCACGATGCTTGCGATCGCCAAGGACAAGAAGACGAAGACCATAGAGTGATCTGCGTTGAAGTCTCTGATCGTTTGAAGTGACGGTTGGAGCAAAAATAACTGAATAGGTGTGGTATTTCCGTCGTATTGATATATAATTAGCACTTGGTAATCGATGCCTCGAGCGAGGTGTCGCAGGATGATGCTAAAAGGACGGAATATGGACTACAGCGATCTTAGGAAACAGTGGGATGCAATGGTCAGCGCCTCTTCTGACAATAAACTGTCAGAAGACGGGGCATCGTTGTCTTCTGCTAAGCCCGGGATCGCTTTTTGTCTTGGACCTTATACCTATATCTACGGCGTAAAACTCTGGGATGGTGTTTATATCTGGGCCAATCAGATCAATATCAGCAGGATCGACTATGCTGTCGATGCCATGGACACCGAGGATGCCGTGCTGATCAACCTTTGTCACAGCGGCAGGTGTGAAGTGGCGATGAAGGGCAATTCCTTCATTTATATGACACCCGGTATACTCAATACTTCCGTAAATAAGGTCAAGCGCAGTTTTCTCTTTCCCGGAGGGAGTTATGACGGCGTGGAGATGCTTTTCGATATGAAGCGCCTTAAGGATAATATGCCGGCGGCGCTGGAAGAGTATGGATTCGACTATGGATTTTTCGATGAGTTATATAAGCGTGAGAATCTGCTGGCCAAAGTGTCAGCGGATTCGCTAAACATGTCCGTAAAGCTGTTTAAGACCCTGTGCAGCGAGAACTACTCGACGGAAGACGTAAGGTTTGAGGTGCTGTCTCTGCTTCATTGCCTGTGGAACGGCGGAGCATCCGAGATAGAGTGGACGAATCTGGTGTCCAAGGGCCAAAGAAGGATCGCTTGTGAGGTCGAGAGGATCATTACGGAGGATCTGAGCAAAAGGCATACAATAGATCAGCTGGCATCCAGAGTGGGAGTAGGCGCGTCCGCGATGAAGAAGTATTTCGTAGCAGTCTACGGTAAGCCCATCAGCTATTACTTAAGAGATAAGCGCATCGAAAAGGCCAAGGCTCTTCTTACGACCTCGGACCTGAGCATCGGCGCCGTGGCAGCAGCATGCGGATATGAACATCAGGGGAAGTTCGGATCGGTCTTTAAGGCGGCAGTCGGCATGGCGCCATTGGAATTCAGACGTTGCAATAATAGCTTAGGTCGTTGATGAGACCGCTTATACACTGAAGGACATTAATTTGGAGGAAGATAAATGAGATTACTTGAGTTGAAAGAAAAGCAAACAGCCAGAGTTGCCGCTCTTGATGGGGATGCGAGGTTTATAGGCCGCATTACTTCCATCGGTCTTACACCCGGTTGCAAGCTTACCGTTATAAAGAATGACAAGAACAGACCCATGCTCGTATATTCGCGTGACACCATGATCGCGCTGAACCGTAATGAGTGCGAAGGAATCGAAGTTACGGAGGCGGAAGCATGAGCGAAGAAATGACAATAGCCTTATTAGGACAGCCTAATGCGGGTAAATCGACACTCTTTAACAGCCTTACCGGCCTTCGTCAGCATGTAGGCAACTGGCCCGGTAAAACAGTCGAGAAGAAAGAAGGTTCCTTTACATATAACGGCAAGACATATATTCTGGCTGACCTGCCCGGTTCCTACAGTCTTTCGGCAAATTCCGAAGAAGAAGTCATCACCAGGGATTTTATTGCATCCGGTAAAGCTGATGTCGTCTGCATTCTGGCAGACAGCTCGCAGCTGGAAAGAAGCCTTTTCATGACAGCTGATTATGCGGGTATCACGGTGCCCTGCTTTCTGATACTTAACATGGAGGATGTTGCGGTAGACCAAGGCAAGAAGATAGATGTATCTTTGATAGAAGAACGCCTCGGTATTCCCGTCATCTGGTTTAGTGCCGCTGACAAGAAAGAATACGGCGCATTCTATGAAGCTATGGAGAGGGCGATCAGTAATAAGACGACACTTAAGACAGAAGCTCTCGAGGAGCTCTACGGCAAGATCGACGGTTATGATGAGATCAAGACACTGATCCCGGAAGATCTTATTTCCGGCTATTCATCTATGTGGCTGGCTTCCAAGACTCTTGAGAATGACCCTGTCATCTTAGCTAAGCTCAAGAATACTTTGGATGAGAAGACAATGAACAGGATCGACGAGATCCGTTCTGCCGTTCAGGGCGCAGTTGCTACAGGCAGCGCCAAATTCGACTGGATCGATCAGATTGTCAAGGGCGCGGTTGAAGAAAAGAAGGAGAATATAAGCCTGAGCAGGCTCGACCGTATCTATACTCATAAGAGATGGGGCAAAGCTGCAGTCATCCTGACGATACTTATCGGTTTGTTGCTGTCATTTGTTCCGGCTGCTCCTATCATGGGACTGGGCCAGAGTGTGAGCAAGCTGGTAAAGCCTGTAAATAACGGGCTGTCAGATCTTGGTTGCCCGAGGCTTGTCAGGGCTTTGATCTGTAATGTAGGAATACAGTCTATGTCTTTTATCATAATGATGCTCGGCTTCGTGTTCGGTGTCACGCTGGTCTTCGGTCTTCTGGAGGAGGTCGGGATCATGGCCAGGATATCTTATGTTTTCGATAATACGATGGGCAAGCTCGGACTTCAGGGAAAATCCGTAATGCCTTTCCTTGTAAGCTTCGGATGCACCATGGGCGGTGCTGCCGGAACACGTGTGATCGATAACTGGGGACAGAAAGTCCTGACTATTGCTCTTGCCTGGGCTGTTCCCTGCGGCGCAACCTGGTCAGTTGTCCCCATGTTGTCATCTCTCTTCTTTGGCGCAGGGGCGATCATCGTTATTATTGCTATTTTGGCGGTTATGATCCTGCATATGTGGATAACTGCAAAGATCTTCAGCCGCAAGCTGGTAAAAGAAGGGGATCGCTACGGCATGATCATGGAGCTGCCGCCCTATCACAGACCCAAGTGGGGTTCTCTGCTAAGATTTGTTCTCGGCCGTACCAAGGATACTTTCATACGTGTGACCAAGGTCGTTATGTTCGTCTGCCTGCTCTTCTTCCTGATGAGCTATTCCTTTAATGAAGGCGGAGATCCTCTGCTTTATAAGATAGGAGTAGCTATCGAGCCGGTTACGAAGTGGGTAGGTCTTAAGTGGGAGCTCTTCATGGCCTTTGTAGCTTCTTCAGTCGGTAAAGAAGGCGCTCTCGGAGTTATCAGCGCTTTGTTCACGGGGGGCAATTTCTCCGGGGCCTTTTACGAGAGCATGGCAGGCGCAGCTGCTTCCGAGGATCTTAACGATATCCTGCTGGCTAATGTAACTAAGCCTGAGGCATTGGCTTTTATTTTCGCCATAACATTCAATATGCCCTGTGTCGTTGCTCTTGCGGCTACATACCAGGAGATCCATTCCGTAAAATGGACTGTCAGGATTGCTGTTTACTACACTATCGTAGCTTTGATCTTAGCAGCCATCGCATATCACGTGGGCTGTATCATCTGGTGAGGCTGCTGATGGAAAGACTACTCGAGAAACTTAAAGACGGTCACGCCCGTACAACAGTCGCTCTTGCCGGCGAGCTTGATACAACGCCTGCGGATATCCGTCGTAAGCTGGAATATCTCGAAAGAAACGGGATCGTCCGTAAGGTCTCCCTTAACTTGAACTGCGGTTCCTGCGCTGACGGTAAGGGCGGCGGATGCAGCGGTTACGGCTCCAAAGGCGTCAAATGCTCGTCCTGCCTTCCAAGCAGCGACTTAATGAATATGGGCGAGATCTGGGAAGTCGTTAAGAATTGATCCTGTAATCTCAAAAATTATACGGAAGATCACTCGTCCTTCGGACTCCAATTGGGCTGTACGCCTTCGATCCGGAGCTCTCCGCTGACCTTGACGCATATCTGATACTGATCCTCGTAAACAATCTCTCCGGGCATGTTGGTATAGACGAGAAAATACGGATGTTTGTATTTCTCTAATAGCCAGAGTGCCGGGCGGATCATCTTCATCATCTCATGTGAGTTTTCCGTCTTAAAGAAACATACAACTTTCTCCTGCCTCTTGCATGGAGGCGGCCAGGGAAGATTCTCGGCGAACCAGGCATCTATCTCGCGATAAAGCTCGGCATCCTCTTCTTCCATGACATCGTTCTGGATGAGCTGCCAAGCCATGCTGAAAACACCTTTTGCATACATTGTGTTGGCGGCCAGTTCCTGACCCTGGATTCGCATGTATTTGTAGTTCATAAGCCGGCCCCCCTTTTTGATAAGTATATTTTAAACTCTTCTGCTTAATAATCCAATATAAAGCTGTCTATGTTAGAATTGAAGTGAAGGTTGTATAAGATGGCGTAATAGTTGACGCGCCATATTTTATAATTTAGAATAATTCTAAATAATGCAGTCGGCACGGAGGAGATTTCTTATGGACGCAAAGACAATGTACAAGTTAAGCTATGGACTTTATGTTATCACTGCCGCTAGAGACGGTAAGGACAACGGCTGTATCACTAATACTGCAGTTCAGGTTACAAGTGAACCTAACAGGATCTCTGTTACTATCAACAAGCAGAACTATACTCACGATATGATAGTAGATACGGGGATATTCACGATTTCCATCTTAAGTGTTGCTTCAGACTTCGATCTCTTTAAGAGATTCGGTTTCCAGTCGGGCAGGGATGTCAATAAATTTGAGGGCTTTACTGATTGCAGGAAGGCTGATAACGGTACAATGATCATAACCAAGGGAACTAACGGATATATCTCCGGTAAAGTTATTGATTCCATTGATCTCGGAACGCATACCATGTTTATTGCTGATGTTACCGCTATGGAGAATCTAAGCGGAGCGGCATCCTGCACATATGCCTACTATCAAGACAATATAAAGCCGAAGCCCGTGGCGGTAGGTAAGACGGAGGATGGTCAGACCATCTGGAGATGCACGATCTGCGGATACGAATATGTAGGCGAAGAATTGCCTGAGGACTTTATCTGTCCTATCTGTAAGCATCCGGCGTCTGATTTTGAGAAAGTGATCAAGCCAGCCGCTTCGGATAATGAGCCTAAGAAGAGCAGATATGCCGGAACAAAGACCGAGAAGAATCTGAGAGATGCTTTCGCAGGCGAGTCACAGGCTCGTAATAAGTACACATATTTCGCATCTGTTGCAAAGAAGAACGGTTATGAACAGATTGCAGATCTCTTCCTTAAGACTGCCGAGAATGAGAAGGAGCATGCTAAGCTTTGGTTTACGGCATTAGGCGAATTGGGCGATACAGCCGAGAACCTGTTACATGCCGCCGAGGGCGAGAATTACGAGTGGACGGATATGTATGAGAGGATGGCAAGAGAAGCTGATGAAGAAGGCTTCCATGACTTGGCTGAGCAGTTCCGCGCAGTAGGTGCCATCGAGAAGCACCATGAGGAGAGATACCGGGCTCTGCTTAAGAATGTAGAGGCAATGGAGGTCTTCTCCAAGGCAGGGATTACTGTCTGGGAATGCCGCAACTGCGGTCATATAGTGATCGGTACAAAGGCTCCGGATGTATGTCCGATCTGTCTGCATTCACAGAGCTTTTTTGAAGTGCATGTATCCAATTATTGAATATAGGATCTGAATAGGGAGCCTACGATGCAATACAGAAATAATAAATACGGAGAGAAGCTGTCGCTTTTGGGCTACGGCTGTATGAGATTTACAAAGAAGGGAAATTCCATCGATATCCCCAAGGCTGAGAAAGAGATAATGGCAGCCTATGATGCCGGAGTCAATTATTTTGATACGGCATATATCTATCCCGGAAGTGAGGTTGCCCTAGGAACGATTATTGAGCGTAATGACATCCGGGATCATGTGAATATCGCTACAAAGCTTCCCCAGTATCTCATCGGTAACGGAAAGGGACTGGACAAATATTTTAATGAGGAGCTGTCCCGTCTCAGAACCGATTATGTGGACTATTATCTGATGCATCACCTGACGGATTATGCCATGTGGGAAAAGCTTAAGAACGTGGGTATCCTGGAGTGGATAGCAAGGCGCAAGGAAGAGGGAAAGATCCGCAATATCGGTTTCTCTTATCATGGCAATACTGAGAATTTCATCAGGATCCTTGATGATTATGATTGGGATTTCTGTCAGGTTCAGTATAACTATCTTGATGAGCTGACGCAGGCAGGTGTAGACGGTGTTAAGGCAGCTCATGCCAAGGGAATCCCCGTAGTGATCATGGAGCCCTTGAGAGGCGGAAAGCTGGTTGATCTTTTGCCCGATAAGGCAAAGCGCATGATAGATGATAATCCCAGGGGATGGACTGCGGCTGAGTGGGCTTTCCGCTGGCTTTATAGTCAGCCTGAGATCACGGTGGTCCTGTCAGGCATGAACTCTCTTTCGATGGTGGAGGAGAACTGTGAGATCGCCTCTGATACCGAAGCAGGATCCTTTAGCGAAGAGGATTTTGCTTTCCTGGAGAAGATCAAAGATGTTATCCGAGAGAAGGAGAAGGTTGGCTGCACGGGCTGCCGCTACTGTATGCCATGTCCCAAGCATGTTGATATTCCGGGAACTTTTGCAGCCTATAATCGTATGTACACGGAGAACAAGGGAAGCGGTCGCTTGCAGTACGCTCAGGCGGTAAGTCTTACCAAGGATCCGGTCTTTGCTTCCCAATGCATCGAGTGTGGAAAGTGCGAGACTCACTGTCCTCAAGGACTTCCTATCCGTAAGCTCCTGAAGGAGGCGGACAAGGCATTGCGACCGCTCCACTACAGGGCAGGGATTGCCGTAGCCAGAAAGTTCATGTTCAGGAAGGGTAAAGCCTGACAGCTTATATCTGTTCGATCCCGCGTTTAAGATTATTGTTGACACACGCTAAATGCAGGTGTATCTTAGGAATGCAACATAACAGTGTTATGTAACTAAAGGAACAGGATCATGGAAACCAAAGATAAGCTGATCAGATGCGCCAGAGATGAATTCGCGGAAAAGGGCTATATGAAGGCCTCGCTTCGCAGTATCTGCAATAAAGCAGATGTGACTACCGGCGCACTCTATTTCTTTTTCGAGGATAAAGATGATCTGTTCAGAACAGTTGTGGGTGAAGCGCTTGAAGAGCTGGAGAAGGTCATGTTCGGCCATTATTCAAGAGAAGACGAAGCGGATGATGCCAGAGAGCAGGATGATGATGACCGTCAGACTGCTCAGAACATGATGCGGGTCATGTACAGGTACAGAACGGAGTTCGATATTATCTTGACAAAGGCGCAAGGCTCTTCGTTGGAGAATATAGTCGACCGGTTTGTTGCTGTCACAAGGGAACATCATATCAGTATTGCGGACAAGTATTCCAAGGGCAAATGGAAGAGAGAGAAGACCGAGATGCTCATGGATTGGATGGCACGTACTGTAGTCGATGCTTTTATCTACGCCTTCAGCCATTTCGAGAATGAAGAGGATGCGGTTAATTGCGTTACTGAGATCGGTGCTTTCATAAGGAAGGGATGGTTCTCGACCTTTGTCTGAGGTCTGTTTTTTTTTGTTGTCGACATAACAGTGTTATGTAAAGCGAAATATAAATAAACAAGGAGTTATACAAAATGCATGTAGTGATCAATGATCTGAAGAAAAGCTACGGTGAAGGCGGAAGCTTCGTTCAGGTGCTCAAAGGTGTTAATCTGTCTATCAAGGAAGGAGAAATGTGCGTCATCCAGGGGACTTCCGGTTCGGGAAAGTCGACTCTTCTTAATTGTATCGGAGGTCTCGACAGTATCGATTCCGGCAGTGTGAAGGTAGCAGGAAACGAGATAGCAGGTCTTAAGAGTGATAAGCTCGCCGATTATAGGAGAGAAAACCTTGGCTTCATCTTCCAATTCTATAATCTGGTTCCGAATCTGAATGTTCGCGAGAATATCGAGGTCTGCAAATATCTGGCTGACGAAGCTCTTGATATCGATGAGCTTCTCGATGTCCTCGGCATGAGGGAACATGCCTCCAAGTTCCCTTCGCAGTTATCCGGCGGCCAGCAGCAAAGATGCGCCATCGCCCGCGCATTGGTAAAGAATCCCAAGCTCCTTCTCTGTGATGAACCGACAGGCGCATTGGATTCCAAGACCTCACGCGATATTCTGATGCTCCTTGAAGAGGTCAACCGTAAGTACAACACTACAATGATAATAGTTACTCACAACAATTCGATCAAGAACATGGTGGATCACATCATTTACATCAAGGACGGCCTCATTTCCAAGGACTATAGAAATGATAATAAGATCCCGGCAGCTTCTCTGGAGGATCTTTAATATGATGAGAGTATTGTTCAAGCGGGCTTTAAGGGATCTTAAGCACAATGCTGCCAGATATGCGGCTCTGTTGCTTTTGATCATTATCTCGATCTTTGTTGTTTTCGGTATGGTCGGTGCGGCTAATACCATAATCAAACAGACGGCAACCAAAGATGAGGAGGCTAATCTCGAAGACGGTCAGTTTGCTGTCTTTGAAGCCTTAAGCGATGAGAGGATCAAAGAGTTGGAGGCTTCCGGCCTTATTATCGAAAAGTCTTTTTCCGTGGAATACGACGCCAACGGAGGAGACATATTGAGGATGTTTAAGATCCGTCAAAAGAATAATCTTATACTTCTCATATCAGGTGAGCTGCCGGAGACGAAGCGTGAGGCTGTCCTTGAGAGACGATATGCCGAGGACAACGATCTTGAAGTCGGTGACAGCATCGATATCGGCGGAGAGAACTTCACGATATGCGGAATAGGGACGACGCCCGATTACAACAGTGTGCTTCGTAATATGAGTGATACCGTGGTGGATTCTGAGATTTTCGGAACAGTTTTTGTAACAGATGAAGGTTATGAATCTATGCTTCAGATCGCTTCCGGAGTAATGGCAGAGGAATATCTCTACAGTTACCGCCTTGGAGAAGGCATAACGGATGAAGATGTCTATGATCTGCTCAGCGGCGAGACTATCGAGTATATGGGGCAGAATATACCTAATCTGACGGAATTCATCCCTGTCGAGAAAAATCTGAGAGTCGATACTGCATCCGATGATATTGAGATCAACCGATCCGCAGGTATTGTTGCAGGCATCATGCTGGTTGTACTCTTTTCCTATGTCATCTCAGTTTTTATCGTACATTCGATCGACTCGGATTCTGAGATCATCGGAGCGCTTTATTCCATGGGTGTAAGTCGAAAAAATCTTACCGCCAGTTACGTCATGGTACCTGTAATAGTGACTTTCCTCGGAGGCCTTATCGGCAGCCTGATCGGCATCTTTACGCCTCTGGGGATCGAGTATCAAATGCAGAATTGCCTGAATTACTATTCCTGCCCCAAGATGGATATTCAGATCCCGGCTTACCTCTATTTCTACGGTCTTGTCATGCCGCCGCTGGTCGCCTGTGTAGTAAATGTCCTGGTCATCCGTAAAAGACTTAAGAGAACTCCATTGTCTCTTCTTCGTAATGAACAGAAGGCGATCAAGGGTCGAGATATCAATCTCGGGAAATTGAGTTTTATCAATAAATTCAGGATCCGCCAGCAGCTTCGCGAAATAAGATCCGGGCTTACTGTAGTCTTTGGTCTCTTTATAAGCCTGCTGGTAGCCATGCTTGGGATCTATGTATATATCTATTGTGATTCGGTTCGTGATGAGACTGCTTCCACGACGCGTTATGAATATATGTACAGCCTTAAATATGCACCTGATGCAGTACCCGAAGGAGGCTATGAAGCAATGGCAGAGCCTCTGACCAAGCCTTTTATGAAATATGATTTTGATGTTACTCTGCTGGGTGTTACGGAAGATAATCCGTTCTTTGATATAGATAAGCTTTCTGAGGCTCCGGATGAGGTAATCGCCAGCTCGTCTTTTGTGGAGAAATACAGGCTCGAAAAGGGTGACAGCTTCAGCATCAGCGGTAAGAACGACGGTAAGAGTTACAGCTTTAAGATCGCAGATGTAGTGGATTACACTCCCAGCATGATGCTTTTTGCAGATATTGATACGGTAAGAGAGGTCTTTGATGAGCCGGCCGGAAATTATAATGTGGTATATTCGGATCACGAGCTGAAGAATATCGATCAGAACATGCTTTACTCGACCTTGACAAGAGACGATATAGTAAAGAACGGAAGGGTGTTTTTCGATCAGATGACAGACCTGATAATCCTTCTGTGTTCCATGTCGGCTGCGATATTTGCCACGGTCCTTTATCTGATGATGAAGACAATGCTCGACCGCTCGTCCTTTAATATCGCCCTGGTCAAGATCTTCGGCTTCCGCGACAAGGAGATCAAAAAGATGTATCTTGACGGGAACTTTGTGATCATAGTCGGAGGCGTTTTGCTGTCTCTGCCGATAACCAAGCTGATACTTGATTTCATCTATCCGCGATTTATGGTGGCTAATGTGGGTATCGGTCTCATTCCGAGATTCTCGCCCGGGCTGTATCTTATGATCATGGCTATCGTAACGATCCTTTACCTTATCATCAATAAGGCCTTGCTTGGCAGGATCCGCAGGGCGGTTCCGGCTCAGGTGCTGAAGAACAGGGAGTGAACTTGTGGCGATCCGGGTCCCGGGGCATTATAATGGATCAAGATAAGTAAAGGTGGTGTCAAGATGACAGATATTGCTAAATACCGATTCTATGGTGCAGATGATGCCCTGCTACCGCGGATCGTTCCGGAGTATAAGGGGATCGATGATCCTTATAAGCTCTACGATGCTCTGGAAAAGATCTGGTGTGCCGACACGTGCGCCCCAAGGATGAGAGATGAGTGGAGCCCGGCGAACAAGACCCTGGGTCAGTGTTCCATAACGGCTTTTCTGGTGCAGGATATCTTCGGGGGCAAGGTCTACGGGATCTTAAGACCCGGTGGGAATTACCATTGTTATAATGTGGTAAACGGCAAGACTTTTGATCTGACAAGCGAGCAGTTTGGAGACGAGAAGCTTAATTATGAGGCCAATCCCGAACAGTTCAGAGAAGTACATTTTGCCAAGGAAGAGAAGCGGCTCCGGTATGAGTACCTGAAACGTAAACTTGCTGAATTCTGTGAGTAAGCACTCTTTCGTCTCGAAAAAAATAGTCTGATTATACAAATTTCAAAAAGCTTTTTGTGATATCGTCAAAAAATAAATTCTCTTTGTTATGTTAATCTAATAAAGACGTTTTTGTGAGGTGAGGGTCATGAATCAGGAAGACTTGGAGTATATCAGAGAAATTGCCGGAAAGAATCCGGAGACATTTAAGCTTACGCTTGCCGTTCTCGGGCGGCGTGACCATATGATCGAAGATATAGAGCGACTTGGGGAGTGCCACGACAGTCTGGTGTCCCAGTGCCATATCAATTTTGCTCAGTCTCTTGAGAATTGTGACCTGATGCTGCATCGTGTATTTGGAACGGAGATTAAGAAATATGAAACTGTTTTTAACATCAAACCCCTTTCTGAAGACGGGAGGACTCAATTCAGAGAACGATTTTCTCTGGAATATCAAGTACAGTCTGCCATATGAGACAAATGCTCTCTTTGTGGCATCTTCATACGATGATGCCCTGGTGAATGACCGCTTTGCCGCAGACATCAAGAATGCATTCAACAGTTCCGGTATCTTCTTTAAGAGCATGGATATTCTGGATGCAAGGACAGCAGGAATGAGCAAGGAAGAGATCTGTTCGCATAATCTCATCGTCCTGGCAGGCGGACATGTTCCTACACAGAATGATTTCTTCAAAGCTATCAGACTGAGAGAGAAGCTTGAAGGCTATGACGGAACGATATTAGGTATCAGCGCCGGCTCCATGAACGCCGCCGAGGAGGTTTATGTTTTGCCTGAAGAAGAGGGGGAAGCTGTGGATGAGAGCTTTGAGCGTTTCCGTCCCGGTCTGGGTCTCACCAAGATGCAGATCATCCCGCATTATGATGATACGATAAACATGACCGTTGACGGTTTATCCATCGCCGACCGGATCCGTTTTGACAGTAAGGATCGCAAGTTCTTAGGCCTTCCCGACGGCAGTTACCTGATGAGTACAGAAGGACATGAGCTTATACACGGACCCTTCTACAAGGTTGATAACAGAAACTTTACTAAGGTCGAAGCAAGCTTTATGGCGAAGTCTTTCGAATGAGAACATGAAGAAAAGAATAACTATTATTATAATGGCGGCGATAATGACAGCTATCGCCGCCTGTTCTGTGAATACAGACAGGGAACAGGAAGAGGAGCATAGAGAGCCTTTTGGCGTATTTCTTGGCGCGGACAGGGAAGATCTGGAAGTCCTAAAGTCTTATGATACAGTAGTGATCGAATCGGAGACCTTTTCGAGAGAGGATATTACGGAGCTTCATGACGCAGGCTGCTTTGTTTACGGCTACCTTGATATCGGAACACTCGAAGAATATCGGGATTACTATGATGAGTTCGAGGATATCGCACTGGATGTCTATGATGACTGGCCGGATGAGCGCTGGATTGATGCTTCTTCGCCAAGATGGCAGGAATATGTCGTGAATACTCTGGCACCCGCCTATCTGGATAAAGGTTTTGACGGTTTCTTTCTGGATAATTGTGATGTCTATTATTACTACCCTTCAGATGAGATGTTTGAAGGGCTTGTGGCGATCCTTCAAGGACTTAAGCTATATGACATCAGTCTGATGGTAAACGGCGGCAACGATTTTGTTATGAGGTGTGTGGATGAGGGCTTATCTGACGGCCTGATCGATGCCGTTAATCAAGAGACGGTCTTCACCTCTATTAATTTTGATGATGAGAGCTACGGTGTTCAGCCGGAAGCAGAGAATCTGTATTACCGCGAATATATTGAAGCAGCTGCGGCTTCGGGAATAGATGTCTTCGTAACCGAGTATTCTGCAGATGGTCAGACGAGCAGTATCGCAAGCGAATACTATGCTTCTCACGGCTTTACCTGGTACAATGCGCCGGATCTCTATCTGGACGTTGGAGAATATGGCGGCTGAACATGGTACAATCTGACACATGACTGATCTATGGACATATCTTAGAAATACCGATAAAGCAATTGCGCTATACGGCGGCGGCAACGGGGCAGACAAGATCCTCGACAAGCTGATCGCCGACGGGAGCGCTTCAAAGGTCGCCTCGGTCTTTGCAAGTGACGGATTCGTCCGTTCCGGTAAATTCCGCGGTTTTACCGTGGAATCTTATAGCTCTGCGAAGGAGAGGTTGGGAGATATGATCGTACTGGTCTGCTTCGGAAGCGCGAGAGCTGATGTGCTCCGGAACATTGAGCGGATTGCTTCCGAGAATGAGCTTTACATACCGGATGTGCCTGTATATGGGGACAATATTTTCGATATGGATTTCTATAAGGAGCACGAAGCGGAAATCCTGACAGTAAAGAACAGGCTGGCAGATGAGCTGTCGGTCAGGACCTGCGAGAAAATGACCGAATATAAATTGACAGGATCGCTTAAAGCCCTTCGTTCATGTGAGACCGAGGCGGATGAGGCGGACGGACTGTTTGACCTGCCGGATAAAAGTGTCTTTGTGGATCTGGGAGCATATACAGGAGATACTGTAAGAAGGTACCTGGAGCTTTTTCCTCAGATAGATGAGATCTATGCAGTGGAACCTGATTCGCGTAATTATCGAAAACTTTGCGAGAATTGCAAAGAATTTCAAGCCGGAAGAAAGATGGAGCTTATAAGAGCTATGACCGGGGATAGGGTTGGGGAAGTAATGATGCCGAGAAACAGAGGCCGTGGCGTGTCAATTGATGCGAGGGCCGCATCCGTATCAGGCAATATGGGGAATATGGATATAGTTCCTGAAATCACGATTGACTCTCTATTAAAAGGCGGCAAGGCTGACTTTATCAAATTCGATATCGAGGGAAGCGAGGCCAAGGCGATTGAAGGCGCAAGGGAGACAATAATCCGCTATAAACCTCAAATGTTGATATCCTGCTATCACAGAAGTGAAGATATATTTGATCTTCCGCTTAGGATCTTTGATATAAGAGATGATTATCGCCTCTATATGAGACATCTTCCTTGCGTGCCCGGTTGGGATACGGCTTTTTATTTGATCTGATAGAGGACAGATGCATCTTTATAATTTCTTAATCTTTTGTTGATTCTATTTTTAACAACTATTGCTAATATCCCTAATGTAGGCTTAAGCAGGAGGGATAAATATGCTTACCGTAAATGGTGTAACTAAGAAGTATAAGAAGTTTTTGGCCAATGACAATCTGTCATTTCAGATAAACGATGGTGAGATCGGCGTATTGCTCGGACCTAACGGCGCCGGCAAATCCACTATCATCAAGTCTATCGCGGGACTGCTCAGATATTCAGGCGACATCGAGATCAACGGGCTTTCCAATAAGTCACTTGAGGCTAAGAGAATGCTCGGTTATATACCTGAGATGCCTGCTCTCTACGACACACTTACTGTTGAAGAACATCTGGAGTTTATACGTCGTGCCTATAAAGTCGAGGATAAAGGGACAGTTGAAGGTCTTCTCGAGAGATTTGAACTGGCTGACAAGAGAAAGAAGATGGGTAAAGAATTATCTAAAGGTATGCAGCAGAAGGTATCTATCTGCTGTGCTCTGATCCATGACCCGTCTGTTGTGATCTTCGATGAGCCTATGGTAGGTCTCGATCCTCACGCCATCAAGGAGCTTAAGGTTGTTTTCCAGGAACTTAAGGCCGCCGGCAAGACAATACTTATCTCAACTCATATGATCGATACGATCGAGAATTATTGGGATGTAGCACATATCATGATGAACGGCAAGATCGCCGCAACGAAGCATAACAGGATCGACAGACCAGATGAGAAGAGTCTGGATACATTGTTCTTTGAGATCACTGAGGGTGCTAAGGGGGAGTAAATCATGCTGAATGCATTTTTGTACAGGACCAGAAGATCGCTGATCCACTCGCCGCTCAGCCTGGTCTTAACTATTCTGGGAATTGGTCTGAGCGTTCTGATGATACTCGTTCCCTGTATGGAGAGCGGTGAAGATGCTGTTGTTGTCAGCGAGACAATAAAGCTTGGCGCTATAAATATCTTTGTTGCCGCTATGGGCGTATTCATGTACTATACGGGCCTTTTCTCCGGCGTTGTGGGTTATTCATATTCGGATGTTAACTTTCAGTTGGCAGGCCCTTTTACGGAGAAGTTCAATCTTATTATTGCCGCTTTAGCATCCATTAAGATCAGCTTTCTCTTCCTTTTTGTGTTGAGTTGTCAATCGGCCGTTGTGTATATGGCTATAGGCGTCAGAGGCTGGTATTTTGTGCTGCTGCTGGTCGGCGCCTTCCTGGCAATGCTCCTGTCATATGTGTTCGGAGCCTTCCTCGGAGCCGTTACCTGTAACGACGCGAAAAAGCGCAGAACGGTAGCGATAGTATCAGGTGTGGTCATAGGTCTTATCGTTGTCGGAGCACTTGGAATGACCGTCTATAAGACAGGATCCGTATCTGATTTCTTAGAGCTTTCCAAGCGCGAGATGATAGGCAAAGTCGGGTCTAATGTTCTCTTTCAGATCATGCCTGTATCCGGCTGGGTTGCAATGATCTGTGACGGCATATTGATCAATGACATGATATTCATTCTTATCGGTAGTCTCCTGTCAGCGGGAACAGTTGCAGTCCTGATCATGCTCTATGCCAACTATGATTTTGACTATTACGAGACAGCCATCGAAGGCGCTCAGCGTATCCTTGACATGAAGGCCGCAAGAAGAGCCGGTGTGGATGTCGATACAACAAATCTTAATCGTAAGGTCAAGGTTGGCAAAGAGAATATCAAGTCAGGCTGGGGCGCATCTGCTTTCAGTGCCCGTCATCATCTTGAGAATGCCAGAAGTACAAGATTCTTTTTCGTTAATAAACTTGCGCTTCTTTACAGAGCAATGGCTTTGATCTATGCCATGATCATCGTAAAGGATTCTGAGAGCGTCAAAGAAGCCATGATCCCGCTCATGAGTATGAATCTGATGCTTGGACTCATCATCTACGGCGGAGGCAAGACCGTGTTGGAGTTCAATAAGCCATATATCTTCATGGTGCCTGAACGCGATACAGCCAAGGTTATGGCTTGCGTTCTTGGGGATCTTCCGGAGATCATCTTCGACTCGATCATGTGCGCCGGTGTGATGACAGTTGCAGTAGGCATTGATATTCCTGTTCTGTTGGCAACCTTCGTATTCTCGATATTCGCTGCCCTTCTTTGTCAGCTCACTGCTCTGCTGTGTCTGTGCCTCTTCAAAAATCTTGGAAGATATCCGCTTATGGTAGTCAGATATTTCCTGATCATAGGAGCTCTTATTGTTACGATCGTTCCCGGAATCATTGTCGGCAATATCGTCGGAGGTGGTCCTGCAGCATTCCTGCTTTTCAGCGCAGCCTTTGAAGCAGGCGTATCGGCTCTTGTCCTGCTCCTTGTATGCAAGCTCGTATCGAGACTGGAATATAAATAAGCCAATGTCACCGTTTTTACGGTACCCCAAAGCAAAAGAACCGTTCTCCCCTCGAACGGTTCTTTTATTATGGATCTTTACGGAATTATGGGATTATACGGAATCCTTGGTATTCTCCCCGACAGATTTGGCTGATCTGAGTTTTTGGACTCTGGGCTCCGTCTCGTGTACCGAAGCACATTGACCGCGTATAGGGAACAGTTTCGTGAAAACTGCCCATATTTCCCGGAGGACTTCCCTGTGTATAGGGAACAATTCCGAGAAACCTGCCCACATTTCCAGGAGGATTTCCCTGTGTATTGACCACAGAAAATGCGTTTTTGTGATTTCTGTGGTCGTGATAAACTAGCCATTACCACAGAGATTCCGCTTTTTGATATCTCTGTGGTCATTTGCTGCACTTTGCCGGCGCACGGCGTATATCATCCCCGGCTCGACTGTTGTCTCATAATTAAAAGAACATATTTTCGAAATGCCTGTTCGGTGGTATAATAGTCTCAAATGATCAAACAGGGAATAAAGATTTTATGTTTAAGTTAGTTTCGGATTATAAGCCGTCGGGAGATCAGCCCAAGGCGATTGCACAACTGGTAGAGGGGATAAAGCGTGGAGATCGCGCTCAGACTTTGCTTGGAGTAACGGGTTCAGGTAAGACCTTTACCATGGCCAATGTTATCGAGCAGATTAATCGTCCAACATTGATCCTTGCTCATAATAAGACCCTGGCAGGACAGCTCTATTCCGAGTTTAAGGAGCTCTTCCCGGAGAATGCCGTAGAATATTTTGTTTCTTATTATGATTATTATCAGCCTGAGGCCTATATCGCTTCCACGGATACATATATCGAGAAGGACAGTTCCATAAACGATGAGATCGACAGAATGCGCCATGCCGCTACAAGATCTCTTCTGACTCGCGATGATGTTATCGTTATTGCATCCGTGTCCTGCATCTACGGAATAGGTGAGAAGGAAGATTATAAGTCGCTGGTCGTTGAACTTCATACAGGGCTTAATATCAGTCGTGATCAGGTGATGGCGGAGCTGATCAATATTCAGTATGAGAGGAATGATTTTGAACTTAAGAGGGGCACATTCAGGTGTCGTGGAGATGTCTTGGATATCTTTACTCCTGATTCGGATAACATAATAACCCGTATAACCTTCTGGGATGACGAGATCGAGAAGATCAGTTATGTGGATAATATAACCGGCAAGACAGAGTGGACCAAAAATTATGCGGAGATCTTTCCTGCATCACACTATGCTACCGGTAAGGCTAAGCTTCAAAGAGCTCTCACGACGATCGAGGAGGAGCTCGAAGAACGAATTGCAGTGCTTAGGGATGAAGGGAAACTGATAGAGGCATACAGATTGGAGCAGAGGACGAGATATGATATCGAGTTGCTGAACGAGACCGGTTTCTGTAAAGGAATCGAGAATTACTCGAGACATATCTCGCAGAGAAAGGCCGGAGAGCCCCCCTGTACATTGATGGATTTCTTTCCGAAGGATTATCTGCTGTTTATCGATGAGTCACATGTAACTGTTCCGCAGGTCGGTGCTATGTATAACGGAGACAGAGCTCGTAAGGATATGCTGGTTAAATACGGCTTCAGACTTCCTTCGGCATATGACAACAGGCCTTTGAAGTTTGAAGAATTTGAGGAGCGTATGGGGCAGACTGTCTTTGTATCGGCCACACCGGCTGAGTATGAGAAGAAACATCAGACTCAGGTAGTCGAGCAGATAATAAGACCTACAGGACTTCTTGAGCCTGAGATTGCCATTCGTCCTGTTGAAGGACAGATAGAGGATATCTTGCAGGAGTTGTCTGAGAATAAGAAACGTGGTGAGAAGAGCCTTATTATGACGCTCACCAAGAAGATGGCAGAAGATCTGACAGATTTTCTCGGAAAGGAGAATATCAGGGTAGAATACCTGCATTCTGATGTTAAGACTGTCGAGAGGATGCAGATACTTAACCGCCTGAGAAGTGACGAGATCGATGTTATCGTCGGAATCAATTTGCTAAGGGAAGGCATTGATCTGCCGGAGGTATCACTCCTGATGATATTGGATGCTGATAAGGAGGGATTCCTAAGATCAGAAAGATCTTTGATCCAGATAATCGGACGTTGCGCTCGTAATGCCAACGGACGCGTAATTCTCTATGCAGATGAGGTAACGGATTCCATGATGAATGCAGTATCCGAGACTAACAGGAGAAGAGCTATTCAGATGGCTTATAATGAAGAGCATCATATTGTTCCGAAGACAATAAAGAAAGAGATCAGGGATATTTTCGACATGCTGTCCGAACCTTCCGGTTCTAAGTCGAAGCTTAAGAAGAAGGATGTTAAGGCTTTGATCGATGAAGGCAAGGCAACCGGCATCGGAGATGAAGACAGGCAAAAGATGATAGAACGCCTGACAAACGAGATGAGGACTGCTGCCAAAGAACTTGATTTTGAGAGGGCAGCTGAACTCAGGGATATCATCATTACACTTAAGGGCAACTGAAGCAGGCTTAAAGATATAGTTTCAAGGAGAGAAGATGGCCGATAAGGATTATGGCGGATTTGTACATCTGCATCTACATACCGAATACAGTCTTCTTGACGGTGCCATAAGGATCAAGGATCTTGGGGATCGTCTTTTGGATATGGGGATGAAGGCATGTGCCATTACGGATCACGGATCCATGTTTGGCGCTGTTGAATTCTATAAAGCCATGACTGCCAAGGGGATTCATCCTATTATAGGCTGCGAAGTTTATGTAGCTCCCGGAAGCCGCTTTGATAAGAATAATATGAGGACCGGGACCGGCGCGATCTCTGATAAGGCATATAATCATCTGATACTTCTGGCAGCTGATAATGAAGGCCTTAAGAACTTGAACCGACTTGTTTCAGCCGGTTACACAGAAGGTTTTTACAGGAAGCCCAGGATAGATAAAGAGCTTCTTGAGAAGTGGCATGATGGTTTGATCTGTCTGTCCGGATGCCTGGCAGGCAGCATAGCCACTTTGATCAGAGAGGGAAAACTGTCTGACGCTGAGAGGGAGGCCTTATGGTTCGATAAGGTTTTCGGAAGGGATAATTATTATCTGGAGATACAGAGTAATACTCTGCCTGATCAGGGGATCGTAAATGCTGCGTTGGTAAAAATATCAAACAAGACGGGCATTCCTCTTGTGGCGACTAACGATTGTCATTATCTCAAGAAAGAAGACAGCTCTGTTCATGATGTTCTTCTTTGCATGCAGACAGGCGCAAGACTTGAAGATCCTGACCGTATGAGAATGATGACTGATGATTTTTATGTTAAATCAGAGACGGAGATGAGAAGATTCTTCTCGGAGTTGCCGGAAGCCATCGATAATACTGTCAAGATCGCTCAAAGATGCCATGCAGAGTATGATTTCTCTACGATCCATCTGCCGGAATATGAGATACCGGAAGGCTTTAATGACAATAAGGAATATCTGTCTCATTTGACATATGAGGGGCTTAAGAAAAGATTTGAGATAGTAGGTCGTTTTGCTGACGAAGAAGATTATCTTAAACGCGCCGAGTATGAGTTGGGTGTTATAAACAGTATGGGATATACAGACTATTATCTGATAGTCTGGGACTTTATTGCTTATGCCAAGAATAATAAGATCATGGTCGGTCCCGGCAGAGGATCCGGCGCCGGATCACTTGTTGCATATGCTATCGGTATAACGAATATCGATCCCTTGAGGTATAATCTTGTTTTCGAGAGATTCCTTAACAGTGAACGTGTGTCGATGCCTGATTTTGACGTGGATTTCTGTTACGAGAGACGTCAGGAGGTTATCGATTATGTAACACGGAAATATGGAAAGGAGAGGGTTGCTCAGGTCATCACCTTCGGCACACTCGCGGCAAGGCAGTGTATAAGAGATGTGGCAAGGGTTTTGGATACGCCTCATATTCTGGTGGATAAGATCGCAAAGATGATACCGGAAAACATCGGTATCACTATAGCGGCCGCACTTGAGATGAACGCCGAACTGAAGAATGAGTATGATTCTTCTCCTGAAGTAAAAAAGATAATTGATATCGCCATGAAGTTGGAGGGAATGCCAAGGCATTCTTCGACACATGCAGCGGGTGTTATTATTTCCGGTAAACCGATCACGGATATCGCGCCTCTTGCTGTTAATGATGATAATCCTGTTGTCCAGTTTGCAAAGGCTGATATTGAGAGTGTAGGTCTTCTTAAGTTTGACTTCCTGGGACTTCGAACATTGACAGTGCTTAGAGATACCGCTGACATGGTAAGAGAGAATCACGGGATCGATATTGATTTTGACAGGATCGGCTTTGATGATCAGGAGATATATGCCATGATCGGCCGGGGAGATACAGTCGGTGTCTTCCAGCTTGAGAGTCGAGGCATGACTTCATTTATGAAAGAGCTGAAGCCGACATCGCTTGAAGACATCATTGCCGGTATTTCACTTTACAGGCCGGGGCCCATGGATCAGATCCCTAAATATGTAGAGTGTAAGAATAATCCGGCGAAGATCAGTTATGATCATCCGCTTCTTGAACCGATCTTAAATGTCACATATGGTTGCATGGTCTATCAGGAACAGGTCATGCAGATCGTTCGTGATCTTGCCGGCTTTTCTATGGGACAGTCGGATAATATCAGGCGTGCCATGAGCAAAAAGAAGAAATCTCTGATGGAGAAGTACCGTCAGCTCTTTATACATGGCGGAACTGATGAGAACGGTAAAACAGTAGAGGGCGCCATTGCCCACGGTGTGCCTGAGACCATAGCCGATAAGATATATAACGATGTAAGCAATTTTGCCGGTTATGCATTTAACAAGTCGCATGCTGCCGCTTATGCAGTTGTTGGTTATTACACAGCTTATTTGAGGCATTATTATCCGACAGAGTTTATGGCCGCGATGATGAACTCGTTCAGATTCAATATCGGTCAGGCGGCTTGGTATATCAGTTGCTGTGAACAGATGGGAATAAAGGTGCTGCCTCCGGATATCAACAGAAGCAAAGCGAAATTCACTTCGGAAGAGGGGGCTATTAGGATTGGTTTGTCTCTTATCAAGAATGTTGGTGAAGGTGCAGTTAACCAGTTGATCGAGGAGCGCAACAGAGGAGGCAATTTCTCGTCCTTCGAGGACTTTCTGATCAGATGTTCGGAGAGTGATATCAAGAAGAATATGGTAGAGTCACTTATCTACTCTTCAGCTCTTGATAGTTTTGGGCTTAATCGTGCCAGCATGATCGCCACGACACAGACAGAGTTGGATAGACTTAATAATGCTGCATCCAGGAGAATGGAAGGGCAGCTGAGCCTTTTCGATATGGGTGATGAGTCATCGTCTATGGCAGGGGCTGAGCGTAAAGTTAATATTGCCATGGTAGAAGACTATCCTGAGGATGTGAAGCTCGCCATGGAGAAGGATGTAGTCGGAATCTATATCTCCGGTAATCCAATGAGTGCTTACAGTAGTTGCATCAAAAGGACAGTAACCTTCGATATGCTTATGTTTAAGGAGGCTGTGGACGCCGGAAGAACGGACGAGGTTACAAGCGATGAGCCCGTTATTATGTGTGGTATGGTCCAAAACAGAAAGGTTAGATATACAAAGTCGAAGACGGCGATGTGTCTTCTGACTGTGGAGGATCTATATGGACAATATGAGGCTGTGCTATTCGGCGGTGCTTTCGATCACTATAGTGCAATGTTACAGCCCAACAGACCCTATCTGCTGATGGGCAAGAAGCGCGTCCGTGGAGATGAGTCTTTCTCACTGGCAGTGGATCGTGTGTTCGAGATGCCTTTGGACGAAGCAGGAATTGAGGCATTATTGGATCAGAAGGCGGTTAAGTATGCTCTTGCAATTGCTAATCGGTCTAATCGTAATAATTATGTGACCAGAAATACTGAACCCTATCGTAAAGCCCCTGTTCGCGACAGGACGACTGTTGAAAATGTTAAAGCATCTTCTGTTAAGATCCTCTTTGGCGGGAACAGCAATAGCCGGGAATATAACAGACTCTTGAATTTCCTGGTATATTTCCATGGGGAGATGCCTGTGACGGTCGAGTTCAAGGCTGACGGAAGTTCGATAAGGTTGGACGAGGTTTGTAATGTCAGTTCGTCGGTCAAGGTCATTGAACTTCTTAAGAAGCTTTGCGGCAGTGATAATGTAATCCTGATGTAAATGTAAGATGGATTGCTGCAGTTGACAGGCAAAACATATGATCCCACAAGTTCGTGAAGAATACTATTTTGTGGTATTATCTTTGGGCACGTCTTTGTGCGGAACAGTAACTGAGGGGAAATATGCCTTTATTAAGCGTTGACAATATCTCAATGAGCTATGGTGACCGCCGTCTGTTAGACGGGGTCTCATTCAGGATCAATGAAGGAGATAAGATCGCCTTTATAGGTTGTAACGGCGCCGGTAAATCTACTCTGTTTAAGATTATCAAGGGTGTGGAAAAAGCTGATGAAGGACGTGTCATCAGACATGGCAATACGTTAGTCGGATTCCTTTCCCAGAATATGGATGAGCAGGACTTAAGTGATAATACCTTAAAACCTCGTGCTTTGATCGAGGCTGAGGAACGTAAGGCCATGCTCGAGAATGATATAGCATTGGCATCTTCCGATGAGTCCGCATTAAAAGCCTTGATGGATGAGTATGCAAAGGTCACGGCAGAATATGAGGCTTTGGGTGGTTACGATTATGATCACAGGATCATGGATGCCTTGTCCGGCCTGGGACTTAGCGGAATAGACGGCAGGACGGATCTTTCGACTCTGTCCGGTGGTGAGAAGATGCGTGTTTGTCTTGCGCGACTGATAGTCGAGAGACCTGACATTCTTCTGCTGGATGAGCCTACTAACCATTTGGACATTGATGCAGTAGAGTGGCTGGAAGCTTTCCTGGCTTCCTACGGCGGCGCTGTCTTTGTTATTTCACACGACCGTTATTTCATAGACAGGATCGCCAATCGGGTAATCGAACTTCAAGACGGCCGTATTCGAGAATATAAGGGTAATTATGAGGCTTATAAGTTTCAGAAAGAAGAATTCCTCAAGACTCAAGAAGCAGTGGTTGCCAATCTTGAGAAAGAACTTGAACATCAGTTGGATGTGAAGCAGACGATGCTTTCTCATCGTAATATCAGCGGCTACCATCAGCGTGAGAAGATGGTAGACAAGCTGACGGAGATCCTTGAACGGGAGAAGAGCCTGCTGCCTGGTAACCGTAACAGTATGAGCTTTACACCGGTTCCTGCCGACAGGAGCGGTGCTGAAGACAAGATATTGCTTAAGGTCAAAGACGTGTCCAAGAATTTTGATGACGGGCCGTTTATTTTCGAGAAAATAAGCTTTGAACTGAAAGCTAATATGAAGCTGTTCCTGTGCGGCCCTAACGGTTGCGGCAAGACAACGCTTCTTACCATGCTTCTTGGGCGACAGGGAGGATTTGACGGAACTGTCTTTATCAGCTCTACAGCGACTGTGGGATATATGTCGCAGTTTGTTCCGTTCGATGATGAAGAACTAAGCTGTTTTGATGAGTTGATCGCGAGGTCGGATCTTACTAATACGGCGGCCAGGTCCATGCTGGCAAGGTTCGGATTCAGAGGTGAAGACGTGTTTAAGCAGATATCCGTTCTGTCGGGGGGCGAGAGGTCGAGACTTTATCTTTGCTGTCTTCTGCAGGAGAATCCGGATATATTATTTCTGGATGAGCCGACGAATCACCTGGATATTGAATCTCGTGAGATACTTGAGGATGCGCTTAAGGAGTATAACGGTGCCATTGTTTGTGTAAGTCATGACCGTTTCTTTATCGAAAAGTGTGCTGACAAGATCTTAGGATTCGCGGATAATACGGCGCAACTCTACGACCGTTACGAATATTACAGAAGGGCGGTGAATAATCGTCAGTCACCGCCTGCTCAAGAGACACTTAAAGCTGAGACTGATAAGACATCACGTGAGACTGAAGCTAAGATCCAATCTCGTAATAAAGCCTCCGAGAGGCGCCAGTCGGCTCAGAAGCGCGAGCGTAAGGTCTTCTTGGAGAAGGAGATAGAGAGACTTGAAAATGAGCAGAAGGAACTCGAGGCGAGCTTTACTTCAGGCGCAGGCGCAGCAGAATACGAGAAATATGCTGCCAATTCCGCTAAGATCGAGAAAATGTACGAAGAGTACATGACACTGGATGAATAATATTTTCCGGAGCCTGTAAGCGTTGGAGAAGAAGGCTTTCTATAATGTAAACAAAGAGACTGAGTAAAGCTGATAATTGCAGGATTCATTAAGGAAATCTTTCTATTCCGGTTTGAGCGGAAGGGTCTGTCATAGTAAAATGACCATATAAAATAAAAGGCAGGGTTGTCCTATGGCTATGACGATGACACAAAAAATCCTTGCAGCCCATGCGGGGCTGCCGAGTGTAAAAGCCGGTGATCTTATCGAGGCAGGACTTGACAAGGTGCTTGGCAACGACGTTACAACACCGCCTGCGATCAAAGTTTTCGAGAAGATGGGAGTTGATCAGGTCTACGACAAGGATCGAATCTGTTTGGTACCGGATCATTTCACTCCCAATAAAGATATAAAGTCTGCGGAGCTCTCCAAATGCGTCAGGTGTTTTGCAGCAGAGCAAAAACTCAGCCACTATTATGAACTGGGCGAAAAGGGCATGGGCATTGAGCATGTTATCTTGCCTGATAACGGAATCGTCTTTCCGGGGGATGTCGTGATAGGAGCAGATTCCCACACATGTACTTATGGTGCATTGGGAGCTTTCTCTACGGGTGTCGGCTCAACTGATCTGGCCTGTGCCATGGCAAGCGGGCAGACATGGTTCAAGGTTCCTGAGGCTATTCGGGTCAATCTGACGGGCAAGCCGGGAAGATATGTCACCGGTAAAGATATTATCCTGCATCTGATCGGCATGATCGGTGTTGACGGAGCTCTTTATAAGTCTCTGGAGTTCTGTGGGGACGGCATAAAGTATCTCTCAATGGATCAGAGGCTTACGATCTGTAATATGGCTATAGAATGCGGCGGTAAGAACGGGATCTTCCCTGTAGACGACATTACGATCGATTATATAAAGGGGACGAATCCCGAGAGATTTTCCGAGTCGGACTATAAGATCTACGAGGCTGATGATGATGCAGAATACATAAGGACCATTGATATCGACCTGTCGGAGGTTCCTCTGACCCTTGCTCTCCCTCATCTTCCATCCAACACGAGAAGGGCGGAGGATGTTAAAGATATGCTGATCGATCAGGTCGTTATCGGATCATGCACCAACGGAAGGTGGGAAGATATGGTCATGGCTGCCGACATCTTCAAGGGACATCATGTTCGAAAAGGGGTCCGTTGCATTGTGATCCCCGGATCAATGAAGGTTTATAGAAAGTGCCTGGATGAAGGGCTGCTTGCTATTTTTGACGATGCAGGCTGCATTATTTCCACTCCTACCTGCGGTCCCTGCCTTGGAGGTCATATGGGTATCCTGGCGGCAGGTGAGAGATGTGTCTCCACGACCAACAGGAATTTTGTCGGAAGAATGGGACATGTTGATTCAGAGGTAATACTTTCAGGGGTTCCCGTAGCCTGCGCATCGGCTATTATGGGACGCGTGGCAGTCCCTGAAGAGATCTGACGGAGGTTTTTGATATGAAAGTTCAAGGCAAGGTTTTTAAGTACGGAAATAATGTCGATACTGATGTGATCATACCCGCCAGATATCTTAATTCAGCAGATCCTGAGCATCTTAAGCAACACTGTATGGAAGATATCGATCCTGCTTTTGCAGGAAATGTAAAGACGGGAGATATTATGGTCGCCGATAAGAATTTCGGTTGCGGCTCTTCCCGTGAACATGCACCTATAGCAATAAAAGCAAGTGGGATATCGCTTGTCATCGCCGCAGATTTTGCCAGGATCTTTTATCGTAACGCGATCAATATCGGTCTGCCGATAATGGAATGTCCGGAGGCTTCTGCCGCCATCAGATCTGGTGATCAGGTAGAGGCTGATTTTGACAGCGGAATAATCAGGAACCTGACTACAAACGAAGAATTCAAGGCCAAGCCTTTCCCGGAATTCATTAAGAGGATCATTGATGAGGGCGGACTTGTTAATTATACCAAGAGCAAATTGAAAGGCGGTATCTGATATGTCTTTAAGATATAAGATCGCATATAAGATCGCAGTTATCGGAGGCGACGGTATAGGACCTGAGGTAACCTCTGCGGCAGTTGATGTTATGAAAGCTGCTGCTGATAAGTGTGGGTTTGAGCTTGAGTTTAAGTACCTGAAAGCCGGCGGCTGTTCCATAGATGAATTTGGTATTCCGCTTACTGAAGAGACACTGGAGGAGTGCCGTAATTCGGACGCAGTGTTGCTTGGTGCCGTCGGAGGCTATAAGTGGGATTCTGTTCCTGCCGACAAACGACCGGAGAGGGCGTTATTGGGACTTCGCGCAGGATTGGGCCTATATTCTAATCTGAGACCGGCGATCCTTTTCGATGAGCTGGCTGATGCATCCCCTATCAAAAACGCGAAAAACATTGATCTGTTGATTGTTCGTGAACTGACCGGAGGAATCTATTTCGGTGATCACGGAAGATATGAGTCGGACGAATGTTTATCCGACGGTTCTGAAAAGGGGATCGTGGCTTATGACACTGAGGCCTATTCAGAAGCTGAGATCAGCAGGATACTTCGTGAAGGCTTCAGATTTGCCATGGGAAGAAGACATAAACTTACGGTGGTCGATAAGGCGAATGTTCTGGAATCAAGTCGGCTGTGGCGTGAGATCGCGGCAAAGATCGCCCCGGAATTCCCCGAGGTAACAGTGGACTATCTTTATGTTGATAACTGCTCAATGCAGCTGATCAACAGACCTTCTGATTTTGATGTAATCGTAACATCCAATATGTTCGGCGATATCTTATCGGATGAAGCAGGTATGATCACCGGTTCCATAGGAATGTTGCCGTCTGCGTCTCTCGGTGCTCCCGGTAAGCCCGGCATGTATGAGCCTGTTCACGGCTCTGCGCCTGATATTGCCGGAAGCGGCAAAGCGAATCCCATGGCTGCCATCTTATCCGCCGCCATGCTCTTTCGCTGGTCACTTGATCAGGCCGAGGCAGCTGATATGATCGAAAATGCCGTCCGTCAGGTCCTGAAGGCCGGTTACAGGACACCGGATATCATCTCTTCCGGCGAAGGGATCATAGAAGCAGACACAGATATGATCAGGGAAAATGTAATAAAATTACTTTGATTACTCTCTGTTATCTTTGACGAATAGCTGGTAAAATCTAACCGTGAGGTGGTTATGACAGTTATTTGGCGGAAAATGGCGGCGCTGGTTGCGGCAGTGCTTTTATTGACCCTTTGCGGATGTTCCCGTAACCAAAGGGAAGAACACCATACTATTGTAGCGCCTGAATTTGTTCCTTTGACCACTATCAGGGAAGATCAGCCGAACATATATCTTATAGTAAAGAATCTCGACAGCAATTACTGGCAGGTAATAATTGATGCAGTGCGCGATACGGGATACGATCTGAATTGTAATGTTTTCTATAGCGGCACATACTCAGAGGTGGACTGGACAGAGCAATCCAAGCTCCTTGATGAGGCCAGAGACAGCGGGGCGGATGCCGTTATCATTTCTCCGGATGATTCTGTGAATCTGGCCGGCAAGATCAGTGAGATCTATAGATGCGGTATCCCGGTCATACTTGTGGATACCATTGCAAATACGGAGGATTTCAGTATCTGCTATATGACGGACAACTATATGGCCGGACAGCAGGCAGCAGATGAGATGATCAGAAGCCTTTTCGAGAACGGATACGGAGATGCTGATAAAGTGCTGATAGGCATCCAGGTAGGTTCAACCTCTTCTCAGACTATCAATGAGAGACTGGCGGGTTTCTATCAGGCCTGGTACGACAGTGCTCCCGATAGCTGGGAGATATGTAATGAGATCCTTTGTAATGACGGCGAGATCGGTATCGCGGAGGATTGCGCAGAAGAGCTCTTTGATAAGTACGATCTGACCGGTGTTTTCGCGCCTAATAACGGGTCGACGGTGGGTTTTGCCCGCGTTATCGAAGAACGGGAACTACACGATATGGTGCTGGTCGGATTTGATTATTCAGATGAAGTCAGACAGCTTGTGGAGTCAGATGAGTATATTGCATCGACCTTGCTCCAGCGTCAATATGATATGGGATCCCTGGCTCTTGAAAGTGCTTTGGAATTCATTGACGGAGAAGAGACTGAATTAAAGTTCGTGGACACGGGAGTGATCGTTGTTAACTCGAGCGATCTGAATTCACCGGAGGTGTGCGATGCTATCGCCAGGAATTGATGAGGGCTGCCAATGAGTCAGGTTAGAAACATTATGAGCGGAAAGGACATGATGGGACGCAGGTTCCATTTCGTTCGATTCATCGTCATATATCTCGTGTTGTGTATCGCGGGTATTGCTTTCCTTGCTTTCTATTTTAATGAACTGATCGTAACTCACGATGAAGAACTTACGACACAGATCGGAAGTCTGGTGGCAGAGAAAATGGATCATTCCATCAGATATATGTCGGATTCGGTAGAGAATATGGGGCAGGTCATCGATACACAGGATGTTATGGACACCCCCACGACATACGAAGAATTGATAGGAAGTGTGGATGAAGCAACCTACGAGAGTCTTGGTCTTATAGCTCCTGACGGAACTGTTTATGCTACGGAAGCAGAGATCAATGAATTTGAGAAATGGGAACTGTTGGCAGTGGCAGAAGAGGCTCATGACGGCCAAGTTGCGATGTCGTCTCCCTATCGTTCCTCCATAACTGGTAAACAGGTCTTTACGCTCTTTACGAAGCTCGAAAAGAACGGTGAATATGCAGGCGTCCTGTTTGTGACTTATCCTCTTACCGAGATCGAGAGAATGGCGGACACCAGATCTCTTGATAGCAATACTGAAATCTGGCTTATGAATGCTGCCGCAGGAAACATTATTAATTGCAGCGGACAGGAGGACTATCAGCTTGGGAGCTGGAGCAATATCCGTCTGGTATCCGGTGATATCAACCGCAGTGATATGGATGACTATGAAGAGTGGTTCGATAATATGCGAAAAGGGGACGATTACGGCGTCGTTTCCTTTAATATAGGCAAGACAAGGTATACACAGGTCTTTACGAAGATCAATAGTATGGATGGCTGGTATATAGTTATCAGGATCCCGGGCAACTCCCTGTCCTCCGCTTCGCAGGACTACAGACGAGATGTAATGGTCTTTCTGCTGCTGATGACTCTCGCGACTTTTGCTCTTATGGTCTTCTTCTACAGAAGAAACCGGTTGGAAAACGAGCTGCTCCAGAATCTGTCGATCCATGACCCGTTAACTGATGTTCTTAACAGAAGAGCATTTGAGGTGAATGCCGACAAGTACATAAGACAGAGGCGAAGCTGTATCCTTATTTTCCTGGATGTTGATCACTTCAAGGATGTAAATGACAACTTCGGTCACAAGGCGGGAGACCGCGTGCTGATCTCCTTTGCATCTGCACTCAAGACACTTTTCGCTGATGACGGTTTTGTCTCGCGATACGGCGGAGATGAATTTGAGGTGCTGGTCACAGGAAACCTTAAGCCCAAAGTCGTAGATATGAAGCTTAAAAAGATCAAGCCTATGGTATCCGAGCTTCTTAACAGTTCGACGACTGAAGGGGACAGGAATGATGACTTTTCAGAATACAAGTTTACCTTCAGTGCCGGACTTGCGATATCTCCTGACAATGGTAAGACTTTACAGGAGTTAAGGCGTGCAGCCGATGAGTCGCTTTATAAGGTGAAGAACGAAGGCCGTGACGGATTCAGCTGGCATTCTTAACAGCTGTTTTTGAAAGTTCCGTGCAGGTTTTGTATCATTTTTTACTTTTTTCATTAAGATAGCTTTTGATGCTCGAAAAAATCTCACACACCAGTTTTTTTGGGGTATAATCGCTTGGAATTATGCATAAGAAAATACTTGAGGTGACTTATATATGGAAATGCAAATGGAATTCATAAGGAAACTGCCGGTGCCCAAGGAACTTAAAGAGCAGTTTCCGCTGGATGAGAAGACAAAGCAGATCAAGGAAGAAAGAGATCGTGAGATCGCTGATATCTTTACGGGTAAGGATGATCGTTTCCTCCTGATCATCGGACCTTGTTCCGCTGACCGTGAAGATGCCGTAATGGACTACATGTACCGTTTGGCCAAAGTTCAGGAACAGGTTAAGGATAAGATCTTTATTATCCCACGCGTATATACCAATAAGCCCAGGACGAAGGGCGTAGGTTATAAGGGAATGCTTCATCAGCCCAATCCTGAGACAGATGAGGATATGCTGGCGGGTATCATTGCCATTCGTCAGATGCATACGAGGGTTGTAAAAGAGACAGGATTTACTTGCGCCGAGGAGATGCTTTATCCGGCTAATCACCGCTATCTCTCCGATCTTTTAAGCTATGTCGCGGTTGGAGCCCGTTCCGTAGAGAACCAGGAGCACAGGATCGTCGCTTCGGGAATCGGTATACCTGCAGGCATGAAGAACCCCACTGCCGGTGATCTGTCAGTTATGATGAACTCCATCACAGCGGCTCAGAGCGCTCAGAAGTTTATCTACAGAGGTTGGGAGGTCCGTACAAAGGGCAACCCGTTGGCTCATTCCATAATGCGCGGCTATGTTGATAAGTTCGGTCGCAGTCATCCTAACTACCACTACGAGGATCTTCTTAATGTGCTGGAACTCTATAACAAGGATGAGTCTTTGGTGAATCCCGCGGTTATCGTTGATACGAATCACAATAATTCCGGCAAGAAGTATCTCGAACAGATCAGGATTTCCAAGGATGTGCTCTACAGCCGCCGGGTTAACCCTGATATTTCCAAGCTGGTTAAAGGTCTCATGATCGAGAGTTATCTTGAGGACGGGGCCCAAAAGATCGGGGAAGGATGTTATGGTAAGTCGATCACTGATCCCTGTCTCGGCTGGGAGAAGTCAGAGAAATTGATACTGGAGCTTGCGGATCTTCTGTAAGCTGATCTCACAATAGTAGTTAAATAGGACCGGCCCTTCCCGGAATGTTTGGCAGGAAGGCCGGGTTCTTTTTGTTCGGATCTCATTTTCGATCGGATCGGGCATGAGTTCGTTCTGCTACATGTCGCCATGTTGATCGCCTTATACTCGGATATATTTCATATGGCATAAGATGCCATCTTTATTTTATAATTAAGACAGTTAAGATCCGGAGATGAGATATGTCCAAGAAAATCATAGCAGTTATAGATATCGGCTCTCTTACGGCCCGTATTAAGATATTTGAGATAGATTCAGGCGGCAGGCCCAAGACACTGGAGACAGTCAGGCTTCATACCATGGTGGGAACCAGAAGTTACAGGTCCGGCAATATAGATCCGGAGCTTTTGGATGAGATCTGCAGATGCCTGGTTAAGTTCGACTTGAAGTGCAGAGAATATAAGGTTTCCAGAGTATTCTGTGTCGCGACCAGTGCTTTCAGAGATGCAGGAAACAAAGAAGTCATCATTGAGCAGATCAAGATCAGGACCGGTTTCAGGATCGAGGTTCTGGACAATTCTATGGAGCGTTTTTATCAGAATCTGGCAGTTAAGGAGAACATGCCTAATTTCAAGGAACTGGTCAGTAACGGTACCATGATCCTGGATATCGGTTCTGCTACAATGCAGGCGACTGTTTATGATAAATCCGAATTTATCTTTAGCCAGAATATGGTTCTCGGCTCACTAAGGATCTATGAGATGCTGAGCGATCTGCAGAATAGAACAACACATTATGAGGACGTTCTCGAAGAGTTTATCGCTCAGGATCTTGATGATTATCATGCGGTTGAGCCTAAAGGGATCATATATAAGAGTCTGATCGCTTTTGGCGGGGAGATGGGATTTATCAAGATGCTGGCGGGGATCAACAGTGAAGAAAGTTGCATTATGTCCAAAGAGGCTTTCATGAAGGTTTACGAGTACCTGCTTAAGACAAGACCATCCGATCTTACGCTCAAGCACAGTATCCCGTCGACGATCGCGCCCCTTCTTCTTCCATCTGCTCTTATTATCAGGAATATGACTGAGTATACGGGAGTAAATGAGATCTATTTTCCGCATGTGTCACTGTCTGACGGCATTATTTATAATTATTGCAACAGGTATCTGGGCTATGAGCTGTCAGTCAATCCCGATGAGGAGCTGGTAAGGGCTGCCAAGAATGTTGCCAAGAGGTATAAGACCAGCCGCAAGCATATAGAATTTGTAGAGAAGGCAGCGCTGGATATTTTCGATGCGTCGGCAAAATTAAGCGGCATGAAGGAGCGCGACAGGCTTTTACTGAGACTGTCGGCTATACTTCACGAGGTTGGTAAATTTGTGCACGCCAAGGACCATAACAATGCCGCATATGCCCTTATCAGGTACACTGATCTGATAGGACTTGACAGTGATGAGCTGGATATAATTGCTTTTGTAGTAAGGCTGTATCCTTCGTCTAATCCTTATGATGATTATGAGTATAGCCACTTGCCGACAGCCAAAAAGGTCATGGTATCTAAGCTTACGGCTATGCTTCGGATTGCAGATGCTCTGGATGCTTCACACCGCGAGAAGGTGAAGAAGATGACTGTAACACTTCAGCCGGATAAGCTGCATATTTCTTGTGAGGCAGCGGCCGATATGTCCTTTGAAGAGTGGGCTTTTGAACACAGAAGCGGACTTTTCGAGGAGGTAATCGGTGTCAGACCTCAGTTGCGTATCAGGAGGCAATTATAATGGCGGTAAAGAAGACAAAAAAGGATGCTGTAAAGAATTCTCCCAAGGCGGCTCCGAAGAAGACCGGTAAGACGGCTTCAAAGACAACTGACAAGACAGGTAAGAAAAGCGGCAAGAACAGCAAATCCGCTAAACCCGATAAGACAGCCGTTGTCGGTGAGTCGCGTTTTTATAATCGCGAATTGAGCTGGCTGGAGTTTAATGATCGTATTTTGCACGAAGCAAGAGATACAAAGAATCCTCTGTTGGAAAGACTTAACTTCCTGTCTATAACGGCTTCCAATCTGGATGAGTTCTATATCGTTCGCGTTGCTTCGCTGAGAGATATGCAGAGTGTTAATTTCGAAGAAAAGGATATTGCCGGACTGACGGTAGGTGAGCAACTTGCCAGGATCGATGCCAAGACCAGAAAGTCAATGGCTCTGATGTACTCTACATATAACCGCTCGCTCTTGCCTGCATTGAAGCAGGAAAATATCCTGATCTGTGATTATGATGAACTGGATGACGAAGCAAAAGCTGTTGCCGATTCATACTTCAAGACGGTTCTCTATCCAATAGTAACCCCCATGGCTGTTGACGCTTCGAGGCCTTTTCCGCTTATCTATAACAGGATGCTTAACCTCTGTGTCATGCTTGAGGGAAGCGGTATCGTAAGCGGTCGGGAAGATGACAAGGCGACAGCCGGGACGGACAGTAAAGCAGACGACAGTGAGATCAACTATGTGACTTTACAGATCCCGAATGTCGTTCCCAGGTTGTTTAAGATCAGGAGAGCGGAAGGCTTTGTATTCGTGCCTGTGGAACAGATAATCTCCGCCAATCTCGATATGCTTTTCTTCGGTCAAAAAGTCCTTGCTTCTGCCTGTTACAGAGTTATGCGTAATGCGGATCTTGATATTGACGAAGACGAGGCTGAGGACCTCTTGAAGGAGATCGAGGAACAGGTCCGTAAGAGAAGGTTCGGCGAGATCATCAGGATCGAAGTTGAGGATGATATCGACGATGCTCTATTAGAGTTTATTACAAGTGAGCTGGAGATCAATGATAAGGATATCTTCCGTGTAAACGGTCCTATCGACCTGACATTCCTGTCAAAGGTCGGCTCCATGGTGGGTAAGGAGAATTACGGGAATCTTCGCTATCCGGCTCACACTCCTGCGGCTCCCGCCATGTTCGGGGAATCGCTGGATAATATTTTCGATCAGATAAGAGAGAAGGATCGGATCGTTCATCATCCATACGAGAGCTTTGAGCCGGTACTCGAGTTCGTAAGACAGGCGGCGACGGATCCTAATGTGCTTGCCATCAAGCAGACGCTCTATCGTGTGTCGAGCCAGTCGCCGATCATCGCATCTCTTCTCGAAGCGGCTAAGAACGGCAAACAGGTTATGGTATTAGTTGAGCTCAAGGCGCGATTTGATGAGGAGAATAATATCAACTGGGCTAAGATGCTCGAAAAAGCCGGCTGTCATGTAATCTACGGCCTTGTCGGTCTAAAGACGCATTCCAAGATCACTTTGGTCGTTCGTCGCGAGGAAGACGGTATCAGGAGATATCTGCATCTGGCTACGGGTAACTACAACGATATAACCGCCAAGATCTATACGGATATCGGTCTGTTTACGGCATCAGAGAGCTTTGGTGAGGATGCTTCCGAGTTCTTTAATATGCTGTCGGGATATTCTATCCCTACAAGTTGGAGAAGACTTATTCCGGCGCCGATCTGGATGAAGGATTATTTTGTAAGTAAGATCAGACGCGAAGCTGAGAATGCCCGGGCCGGAAAGGCTGCGAGGATCGTTGCCAAGATCAATTCACTCGTTGACGGTACGATCATCAAGGCGCTTTACGATGCATCTCAGGCGGGAGTTAAGATAGATCTGATCGTCAGGGGCATCTGTTGCTTAAGAGCCGCTGTCCCCGGTCTGTCCGAGAATATAACGGTTCGGTCCATTACAGGACGTTTCCTGGAGCATTCGAGGATTTTCTATTTCTATAATGAGGGGCATGAGGACCTTTTCCTGGCTTCTGCCGACTGGATGCCCCGTAATCTGAACCGAAGAGTCGAGTTGATGTTCCCTGTGGAGGATCGGGACTGCCGCGCGCGAGTCCTCGAGATCCTTGAGGTGGAATTAAATGACACGATACGTGCCCACTATCTCGAAGCTGACGGTACCTATCACAAGCTGGATCTTCGCGGTAAGATCAAGCTTGACAGCCAGGAAGAACTTATTAAACGTGCACAAGCGGCGGTAGCTGACAGGTATGTAGAGAATGAGACGATGTCTTTTGAGCCTGCAGCGCCCGTCGATTGAAATAATAATCAGGAGAGCATTTTATGAGCGTTATTATCAAAGATTACCCCTCGGCATCTCAGCCGGGTAAATACGATAAGCTGTCCAAGCAGTTTGTCATGACAAGTCCCAACGGATTAGAGGCATCGATCCTTACCTACGGTGCCTTGATCTCAAACCTTATGATACCTGACTCTAAGGGGAAGATAGCCGATGTAGTTCTGGGGCTTAAAGGCCTTGATGAGTATATGGCTTCCGGCGCCAATCACGGTTCCATAGTCGGAAGATCAGCTAACAGGATCTCGGGTGCGTCCTTTGAGATCAATGGTAACAAATATCAGATACCCGCTAATGACGGTCCCAATAATCTTCACAGCGGTAAGCCTGCCTATCAGAATGTCTTCTGGGATGGCAAGGTGATCTCGAGAGCCGGAGCGAACAAGATGGTGGAGGGATCCGGGATCAAAGGGATCGATGATGTTATCGACGATGCGGTGCTCCTAAGCTACACATCACCGGATGGAGCTTGCGGTTTCCCGGGCAATCTCGATACTCAGGTCCTCTACGCATGGACTGAGGATGACACCTTACTGATCCTTTATAGAGGTCTGTCGGACAAGGATACGATTTTCGCTCCTACAAACCATGCATACTTCAATCTCGCTGGTCACAATTCCGGATCGGTTGCCGATCATCTGCTTATGATCGATGCGGATCAGGTTACTCTCAAGGATGAGTTTAATTGTCCTGACGGAAGATATATGGATGTAGAAGGGACGATCTTCGATTTCAGAAATGCCGATAAGGTGGCCAAAGTTCTTACTCGTGAACATCCTCAGACAGATGCTGCCATGGGTATAGACCAGAACTACTGTCTTAATATCGAACCCGGCAGATTCAGCTTCATCGCTTCGCTTGTTGAGCCTAAGAGCGGACGCGCAATGGAAGTCCTGACGGATCTTCCCGGTATGCAGATCTATGCAGGTAATCATCTTGGCGGCAATGATCAGAAGGGTGATATACCTTATAAGCCATACGATGCAATCTGTCTTGAGGCCCAGATGTATCCGAATGCGATCAATATCCCTGAATTTGATTCCCCGGTGATCAAGGCCGGAGTAGCATCATATCATGCATGTGGATATAGATTCGTCTGATAAAGCTAATACGGAGAAATAACAATGAAAAGATGCACGTCAGCATTTCTTGCCGCCACATTCCTTATGACGGCACTCTTATCTTGCGGCTGTAATGCCAAGAATGATTCCGATGATAACGGAACGGCTGCGGAAACTGAAAATGCCGTAAATGGTCTATCGACAGAGGAGGACGGAGAGGAGTCGCAGACACAGGCCCTTCCCATGACGGATATTCCCCTTGATGATGCTGACGAAGTAGGTGAGACCTCTGCCGACGGAAGTCTCACTATGATCGAAAATACCGGCAGCTTAAATGTAGGCAATCTTACCGAGACCGGGTCAGGTTATGAGGGCATAGAAGGGACCGGAGATTATAATTACGGAGAAGCACTTCAGAAATCCCTTCTTTTCTATGAGCTTCAGCGCTCCGGTGACCTGCCGGAAGAAGTAAGGTGTAACTGGCGCGGAGACAGCGGTCTTAGTGACGGTAGTGATGTCGGCCTTGATCTGACGGGAGGCTGGTACGATGCAGGCGACCATGTGAAGTTTAACCTGCCGATGGCTTATACGGCGGCGATGTTGGGCTGGTCCTTATATGTTGACAGAGACAGCTATGAGCAGAGCGGACAACTGGAATACATTCTGGGAGACATTAAGTGGGTCACAGATTATCTGATCAAGTGCCATCCTGAGGATGAAGTCTTCTACTATCAGGTCGGCGACGGCGCTAGCGACCATTCATGGTGGGGGCCGGCCGAGGTTATGAATATGAGGCGTCCGTCATATTGCGTTACGAGGTCGAATCCGGGTTCGGCTGTTTGCGCAGAGGCTGCGGCCGCCTTGGCTACTGCGGCGATAGCTTTCGAAGAAGTTGATCCTGATTACAGTGACAAGTGTCTGGAACATGCTCTATCCTTATACGAATTTGCCGATTCAACAAGGAGCGATGCCGGCTATACGGCGGCTGACGGCTTCTATAATTCATGGAGCGGTTATTACGATGAACTGGCATGGGCCGGCGCATGGCTGTATCTGGCAACGGAAGATGGCGATTATCTGGATAATGCGGAGGCATGTTTTACTCAGGCGAACGACGATTATGATTGGGCTATGTGCTGGGACGATGTTCATATCGGCGCGGCAGTTCTTCTGGCTCAGATAACCGAGGATGACAAGTATGCTGCCGCTGTCGAAAAACACCTCGACTATTGGTCTGCCGGCACAGAAGACGGAGAGAGGATCACCTATACTCCACAGGGACTTGCGTGGCTCGATTCATGGGGATCCCTAAGATACGCTACTACCACGGCCTTTATAGCTGCCGTCTACAGCAGATGGGAGGGCTGTCCTTCATCCAAGGCTGATGTTTATTGGGATTTTGCCTTATCTCAGGCGAATTACGCTCTGGGTTCTACCGGTTTCTCATATATGATCGGCTTTGGCGATTCCTATCCGGTACATCCTCATCACAGGACGGCACAGGGATCTTACTGCAACAATATGAACGAGCCTTCTGATTCTCGTCATACGCTTTACGGTGCGCTGGTAGGCGGTCCTGATGCGTCCGACGGCTATACCGACGAGGTAAGTAATTACAATACCAATGAGGTTGCCTGTGACTATAATGCCGGATTTACGGGGTTACTTGCGGCTCTTTGGTCAGAATATCACGGACAGACTCTTATTGACTTCGGTGCAGTAGAGAATATTGATTCGATCGAGTATGGCATAGAGGCCGGAATAAATGTTGAAGGTCCTGATTTTACTGAGATCAAAGCTTATGTATATAACATGACCGCATGGCCTGCGAGATCTTCAGACAGTCTTGAACTCAGGTATTTTGTAGACCTCACGGAAGTATATGCGGCAGGCGGAGACGCTTCTTCGATCGAAGTTACAACTAACTATATGCAGCACGGCAGGAGCGACGGCTTGAAGGTGTGGGACGAAGATGCGCATTTATACTATCTGTCGGTTGTTTTCGATGAAGGAGAATTATATCCCGGCGGGCAGGAGAACTACAAGGCGGAGATCCAGGTCCGTCTGCGTAATCCGAACGGAGTCTGGGATGCGTCCAATGATCCTTCAGCTGTCGGCTTATCCTCAGGGACGATGATCGACGGAACGAACCTGGCGCTATATGATGAAGGGACTCTCGTTTACGGAACTGAGCCGGGTGAGGGGGGTGCTTCTTCAGGCAATTTGGTGCTTCCCGTTAGTAACTCCGAAACAGATGACGGCAATCCTTCAACTGATCCGAATAACGATCAGGGAACACCGGGAGGAAACAGGACAGCGGCAAGTGACTCCCTGAGCCTTAGTATCAGATATGACAGTATGTCCTCCGACTGCAACAGCATCTCCGGCACGATCGAGATAACCAATATATCAGATTCTGATATTGATCTTGACACTCTTGAGGTTGAGTACTATATGACAGGTGCTTCCGGTGAGTCGTTCGTTTTCGATTGCTATCACTCGGCAGTTATGACGACCAGTGGCGGCTATACCGGGCTTAATTCCACAAGCGGGAGCTTTGGGGCTGCTGACGGAGAGGCGGATTATTGTCTGACGATAAGATTCGGTGACAAGATAGCGGTAGCTGCCGGCGCGGTTATCACGGTGAATTTTGCAGTGCATCGTCCGGATTGGAGCAATTTTAATGCTGCTGACGATTATTCGGCACAGGATGCAGCTAATATCGTTGTTACTTCCGGAGGGGAAGTCGTGCTTGGGAGCAGGCCGTAGGAGAGCGGGTATATTCGATTCTTCACGAAAAGCTTGGGATACAGCGTGAATGCTTTAAGCAAAGGCATAAGCATGTTGCTTAAGGATCTGCTTAAATTCATGACCACAGAGATAGCAAATCTGTTGTCGCGCCGCATCTTAAAGCTTATTCGAATTGCTCCTGAACTGTTTTGGCGTGATCCCGTATGTTTTCTTGAAGAAACGGATAAGGTGGCTTGAATCGGAGAAACCAGTCTCCTGGCTGATCCTTGATATATCCATATCCGTGAATCGCAGAAGATGCTCAGCTTTATTGATCCGAACCTTTTCGATATAATCCTTGCAGGACTGTCCGTATATCTCGCGGAAGGACTTGGCAAAATACGAATAGCTCATATTGCAACGGGCGGCCAGCTCGACTATCTGCAGTTTCTCTCCTGAATGCTCGTCGATATAAGTCAGGATGTCTGTAATGGAATATTGAGTTGAGCTGTTTCTGTCGATATTTCCCGGCTCTACGCCACGGTTTTTGAATTCGCGGATAAGAAGGGTGACGAAACGCCCCACGAGTGAATAGATAATGGAATCATAGCCGTATGACTTAAGTGCATATTCTTTCAATAGCTCATCGAAAAAGACTCTTGTCCCCAGTTCCTCAGCCTGCTTGGATTCAAAGTGCAGATCCACGGACCTGTTCTTCACGAGGTTCATAAAATAATGATCAGGGTGCGGTATATACTCACCGTTGATATATATCCTTGCCGGGTTGATCTTGAGCCCTAAGAATACAGGTTGTGACTCGTCTTTGTCGGGGACTTTGCCGATATATTCAATAGAGTGGATGGTCTGTGGAGGGATGACGATAAAGTCCCCTTCTTTTAGATCGTATTTCTGATCTGCCACGGTAACGCGGATCGGTCCTTTTTTCGCGAAAAGAAACTCGAGATAATAATGCCAATGGGAAAGCACCGGAAAGGGTTTGACGCGACTTGTGTCAAATTCAAAGATCTCGAATGGAGAATTAAGAAGATCGCTGTATTCATAGAGACTGTTGTTGATCATAGACCGCCCCTCGTGCCCAATAATAGATTTGTTCTATTTCGATGTTCCTTTGTTATTTTAATGGAAAAGCGTGCCAATGTATACTCATATCAGTGTCATCTGAGGATGTGGCGGCAATCCTTAACATAGCGGCGAAGGCAACGGTATAAGGGAGGATCAAACTATGAAGATATTGATGATTGGCGGTACGGGAACCATAAGCATGGCCATTACGAAGCTTCTGGCGCAGACGGACCATGAAGTTATACTTCTTAACAGAGGTAACAGAAGCAGCGAGCTTCCCGAGGGGATAAAGGTCATCAATGCCGATATCAACAACGAGGAGGAGGCGGCGGCCGCAATTGAAGGAATGTCATTTGATTGTGTCTGCGAGTTTATCGGCTTTGTTCCCTCTCAGGTGGAGCGTGACTGGCGGCTCTTCAGAGGCAGGACCAAGCAGTATATCTATATCAGCTCCGCTTCGGCTTACCATAAACCTTCTGCTTCATATATCATCAATGAAGGAACGACTTTGGCTAATCCCTACTGGCAGTATTCACGTGACAAGATCGCCTGCGAGGAATTTCTTCTCGAAAAGTATCGAACGGAAGGCTTCCCCGTGACCATCGTCCGTCCCAGCCACACCTATGATGAGCGTTCGGTGCCCCTCGGAGTACACGGCAATAAGGGCAGCTGGCAGGTCGTGGCGCGTATGCTGGCCGGCAAACCGGTCATTATTCACGGTGACGGAACATCGCTTTGGACCATGACTCACAACAGCGATTTCGCGCGTGGTTTTGTAGGCTTGATAGGCAATCGTTATGCCATTGGCGAGGCTTTCCAGATCACTTCCGACGAGACGCTGACCTGGAATATGATCTACAAATATATAGCCGATGCATTAGGAGTTGAACTCAAGGCTGTTCACGTATCTTCCGAATTCTTGACGGCGGCGGGAGACTATGATTATGAGGGCAGTCTTACGGGTGATAAGGCTGAGTCGGTCGTTTTCGATAATAATAAACTTAAGCGTGCCGTGCCTGATTTCTGTACGAAGATGAGTTTTGAAGAAGGGATCAGGCGTACTATCGCGAATGTTCTGGCTCATCCCGAGCTTCAGATCCCCGATCCCGAGTTTGACGATTGGTGTGACCGCGTCATAGAGGCATTAGACGAGGCGGCGGCCAAGGTTAGAGGTTGATAAGTTTTTGCTAACTCGCTCTGTTATCGGGCTCGGGTTTGTTTTATAATCCGTGTGGAACAAAAACACGGAGTGCTTAAGTTATGAATAATATATATGTTGTGGGACACAAGAACCCGGATACAGATGCCATAGTCTCTGCCATGGCATACGCTGCTCTGCGTAATGCCGCGGGAGATCGTGAGTACGAAGCTGCAAGGCTCGATCACTGTAATGATGAGACCAAACGCGTCCTCAAGCGATTCGGCTTTAATCAGCCTACCAGGATCAAGGATGTTCGCGCTCAGGTAAGAGATATAGATTACGATACACCGGCCACCTTGACTCCGTCAGTAACTCTTCATACTGCATGGAATAAGATGCGTGAAGGAAACAGCAATACGATCCCGGTAGTCAATCCCGACGGCACTCTTTACGGCACCTTGTCTGCCAGTGACATAGCGAACTATTATATGAACACGATAGAGAATACGACTATCACGAGTCTGCCTCTGTTTAATCTCATAGGTGTTATCGAGGGACGAATTATTAATGAAGGTTCCAATACTACAGGTGAGCTGTCCGGGGATGTTACCGTAGCTCTGCCTGGAACTGCCATAACAAAGGATTCCATCGTCCTTTGTGGGGATCAGCCTGAATTGATCAAGGAGGCACTCGATAAGAAAGCCAGCGCCCTGATCATCTGCGGTATCAATACTGATCTGTCTGCCGCAAGAGATGCAGGGGACACGGTTGTCATCTATTCGCCCCTGGACTGCGCAGGTGTATTAAAGCTTATATATCAGGCTATGCCCATCTCCGTCAACTGCAGCACCGGGGATCTTGTCTGCTTCCATTTGGATGACTATGTGGATGATGTTCGCGAAAAGATCCTTAAGAGCCGCTACAGAAGCTATCCGATCTTGGATGCGGAAGAAAAGGTAGTCGGCACTTTGTCTCGTTATCATCTCCTGCGTCCTCACCATAAGAGAGTAGTCCTGGTGGATCATAACGAGTCTGCCCAGGCCGTAAACGGACTTGATCAGGCTGAGATCCTGGAGATCATTGACCATCACAGACTGGCGGATATCCAGACGACGCAGCCGATCCATATGCGTAATGAACCTGTAGGAAGCACGACGACTATAGTAGCTGAGATGTATCAGGAGAACGGCGTGATGCCTTCTTCGGATATGGCCGGACTTATGGTGGCGGCTATCCTGTCTGATACGGTTATGTTCAAGTCGCCGACATGCACCAAGCGCGACATCGCCATGGCGGAGCGTCTGGCTCGTGTGGCGGGACTGACTGTAGAGGAGATCGGGAAGGAGCTTTTCGCTACATCGGGATCGTCCACAAAGACAGCGGAGGAGCTGATAAAGAGCGATTTCAAGGAATTCCATATCGCGGAGCAGAAGCTGGGCGTCGGTCAGATCACTTGTGTCGATTCCGAGTCTTTTATGCAGCGTAAGGATGAGTTCCTCGACACGATGAAAGACATTGCCAGACGTAACGGTTATGACTTTATGATGCTGATGATCACGGATGTCCTTATTGAGGGATCATATCTTCTGTATCTTGGTAATGACGATACTATTCGCTATGCCTTCTCCGTGGATCCCAAGGATAACGAGGTCTTCCTGCCGGGCGTTATGTCGCGCAAGAAGCAGATAATCCCAATGATGACGGCTCTGTGGGGCTGATGCTATCATGCAGGCGATGAGTTGGTGGACATATGTCCTTCTTGCATCTCCCGGGATATTTATCTTCATGATGAATTGGTCGATCTTTATCCACAATATGCGAGGCGGCAAGTTCGTATCCGGAATCCCCTTGATCGGAGGGCTCTGGATAGCTGTCGCATGCCTTATATCGCCATGGAAATGGCTGGCTCTTATTGGCTTTGCTGACACCGGAGTCTGGATGCTGATCGCAGCGCTATTTCTGGAGTTCTTTCCATGGAGGAAGAAGGATTCAGAAGAGTGAGTCGGAAAATCGGTAAAACCTGAGCTTTTGATTTTGTCCCTAATCGTACAATAATCTGATCCAAGGAATAATACGGTTTACGCCGTAGTCTTGCTCGCAATGGCAATTATGATTGGCGCGTGGTCTTGGTTCAGAAGAATAAAGGAGGAGGAGTAATTCTAATCCACTTGCAGATAAGACTGCGAGATCAGTGTCGTAAATCGACCATATAATTACAACTTATCCCCAACAAGATAAGCAAATGAAGGCGGAATCAAATTCTTGGTTCCGTCTTTATTGCTTTGGGGGAGTTTTAAGAAAAGACGGGAAAGCCGGGAATGCTCAGTTTAAAAGATTCACCGCCGGATTAATGCTTCCACATAAAGACAGGCGCGATATCGAAGAGGCTCGAAAAGCGCTGTTATACTACGCATAACAGATTTTGCACGCCTTCACAAGGCGTGCAAAATGTTCCTTATCTCTTAATATGACGAGGAGGTATGTGTATGAAACGTTTTACAAGAACGGTCTGTGTTTTTCTAGCAGCTTTATTGATATGTCAGTTGTTGCCGATGGTGCCTAGAGAAAAGTGGGTAGATGTAGTTCGAGCGGATATTGCTGGTGGTGATACGGCAAGTGAAGTTGTCGCGTCCGGTGTATGTGGAGAGAGTATTACATGGTCTTTGGACAACAACGGGGTTTTGACTATAATGGGAACCGGTGATATGACAAACTATAAAGTAGCTAATGTTCCTTGGGCAGCATGCAAAGAACAGATTAAGTCAGTTGTTTTTGAAGGTGATATTACATCAATTGGTAGAGCAGCTTTCAATGGTTGCTCAGGTATAACAAGTATAATTATTCCAGACAGCGTTACTTCTATAGAGACTTGGGCGTTTGGTAGAAATCCTAACTTGACTGATATTATTATTCCAGAGGGTATTACCCAAATTGCCGATTGCTGTTTCTATGAGTGTACGGGGTTAAAAAATATAACTATTCCAAGTAGTGTTACTTCGATTGGTGATTGTGCTTTTTTGAAATGCTCTGAAATAACAAATATTAAACTTCCAGATAATATTACTTCAATTGGAAGAGAAGCTTTTTCTGGTTGTACAGGTCTCAGTACTATTATCATACCTGAGAGTGTTACAACTATTGGCAAAGGTGCTTTTGAAAACTGTAATTTGTCAACAGTTATAGTGGATGAGAATAGTTACAGCCAAGATGCATTTCCAGACACACATATTGATAATATTATTTACTATTACGAAGTAAACTACATCAGTGAAGGCAACGGAACAGTCTTTGGTCCTTCAAAATCGTATCCCAATGAAACTATTGAAATCATAGTGTCACCTGTTGATGATTTCCTAACAGAAAAAGTTAGCATTACTTACGGGGATACCAATATTGAAATCAAACCGGATTCTGACGGAAAGTACTACTATACCATGCCTGACTCTGAAGAATCTGTTGCTATAAAGGCTTCTTTCATTAATAGTGACACGGAGCCTTCAGGAACTCCAAGTACAGCTCCAACAGGAAATCCTACTCCTGTGCCAACCGAGATTGTTCCTTCGGTTGCGCCCACACAGTCTGCTACTCCTGTACCTACAGGAGCTACTTCAACACCTTCTCCGACAGTTCCTAATGGTACTACACGAAAGCCAAATATGCCGACTAATACACCTCGTCCCACTTCAGCGAGTGCACCTACTAGCAAGCCTACAGCGACTCCGACAGCTACACCGACTGTTAAGCCAACGGCAATACCTACTGAGGTGCCTGATGAGGGCGGAGTAGCCGGATTTGTAGAACGTCTGTATTCTGTAGCACTTGGCAGACCATCGGATCCGGGCGGAAAGGCTGATTGGATCCAAAGAATATCCAGTGGTGAGATCACCGGCGGTGAGGCTGCCAGAGGGTACTTCCTGAGTGACGAGTTTATCAATATGAACCTGTCAAATCACGAGTTTGTTAACCGCCTTTATCATACTTTTTTCGATCGTGATCCCGATGAGGGAGGTTATAACGGCTGGATGACTCAGCTCTCTAACGGCGCATCGCGTGAAAACGTTTTGGACGGCTTCATCAATTCTACTGAGTGGGCGAACCTGTGCCTGCGTTACGGAATAGCGTCCGGAGGTAATGGCGTGCCTAACATAACGATAGAACCCAATCAGCAGATCATTGATTTTGCTACAAGGCTATATACGACCTGCCTTGGAAGACCAGCTGATCAAGGTGGTCTCGAAGATTGGTCAAGGCAGCTTGCCAACATGCAGATCTCAGGTTCTGATGCTGCTCATGGATTCTTCTTCAGTAACGAATTTATGACGGCAGGCTACAGTGATGCAGAATACGTGACAAGGCTTTATAGGACATTTATGAACCGTGAGCCTGATCTTGGAGGCTTTGCAGACTGGATTGGCCGCCTGTCAGCAGGCGCCAGCAGAGAAGAAGTATTTCAGGGCTTTGCCGGCTCAGCCGAATGGGCCGGGATATGCGCTGAATATGGAATATTAAAATAAATAGGAGGAAACAGGTATGGATACTGTTACAGTTGGAAATGCAGGTGAATGCTTTGTTGCGGGAGAGTTGATGCGAAGAGGCTTTACAGTTGGTTTTACACTAACCAATACCCCGGATTATGATATTTTGGCTATAGATAAAACTGATCCGAAGAGACAATTGGCTATTCAGGTTAAAACATCCAACGACACATATCTAACTGATGGTGGAAAAGAAAAGAAACTTCATAAGTGGAGATTGACTAAGAAAGCAGAATCTTTGCAATCCGATAATATGTATTATGTTTTTGTTATACTTAACGGTCTTGATATGCCACAGTATTACATAGTTCCAAGCAAGATTGTTGCTGAGACAGTGAAAAAAGAATACGAAGAGTGGTTGAAACAACCGGGAGCAAAAGGGCAACCGCATAAGGATAATAGTGTCCGCAATTTCATTTTATATAATGATGAATACAAGGATAATTGGAACGTTCTTAAACAATAAGGTTATTGTGTTAATGTTTTAAAAACCAAAAAGGCCGGCTCACTCTGAGCCGGCCTTCTGTACTTTTCGAATCTGTTTAAGCCTGCGGCTTATAGCTGTCCTTCAGCGATACTGCGCGGTTGAATACCAGGTGTCCCGGCTTGGAGTCCTTGTTGTCGGCGCAGAAGTAGCCGACTCTTAAGAACTGGAATCTTTCCTCGGGCTTGGTATCTGCAAGGCTTGCTTCGACCTTGGCGCCTGTTACGACTGTAAGCGAGTCGGGATTGATGTAATCCAGATAGTTTACGTCAGCCAGGTCAGGGGCTTCGATGGTGAAGAGGCGGTCGTAAAGACGGATCTCCGCATCAACGGCTGTTGCCGAATCTACCCAGTGGATGGTTGCCTTGATCTTACGGCCGTCAGCGGTGTTGCCGCCGCGGCTGTCGACGTCATACTCTGCGTGAACTGCAGTGATGTTGCCGTCTGCATCCTTGTCGCAGCCTGTGCACTTGATGACATAAGCGGACTTCAGGCGGACTTCGTTACCGGGGAAGAGGCGGAAATACTTCTTGGCCGGTTCTTCCATAAAGTCATCACGGTCGATCCACAACTCACGAGTGAAAGTTACTTCGCGTGTGCCGTCCTCGGGGCGCTCGGGATTGTTCTCTACCGTGAAGGACTCTGACTGACCTTCGGGATAGTTATCGATTATCAGCTTAACCGGATTTATGACCGCCATTGCTCTCTTGGCTGTCTTATTGAGATCTTCTCTTAGGCAGTACTCCAGGAAGGCGTACTCAACGACGGAATTGACCTTGGATACGCCGTTGCGCTCGTGGAAATCACGGATGGATTGAGGTGTATAGCCACGCCTCCTTAAGCCGCAGAGGGTGGGCATACGGGGATCGTCCCAACCGGATACCAGGCCGTTCTCGACCAGATTACGGAGCTTACGCTTGGACAGGACCGTATGTGTTATACCGAGACGTGCGAACTCAATCTGACGGGGCTTGGTCTCAACAGAGATATTGTTTACGACCCAGTCGTAGAGAGGGCGGTGATTCTCGAACTCAAGTGAACAGAGGGAGTGGGTGATGCCTTCCAATGCATCCTCAATGGGGTGAGCAAAGTCATACATCGGGTAGATGCACCACTCGGTACCTGTTCTGTGGTGGGGGAGACGATTGATACGATAGATGACCGGGTCTCTCATGTTAAAGTTGCCGGATGCCAGATCGATCTTGGCGCGCAGTGTCATCTTGCCGTCTTCGATCTCGCCGGCTCTCATCTTGGCGAAGAGTTCCAGTGACTCCTCGATTGGACGGTCACGGTAAGGGCTTGTGGCAGGTGTATTTATATCGCCTCGCATGTCTTTCATCTGTTCGGGTGTCAGCTCACATACATAAGCCAGGCCCTTCTTGATAAGTTCTACGGCAAATCCGTACATCTTTTCGAAATAATCAGATGCATAGAAGAAGCGGTCACCCCAGTCGTGACCGAGCCAGTGGATATCTTCCTTGATAGCCTCGACGTACTCTTCGTCTTCCTTGGTCGGATTCGTGTCATCCATACGCAGGTTGCACATGCCGCCGTAAAGCTCGGCCGTACCGAAGTCTATCTCGAGGGCCTTGGCGTGACCGATGTGCAGGTAGCCGTTCGGCTCAGGAGGGAAGCGCGTATGGACGGTCTTGCCGTAACAACGTCCGCCTTCCTTGAGCTCCTCGTCAATGATCTCATGAATAAAATGTTTGCTTTCAGCCATTTTTTTATCTCCCGTAAAATGATTTGTTATAGGATGCCTTCGCTACTTAGGCCTGGAGCTTTTCGAGACCTATCTTAAGCCTTCTCAAAGCTTCGTCCTTACCAAGAAGGATCAGGACTTCTGAACAGCCGCCGGGCGTTACTGCGACACCTGCCGCAGCGATCCTGACAGGCCACATGATAATGGCGTTCTTGACCTCTTTTGAAGCAGCCAGGTTCATAAGAAGCTCGGTTATAGCGTCACGCTCCCAATTGCATTCTTCCAGAAGCGGAATAGCCGCTGTCAGAGCATCAATGGATGTCTCTCTTGTGGACTTGCTCTTCTTGTGCTCATAAAGGCTTATATCGTAGTCTGCCAGGCTCTTTAAGAACTCAAGCTTTTCTTCGATCTGTGTGAACCGTGTGATCCTGGGCTTGAGCATTTCTTCCAAGAGAGCGTAATGCTCTTCCTTGATGCCGAGCCTATCGTAATAGGGCTTGGCATTCTCATTGAACTCTTCGGACGACATTGCCTTGATATATTCGGCATTCATCCATTCGAGCTTATCATAGTCGAAAACACTCGGCGACTTGCTGATCCCGTTTATATCAAATGCTTCGATCAGCTCGTCCATACTGAAGATCTCCCTCGTATCGGCAGGAGCCCAACCGAGAAGCGCAATATAGTTAATGATAGCCTCAGGCAGGAAACCCTCTTCGATCAGATCGAAAAATCCCGTTGACCCGTGGCGCTTTGAAAGCTTGGAAACAACAGTCTCGCCGTTCTCATCCACGCTCTTACCCATAATGAGAGGCAGGTGGATATAAGTAGGGATCTCCCAGCCGAAGGCCTCGTAGAGCGCGTTGTACTTGGGCGTGGAAGAGAGATACTCGGATCCTCTTACAACATGTGTGATGCCCATCGTATGGTCATCGATTACATTAGCGAAATTATAAGTGGGGTAGCCGTCCGCTTTGATGAGGATCTGATCGTCCAGTTCCTCATTGGGAATTGTTATATCGCCATATACGCAGTCGTGGTATGTAGATTCGCCGGTAAGGGGGGACTTCTGTCTGATGACGTAGGGAACGCCTGCGGCAAGTTTTGCCTCGATCTCCTCTTCGGGCAGGTCGCGGCAGTGTCTGTCATAACCGATGACTTCGCCTTCCTTGGCGCTGCTTCTTAAGGCTTCAAGCCTCTCCTTGGAGCAGAAACAACGATATGCTTTGCCTTCCTTAACGAGCTGCTCGGCGTAGGGCTTATAAAGTCCAAGTCTCTCGCTTTGGACATAAGGTCCGTAATCTCCGCCTACATCAGGACCTTCGTCGTGGCTGATGCCTGCTGTCTCCAGTGTCTTATATATGATATCCGTAGCTCCCTCGACGTATCTCTCGCGGTCGGTATCTTCGATCCTTAAGATAAAACTGCCGCCTCCGTGTCTGGCCGTCAGGTACTCATAAAGAGCTGTTCTTAAGTTGCCCACATGCATAAATCCGGTGGGGCTGGGTGCAAATCTTGTTCTGATCTTCATAGTGTCAGGTCATCCGTCCTTTTGGGTTAATTATTATAATAACGGGAGTATTGTACCACTTTTGACGGATAAAGTGATATGATACAACAGTAAATATGAATCGGAGCGAGAATCCTTTATGGACAAACTGACGACTAACCGTAAATACGATGCTTACTGCGGCAAGGATATAGCCTTTGATTTTGCTGCATCCTATATTCTTGAGCACACTTCGGGAGAGGGAGCGTCTGCTCCCAAAGTTGCGGTCGTATCAGACAGGATAGTCAGTGGTTATTACTATAATCGATTTGAGAATCAGTTTATCGAGAGAGGGATAAAACCCGTATTGGTACCGGTTGAGTGCAAGGAGTCCGGTAAGAGCCTTAGCGCTGTAGAGACGGTCTTCAGGTATATAAATGACGGAGATTACGGGCGCGACGATTGGATAATTGCCTTAGGCGGCGGAGGAGTCGGTGATGTGGCGGCTTTCGTTGCGGGTACTATAGACAGTGGAATTCGGCTTATGTCAGTTCCCACGACTTTATGCGGCATGACAGAGGTTTGCGTATCCGGTAAGGCCTTCCTTAATTGTGGCAGCCGTAAGGATCAGATCTCGGTCAGGACAGAGCCGGATGTGGTGCTTGCTGATCCGTCTTTCTTATCTAATCTTCCTCAAGCGGTTAAGTTTAACGGTTATGCCTCGGTTATCAGATATTCTATCCTCGAAGATATTAATCTGATGCTTAAGCTGTCGGACCCGGGTAATCTCAGGGAATACTTAAATGACATATATGCGGCGAGGACTGAGATAGAGAAAAAGAATCCGCTACTTTTGACTCTCGGTAACGAGATCGCAGCGGCTATTGAAGGTTATTTCAGATTCATGAACTACAGCGAGGGTGAAGCCCTTGCCTTGTCGCTTTTGGCATCCGTTGATGAGAGACGCCGCACACCCATGAAGCGCATATATGAAGCCTTGGGATTACCGGTAATGCTTCAGGGAGTATCCGGAAAGATGATAATGAAGAATCTGCGAGAGCAGATAGGAAGAATGGGACAGAGGATGGAGATAGTGGATTTCATCGAGTCTGACGGAGGCTTGTGGGAGGTTCGCGAAGTGGACAGACAGGAGGCTCTTGAGATCCTCGGCAAGAGATTGTCCGTAATAAGTGATTGGGAGAATAATACATAAGAATGATTATTTTTAATAACAAAGGGATCATAAAAAGAGCTTTTACAGCTGTTTTGGCGGCAATTGTTTTCTGTATGCCTTTGGCAGCGTGCGGTTCTTCCGAAGAAGAGAAGAGGACATCGGAATATGGCAGTTACGGTGCTGATTTTGCCCGCCAACTGGCAAGTTCATATCCTCACAGAGCTGCTTACTCTGTAGGAGAGAGCGGAGCAGGCGAGATGATCAGGTCGGAATTCGAGAATCTGGGCTATGAGGTTGAGACTCAGGAGTTTAAGAGTATCGGAGGCGCTACATCCCATAATTACATCATCAGGATCGACGGCAAAGGCTTTGTCGGGGATCTTGATGAGAACGGCTCATATGAAGATACAAGACGTACCGCTGTTATCGGAGCTCATTATGATACTCCGCTTAATTCGGGAGCTGACTATGACGGTATCTCCGGAAATGCATCGGGGGTGGCCTGCCTCATGACGGCCGCGGCGCAGATTAAAGAATACACAAATGTGGGTTTTGATGTCGTGATCGTGGCTTTTGGTGCCGGCGGAGATAATTATGCGGGTGCCAGAGCTTTCTATGATTCACTTACAGATGAACAAAAGCAGGCTATCGAGGTCATGTATTGTGTCGACAGTATCTACGGAGGGGATAAGATATATGCTTCTTCGGGATATAATTCACTGATAACAGATCAGAAGTATGCCATGAGACGTAAGCTCTACCAGGTCTACGATGTGGCTTACGATAATATGCTGTCCTCCAATTACGGCTTTAACCTGCTTTATAACGAGTCGAACTATCAGACGGATCTTAACGGTGACGGCAAGACGGATCTTTATCGTGAAGTATCGGCAAATCCCTCAGATTATGTTGTTTTCGATAAGCCGGGAACAGAAATAGTATTTTTCGATAGTTTTGATTATAACTATGAGAAGCTCGAAGAGACGAAAGAGACAAAGAACCTTACACTTCAGGCATATGGCGGCATGATCCGCGGAACCCAGCTTGATTCCATGAAGGTTTTGGATGAGATATATCGCACCGAGGAAGAGGATCGCCTTGAGATCCGAGTCAATAATGTTACCTTCTGTATCCTTGAGTCACTGCTTAAAGGCTCGGATGTAGCCATGACCTATTCTGAATATGAAGAGTTTCTGGAGGAGCAGGCTGAGGAACAGGAAGAAGCTGCGGAGACAAGCGAGAGCGAGACAAGTCAGACTCAGATCGCTCCGGTTATTGCGGGCTGATCATAGTTCACGATTGACCTTTTTGTTTTTCTTTGGTTAAATGAAGCTAAATTTAGCTAATTTTAATCGAGGGATCTATCATGTCGAAAACAGTCAAACTGGCAGATATCGCGGAGCGTGCAGGAGTCAGCATAGTATCAGTATCCAAAGCGCTCGCCGGCAAAAAAGGCGTCAGCGAAGAGATGCGCCGCCGTATAAGAGACATAGCTGACGAGTTGGGCTATAAGCAGCCCTCCGCCATTGCCGGGGTAACGGCTTTTGAGGGTTACAGCCTGGGGGTTCTGATACATGACATGTATCTGGGCAAGTACGATTCCTTCTACCTGCATATGTATCAGGTCCTGTCGACCCGGGCTACTTCTCGTGGAGCAGTTACTATGCTTGAGACTATCAACGACGGTATGATAGAAGCATCGGTATTGCCGAAGATCGTCGAGGACGGTCGTGCTTCCGGCATAATCATTATAGGCAAGACAGATCCTGACTATATCGAGAAGATCAGAGAAAGGGCGCATGTGCCTCTTTTATTTCTGGATTTCTGTACTGACAACAGTGAGGCGGATGCTGTTATATCGGATGGCTTTTACGGAGCTTATTACATGACTAATTATCTTTGGGACATGGGCCACAGAGATATAGCTTTTGTAGGCAGCATAAATGCAAACGGTTCTATTATGGACCGATATCTGGGATATCTTAAATCTATGAGTGAACATGGCGCAGATACGAGTAGGCTTAAGCGTTACGAGGATCGAACTTCAGACGGTGTAGTATCGGATTCTGTCATGAAGCTTAAGAAAAATAACTTGCCGACCGCTTTCTTTTGCAATTGTGATCTGACGGCGGCATGCCTGATCCGTAAACTTGAGGGTATGGGGTATAAGATCCCGGAAGATATCTCCGTTGCGGGTTTTGATAATTATCTGGCACCGGGCAGCTGCGATGTGGCAGTTACCTCCTACGAGATAGATGTGCGCGGAATGGCGGATCGTGCAGTGGATACAATAATAAGTAAGATCAAGGGCGAGCCTTATGCGGGCGGAGTCCATTCAATCAGCGGACATATGGTCATCAAGGATAGCGTAGCTGAGCTCTAAGTTTGTTGGTCAGTTGTTCTCGGCAGACTTTCCGGTGGATGGGGAAGCCTGCCGGGAATTTTTGTTGGTTTTTCCCGGAACTATTCCCTATAGATAGGGAAGTCTGCCGGGAAATCTGTTGGTTTTTCCCGGAGCTGTTCCCTATGGACAGGGAAGTCTACCGGGAAATTTATTGCTTTTTCCCGGAACTATTCCCTATGGACAGGGAAGTCTGCCGGGAAAAGCAGAGGGTTTTCGAGAAAAGTAAATTATCCAAATTAAATTAACTTAAACTATTGACTAAATTTAATCGACGCGATAATATTCGGGTAGATGGCAAATGACTTGCGGTAAGACTACGGAGGTAAGCTTATGAAGAACCCGATCTATCCCAATGAGACCTATAAGATGAGAGGTGAGATCAAGGAGCACCTGCTTAGAGATATAATCCCTTTCTGGCTTGCTCTTAAGGACGTTGACAATGGCGGTTTTTACGGCTATGTCGGCTATGGACGCGATGTGGATAAGCAGGCTGAGAAGGGGTGTATCTTAAACAGCCGCATACTCTGGTTCTTCTCGAATTGCTATCTGTTGTATAAGGATGGTCTGCTGACGGATGCTGATCTGGCGGCAGAAGATCTTAAGGCAGCTCAGATCCTGGCAGCCGCAGATCACGCTTTTGATTTTATGAGATCGGCGTTCCTCGATAAGATAAATGGCGGAGTCCTTTGGTCGGTCAGCTTTGACGGCAAAGCCCTGGACACGACCAAACATACTTATAATCAAGCATTTGCAGTCTACTCATTGGCGTCTTATTATCGTGCTTCGGGCAATAAAGAGGCCTTAGGAACAGCATGTATGATCTACGATATTATCGAGAGCCGCTGCAAGGATGACAAGGGCTATCTCGAAGCCTTCAATATTGATTTTACGCCCGCCGGCAACGACAAGCTCAGCGAGAACGGGGTTATGGCGGATAAGACCATGAATACGCTGCTGCATGTCATGGAGGCCTATACGGAGCTGTATAAGGCGACGGAAGATGTGGGGATAAGAGGGCAGATGATACGTGTTATGGAGATCTTTAAGAACAAGATCTATAACCCGCGACTTAGAAGGCAGGAGGTCTTTTTCGATGAGGATTATAATTCCATAATCGATCTTCATTCCTATGGGCATGATATAGAGACCTCTTGGCTTCTGGACAGGACATTGGAGGTAATAGGTGATCCGTCTCTTACGCGAATGATGGAGCAGATCTCCGACGCTCTGTCGGAAAACATTTACGAGACTGCTTTCGACGGCAGATCGCTTGCCAATGAGTGCGACAAAGGTGTCGTCAACAATAAAAGAGTCTGGTGGGTACAGGCTGAGACTGTTATCGGATTCTTGAACGCTTATGCTAAACATCCTGATGAGAAGAAATATATCGATGCTGTTTTGAGGGAATGGGAGTTTATCAGAGATTTTCAGATAGATCACAGAGGTCATCCGGCTGAATGGTACGGGGAGATCGGAGCAGACGGAAGGCCGGATCCGACCCAGCCTCTGGCAGATCCATGGAAGTGCCCATATCACAACGGCAGAATGTGTATCGAGGTCATAAGAAGGCTGGAGGACATCTGATATGGCTATCTGCGATCAATACTTTAGCGAGCTTAAAAAGCAGGAAGAGCTTTTGGGACGCAAGAACGAGCCGACCGGAGAATATAACGGTATATATAGCCGTTACAAGTATCCGGTGCTTACAAGGGAACATGTTCCGCTTATCTGGAGGTACGATCTCGACAGCAAGACTAATCCCTTCTTTATCGAGCGGCTGGGAGTTAATGCCGTTTTTAATTCCGGTGCCATTTATCTGAACGGCAAGTATTGTCTGGCAGCCAGAGTCGAAGGTAATGATCGAAAATCCTTTTTTGCCATAGCCGAGAGTGACAACGGCATAGATAATTTTCGCTTTACAGACCATCCGGTCTTGATTCCTGACACATATTCTGAAGAGACAAACGTTTATGATATGAGGCTTACGGCTCATGAGGACGGCTGGATCTACGGTATCTTCTGCTCCGAGAGAAAGGATCGGGATTCTGATGATCTGTCGGCGGCGATCGCTTGCGCGGGAATAGTCAGGACCAAGGATCTCAGGACATGGGAAAGACTTGATGACCTTGTTACTCTTAATTCCCCTCAACAGCGAAATGTCGTACTGCATCCGGAATTCGTAGAAGGAAAATATGCTTTCTATACCAGACCTATGGATGGGTTTATCGATACCGGTAAAGGAAGCGGGATCGGTTTTGGTCTCTGTGACGATATCACACACGCAGTGATCGATGAAGAGAAGATGACGAGTCTTCGTAAATATCACACTATAACGGAAGCAAAGAACGGTGCCGGAGCTGTGCCGATCAAAACAGAGCGCGGCTGGATACATATCGCTCACGGTGTAAGAAATACAGCTGCCGGTCTGCGTTATGTCCTATATTGTTTTGCGACCTCCTTAGCTGATCCCTCCAAGGTTATCGCGGAGCCCTCGGGCATGTTATTGGGGCCTCGCGGGGAGGAGAGAAGCGGCGACGTATCAAACGTAGTCTTCTGTAACGGCGCCATAGTCAACGAGAAGGGAGAGGTCTTCATATATTACGCCTCTTCCGACACAAGGCTTCATGTGGCGACATCAACGATAGAGCGCCTTACGGACTACGTTTTTGCTACGCCGTCAGATCCCGGACGGTCAAGCCTTTGTGTCAAGCAGAGGACGGAGATGATAGATCGTAATCTTGAATTATTAAAGGAGGCGGGTTTATGAGTAAATACAAGATCTTTTCTTCTGAAGTAGCCAATATGCCTTGGCAGGATAAGCCGGCGGACCACAAGGGGCACGCTCCCATCTGGCGTTATTCGGGGAACCCGATAATCGGAAGAAACCCGGTAAAGGGCGTGGCCAGGATCTTTAATAGCGCTGTAATTCCGTATGACGGAGCTTTTATCGGCGTCTTCCGCGGAGAGCAGGTAGACGGCATCCCTCATATCTATCTCGGCAGATCTTGCGATGGAATTAACTGGGATATTGATGAGGAGAAGATAAGGTTTATCGACAGGGACGGCAAAGAATTCATGCCGAGGTATGCTTATGATCCGCGACTGGTGAAGGTTGATTTTACTTATTATCTGATCTGGTGTCAGGATTTCTACGGGGCGGCGATCGGAATTGCCGAGACAAGAGATTTTAAGACATTTACCCGTCTCGAGAACCCCTTTATTCCGTTTAACCGTAATGCTGTGCTCTTTCCGCGTAAGGTCGGCGGCAATTATCTGATGCTCTCAAGACCGTCGGACAGCGGGCATACCCCCTTCGGTGATATATTCCTAAGCGAGAGCCCGGATATGGAATTCTGGGGCAGACACCGTCATGTTATGAGTCGCGGGGAGAACTGGTGGGAAAGCGTTAAGATCGGCGGAGGTGCTGCTCCCATCGAGACCGATGAGGGCTGGCTTCTTTTCTATCACGGAGTCAGCAGTACCTGTAACGGCTTTGTCTATTCCGTTGGGGGTGCAATCCTCGATCTTGATAATCCCTCCATTGTCAAATATCGCTGTGCCAATTATCTACTGACACCCGAAGAATGGTATGAGGAGAAGGGATTTGTTCCCAATGTATGTTTTCCCTGTGCCACAATACACGATCCCGTCACCGGCAGGATAGCGCTTTATTATGGCGCTGCGGACAGCTATGTGGGGCTTGCTTTCACGACGGTTGATGAGATAATCGACTACATAAAAGAGAATAGTAAGACTGAGCTGTCAGATACAGAGATCGGGAGACGCTAAATATGATAATCGAGGCATCGGACAACAGGCTTTTATATTCAGGCAGAATAGGAAAAACAAAGGAAGGCTTACCTCTGTTTGTCTATCCGGCGACTTCCGTAACTGTCAGATTCAAGGCTCGTAAGATCACTGCCGTGATCAGGGCAAGATGCGAATATTGGGATGCTTATATCGGATATATCATAGACGGAGTTCACGGCAAGCTTAAGATCAATGAGGGTGTAAACAGCCTGCTGCTGGCGGAATTCCCCGGAGACAGCACACATGAGCTTATGCTCTATAAACGGCAGGATTCCTGTAACCGGATCGTTTTCGAAAAGTTTGTTATTGAAGGAGATGAGCCGGAGATCATTGAGGGACTTAAAGCTCCGGTAAGACGGATCGAAGTTTACGGTGACAGCGTGTCGGCCGGAGAGGTATCTGAGGCGATCGAATATACGGGAAAAACAGATCCTATGCATAACGGAGAGTTTTCCGATGCCTATTATTCATTTGCGTGGATGACTGCAAGGCAACTGAATGCCCGGATCCATGATATTGCTCAGGGAGGTATTGCGTTAGATCACGGCACCGGCTGGTTTCATGAAGGTGACAAGGGCGGCGCCATCGGAATGTGGGATATCTATGACAAGATCAGCTATGACCCTTTCTATGGTGAAATAAGCTACTGGGACTTTGGACAATATATCCCGCATGTGGTGCTGCTGGCAATAGGTCAGAATGATGCACATCCCTACGATTTTATGGCGGATGATTATGACGGGAACAGGGCAGATGCCTGGCGCCGATCTTACGGGGCTTTCCTTGCAAGGTTAAGAGAGATCTATCCTGAGGCTCTGATAATAAGCATGACGACGCTTCTTGATCATGATGAAGCCTGGGACAGGGCGATAAGAGAGGTAAGCATGAATCTGAGTGATCCTAAGATTGTAAACTACCGTTTTGAACGCAATGGCAAGGCTACGCCCGGGCATCTGAGGATAAGCGAGGCAAAGGAAATGGCCGATGAACTGAGTTCTTTTATTGATTCCTTCGGTCCTTCAGTGTGGGAGAGTTAAGATGGAAAAGAATACGATCCTCTTTATGCGTCCGGTCCTTAAGGAGAAGATATGGGGCGGTAACCGCTTGAGCCGGGATTTCGGCTATGATGTCGGCGAAGACTCCAGAATAGGCGAGTGCTGGGGGATCAGCGCTGTTCCCGGTTCGGAGACATGCGTCGCGGAAGGCCCCTTTGAGGGGAAGACTTTGGCGCAGCTCTGGAGTGAGGACAGGGAGCTTTTCGGCGGGCTGAATTACGAGCAGTTTCCTTTAATGGTCAAGATCATCGATGCAGCCGGAGATTTGAGTATTCAGGTGCATCCGGATGACAGTTATGCCCGCAGGGTGGAGGGCAAGCCTTTTGGTAAGACAGAATGCTGGTATATCCTGGACTGCGACAGGACTGCCTCCATAATCTACGGTCACAATGCAAGAACCGAGGAAGAATTGAAGACTATGATCTCGGAGGGCAGATGGGATGATCTTCTCTGCGAGATACCGGTTAAGTCCGGAGACTTCCTGCAGATCAACCCCGGTACCATACATGCCATAAAGGCGGGCACGATGATCCTGGAGACTCAGCAGAGCAGTGATCTTACTTATCGCCTTTATGATTACGACAGAGTCGATAAAGACGGAAATAAGCGAGAGCTTCATATAGACAAATGTATCGACAACATCAGAGTGCCGGCTGAGCGCCCCCGTAAGCCTTCGACCTTATCTGCAGCTGCAGATATAAGAAATCTCATGGGCGACGGACGACTTGGCGAGAGTTTTGTCTTGGAACTCTTTGCCTGCCGTTGTTATACGGTCTTCGAGATCAGGGTGGGAGGGAGTCTCAGACTCAAGCAGCCATTTCCATTCCTTAACATGAGTGTTGTAGACGGCTTCGGTGAGATAAATGAGCATCCGATATCCAAGGGCGATCACTTTATCGTTCCCTGTGACTTCGGGAATATAAGCCTTACAGGCAATCTTAAACTGGTGGCATCGACAGTAATGTATTAAGCCTTAAGACTTGTGTCTATCTCTTACGGCAAAATTGTTCTATAATCAATGCATGCTTTTTAATTCATTGAGTTTCCTGGTCTTCTTCCCGGTGTGCGTTCTCGTATATTACGCCATCCCGAAGAAGGATCAATATATCTGGCTCTTGGCGTCAAGTTACTATTTCTATATGAAATGGAACCCCGCCTATCTTTTGTTACTGCTATTCTCAACGGCAATAACTTATACGGGCGGACGGCTGATAGAAGGAGCGGAACACAAACAGATCAAAGACCCCCTAAGCTACAAGAAGCTTTGTGTTGCGGGAAGTTTTATCTTGAACCTGAGCGTGCTCTTTATCTTCAAATATCTTAATATGACGATCGATCTGACGGAAAGATTAATGGATCTTGCGGGAAACAGCGTCAGCCTCGGTCGAAGCGATTTGATCCTGCCGGTTGGCATATCTTTCTACACTTTCCAGGCCTTAAGCTACACTATGGATGTCTATAGGGGAGAGATAAAGGCGGAGAGGAATTTCCTTAAATATGCTCTCTTTGTGTCTTTCTTTCCGCAGCTTGTAGCGGGGCCTATAGAGAGAAGTAAGAATCTTCTTCCTCAGGTGAATCAGGAGCATTCTTTTGATTATGAGAGAGCAAGAGACGGTCTTTATCTTATGCTTTGGGGCTACTTTCTCAAGGTAGTACTGGCAGACAGGATCGCTATAGCAGTTGATTCGGTATATAACGATTACACTTCTCACAGCGGCCTCATGATCATCCTTGCGACAGTGCTGTTCGCTTTTCAGATCTATTGTGATTTTGCAGGTTATTCCATCATCGCCATCGGTGCCGCAAAGATCCTCGGATTCAAGTTGATGGAGAATTTCAATTCCCCTTATCTTGCCGGATCATCTGCCGACTTCTGGAGAAGGTGGCATATTTCTCTGTCATCATGGTTCAGGGATTATCTGTACATCCCCTTAGGCGGCAATCGCAAAGGCCGTTATCGAAAATACTTAAATCTCATGATCGTCTTCTGGGTCAGCGGACTCTGGCACGGCGCAGCATGGCATTTTGTTGTTTGGGGCGGTCTGTGCGGTTTGTATCAGGTCCTGGGAGACATATTAAAGCCTGCAAGAGACAAGGCCTGCGCGGTGCTTAAGATAGGGGGGCGTTTACGCTGTGTTCTTTCCGTGATCGTGACCTTTATCCTGACTGATCTGGCCTGGCTCTTCTTCAGAGCAAACGGATTTAAGGCGGCGGTTAAGATGATCTCACGGATCTTTACGCATACGACAAGCGGCAATGAGAGCGTAAGCGATGCTTTATCCATGAATACAGCTAACATAATCGTTATGCTGATGGGGATCCTGCTGCTTATGACAGCAGATATGATCAAATTGCGCGGAGGAGAGATCAGAGGAAAGCTTCTGGCTTTGCCGATGCTGCCGAGATGCATGCTGACGGCAGCGATCGTTACTTTGATCCTTGTTATCGGTATATGGGGTGTGGGCTTTGATGCATCCGCATTCATCTATTTCCAGTTTTGACGAAAGGAGCAGTGACAGTTATGACTAAGCTTAACAAGATAATGTCCGTATTACTGACTCTTGTCTTTACGTTGCTCTTTGTATCCGGCGCAGCATATGTATTGCGTGATAAGTCCGGAGAAGCAAAGCTTGGTGATTTCTATGACGATCCTTCCGATTACGATGTATATATCTTCGGCAGCAGCCACGCCGTTATGGGGCTTCTGCCGCTTGAATTATGGCAGGCAGAGGGGATCAGCTCCTATAATTTTGCAAACTTCGGACAGGCTATCCCTGTTGATTATTGGGTGCTTCGGAATGCTGCATCCGTCCATAAGCCGGAACTGGCGCTGATCGATGTATATACGGTATTTTTCGATGAGAAATATTCACATTTCCATATGGGATATCTGCACCAGAGCCTTGATACCATGCCCTGGTCAGCTACAAAGCTTAGGGCTCTAAAAGACCTTTTGGATGACGGTGAGAATCAAATGGAAATGTATATGCCTTTCTCATATTATCATTCTCGTTGGGACAGCCTGTCAGTCGATGATCTTAAGCCTGTTGAACATCAGCTTCAGTTCGGTGCGGATGTCAACCAACAACTTATGGCACAGATCGACGGAAGTGAGGTGGAGCCTGAGAAGCTTGAGAGACTTACTTTTCCTTTTGACAGTTATGATCTTTTGCCCGAGGATGATAAGTCTATGCCGCCGGAGATCAGCGTGGAATATATCCGGAAGATGATCGAATTCTGTCAGGAAGAGGGGATAGAGGTAGTTCTTATCTCGTCGCCTCTTTATCTCACACAGGAGCAGCAAAGATATCTTAACTGGATAAATGATCTGGCAACTGAATACCATGTCCCTTTCATTAACGGTGTCAGATGCGATGTAGTGGACTACCGTACCGACATGTTGGACAGCGGTCACTTGAATTCAGCCGGAGCTCATAAATGGAGCAGTTATGTGGCATCTTATCTAATGGAGAATTATGGCTTGACAGATCACCGGGGAGACCCGGATTATGAGCTTTTTGACGAGAATCTTGAAGCTCAGGGGAGAGTTCATGATGAACAGTTGATTGCCAACAGTTCTCTTTACGGCTGCCTGGTGCTTGCAGCTGATACACGCTATGATGTAGCGATATCGATCGCATCCGGATCTGCTGTTTATGATGACGATGAGATCAGGTTTCTGATAAACAATATCGTCGGTCTTGATATATCCGAAAATGAGTGGGAAAATGAAGGCGAGATAAACATAGCTAGTGATGCGGATTCTGTTTTGCCTGATGTGCGGGAGCTCGAGGATTACGATATCATCATCAGAGTTACAGACGCAGAGGGCCGGTTGATAACGGAATGTTCTTTCGTTTCTGATTACAACGGAATGGATGGCTTTACAAGGATATTCGGACAGTGAATATGACGATTAAGGCACTGTCCTCTTGTTATTGTGCACAAAAATGAACTTAAAATATCACGCTTTTTTGTAATTTTAGTTGGTATTTGTGGTCTCTTTATTATATAATCAGATGTGAGAAAAGTTGTTGCGCTCCCCGAAGGGGGATCGCAGCGACCTGTTGTAAGTGGAGGAAAGTAATGGACCACGCATACTTATTTAACCGTGGAGAGGATTATATGAGCTATAATTTCCTCGGTTCACATCCGCATACGGATGACAGCGGTAACTCCGGATTCATCTTCAGAGTTTGGGCGCCCAAGGCTCATGCTGTCAGTGTTATCGGTGATTTCAATGATTGGGAGCCGGATGCTTCGCAGATGTTCCGTCTTGGCGATACAGGTATATGGGAGATCTTTATTCCCGGAGCCAGACAGTGGGACAGATATAAGTACAGAGTAGTCGGTGCAGACAATCGCATATATGACAAGGGCGATCCTTATGCCAGACACTTCGAGACAAGACCCAATAATGCCTCGATCCTTTATTCGGACGATTATGTATGGGGTGACGGAGACTTCAGAAAGAATAAGAAGGATGCTCTGGCTCCCCAGCCGATCAATATCTATGAGATCCATCTGGGATCCTGGAGAAGACATCCCGACGGCAATTTCTTTACCTATAGAGAACTTGCTCTGGATCTTATTGATTACTGCAAGAAGATGAACTATACACATATCGAGTTGATGCCTGTTTTGGAGCACCCTCTTGATGCTTCTTGGGGTTATCAGGTAACCGGTTATTACGCTGTAACCAGTCGCTTCGGTACGCCTGAGGACTTTAAGTATTTTGTTGATGTCCTGCACCAGAACGGTATATCCATCATTCTTGACTGGGTACCGGCTCACTTCCCGAAGAATCTGGAAGGTCTGGTAAGATTCGACGGCACTCCCTGCTACGAGTATTCGGATCCAAGGATCGGAGAACATCGTGAGTGGGGCACATATGTTTTCGATTATTCGAAGAATGAAGTCGTATCTTTCCTGATTTCCAATGCCATTTTCTGGATTGATGAGTATCATATCGACGGACTGAGAGTCGATGCGGTCAGCAGCATGCTCTACAGGGATTATGGAAGAACATCATATATCCCCAATAAATATGGCGGTAATGAGAATCTTGAGGCTATAGAGTTCTTTAAGAAGCTTAATGGCACGATAAGACGTGAGTATCCTTCGGTCATGATGGTGGCTGAGGAGTCCACGGCTTGGCCTAAGGTATCTCATCCCGTTGAGGAAGGCGGCCTCGGTTTTACTCATAAGTGGAATATGGGCTGGATGCATGACACGCTGGATTATTTCTCGACTGACTCTTACGCGAGAGGCTGGCATCATGATCAGTTCTGCTTCTCTATGATGTATGCTTTCTCGGAGAATTATGTTCTGAGCCTGTCACACGATGAGGTCGTTCACGGCAAGTATTCCATGATAGACAAGATGCCCGGTGATGTGTGGCGTAAATTCGCCTCTCTTAGGACTCTTTTCCTCTACCAGATGAGTCATCCCGGTGCCAAGCTTAACTTTATGGGATCCGAGTTTGGTCAGTTCATAGAGTGGAGATACTATGAGCAGCTTGAGTGGTTCATGCTCGATTATGAATCGCATCGTCTGCTTCAGGACTTTAATTCAAAGCTTAACCGATTCTATATCGATCATCCTCAGCTCTGGGAAGACGATCATACCTGGGCAGGCTTTGAATGGATCGATGCGTCCGATACAAAGAATAATGTATTCATATATAAGAGATCATGTCCTGAGCCTGAATATAAGGATGTATATGTTGCTCTTAACATGGTTCCTCAGCCCTTGGAGGAATACAAGATCCCTGTATATGAGCTTGGCACATATAAGATCGTTCTCAATACCGATGATATGTCCTTCGGAGGAAGCGGTTATCCCACTGCCACCGATGTCAACGGTTGCGTAGAAGCTGTCGATGAGGAGTATAACGGTAAGCCTTATTACATCAAGCTTAATCTTCCGCCTCTCGCGGGTATCTACTTCATGAAGGTAGCGGAGCCTAAGAAGCCTGAGAAGAAAGCTAAGAAGATCGAAAAGAAGATCGAGAAGAAAGCTGCTTCCAAGCCCGACGCTAAGACTGCAAAGAAGACTGCAAAGTCGGCCGCTAAGAAGAGTGAGAAGAAGCCTGCTGAAGTTAAGACAACTGAAACAAAGACAGCAGGGGATAAGGCAAAAGCCGATAAGCCGAAGTAGTAGGAACTAAGGCTTAGGGAGTATAACGAAGTATTATTATTTGGAGGTAACAATATATGGGTAGAACTGATGTCGTTGCGATGATACTGGCAGGAGGTCAGGGTGCAAGACTCGGTGTACTGACAAAGAGGATTGCAAAGCCGGCGGTTCCTTTCGGAAGCCGTTACAGGATCATTGATTTTCCTTTGTCAAACTGTGTTAATTCAGGGATCGAGATCGTAGGCGTTCTGTCTCAGTACCAGCCTCTGGCTCTGAACACATACGTAGGTAACGGACATCCTTGGGATCTGGACCGTAATAATGCTGGCGCTTATATCCTTCCGCCTTACCAGAGATCAGGTAAGAGTGACTGGTATAAGGGTACGGCTAATGCGATCTATCAGAACAAGGATTTTATCGATGATAATAATCCCAAATATGTAGTTATCCTGTCAGGTGACCATATATACAAGATGGATTACGCAGCTATGCTTAAGCAGCATATTGCTAAGGGGGCAGACGCTACAGTAGCTGTTTATGAAGTACCGTGGGAGGAGGCTCCGAGATTCGGTATACTTAATACTGAAGGCGACGATTCCATCTATGAGTTTGAAGAGAAACCTGCTGAGCCTAAGAGTAATCTCGCTTCCATGGGTGTCTACATCTTCACCTGGGATGTTTTAAGGGCTGCGCTCATCAAGGATGAGGCTGATCCTAATTCCAACAACGACTTCGGTAAGAATATCATCCCCATGCTCTTGAGTGAGGGCAAGAAGCTTTTCGCTTACAGGTTCTCAGGATATTGGAAGGATGTAGGAACTATTTCTTCCTTGTGGGAGACGAATATGGATATCCTTGATAAACCTGAGGAGATCAATCTCGTTGACCGTTCATGGAAGATCTTCAGCCGTAACCCCGTAAAGCCTTCGCACTTCATCGGAAAGGACGGAAGGGTTAAGAGTTCTGCTCTGACTGATGGTTGCAGGATCCACGGAGATGTTGAGCATTCGGTTCTCTCGGAGTCAGTTATCGTAGAGAAGGGGGCAGTTGTCAAAGACTGTGTCCTGCTCCCGGGCGTAGTCGTTAAGGAAGGCGCTCATATCGAGAGATGTATTGTCGATTTTGGAACTGTCATCGGCAAGAATGTCAAGGCGGGACCCAATGTGGAAGGCGAGTGTGCATACACGAACCATAAGATCTGTTCTCAGGGTATCACGGTCTTCGAGCGTGGTCTGATCATCAAGGATAACGCGGTTATTCCTGCTAACAGCATGATCGATTCGGATATTGAAGTATCCGATGAAGAGAGTGTTATCCAGAGTACATTCAGAGTTTAATTCACGGAGGGAACGATAAATGTTTAATAATGCGATGGGCCTGATACTGGCCGACAATAAGAAGATCACTCTCGGAGAGTTATCCGGTCCGAGAGCTTTGTCCGCGGTTCCTTTCGCCGGACGTTACAGAATAATCGACTTTATGCTTTCCAATATGGTCAATTCCGGGATCAAGAATGTCGGTGTTCTGACATACAACAAGTATAAGTCGCTGATGGATCACCTTGGAACAGGTGCTGCATGGTCTCTGGACCGTAAGAATGACGGTCTTCATATCCTGCCGCCTTATGTTAATTCCGAGGCTACCAATATCAACGGCGACGAGGAATTGGCAGGTGTGCTTGATTTCTTGAGAACATCAAGAACTACATTCGTTATCGTAGCCAACAGTAATGTTGTACTGAATACTACTTTCGATGATATGATCGAAGCTCATGAGAAGAGCGGTGCAGACCTTACGGTTATGTATAATCGTGATGCTACCAAGTTCGGAAGCCCCAGTTACATCCTTGATGTAGATGAAGATGGTTTTGTTAAGGATATGCTGTATAATCCTCAGAAGGCGGCTTCCAACAAGAGTTCTCTGGGTATTATCTGTCTGAGAAGAGATATGCTGGTTGATATAATCTCAAAGCAGATGTCTCACGGTATTACTCACTTCGGTATCCATTCGATGGTTAAGATGTTTGACGAGCTTAAAGTATATGCTTACGAATACGCCGGGGTCGCACTCAGGATCAACAGTGTTCAGACATATTTCAATGCTTCCATGAACCTGCTGAATGAATCCGTAAGAGACGACCTTTTCTGGAGCGGTGAGCCTATCTACACGAAGGTTAAGGATGAGGCTCCTACACTTTATTTCGAGACGTCGGATGTTAAGAATTCCATCCTCTCCGACGGTTGTCGAATCTATGGAAATGTAGAAGATTCCATTATCTTCAGAAGTGTAACCGTTTCCAAGAATACTACCATCAAGAATTGTGTGGTCATGCAGGATGCCCACATTTCCGAGAATTGCCATCTTGAGAATGTAATTCTCGACAAGAATGCATTCGTCAGACCGGGTGTCAGACTTGTAGGTCATCACGACTATCCTGTAGTAATTGGCAAGGGGGCTGGTATTTAATGGAAAAGATCAAAGTATTATTCGCTTCTTCGGAGGTTAGTCCCTTCGTAAAGGTTGGAGGTTTGGCAGATGTTGTCGGAGCTTTGCCCGTAGAATTGAACAAGCACGGGATAGACGCGCGCGTTATCCTGCCGCTGTATCGTAAGATCAAGATCAAGTACCAGGACGAGTTGAATTTCTTGGGTTGGAAGATGGTGCATATGGGTTGGAGATCTCTTTATGCAGGACTCTTCTCCATGGAAAAGAACGGAACCATCTTCTACTTCATCGATAATGAGTACTATTTCAATTTTGATCAGGTCTATGTCGAGTATGTTTTCGATATAGAGAGATATTGCTTCTATCAAAGAGCAGTACTTGATTTCATGGGCGACTTCATGAATTTCGAGCCTAATGTTCTGCATTGTAACGACTGGCAGACCGGTATGATGCCGATGCTCCTTGATGCTCATTTCAAGAAACATGGTTACCATACGAATGTTCAGACTGTCTTTACGATCCACAATCTTAAATATCAGGGCGTTCATTCTATCGATGTGGTAAGAGAAATGCTCGATCTGCCTGATGAATATTTACGGGACGAGTTCTGTATCAAGGATCGTGCCATCAACTTCATGAAGGCCGGTATCGTATATTCCAACTCGGTTACTACAGTATCTCCCACATATGCTTATGAGATAATGACCGACTATTACGGAGAAGGTCTTAATTACACATTGCAGAGATATGCATATAAGGTATCCGGTATTCTTAACGGGATCAACGATATGGAATACAATCCTTCTACTGATGATAAGATCCCGATGAAGTATGACATCACTAATTATAAGGAGGGCAAGGCAGCCTGCAAAAAGTCACTTCAGGAACAGTTACAGCTTGAGATCAACCCCGGTGCTCCTCTATGCGTAATGATCTCCCGCCTCGTAGATCAGAAAGGTCTCGATCTCCTGCTCTATGTATTGGATGAGATGCTCTATGACGGAATGCAGATCGTAGTCCTCGGCACAGGTGATCCTTACTACGAGAGAGCCCTGGCTGATACAGCTGCCCGTAACCCAGGTAAGATGTGCGCTTGCATTGATTTTGATTCAGGTCTTGCACATACGATGTATGCTGCGGCAGATATCTTCCTGATGCCTTCGCTGTTTGAACCCTGTGGCCTTTCTCAGTTGGTATCCATGGCATATGGTACTGTTCCGGTAGTAAGAGAGACAGGCGGACTTAAGGATACAGTTATTCCTTATAACGAGTTTACAGGTGAAGGCAACGGATTCTCTTTTGCTAATATCAATGCGCATGAATTCCTCTTCATCACGAAGTATGCATGTGATCTTTACAGACATCATAAGGATGTTTGGGATAATATCATCAAGGCTGGCATGAAGGGCGATTATTCCTGGAAGAAGAGCGCCAAAGAGTATGCAGGTCTTTATTCCTTGATCACAGGTATCGAGTATAAGAGCGAGACTGAGACTGCTGTTGAGAGCAAGGAAGAAGTTAAGATCGAGCCTGAGATCAAAGAGGAGCCTTCTAAGGCTGAAACTGTGGTAAAGAAAGCTCCTGCCAAGAAGACTTCTGCTGCAAAGAAAGCTCCGGTCAAGAAGGCAGCCGCAAAGAAACCTGCAGCCAAGAAGACGACGACAGCTAAGAAGCCTGCTGCCAAGAAGACTGCTGCTTCCAAGGGCGAGAAGAAAGACGAGGAGAAGGTATAATCCCGATGGCTTTCAGACACGCATCCAGAAGAAGTGAGTACAGAACGCCCTTTGGGGCAATGCCTACAGACGGCAGAGTATTGCTGTATCTGGATACGGATAAGGAAGCTGATAATGTAACCTTATGTTATACATATGGTCTCTATGATTTCTCATATCAGGAAGAGCCCATGTGTCATGTTAAAGATTATGAAGACCGTAAGCGATATGAGGTAAGGCTTGCCCTGCCTCATGAGCCCGGTCTTCTTTTTTACTGGTTCAAGTTCAATATGCCCTCCGAGTCCGGATCCGTCACGCGCTTTTATGTGGCTGAGGGCGATACTCCGGACGGCAGCGGAAGACTGTCGGAAGAACCGCCGAGGGTAGGCCCCGAGGAGGATAAGTATCCCTACGCTTTCCAGATTACCGTATATCAAAGGGGCTATAGGACGCCCGATCATATGAAGGGAGCCATGATCTATCAGATCTTCCCGGACAGGTTCGCCCGTGACTCGGAGTTCTCCTTCAAAGAGCTGATAAATGCCTCCCCCAGGGAGGAGAGGATCTACCACGAGGATTGGTATGAGGATGTAGATATCAAAGGCAAACCTTCAACCGGCTATCTTGCTTGTGATTTCTTCGGCGGATCTCTCAGAGGTATTACTGAGCATTTGGATTACATAAAGTCTTTGGGTATAGATATTATCTATTTGAATCCTATTTTCGAGGCAAGATCCAGTCATCGTTACGATACTGCCGATTATTTGAATGTTGATCCGATACTTGGCGGTAACGAAGCTTTCGATGAGCTTTCTCGAAAAGCATCTGAACTTGGCATAAAGCTGATCATCGACGGAGTCTTCAGTCACACCGGAGCAGACAGCAGATATTTTAATAAGTTTGATCGATATAGCGGTGTGGGAGCTTACCGTTCGTATAAAACAGGTGAGGAGAGCAAGTTCCGCTCATGGTATTCATTCTATAGGGATGATGAAGGCAACATCTCCTATGAATCCTGGTGGGGCTTCCCGGATCTGCCTAATGTTGACGAGAATAATCTCTCATATCGTAATTTTATCTTCGGAGAAGGTGGCGTAGTCGATACATGGACTTCCAGAGGCGCAGCGGGTATCCGACTTGATGTTTCCGATGAATTGCCGGACAGTTTTATAAGGCAGATGAGAGATACACTTAAAGCGAAGACTGATGGTCAGGGCATGCTTGTCGGCGAAGTCTGGGAGGATGCCAGCAATAAGTGCAGCTACGGTTCATATAGAGATTTTCTTTTCGGAAGGACCCATGATTCCGTAATGGGCTATACATTCAGAAGTACAGTTCTTGATTTCCTGTGCGGTTATATAGATGCCTCGGTATTTAACAGTCGCCTTGAAGGCTATAGAGAACGATATCCTGCAGAAAGCTATTATTGCATCATGAATCTTATCTCATCTCACGATGTCCCTCGCGCCATGACCTTGTTGGCCCTTCCGGAAGTTGGCGAAGAACGGGAGGAACAGCAGAAGTTAAAGGTTCCGGAGGAGCTTGTTGATGATTGTGCCAGACTCATGCAGATGGCTTATGCCATTCAGATCGGATATATCGGTGCATGTTGTGTTTATTATGGCGATGAGGTTCTGATGGAGGGCTATAAGGACCCTTTCAACAGAAGGACATATCCATGGGGAAGACTTAACGGCAGGCAGGAGGAGAACCTTGAGCTGGTAAGGAGACTTGCGGCTCTCCGTAGTGAGAATGATGTATTAAAGACCGGTTTTTATGAGACTTTGTATGCCGAGGGGCAGGCAATGGCTTTCAGAAGATTTGCTGATAGCTGCGGCAAGGACTTTTTCGATAATAAGATCGAGAATGGAAGTTCGAATATTCTTCTGCTGTTAAATAGAAGCGCCGATATCCTTTATTTTGATGTTAAGGACGGTAAGCAGGTCAGTCTGTCGGAGAACGGAGATGTGCCGTTGGCAGTAGAGCCGGTAACAAAGGCGGTGCCCGGGGCGATGCAGATAGGTTTGCCGCCGTCATCTTTTATTTTTGTAGTTTATTAATTATAATCGTTAATATGTGATTAGGAGGATAGAACTATGAGTGATAATGAAGAATTAGAGATAATAAGCTCAACAACTGAAGACATTACCGATAAGAAGTGCCCGAGTTGTGGAGCAACCTTGCAGTACGATCCTGATATAAAGAAGATGGCGTGTCCTTATTGTGGTTTCTCAAGGGAGATTCCCGAAGAGATGTCTTCTGACAGCGTAAAGGAACAGGATTTTGAATCAGCCAAGCTTCGTGCCAGTCAGAACTGGGGAACGAAGAAGAAGAGTATTGTTTGTAAGCAGTGCGGAGGAGAGACGGTCTACGATGAGGCGGAGACTGCGGCCAGCTGCCCTTTCTGTGGATCCAACAACATTATGCCTGTTGATGATGATGAGGATATCATGGCCCCCGGCGGTGTTGTTCCTTTTGAGATTTCCCAGGAGAAGGCTTCCGAGCTGTTCAAAAAATGGCTGGGAGGGAAGCTCTTTGCACCTAATGCGGCAAAGCAGGCTTGTGTAGCAAAGGACTTTAACGGCATTTATCTTCCTTACTGGACATACGATGCCGAGACAGCATCGACATATAGTGTAAGTCTCGGTTTCGACTACAAGGACGGAGATGAGACTAAGACTCGTTGGAGAAATTACAGCGGCAATTATGCTGAGTTCATCGACGATGAGATCGTATATGCCAGCAAGAAAACAAACGATCCCTATATCAAGAGAGTATCTGTATTTGATTTCACAAGACTTCGTCCCTATTCTCCTGAGTTCATCGCGGGCTTTGCCGCAGAGCGCTATACGGTAGGTCTCGACGAGGGATGGGGCCAGGCTAAGGTCGCTATCGATTCTAAGCTTCGCAGTCATCTCAGCAGCGAGCTGCGTTCGAGATATAATGCGGATCATGTTCGTAACCTTGTTCTGAATACGGATTATTCTGATATTACTTTTAAGTACCTTCTTGCGCCTATTTGGCTGTCGAACTTTAAATTCAACGGTACTGTTTACAAATTTGTCGTAAACGGACAGACCGGCAAGATCGCGGGAAAGTCGCCCATATCGCCTATCAAGGTTGCGATTGCCGTTGTCATCGCCATTGCAGTCCTTATTCTTTTGGCTTATCTGTTCGGGTGATATATTGTCACATAAGCTTTGATACTGACGCGCTGTCCGATGGGCGGCGCGTTTTTATAGTATTACAAACATCCTGCTGTGATAGGGTACATAATGCGGTTATTCCTTTTCGAGAAATAGCTTTCGAAAAATGATCTCCTGTAGATTGCAAGATTATTTTATGTCTTATCCTCGAACTATAACAGTCATTACAACATAATATTGACAAAATTGTGAAGAAAATAGCAAAAAAGTATTAAATTCTTCTTGAAAAATAATGGTTACGACTGTAAGATGATTGTGAGAACCTTTATCGAAAGAGATCTAAGGGAAAACCTGTGGGGGGTAATGTCTATGACTTTTAAGAAGAAAAGAAGAGCTTTAGTTGGTGCTTTCAGCGCGATCCTTGCGGCAACTGTCATCATCCCTAATGTGATGAATATCAAATCAAATGCTGTTGATCAAAGTGCTGCGGCAGCAGGTAAAGATGTACCGGAAGTGCTTGAAGCTGCCAGTTCTGTCAACTATGCGACCATACTGAACAGAGCAGTCGATTATGGTATTGTTGCTCGCAACTTTATTCAGAATAGCCATATGGAATCAACTTTTGCTGTTGATACATACAAGAGAACTACCGGAGACGCTAATGAAGTCGATTATCTTGACAGTGATCATACTGCACAGTTTATTATCGCTCACGTTGAGGGTGATCGTCCCGTATTCTGGGGTGAAAAACAGACGGCAGGATATTACAACGTTGAGATAGGTCCGGAAGTTGCATATACCACCCCCAATAATGCGAATTCTGCATCTAGAGCAGATGGAGATCTATTCTTCTCGAATGCTCTGGACAGTAACCCCGATAGAGTAGGCATACATTCAAATTTCCGAGATACGATCCAAGCAAATATCGATTCTATTATAGAGAATGGAATAGAGAATTCAGAGGTGTTGACAATTAACGCCAATGATGGTAAGCATGCTATTGACCTTTCCCAGTATTCTTCTATAGAAGGTGGTGGGGCTCACTTCAATATTAATCTTAATTATGACGAATTTGAAAATAGAGTTGTATATATCAATGTTGATGGCGATTTCCTTAACTATATCGGACAATCCGGTAAAGTACAGATCACAAAGCCGGATTCTACTATTATAGTTTTCGATATAGAAAAAGCTAATGCCGACGGTATTGTTGCGATCAAGCAGTTTACGGTCAATGGTGTGAGCTCTGCATCTCCTTCTATGGGTAACGATACAGATCTCGCTGCTCTTATTGATTCTACTATCAATCAGAAGATCATATGGAATATAAATGTTCCCAAGGTTGCTGTAGAACTCGGAAATGCAGGAGGCACATTCCTTTTGCCTCATGCTGATAATAATGTTGGTCTTTCTGACGCATGTACAGGATGGATTGTTACCAACGGTACATTCAAGTTGGATAAAGAATGGCACTATGTTTATAATGGCGGAAGTCAGGAATACTCATCTGACGGACACAATCAGTTCCACTTTGCACTCAATAAGGGTCTTACAGAAGAATTGTCATCTGCTCCGAGTGAAGTAACTACGATCCTTACAAAAGCTGATGATTTCAAATTTCAGCTTTATGAATATACCGGATCTTTTGATATTACCACCGCGACAGCCATTGGCCAGCCGGTAGGTAATGCGGCGAGCAGCAAGGTTACATTTGATACACTTACATTTGATCCTGACGATGTAACTAACGGAGAAGTGCATCAGTATAGGATCTACGAGGTTAGTACAAGTACTATAATCAGAGACAGTTATAAGATCTTCCCTAATCCGGACAGCTATATTGATATCAAGATAACCGTAAAAAAAGATGCTAATGATGAACTGACATTTGTCGTAGATCATATGACCGTCTTCGATAACGGAACAGACCAATATACATACAAGAACAAAACAGGCGTTAATCTCAGTGGTGTAGAGTTTGGTTTGGGCAAGTTCTTCAATACTGTCCAGAAGACCGGATCTATAAAGATCGATAAATTCATATCTAACAGTAGTGTTTATCTTCCGGGTGCAACATTTACGCTGACATCTGACATGGAGCTTACCGATGCAAAGGTGACAGGTGCGGATTACGAGTTGAGCGCGGATAACAAGATGATCACGCTTGTAACTACAGGTAAACGTATAGAAATCGATGCTCTTCCTGATGGTACATATGTGTTGGCAGAGACCGCGTCAGCTGACAATTATTCGATGGAAGGAAAGACATCAACTGTAGGATTTACAATTGATAATTCTGAAGTTAGTGTATCAACCTCTATACCGGCTGAAAGCAGTGATGATACTTCATTCAATAATGGTATCTTCTCATTCTGTAATGATGCTACAGTCGGATCGATCATCGTTACTAAGACTGTAGAGGGAGATAATGAATCTGCAAAAAATCAAGACTATACTTTCTATGTAGAGGCATATCAGGGCAGCAATCTTGCAGGTTATGTACAGGCAGATGGTTCTGTAGCAGATTCCAAACAGCTATTTACTGTTAATTCAGCTGCTGGTGAAAGCACGATAATTGAAAATCTTGATTTTGACTACACCTATACTGTTGTTGAGGATGAGGACAGCGCGAAGGCATATGAGAATTCATCATATGAATTTGAATCTGTATCATATAATGGTGCAGAGAATATAAGTCTCAGTTCCGCATCTCCTGTTGCCGAAGCAGAGATCATAAATACTTATGTCAATAAGTATGAATATAGCTTCTCGATCAGCAAGTTGGTTAGTGGTGTTACGATGAATGGAAATGGTGGGACATTTGCCATAACCGTTTCCTATGTTGAAGATGGTATTACATATTATCTTAAGTTGAATAATGGTGTAGTAAGCCCTGAAGGTAATCAGTGGCACACACCTGATCCTCAGGATTGCGCAATAGAAGTGCCTGCTAACGGAAGTCCTATTGTTTTAGAGGGCGAATATATAAAGCCGGGTGTAGAGTATACGATTACTGAGTTAATGGGCGGAAGTAATGGTGCTGATGTTAGAGCAAATGATAGTTGGCGTTTTGCTGGTGATAGCAATAGCACACACGAATTGTCAAGGACGACATATGAAACAGCTGATTCTACATCTCCTGTTGTCGGCAATGTAGCCAATATTACTCTCAGTGATGACCATAAGACAGATGCTGTCAATTTTGTTAATTACTACGATCAGCATGGCGCCGAGATAACTATAGTTAAGCAGGATGCAGACGATCCTTCCATTGAGCATCTGGGTGGAGCGACATTCGTTCTGGTTGGAACTACGCTTGATGGTGAGGGACCTGTTGAACTCAGTGAATGCGAGATTACAGGCGCAACCAGTGACAGCACGGTTTCAGAGTTTACAACAACAGATTCTGCTGATGTTGTTATTACCGGTCTGCCGGATGGTAATTATTCGATCCAAGAAGTAACTGCTCCTGAAGGATATGAGGATAATAGCGCTACAATTTATGAGTTCTCAATTGAGAACGGTGTTGTAAGTGATAAGTCCATTGTTGATAACGGTGGTTCTTTCAGCGACGGAACGATTACTATTAAGAATGACAAGACTGAAACCTACGGTTACATTAAGGTAGTAAAGACTCTGACAGGTATCGACCTTGCACTGG
>CAMNGC010000007.1 GCA_946537885.1 uncultured Clostridia bacterium
TGCCGAAATGCTGGAGACGAATCGGCGGTAAAATCTATTTGTATAAAGGAGCAACTTCCGGTGCATCGAATACCGGAAACGAGCCGTATTCGGAATTATATGCCTATGAGATCGGTACTGCACTGGACATAAATGTTGTTCAATACAAGATTTCGAAATGGAAAAAACAATTGTGTTCCGCATGCGAGATATTCACAAATAAAGATCTGGCATTTGTGCCAATAGGTCGAATCGTTAAAACTGGTGGGATGAAAGCGGTACGAGCGTACTACGAAAAGTTGGGGAAAGAGTATGTTGATGCGCTTAATGACATGATCATATTCGATGCGATTATCTATAACACGGATCGACATTATGGTAATTTTGGTGTGCTTGTTGATAGCAAAACAAATCGTATAGTTGCACCGGCGCCATTGTTTGATCACGGGAACTCTTTGTTTAATCTGGCTGGAGATGAAAACTGGACGGATGTCAAGTTGTTAAAGAAATATGCAGACACATTGCTCCCGTGTGTTTATGAGGATTATATAGAAGAAGCAAAGGCAGTATTAGATAGCAGACTGAGGGATAAGGTGAGGAAGATGCTGACTTATAATCTGCAAAAATCTGGTTCATATAATTACTCTTCTGACAGATTAAAAATGATCAGTGAAATGATACAGGATAGGGCGCATGCAATATTAGATTGAGGGGAGGCATAACTGTGACTAACTTCGACTATTTGAAAAAAGAACCTCAATTTGAGTCTTTTGCTGATATAGCAGTTGCTGCTGAGAATCTTATCAATGTTGATGTCAAAGCATGTATTACTAACTCCCGTCTTGCTCTGGAAACTGCAATCAAATGGATGTATTCCATTGATGAAGAGCTTGTTGTTCCATATCAGGAAACACTTGAAAGCTTGATGCACACGGAAGAGTTCAAAACGATTGTTGAGGATGATCTCTGGAAGCGTCTCGAATTTATAAGACGAGTTAGTTCTACTGTTAATAACACAGCAAAAAAGGTCACATTCGATCAGGCCGAATTGTGTCTTGAAAACCTCTTCATATTCTTTGACTTCCTGTCATGTTGTTATTCTGTTGATTATGAAGAAAGAGAATTTAACCCGGAATTATTAAAAGATGGATCATCAGAACCGATTATCCCGGAATATGTTGATACATCACTTGAAGCGCTTATAACTGAGAATAAGGATCATCGGAACGAGTTTACTGTCAGACGATCCGTTCAGGTTAAAAATTATGTACCTAAGCCGTTAAATTTGAGTGAGTTTAAGACCCGTAAGATTTACATCGATTCCATGCTTACTGATGCCGGTTGGACTGAGAATAAGGATTGGATCAACGAGTATCCTCTTACCGGTATGCCTAATCCTTCAGGTGAAGGTTTTGCTGATTACGTCCTTTTCGATGATGCACATCAGATCCTTGCAGTAATTGAAGCTAAGAAAACTTGCGTTGATGTCTCAAAGGGTCGGCAGCAGGCAATCCTATATGCCAATTCTCTGGAAAAGAAGTTCCATAGAAGGCCGGTTATTTTCTTAACGAACGGATTTGAGACACATATCGTTGATGGAAAGTATCCGGAGCGGAAGTGTTCTGCAATCTATTCTAAGCGTGATCTCGAGAAATGGTTCAATCTGCAGTCGTTCAGAGAAAGCCTGAAGAATGTTGTTATAGATAAGAACATTGCCGGAAGGTATTACCAGGAAGCAGCAATTAAAGCTGTTTGTTCCAGTCTGGATGAGAAGAACCGCCGTAAGGCACTTCTTGTCATGGCTACAGGATCAGGTAAGACCAGAACCGTTATAGAGTTATGTGATGTTTTGCTTAAGAAAGGATGGATCAAGAATATCCTGTTCCTGGCAGACCGCAACTCATTGGTAACGCAGGCAAAGAGAAACTTTGTTAATCTTCTTCCTTCGTTATCGTGCGCAAACATGTGTGAAGATAAGGATTTTAATGCAAACCTGATCCTCTCAACATATCAGACAATGATCAATCTGATCGATACGACTAAGGACGATAAGGGCAAGATCTTTACATGCGGACATTTCGATCTAATCATTTGCGATGAAGCGCATCGTTCGATCTATAACAAGTACAGAGATATATTTACATACTTTGATGCTCCGCTCGTCGGTCTTACAGCTACACCTAAAGACGAGATCGATAAGAATACATATGCCATATTTGATCTTGAAGCGGGTGTGCCTACATACGGTTATGAACTGGCACAGGCAGTAAAAGATGGTTTCCTTGTTGATTACATGTCTGTAGAATCTTCCGTTAAGTTCCTTGAACAGGGTATCGTTTATGACGAATTGTCTGATGAAGATAAGGCCGCTTACGAAGATACATTTGTCACGGAAGACGGTGATGTCCTTGAATCCATTTCATCTTCTGCCATTAACACATGGCTGTTCAACGAAGACACGATCAAGAAAGTTCTCGATGCGGTTATGACAAACGGCCTTAAGGTCGATTACGGAAATAAGATCGGCAAGACAATTATCTTTGCGAAGAACCATAAACACGCGGAAAAGATTCTGGAGATCTTCCACAAGCAGTATCCCCATCTTGGAGACGAATTCGCTAAGGTAATTGATAATCAGATCAAGTATTCACAGAGCATCATTGATGAGTTTTCTGAGGCTAATAAGCTGCCTCAGATTGCGATCTCAGTTGATATGCTGGATACAGGTATCGATGTGCCGGAAGTATTGAATCTCGTTTTCTTTAAGAAGGTAATGAGCAAAGCAAAATTCTGGCAGATGATCGGACGAGGAACAAGACTCTGTCCCGGACTGATCGATGGCGTTGATAAGTCGAAGTTCTATATCTTTGATTTCTGTGGTAATTTCGAGTTTTTCCGCATGAATCCCGGAAAACCTACTGCAAATATGATGGCGCTGCAGAGTGCTATATTCTGCCTTGAGTTCGAGATGGCATATAAACTTCAGGATATCGATTATCAGACTAAGAGACTCATCAACTACCGTAAACACTTGGTTGAAATGATGACGGAGAAAGTTAAGGAACTTAACCGGAAAAACTTCGCTGTACGTCAGCATTTGAAGTATGTTGATCTGTATTCTCATATTGATAACTATACGACTCTGACATATGCAGATACATTAGAAGTCAGAGAAGAGCTTGCACCTTTGATTCTCCCGGATGAAGATGATGCAAGTGCTCTGAGATTTGATGCGCTGATGTATGGCATCGAGTTAGCGTTCTTAGCCGGCAAGAGATTCACAAGATCAAAGTCGGAACTCTTAAAGAAAGTTCGTGCTATATCAAGTGTTGCGAATATTCCGGAGATACAGGTAAAAGGGGATTTCTTGATAGAGATCCTTCACACGGATTATGTCGACAGAGCCGGTATAGAAGAGTTTGAACACATCAGAGAAGAGCTCAGATCATTGATGAAGTATTTGCCTCATGGCGGCCTCATTTATGAAACGGATTTTACTGATTCAATTTTAAGTGTTGATTGGAACGAATCCGAGCTGGACAACGATTACCTTGCAAACTACAGAGCAAAGGTCGAGTACTACATCAGAGAGCATCAGGGCAGCGGTGCGATAGCTAAACTGAAATCAAATAAACCGTTGTCTTCTTCTGATGTTGATGAACTCGAAGAGGTGCTATATAAGAACTTGGGCACAAAAGAGGACTATGAGAAGGAATATGGAAAAGTTCCGCTCGGTGAACTTGTGCGCAGCATAGTCGGGCTTGATATGAGTGCAGCAAAAGAAGCTTTCTCAGTATATTTGAATGATGTGAATCTCGACGACAGGCAGATTTATTTCTTGAATCAGATCATTGAATATATTGTTCACAATGGTCTGATGAAGGATCTGTCAGTCCTTCAGGAATCACCGTTTACCGACAGAGGCAGTGTGGTGGAGATATTTACAGATTTGACCTTGTGGCAGGGCATTAGAGAGGTTATAGAGACGATTAATAGGAATGCGGCAGCGTGAGGGGAGTGATGTGACTATATGGCACAGAGCATTATACAGTATAAATTACTCATATCTTGTCCAAGTGATATTAAGGATGAGATAAGTATTATTAGGGATGTTATTAAGCAATTTAATGAACAGTATACGGATGTTTTGGATATTGAGGTTAAGGAAAAACACTGGTCTACAGATTCCTATTCACAATCAGGTGAGAGACCTCAATCGATATTAAATGAGCAAATTGTAAATGATTGTGATGCGGCTGTAGCAGTTTTCTGGTCGAGATTTGGTACCCCTACAGGAAGATATGGTTCTGGTACTGAAGAGGAAATTGAGTTAATGCTCGAAAAGGGAAGACAGGTTTTTATGTATTTTTCGGAAAAACCATTATCTCCCGAATTGTTTAATGCAGAAGAGCAGGCAAGAATAAAAGAGTTTAGAGACAAATATAAGAATAGAGGCTTATACTTCACCTACTCTTCTGATGATGAGTTTAGAAAAATGTTTTTTGCGCATCTTTCAAAATACTTTATATCGAAGAAAAGCTTAGCCGAAGCGAAAGACCGGTTTTCATCATTAAAATTGATGGGTATAAATGAGAATAAAGAACTGATAGAAAATCCAGTTATACTTATTTTTAAGCCATATGTTAAGCAAAGTATTGAAGAATATAAAACTGAAATAGTAAAGGGGATGGAGGATATTTCAAACATCCATCTTAAAAGGAATCAGGACGGCATATCAAATACTGGCTTTAGTTTTTCGCTATATACACCAGTGGAAATAGAAGGTAATATTCGCGATTTGATCACAAAAATTTCTAAAGCAGCAGAGGTGAATTTGTCTGATGATTTCTTTGATTTGGGTGGACTTTCTCGCAATTCGATTTCTATTGGATTAATAGGAGGTGCGCTAGAGGGGACCGAACAAGAAAAAGAAAAGCACAAGAAAATACAAGAGCTCTATAATACAATTCTTTCATTCATAAGTTGGTATCCTGTTGAGGATGCTTTCAAAGATATGAAGTGTCTTATGTTTGCGTTGAAAAATGATGGAACAGATGTTGATAGAGATGTGGAAATAACACTAAAACTTCCCAAAGATACTATTCTAAAAACAAAAGATTTTCCTTGCTTTGATAATGAAACGAAAGGATATTTGTTGAATGATTGCGACATGCGGGAAATGTTTGGCATCCCAGCAACACAGCATTATTTGGATTACGATGATTCGATGCTTCATCCAAGAATTAGTCCAATTGTTAGTGCCAGGTTTCCGGGTTATACTCCTGATTTTAATGATGATTTTGCAGAAGAATTACGAACAGTATTCTACTATTCTCTATTTGAAGATGGTTTGAACGATATATTAAGAGTAAAGGTGGATTATATTAAGCATAATACAGCTGTAGCATTTCCTTCAGTTATTTTTATTAAAGCACAAGTGGCTGAAATATCCTACTCGATTTCATCGCAATGCAATCCTAAGATGATAAAAGGCACTTTGAAAGTTGAAGAATAAATGATATGAATTACAATGAATTAAACAGTTTTATAAAGAGATATGCTACCGAGTATAAGACAAAGACCGCCATGCTGCTTACAGGAAATTGGGGCTCTGGGAAATCATATTATATAAACAAAACTCTGTGTCCGTATTTGAAAAAGCATAAAGTTCAATGTGTTGTGGTTTCTCTATATGGTGTAGATAATTTATCGGAATTGAGCAAACGTATATATTTGAGATTAAGATTACCAACATTATCTAAGAAATCAGAAGTCAAAGAATATGCATCGATCATAGGACACAGCATTGTAGACAATGCGCTTTCTCTTAAAGGTCTAAATATAGGTATTTCCGAAACCCAATTGGTTAAATTGTATGAATCCGTCAATCTAAAAGGTGTTTTGATAATCTTTGAGGATATAGAGAGGAGTTCCATCGATATCCTCATGTTGTTAGGTTATATAAATGGGTTGGTAGAGTATGATGGTGCTAAGGCCTTGCTCGTGGCAAATGAAAAAGAGATCTTAGGCCAAAACCATGAATCTTCCGATTATGATTATCTAAAGGCTTTTACGTCTCAAACAAAAGAGAATGAAGAACCCGTTGAAGATGAAAGGTTAATTCGCTATCTCAGAATGAAGGAAAAAACGATTGGTGACACAATACAGTTTAATGCGGATATTGTCGAATCAGCAAGGAGCATAATAAAAGAATACACAAGTAATTGGATTAATGCTATTTCACAGGACGATGAAATCGATAAAATAGCAGGTATATTAAGATCATATTGCAATAACAATTTGCGAACACTGATATATGCTCTCCAAAAATGTGATGATATTTTCTCTGCTACTGATTCTAGTCAGAGATTTGAAGCTACGTTTTATCAGGTTGCCCTTGAGGGCGCACTTATTATTTCAAAGAAGTTCCTATGTTCTGATATTCCAAGATGGGAAGGAACCAACTATATTTCTGTGCAACTTGGTGAACCGAAATCTCCAGTATTCAGATTTGTGTTTGATTATCTTCTTACAAACACGTTTAATGTGGATGATATTATAGCTACATCTGTTGAATATGTTGATTATTGTTGCTTTGAGAGAAATGCGACAAGAGAACGTGATCCGGATCTTTTTATCTTGGATAATTTCCATGTTCTGAAAGAATCTGAGGTTAGAACTGCACTATACAATATACAAAACAAATTGAAGAAAACAGATTATTTAAGCATTTATGCTTATGAACGACTAGCACTGAAAGTTATTCGTACAGGTAAGGTTATAGGGTTTGATACGGATCCAATATGCGCTCAAATGATTTCTAATACAAAAAAGATGTGTAGAACACATCCTTCTTCATCACAGGAAATAATATGGGGTTTGATATCTAAGATCTCATACGATACCGAAGTAATGAACAAGTACCAAGACTTCATGAAGAGATTTGCTGAGGCGATAGATAACAGCAATAAAAATGTTATCTTTTCATATAAGCCAGAAGATATAGAGAGTTTCTATCACTATGTCCGACAGCATAAACATATTTACATGTCACAACATCATTTTATTAGTAATCTTGATAACAGAAAGCTTGTTTCTATGCTGATAAATTGTACGGCCGAAGAGATAAGTAGGTTTCGAAGCATTTTGCGTTCTGTTTATGACGGAGCAACAAAAGAAACATATGATGATTCTGATAAAGATGCTCTTAATGATCTGTTGGGAAGACTTGAAAAAATAGCTCCAGAGAAGAGTAATTGGGATAAGATTCAGTGGATGCAAATAGATTATATGAAGCAAAACATTACAGAGTTTATTAGAAAACTGAGGTAATTCAGATTATCACGATGATTTTAGATTGGAGATACAAACGATGGATAAGCAATTGTTTTCAATGGATGATGTGTTTACAAAAAAAATATATCGAATCCCAGATTACCAGAGAGGGTATGCTTGGGGAAGAAGTCAACTGAAGGATTTTTGGGACGATTTAGTTAGTCTTCCAGAAAATGTTAATCATTATACAGGATTGCTTTCTTTGGAAAGTGTTCCATCAAAAGATTGGACCTCGTGGAGAGGGGAGAGATGGACTATAGAGAAACAGGATTATTCTGCATACTATGTGGTTGACGGGCAGCAGCGTCTTACAACATTTGTGTTATTTGTACAAAGTTTTGTTGACTTTATTCATTCTTGGCAAGAGTATAGTGGAGTATCAGATAGAGATATTTATATTGCAAATGAATCACTAGATAGAATAATAGATAAGTTTTTGTATGAGATGAACAGAGCGCAACCTTATTTGGTAGCCTATAAGTTTGGTTATTGTGATGATCCATCTTTCGAGTATTTGAAAAAGAAAATAATGAAATTGGACATACCGAATAGTGTAGAGGAAACTTTTTACACATATAATTTGAGTAAAGCAAAATGTTTTTTTGATGAGATGATTAAATCCTATGTTGAAAACAACAACATAGATTTGCTAAAGAGCTTATTTATCAAGGCTACTACAAGGTTCAAAGTAATGATTCATTACATAGATGATGGCTTTGATGTTTATTCAGCTTTTGAAACAATGAATAATCGAGGGAAAAAACTCTCTAATTTAGAATTATTAAAAAGCCGACTGATTTATCTAACTACACTTTATCCAAATGGACCGGAAATAAATGATGCGCGTGATCAACTTCGAGAGGATATTAACACCGCGTGGAAAGCTGTTTATAAATGGCTTGGAAAGAAGAAAGACGCTCCTTTGAATGACGATGAATTTTTGAGGGCAAATTGGATACTCAGATTTCAATTTTCAAGCAAACGCGGTAATGATTATGCGGATTTTCTTCTTAATAAAGAGTTTATAGCAAGAAACGTATTAGGGTGTCAGAGTTTGTTATCAGATGCAGATGATGAATGCCAAGGGTTATCTGAAAATCTGGATCAGAACGAAGATATTGAAGATCTGAACGATGAAAAAGATGTTGATACACAACCAACACTTCCAGTCAAAATATTGTCACAGGAAGATATTCGAGGTTATGTGATCTGTCTTAGTAATATGGCAGAGCATTGGTTTTATTCAAATTATCCAGAAGACTCAGATTATACAGACAAAGAAAAACTATGGTTAGATCGATTAAACCATATAGGAATTGCTTATTTTAGACCGCTTGTAGTTGCGAGTTTCATGAATAATGAAATTAGTGAAGGTGATCGTATTCGCCTATTCGAAGAAATAGAACGCTTTATTATGTTGGCTTTCAGAATGAGCGGTGCTTATGCAACATATCATCAAAACGAGATAAATAAAAAGGTCAGGAAACTATATGCAAAGGAAATAAAGGTAAATGCAGTAATAGATGATATTCACAATCAAGTAGAAAAATGGTTGAAAGCTGAAACCGCATTTGATACAAAACCATTTATATCAAAAATGCAGAGACTATATGCTGATGGCAATGGTTATTATGCATGGGGTGCACTAAGATATGTGCTTTACGAATATGAGAGACACTTAACAGATGAAGCTGATGATCACCAGATGTTGGTTGAATGGCAAGTAAAAGCTGAGCCTCGAAAAATTTCAATAGAGCACATTTATCCACAAAACCCTGAAACGTCTTCAGAATGGAATAATACATTTGCAGATTATAGCGAAGAAGAAAAAAGCTATTTGAAGGGCTCGTTAGGAAATATGCTTTTGCTATCAATATCTAAGAATTCAAAACTTCAGAACTATGATTACGAAGATAAGAAAAACGGAAAAACGGACGAGAACGGTAAATCAGTGTTTAAAGGATACTGTGAAGGATCACATAGTGAAACTAAGGTCGCCAAGGATTATGACAGTTGGACAGCAAATACCATATTAAGCAGGGGGTTATCACTTCTTTCTTTTATGGAAGAAAGGTGGAATATTAAATTCGTGGACGAACAGTCAAAGAAGGATGTTTTGTTTTTGGGTTTTATTAAATAATCATAGACTCATTATCCCATGGATAACTCAGGGATAAGAAACCACAGATAATATGGTTATTCTTTGCATTCCCTGATAAATTATTTCCAACAACTTGTAACACAGCAAAGCGTGTATCACTACATGTTGTTAACATAGACGAACTCGAGTAGTGGTATAGCGCCTGATCTCTCCACATAAAATACACATAGATGTGTATAATTAAACTATGAGAAAGATTTTGATTGTAGAAGATGAACAGGACCTCAGAGATCTATTGGATAACTATCTGACCAATGAGGGGTACGAAGTTTCCAAAGCGGGCGACGGCGTGGAAGCTTTATCTTTGTTCTCTAAATATACTTATGATCTTGTCGTACTGGACATTATGATACCCAAGATCGACGGCTTTGGTGTCTGTGAGGTCATTAAGAAACAGTCGACAGTGCCGGTCGTATTTCTTTCGGCATTAAGTGATGAAGGGTCCCAGATCAAGGGCTATGATAAGTCGGCCGATGATTATGTAACGAAGCCTTTTTCGATGCCTGTTTTTCTGCGGAAAGTAAATGCACTTATGCGGAGAAATGACAAATCGAACTCTTCAGGTAGTAATCCGCTTTGCGTATGTGGAGATATAGTAATAAATAAGGATACGATGGAAGTATTAGTCGGCAGCAAACCGGTAATACTTACGGTAAAGGAATTTGACCTGCTCCTGACTTTAGTCAGGAATCCAGGAAGGATATTTACCAGGGAAATGCTTTTGGATCTTTTGTGGGATTACGATTCTCTGGTGGACGAACGCATCGTTGACAGTCATATAAAGAATCTTCGCCACAAGATGGGCGGAGAATATATTGAGACCGTTCGCGGAAGGGGATATAGAATTGCAAAGAAAGATAACTAGAAGCCTCTCTCTAAAAGTGTTCATAATCTCGTTCCTTGTTCAGCTATTTGCCGGCGCCCTCATCTGCACAGTTTTGTATTTAAAGACACCGCCTCATTCGGCAAGAGGTGAATTGGCAGATCTTGTTATAAAACTTGGTGATTGCAACCGGGAAGAGGCCGGAATTCTGGTAGACGGATTCATAGATAGAACCAATATCGATATTGCTGTTTATGATGATCCCGGCATTATGGGCAGTTTTAATATTTTCGATGAAGAACAATTGCTGACAGACTTTGGCACCAAAACTTTGAAATCAGTCGGCGATGTTCGCAAAGCTTATGAATCGGATATTGACGGCTTTGGTTTTGGAAACAGCGGTTTTAAGTTAAAAGACAGTGAAAACTATTATGTCCTTACATATTTTGACTCAGGCACAATGCTTAATACCATGGATACATCAATCAGAGACAGTCTTCCTCTAATAGTAGCAGTTGTGATCTTTTTGTCACTTGTAACTTCAGTTATCTATACAATCCTTTTTGCCAGACCCGTTAAGCAGTTAAGCAAATACTCAAGTGAGATGGCAAAACTGGACTTTAATATCAAATGCCCTGATAAAAGGAAGGATGAGATCGGTGATCTTGCACGTGATCTGAATCTAATGTCTGCTACGCTTGATCAGAAGATAAAACAACTCCGGGAAGAGATAGTAAGAGTGCATGAACTTGAGCAGCAAAAGGAAACATTCTTTGCGGCGGCTTCACATGAATTAAAAACCCCTGTAACCATACTGGAAGGAAATCTGCGTGGAATGATCGAAGGTATGGAACCCTATAACGATTACGACGAGTATCTGTCCAGATCCTTGCGCACCGTCAAACGTATGGAAAGCCTTATTAACGAGATCCTCACAGTATCTAAGATGCAGTCTGCTTCCGGGATAACCATGGAAAATATTGACCTGTGCTGTGTTATGGATGAGAAGATAAACGAGTTGAATGATCTTTTCAAGATAAGGAATATATCTGTCGAAAAGAATATAGAAAAAGATATGATTATCGAGGGCAACAAGGAATTGACATCACTTGCCATAGGTGCCTTTATCAGCAATGCAGTTTTCTATTCCTCGGAGGGCTCGAAGATAACGATAGAAATATATAAGGAACCGGGAATTGTTGTCACTGAGATCCGTAATTCCAATGCTCATATTGACGGGAAAGACCTTGAACACCTTTTTGAACCGTTTTACAGGAGTGATGCTTCAAGAAGCCGTAGAAGCGGTGGAAGCGGTCTTGGTCTTTATATTGCACAGCTCATTGTCACTAGACAGAATGGTGAATGCGGGATATCCAACGATGGTGATGACGTAATGGCAAGAGTTGTTTTCCCCTCCACATAAAATACACATTGCTTCCATTTTGGATCCCTCTTCGTTTAGTACCATCTTGGTAAAGAACGAAAAGGAGTGAAGAAAATGAAAAAGAAAATAATAACTATGACTGCCACGATATTAATGCTCGGTTCAGTAGTATTTGCCATGTCGGGATGCCGGACGCATCATCCTAAGCTTATAAACCATATGACACAAAAAGAGCTGAATGAGGTGACTGAGACCGGATTTCAGCTCCCGGACAAACCTTGGGAGCAATACATATCTGAACCGGAGTCGGATTATGATAGCCTGAAGGACAAGGTTTACATCGGTACAGAATATGGAGCAATTGTATATGGTGATCCCTGCTTTGTTTCAATGCTGCCGGATAATTACGATGGCGGCGCCGGAGAGTTAGTATTCTTATATTTCTCAGCATCCACTTCGGAGACAACAGAGCACCTGATCACTTTCGACAGTTATGAAGATCTTAAAGCAAAACTACGTGCTGAATATGATGCCATGATCGCGGAGGGATATCAGAGCGTACCGGCAGATGAGAGCTACAACACCCAGATCGCCCTTTATGATGCATTAATGTCCGGACAGGCTGAAGTGATAGAACAAAGTATTATATCCGAGTATTGTGAATCATATTATTCCCGGGAAAACGCATCTTCTGACAATAACAGTATGTACTGGGAGATGGATGAGGATAAGGTTGATCTGATAAAGGACTCTGTTCACGAATACCATTTCTACGATGAAGAGCTCGATCAGAGATTTGTTGTTCATGTTACCTTGCCGCCTTCATATGATCCTGACCGGGAATATCCTGCACTTGTAATGACAGATGCCGTCTGGCGCTTCAACGATGTTGTGTCCCTTTATGATGCCATGAAAGCAGACAAAGCAAAGCCGCAGTATCTTATAACGATTGGATTTGAATATGATATTGACGGATGGGACAATGAAGTCAGAGCCAGTATACTTTGTGACAATAAGAAAGGATTTCTTGATTTTATAACAGATAATATGATGCCGTATCTGAACGAGACATATTTATTCGATACGGAGGCATCCACCCTGTTCGGACATTCACAAGGAGGTGTGTTTACGCACTATGCTGCATTCAATTATGACAGATATGAGAATAAACCTTTCAAGAATTATATAATCGGCAGTCCGACATTTTGGACTCCTTACTTTACTGAAGTTAGTGACTACAACGAGTATAAGACTGAGTATGGCTATTTTGACAGATGTGATTCTTATGACAGGAACATTTTTATCACTGCCGGCGATCAGGAGGATGCCGACTATGCAGAGTATTACGGAGACAACGATTCCACATTGGAAGGTGTCGAACATCTTAAAGAGAGATTGGACCGGTACGGTATATCTTCATATAGTATAAAGATATATACTAGCCACCACTATCAATATGTTCCTGAAATGCTGTTGGAATATATTTGCGATTTATAAAGAGCAAGACTGATCATCAGATAAGTCCAAAGAACTTGTATTATTAACAACTGAGCAAGAACATCAATAAACCAATCTGCGAGATTATGGCCTCTCCCGGCATTGAATTTGGAAAGAGTAAAGTGACAGAGATATTGAATCGGTTAGATCATGAGCCATGCTATGCTTTCCGCCGGTTCCTGAAATCCCTGGGCGTTATCCTGTAACATTTGACGAACTGCTCTGTCAAATAACTGGATGAGGCAAATCCGACAGCCGATGCTATCATACCAACTGACATATCTGAGGTGGAGAGCATATCCATGGCTTTGTCGAGTCTGTATCTGATCAGATACTCGTTGGGAGTGTGCCCCGTATAATTCTTGAATATGTTATTGCAGCTTGATCTGCTTACGCTACCTGCATGAGCTATGTTATCCAGCGACAGGTGTTCAGTGTAGTTCTCCTTGATAAATCCGATCATCTCCTTCAGGCATTCTATATGCTGATATCTCAAAGTGGAGAACTCCGTCTTGTTATGAGAAGCATATTTCAGAACGTAATGCCACAGATCAAAGAAATGCCTCGTTATCTCAAACTGGTTGCCCCTCGATAAATTAATGGCGCGTGTTATCTTTGCGATCTCACCGGAGACAGGATCATCGGCTTTCCACAGTATGTACTGGAGATCAGGATCTGATATGACCGGCAATATGTATTCCGTTTCAACTTCTGCGGATGATATCAGCAGCTTGGGATGTATGACCGTTATTATGTATGTGCAGTATGTGTTGTCGGAATCTGTCGAATAATGAAGCTGCTTTGAATTGATGAAGATCGTGTCTCCCTCATTTACGGTTATAAGACTTCCGTTGATGTTGTAAGCCATCTTGCCGGTAAGGACCGTCATCAGCTCCACATCCTCATGCCAATGGACTTTACGTATCCAGGGCGACGAACCGTCCATATGCCCCTCGAAAGAATACGACGGAAAAGAAGGATCGTCATAATTCACGATCTCCGAACGGTCATCACGCTGCCTGATCATAGCGCGCCATTGTTCGCGCTTTGTAAGATAACGTTCATTCTTCATGTTCTTACCTCGTTTTTGCCGAGTAGATTACGATATTGTTATAAAAACTGCTATTATTCTGCTATTTTACGGCAGTAAAGTCAACTATAATGATAACAATCAAACTCAAATGAGGTCATCTATGAAAAAGACACTTTCGATTGCTTTATCAGCATTACTGATATTCTCACTTTGCTCCTGCAGCGACAAGAACACTGTCGAGCCTGTAGAGACAATACCCGAACAGGAGATCAAACTCGTAAATCACATGACCGAAGCGGAATTGGCAGGAGTAAATAAACACTCTCTGACTCTTCTCGACGAGCCTGTCGTAACTGACCCGCTGGGGGCATTTAATAACAGCGAACATACGCTTCAGATCGAATACAGGAAATATACTAAGGCCGATCTGATGGCAGGGCTTGAAGCAACCAGGGATACCATACCGGAGGAGGACTATCAGCGATCGCTGGATTATTACAACAGTTTGGAAGACGATTACTCAGAGTCTTTCCCCGAATATTTTCTGTTGGACGGTCAGGTATTATTTGATATGCAGGTCATTCCCGAATCGTACGATGGCGGAAGTATAGATTTCACTTCCACTTATGCTGACGGAACTGTTGAAGAACACCATTGTGAGAACCTTGACGAATACCTGGATTACGTAAAGGAACAGTGCATCTCAGACGGCAGATCCCAACAGGATGCGGAACTTACGGCTGCAAAGGTCAAACTGGCAGTAGAACTGTTCAGCAACGGAGATTATGAGACACTTCCCGAAGGGACTGTCGATCTGACAGATCCTTCATTTACAGATGATCCTGTTGCAGGTGACTACAGAACAGAGTGGGAATTTGATCGCGGTGAGGTAGAAAAGATCCGTGACAGTATAGATGAGATATCGATATACGACGAAGAACTGGATACCGAATTTCTGGTTCATGTCGTATTGCCGCCATCCTATGATCCGTCCAAGACCTATCCAGTCTTCTTCCTGACAGACGGTGTCTGGAGGTTCGGGGATTCGCCCAAGCTTCGCAAAGCCATGGAGGATGGAGAGGCATCTGATGTGATAATAGTTACCCTGGGATATAACTACAATATAAACGGTGCAGACGGTGTTACCAGGTTCAGCTATCTGGTCCCTGAGCGCGCAAAGCTCCTGAATTTTATCACCGATAACCTTATGCCTTATCTCGGAGAGAACTATAAGATCAATTACGGTGCATCTACCCTGTACGGACATTCGGACGGAGGTGTTTTCGCTGAATATGCATTATTCAGTTCAGATACATACGAGAATCAGCCGTTTGGAAATTATATAATTGGAAGTCCGGCGTTCTGGGGGTTGTACAGCGAACCTGATGCAATGGATCTTAAGGGCTATCAGAATGACTACGGTTATTGGGACCGCAATGCTTCGATCAACAAGCATGTCTTCCTCTGCGGAGGCTCTCAGGAAGATCCCGATTATGCCGATAAATATAACGGCAATCCGACAACTCTGGAAGGGCTTGAAGCACTTAAGAATGATCTTACTTCACACGGTGCGGATGTAACGTATAAGCTTTATGAATCACATCATTATCAGTATATTCCGGAGATGCTCGTCGAGTATCTGAAGACGGCTTATCCGGCGAAGTAAAAGGAGGCGCAGTATGGAATTCTATGATGCAGTCAATAACAGACGAAGTGTTCGGGATTTTACTGACGAAGCGATTCCTAAAGAGGCTCTGATGAGGATCATCGATGCGGCATATAGAGCGCCTGCGAATGATCACTTCACTGACTGGCATTTTGTGATAGTGCAGGATAAAGAGGTTATGAGACAGGTACTGAGCGGCGTGCCTCAGGATCTGACAGTAAGAGATGTGGACGATATGACATTCATATCGGATCCTGTCCAGAAGCAGAGCTATCAGATCGCAGTCCCGAAGCAGTACCGTATGCTCATCGATGCCGCTGCCGTGATAATACCGCTGATGAAGCGCAAGGTCGACATACTGCATCCTTCCGATCTGTCCGATCTTAATTGTTATGCTTCCGTATGGTGCAGCATCGAGAACCTCTGGCTCGCTGCTACGTCCGAAGGATACGGATGTAATCTGAGGATACCCCGCGGCAATGAGGAAAGCGTGGCACAGAGCGTGCTGGGATTTCCTGATGAATATCTGATCCCGTGCTTTATAGGGATCGGCCGCCAGGCACCAGATGCAGTTCTTACTAAGAGGATCCCGGCCGACCTTAAGATGCAGATCCATTGGGATAAGTTCTGATGTGCTCCTGAGTGATATTCTTCTCTAGGAAATGAACCTGTCTTCTGTTGATCCCTTAGTCAAGAAAATCATTAGGATAACAGATTAAATAAGGCAGTTGAAATTGACAATGAGTATGTAATGTTTTACTATCACCAACAAAAGGAGGCTGTATTCATGCGAACAAATATAATGCCCATGATGTATATGTACACTCATATATATGATCGAACATCATATGGCATTGATAGCGCGCAAGAATAACCGTTGCAGATTATTAAGAAGAGTATCAAGGCCATTTATCGAACGATAAGTGGTCTTTTTTATTTTCGAGGAGGAGGCTATGAACATCAGAAGGTTCGAAGAACACGATGCCAAAGAAGTTTCAGAACTTATCCGTAAGACGATAAGGATATCGAACACTAAGGATTATCCCATTGATCTTATGGAGCAACTTATCGAATCCGAGACGCCGGAGCATGTTCTCGAGAGAGCATCGTGGACGCATTTTTATGTCGCGGAAGAACAGGATAACATCATCGGCTGCGGTGCCATCGGACCATATTGGGGCAAGGAAGATGAGAGCAGCCTGTTTACAATTTTCATCTTGCCGGAGTATCAGGGGAAGGGCATAGGCAGAGCCATTATCGACACGCTCGAAAAGGACGAATTCTTCCTAAGGGCGAAGCGCATCGAGATCCCCGCATCGATAACAGGTGTCCCTTTCTATCTTAAGATGGGATATAACTATAAAAACGGAATCACTGAGCCTGATGAAGAACACCTGATCAGGTTGGAAAAGCGGAGGGAAGTAAGATGAGTATACGACAAATCGGGGAACAGGATATAACGGATGGTGTTGAAGTTATTATGGAAGTGTCGAAGATGATCTCCGAAGATCTTTTTCAATTGGCCCATTGCATATATATGGAGGCTTATCGAGCTTGGGACGATTTTTGATACATAGCTTTTACATAACGCAATGAGAAACCTCGTTTCAATATTTTTATGTAATAAATGTCACAATGTGGCTATTTTCCATTATTCCTACCTTTAGGTAAGTATCTTACGAAAAAGTGCATTCTTACATCATTTATAATGATCATATACACTTAAGCCATCAACAAAATGAAAGCGAGGAATCACTTATGAAAACTAATTGGGCTTATGGCTTTTCGCTCAATCATGAAGGCGCAGGTGTAGGAACTATCTACTATTCATCAACATATTTTAAGAAGGAAGGAATTGTTAATCCTGCTTCCGCTGAGGCATATACTGATGAAGAAATAGATGCAATAGTATCGGGTGCAGTAAAAGGTTCCGGTAAATATGTTTTTGATGTTCCTGAAGGTGCTCTTATCGGCATGAACGTCCTTGGTACGGAAAAGATATTCTGGTATGACGAAGAAAACTCCGGAAAGATCGTTGCGAGTGCTGCTCCGTTAATATTGGACAAAGATTCAGGGGAAATGAAAGATCAAACAGGTGTTGTAGTCGCAACTGCCAAAGGATAATTAACTTTCCGATAGAATGTAACTATCAAAAAGATACAATTGCGGATACAATATAGCCAGGAGGTGATTCCATGGCTAAAACATTTACTGATTGTCCCGTAGAATACACGGCTTCCTTAATAGCAAACAAGTGGAAGATCATTATCTTGAGAGAACTCCTTACCTGAACCAAGAGATATAACGAACTTACCAGAAATGTAGTAGGAATATCTGCAAAAGTACTTACAGAAAACTTAAGAGAACTCGAGAAAGACGGAATTATAAACCGTAAGGTATATCCCGAAGTACCGCCCAAGGTTGAGTATTCACTTACCGAGAAAGGTAATGACTTAAAAGAAGTTATCGAGACTATGAAAAGATTCGGGCAGAAATACAAAGGCAAAGACTAATATGGATCAGCAAATAAGAAGAGTTGAACTTATTAAGATGCTTCTTGAAGAAAGACCGGAATATCATGGGGTTGGTATTCCGGTATCTTCTAAAGATCAGCAGCGGCTCTTAAGAAGTCTGATGAACATCAGGCTTCCCGGAGATATCAGTGACGAATTTACAAAGATTCAGGATGAATATCTTGATGAAGCTATTCGAGATAAAGGCATCACTGATATTGCGGATCTGACTCCTGTCCGGGACGGCATGTATCTTTGGCAGGGAGATATTACGACCCTTAAGTGTGATGCTATCGTCAACGCAGCCAATTCCGGAATGACGGGATGCTATGCGCCGTGTCATGGCTGCATAGACAATTGTATCCATACATATGCAGGTGTTCAGCTTCGGAATTGCTGTGCCGAGATCATGGAAAAGCAAGGTCATGAAGAAGAAACCGGAAAGGCAAAGATCACACCGGGATTTAATCTGCCTTGTAAGTACATTCTGCATACAGTGGGGCCGATCATTACAGGTGCATTAACTAAATCTGATGAAGAATTGCTTGCATCATGTTATCGTTCATGCCTTGAGCTTGCAGACAAGAATAATGTAAAGAGCATTGCTTTCTGCTGCATCTCTACCGGTGAATTTCATTTTCCGAATGAAAGAGCTGCGCAGATCGCAGTGAAAACAGTACGCGAATATCGTTCTGAACATAACAGCAGGATCGAAGTGATATTCAATGTTTGGAAGGACATAGACTATGACATATACAGTAGATTACTCGGATAATATAAAAAGACTTCGCAAAGTCATTGATGAAGCAGATGCAATAGTTATAGGTGCCGGTGCCGGGCTGTCTACATCTGCCGGTTTTATCTATACCGGAGAACGTCTTCAGAAGTATTTCGGAGATTTCGTTGATAAGTATCATTACAAAGATATGTATTCAGGTGGCTTCTATCCTTATGGGACACTTGAGGAACAGTGGGCTTTTTGGAGCAGATACATATATATCAATCGTTATGTGAAAGCTCCTAAGACGGTCTATACTGATCTTCTTGATCTGGTGAAGGACAAAGATTATTTTGTTCTGACAACCAATGTAGATCATCAGTTCCAATTAGCGGGCTTTGATAAGAAGCGAATGTTCTACACTCAGGGTGATTACGGACTCTGGCAATGCAGTAAGCCTTGTCATGATAAGACATATGACAACAAGGATGAAGTGACAAAAATGGTATTGGCACAAGGGTTTTCCATCGGTGAAAACGGGGAACTGCAGGTTCCGACTAAGGAAAATGGCGAGACTGACTTCGACAAGCTTAAGATGGTAATCCCCACGGAGCTGGTAGCTCATTGTCCTGTATGCGGAGAACCCATGAGTATGAATCTTCGTGCCGATGATACTTTTGTCGAAGACGAAGGTTGGCACAAGGCATCTTTGAGATACTCAGAATTTCTGAGGAGACATAAGAATCTTAAAGTCATCTTCCTTGAACTCGCTGTAGGCTTTAATACGCCGGGCATAATCAAATACAGTTTCTGGCAAATGACTCATGACTGGAAGGATGCAACATATGCGTGCCTCAACTATGGCGATGCATTTGCTCCTGACGAGATCAAAAATAGATCAATCTGTATCAATGCAGATATAGGCGAAGTCTTGGATAAACTAAAGTAAGATCATTCAACGATTAACTAACACGAAGCGTCGTTTCTTAAAAAGAGGCGGCGCTTTTCTATTTCAGACTATTCCATTGTTTCCTGTACTCGCGCGGACTTTGACCAAAGAACTTCCTGAAGGTCTCGGACATATAGCTTACCCCGTTAAATCCTGTCAGGTCGGCGATGCTGCTTAAAGACATATCCGTGGATCTTAAGTACTCGGCAGCTTTCCTGACTCTGAAGTGAAGCACATAGTTTACGGGAGATTCTCCGACATAACCGTGAAAGATATTATTGCACAAGGACTTACTTATATTTACGCTTTGAGCTATCTGGTCGAGCGTTATTTTCGACTGATAATTCTCGGAAATATAATGCATCATCCCCTTAAACAGAGACTTATGAGTATCGGCACTCGTCTCCTCCTCGTCCGCCACCAGGGAGGCACATTGCTTGCGGATGATCTCCCATATCTTGAAGAACTGCATGGTGACGGCGAATGCATCATGCCTTATGTCAGGCAATGTCATCATTAGATCATAAATATCCTTTGTATGTTCATTGATGTATCGAAATCTTATATACGGTATATCCGGATTATCCGTTATGGGCTTTACCGCATCCATATCAACCTTTACGGTCGAGGCGAGTATGGACGGATGCACTACAAAGATAACGTACTTTGCAGTCTCGTCGTTGACGCTCATACTGTAATGGATCTGGTTGGAATTAACAAATATAGTATCGCCCTCGTGAAGCATAAGAGTCTTGCCGTTGACGCAGTAAGCCATATCGCCGGATTTTACGGTTAGCAGCTCAACATCTTCATGGTAATGCGGAACCTTCTCCCATGTTACCTTTGGTTGTACCCAGCCGTCGTAGATATATGACGGAAAAGCAGGATCATCGTAATTAACCTGCTCCGCGCCATTGTCATCCCTTACGATAAGCCCCATCAATTCGCGTTTCATAACAATTCTCCTTCAGTCTTTAGAATTTCATAACTATTTTACAGCGATTTGTAATATCGTTATGAAATTGAGGTATTTTCGAGGGTATTTTCCACTTATGAGAACAATATACTTGATATATCACAATAATTCAAACCCCAAAAGGAAGCGGAGGGAGAAAAATGGAACAGAAAGCGATAGTTATGAAAGACATCTGTAAGGACTTCAAGGTGCTTAATCGCCACGAAGGTCTTAAAGGAAGCATCAGGGATCTTTTCTCACGCGACTTCAGAACAGTGTCGGCAGTAAAGAATGTATCTTTAACTATCGAAAAGGGAGAGATCATAGGCTACCTCGGACCAAACGGCGCCGGTAAGTCAACGACCATCAAGATGATGACCGGAGTCCTCGAGCCTACCTCGGGAGAAATAACGGTAAACGGCAACGTTCCCTATAAGGACAGGACAAAGAACTCCGAGAACATCGGTGTAGTATTCGGACAAAGGAGCCAGCTTTGGTGGTCGCTCCCCTTGATCGAGTCCTTCAATCTTCTGCGTGATATCTATATGGTCGAAAAGAAGGACTATGAGGATATGCTCGATCTGTACCGCTCTCTGGTGGATCTCGAACCGATCATCAACAAGCCCGTAAGACAGATGTCCCTAGGACAAAGAACACTAAGCGATATCCTTGCCGCGTTTCTTCATAACCCCGACATCGTCTTCCTCGACGAGCCTACCATCGGACTCGATGTCTCGATGAAGGCCAAGATCCGGGATCTGATCAAGGGACTTAACGAGAACAAGAACACGACCGTTATCCTGACAACTCATGATATGGGCGATGTAGATGCTCTTTGCAAAAGGATAATCATCATTGATAAGGGGCAGAAGATCTATGACAACGACATTGATCACCTTAAGTCATATTTCGGTTCCTACAGGACTTTAAGTCTGCGTCTTTCCGACGACACCTGGGAAGAGCATCTTATCGATGAAAGCAAAGAGGATATCATGCAGATCATCAATGAGAAGCAGCAAAAGGGCGGGATCAAGGATATAAGGCTTCAGGAGATCTCTACCGAGGAAGTCATCAAAAAGATCTACGAAGGGGGAGTTTAACAATGTTAAAACGGCTGTTTGCGCTTACTAAGGCCGGAATACAGGAATCCTTGTACTTCAGGCTCGGAACATTCGTCACCCTCTTTGCCAACCTGATCTATCTGGTGCTCGTGTATTTTCTTTGGAAATCTATCTACGCATCGGCAGGAACGGATATCGTTAACGGAATGTCGTTTACCGATACGATGATATATCTGATCCTTGCAACCGCTCTTTTTAATTTTCTGGAGATGTATGTCGTCTGGGATATGAGCAGAAGCATTCAGTCGGGAAAGATAATCCTTGACCTTCTTAAGCCGATGAAGTTTAAGACTTACACATTCTGGAGTTACTCAGGATCTCATGTGATCATGTTCTTTCTTACATTCATACCGACATTCATTGTCGTAATGATTGTGACGAAAGGCGCGATCCCTATGGGTATAAACCTTCTTTACTTCGTGATCTCGGTAATTCTCGCGCTGGTCGTAAACTTCCATATCGAGATGCTGGTTGCCACATTATGCCTTTATACCGAGTCGACATGGGGGATCAATATAGTTAAGGAAACGATCGTTCTTTTGCTGTCGGGTGCCTCCATCCCTCTCGCATTCTTTCCGGAAGCCTTCCGGAAGGTTGTGTCCGTGCTTCCATTCAGAGCAGTCTATGATGTGCCTCTTACCATCCTGCTTCGCAAGGAGGGCGCGGATAACCTGAGCGGAGTTCTGACATTCTGTGGCTTTCAGGCCGCATGGGCTCTGGCCCTCATCCTTGCAAGCACGCTTTTCTGGAACTTCTCAGTAAAGAAAATAACGGTAAACGGAGGTTAATATGTCTGACAAGAAAAGAGATATAGGGTTTTATCTGTCTATATATAGGAAAATACTTATTCAGGATCTTAAGTCCAAGATGAGTTACCGTGCCGACTTTATAATCTCGACATTCGGCATGATCCTGACGAACCTGTCAGGGTTTATAACTTTCATGATCCTTTTCCGTAACTTCCCGTCGATCAACGGCTGGGACTACCACCATATGCTCTTCCTCTACGGTTTTGCACTGGTATCCCTGACTCCTGTTCAGTGCTTTTTCGATAATAACTGGAATCTGAGATTTCATGTGCGTACAGGAGATTTCATCAAATATTGCTTCAGGCCGATCAATGTCTTTTTTTACTTCATGTCTGAAGTCTTCGATATCAAAGGTCTCGGGCAGCTGGCATTCGGAATCGGTACGTTGATCTATGCATGGAGTCATATCGGGCTTGAAGTTACATTCGGATCCATATGTCTTATGATGCTTTATCTTGTTACTGCGTCACTGTTTATGATCGCCATCATGAACTTTGCTGCTGCCACAGCTTTCTGGATGGAAGGCTCCGGAAATGTCATGGTCATCATGTTCAGGTTTAAGGATTATGCAAGATATCCGGCAAGCATCTTCAACAAGATCTTCAGGGTAATATTCACATTTATCATCCCGATAGCCTTCGTCGCATACTATCCGTCACTTGCGATCCTTGATCCGTCGGAAGCGCCTGTCATGATAGGGATTGCCCCGATATTCGGGATCCTGTTCTTCTTCCTGAGCTACAAATTCTGGATGAGGGGTGTCCGCCGCTACGACTTCACGGGCTCGTGAAAGCCGGTTGGTGAGTGTGTTACTGAATTGGCGTATATAAATGCGATAATTAAAAATGCCTAATACAACATCATCTGCGGTTGAAATCGAATGGATTCTTGATACGCCGGTCAGAAATGGTATATATGAATACATAGTGAAGGGATGAGAAAAAATGAAAACAGTAAGAGTTGTAGCAGCAATTATATATGATGGTGACAGGATCTTCGCGACGCAACGTGGTTATGGAGATTTTAAGGATGGCTGGGAATTTCCGGGAGGCAAAATAGAATCCGGAGAATCACCTGAAAATGCAATTAAACGAGAAATCAAAGAAGAATTGGATGCAGATATAGTTGTGGGAGACAAGCTGATTACCGTAGAGTACGATTATCCGAATTTCCATTTATCAATGGATTGTTTCTGGGCTAAGCTCGCATCAAATTCTCAAATGAAGCTTTTGGAACATGAAGCAGCAAAGTGGTTATCAGTTAACGAGATCGATACAGTTGACTGGTTGCCGGCGGATATTGTTGTCGCCGAAAGAATAAAAGAGTCGATTTTACAGGTGGAATAATTAGACATTCAATTTTGGTAGACAACCCGGCCTTCTTCTCAGTCTTCTCCGACCTCCTCGAAAAGAGTCCATTTAATGACTCCCCTTGCGTGTTACCATTCTGATAGAAGGATAGTTCAAACGCGTTTAGGAGGTGTTTATTATGAAGAAGATCTATTTCACGATTACCGGTTTGAATCACAGGTATGGCAGCGAATTCCTCGAGAAGGGCATGATCGTCAAGCTCGTAAAGGAACCTGATAATGACTATGACAAGGAAGCTATCGCAGTCGAACTCGAGGGGCTCGGCACCATCGGTTATGTGGCCAACAGCACGCACACCGTTATCGGAGAGAGCTCCAGTGCAGGTTACATCCTCGATAAGATTGAGGATGGTGCATATGGCGAGGTTCTCTATGTTCTGCCCAAGGGCGTGCTCGGAGTGATCTGCGAGGATTCGCTCAAGGGCTGATTGACTTAAGGTCGGAGGGTTTTGTAGAGTATCCTTATGAGATACGACAACATAACCAAGGCAGAATTCATTAGTCGACCTAACCGTTTTATCGCAGAGGTGATGGTCGGCGGCAACAAAGAGATCGTACATGTCAAGAATACCGGCAGATGCCAAGAACTTCTGATCAAGGGATGTGACGTGTGGCTGACAGCCCCGGATTCCCCCGGAAGGAAGACAAAGTACGATCTTGTTGCTGTCCGTAAATCTAACGGTCTTCTGATCAATATCGACAGCCAAGCTCCTAATAAAGTGGTTAAGGAGTGGTTGGAGACTCAGGGTTACGACAGGGTGATCCCCGAGTATCGCTATGGCGAATCGAGGATCGACTTTTACATGGAGAGAGCCGGCAAACCCTGTCTTATGGAAGTGAAGGGGTGTACTCTTGAAGTTGATGGCGTTGGCTATTTTCCCGATGCTCCGACCGAGAGAGGAGTAAAGCATATCCATGAACTGATCAAGGCGAAGCAGGAAGGTTATGAAGCGGTCTTGGCGTTTGTCATACAAATGGATGGTATTCACGAAGTCAGACCGAATGTGGCTACTCATAGAGAGTTCGGCATTGCAATGGATGAAGCCCGGAAGGCCGGTGTCGATGTAAAGTTCATAAGTTGTCATGTAGAGCCTGACAGTCTGTTGATCGTGTAAAACTACGAAGAGCTGACAGTTATCAGCCGGTAACTTAATGACTTAAGATACAGCGCCGCTAAGCTCGGAGCTAACTTCTTGCAATTCTATAAAATATCTTTGTTTTTTGTATCCCAAAATAGAATTAGCTGTGATAGAATACGAGAAGGATTGCCTTTATGGCAAAAGAAAGGGGAAAACATATGAAACGTAAGAGTTTAGTGCGTATGTTGTCATTGATTCTTGCCGTTAACATGACAGTCGGAATGATCCCGGCACTTGTTATGGCAGATGAGACTGACGCCTCATCAGATGAAGACCCCGTCGTTGAGATTATTGACGATGAGGAAGAGACAACTGATGAGATCGCCGGCGACGAGGATGCAGTTGATGCAGAAGTAATCGGCGAAGCAAACGATATCGACGAGACTGTCGCCGAGACTCCTGACGAAGATGCTACAGCTGATGACGAGGATGTAGCTGATATCGAGGAGCCGGAGGATATTGCAGTCGACGCGGAAGAGGCTGAGATTGTTGATCCTGCCGATGAGGAGACTGCTGAAGAGGCTGTTTCCGCTGAAGACGATGTTGCTCCTGCAGAGGAAGACATCGCTCCCACCGAGGACGTTGAGGAAGTCGAGGCTGTTGACGCAGAAGAAGCTTTAGAGACAGAGGAAGAAGTTGTCTCTGTTGAGGCGGATGATGTTGAAACATTTACTATTAATGAGACTACTGTTCCAGACCCGACTTTGAGAACTATCCTTTCCTCATTGGCGGGAAGTGACAAAAAGCTGACACAGACTGAGATGAATGCGGTTACAGAATTCATACATCCTGGATCCGGTGCGACAACAATAGGTGATATAACTGGACTAGATAAGTGCTATTTCCCTAATGTTACAGAGGTAAATCTCAGTAACAATTCTTTTACAGGTACAATAGATTTCTCCGTATTCCCGAATGTTGAAAAAATCACGATGCAAAAGACACCCGTTAGTGGCATTAAAATAACTAATTGTAACAAAATAAGGGAATTAGATCTTAAGGGCGATAGAAATGTCTCAAGTAGAGTACAGGGAAAGCTGGATTTTAGCGACAAACCGTCTTTGGAATTCTTGGATTTGAGATATAATGCTGTAACTTGGCTGGATTTGAGTGGTTGTGTTAATCTCGCGAAGGCTTCCCTTGATGAAAACCCGTTACAGTATTTAAATATTTCAGAGACACTTTTGGGCGAAGTTGAAGTTAAGAGTGGTAATTTTGAAACATTAATCGCTCGTGATTGTCCTTTGTTGGGAAAATCTATTATTCAACCTGATGGCAAAGTTAAGGAAGTTAAAGGCATTGTTATTAATGGTGCGCACCTCAAAACAATCGATGTAACAGGTAGCATCAATATTGAAAAAATGACACTATCTAATAACAGATTAGCCAGTATTACGGGCCTTGATACTGTCCTGGGTCTTAGAGAATTGGTAATTGATGGTAATCAGTTTGCGACTATAGACCTTACTAAGAATACCAATCTTAAAGTGCTCAATATTAGTGATAACCCTAATTTAACAAAACTTGATGTGAGCAAAAATGGAGCTTTAGAAACCTTAAATTTTAGCGACACTCAGGTTTCAAGTGTTGTTTTGACAAAATGCACTTCATTGACTACATTGGAATGTAGCAGTGCAAAGCTGGCAGCACTGGATGTTACTAAGAATACGGTTTTGGAGACACTTGTATGTAGTGATAATTCAATCTCGAATCTTGATTTATCTAAAAATACGGTGCTGATAAAAGTTGAATGCCAGGATAATAAGCTGACGAGTATTGCAGTTGCTAATATGGACAATCTTACTGCTTTGAATTGTTCAAATAATTATCTCACTTCACTTAAAGCAACTAATTGTGAACATCTTACATCCTTGATTTATAGTGGTAACGATAATCTTAAGGTAGTTAATCTTCAAGGTTGCGTGGCACTTCAGTCGTTCAAGCCCTCAACCAAGATGACTAAGCTTACAAGTGTTAATCTTTCTGGCTGTAGATCGATTACTACAATTAGTGTTCCCAATAATACCGCACTTACCACGCTTAATGTATCCGGATGTATAAATGTAACGAGTCTTGATTGTTCAAACTGCAAACTTACTTCACTTGATGTAAGTGAAATGACTGCGCTCAAGACTCTTAAGTGTGGGAAGAACCAGATTACAGCGCTTAAACTGACCAATTGCACGGTGCTCTCATTGCTGGAATGTTATGAGAACAAGATTGGAAAACTTGACTTGTCAAAGTGTACAAAGCTTCAGACGTTGAAGTGTAATAATAATAATCTGACTTCTATTAATCTGAACGGCTGTGATGAAATCACATCTATCATTTGTAATAACAATACTGGACTATCATCTCTAAGTGTAAGTGGTAAGCAGAAGTTAAAAACTATCAATGTTAATTCAACGGGTTTGACTTCTCTTAACGCATCAGGGCTAGAGGCACTCGAGTCGCTTCAAGTTCAATCATGCCCCAATCTCAAGACAATAAATGTTTCCGGGGATGTTGCTCTTACAAAATTCAGTATCTCTGATGCATCTAAGTTAAGTAGCATTGATGTGTCAGGTTGCAAAGCTTTAAAGACCTTCACTGTTAGGGATCTTACAGCATTAACAACCTTGAAGGCTGATAATTGCATCAAACTTACAAGCCTCACATGCTCAGGAAATGCGTTGACAACACTTACGTTAGCTGGTTGTTCGGCTCTTGAGAAGCTTGACTGTTCTGATAACAAAATTACTAAGATTAATCTAAGTGATTGTGAATCTTTGGAAACGCTGAATTGTTCACTGAACAAGCTCAAGACTCTTAACCTGAATGCTTGCACATTACTTGATCAAGTCAATTGTTCCAAGAACATACTTGAGTCTCTTTCTGTTAATAAGTGTACAGCACTCAAGACTCTTAACTGCGAGTTTAACAAACTTGAGACTCTCAATATCAGCAAGTGCAAGAAGTTGACAAGCCTTAATTGCAACCATAATCTGTTTACACTCGATCCGACAGATATTGAGGATCTTGAGGCTGCGGGCATTACTACAAGTGGTAACGAAATCAAGTCTCTGAAGTACCTTGAGCAGGATATCCCTCTGCTCCAGGCAAACGCCAACGGTGCGAACAAGATCAAACTGTCTTGGAACAAGGTCTTCGAGTCTGGAACATATGAAGCTCCTGATGCCTATATCGTTTATATGTCCAAGACAAAGAACGGTACTTATGAGAAGATCTTTGACGCTAACGGCACATCTTTCACTGCCAATAATCTTCAGCCCAACACAACATATTACTTCTATGTCAGAGCTGCATTCGGTTCTTCTTCCTACAGCTTGAAGAGCCCGATCGTCTCTGCGACAACTACAGACGGTACTGCCCCTGTTACTCCTACTCCAAGCCACGGCTCACAGAACGGCACCCACAGCAATACCGACACAGGTGTTGAGGGCTTCGTTGAGAGACTGTACACAGTAGCTCTCGGTCGTGAGTCTGATCCTTATGGTAAGGCTGACTGGGTTAACCGTGTTCGTGTTGAAGGCGCTACAGGTGCTGATCTTGCACGTGGCTTCCTCTTCTCCGACGAGTTCCTGAAGAAGAACATGAGTAATTCCCAGTTCTTGGATGTTCTCTATGAGACATTCTTCAACCGTCCTGCTGATGAGCACAAGGCTGACTGGCTGGCTCTGATGGATAAGGGCTGGAGCAAGACTCAGGTTATCGATGGTTTCATCAACTCTACTGAGTGGGCAAACCTCTGTCTGACATTCGGTATCGCATCCGGTACGAGCGCTAAGCCTAATATTACGGTTACTCCTTCTCAGGGTGTTATCGATTTTGCTACAAGACTTTACACAACATGTCTCGGACGTAAGGCTGACCAGGCCGGTCTCGACGATTGGTCAACACAGCTTGCTAATATGCAGATCTCAGGATCTGATGCAGCTCATGGTTTCTTCTTCTCAGGTGAGTTCCAGGCGGCAGGCTACTCTGACTCCGAGTATGTAACAAGGCTTTACAGAACATTCATGGGACGTGAGCCTGATCAGGGTGGTTTTGATAACTGGATGCACGCACTTGCTTCCGGTAAGACAAGAGAGGATGTATTCCAAGGCTTCGCAGGTTCTGCCGAGTGGGCAGGCATCTGCGCTGACTACGGTATCCTCAAGTAATTCAGGATCAACTGAAATCAAGGCCGGGGCTCGCAAGAGTCCCGGTTTTTTGTGCGCGTAAAAGAGCTGCGCGCGTTGGCGGCAGCTCTTCTTGTATATTCCGATATCGTTTTAGCTTATGAGTAAGGTACTCCGCAGTACTCGCACTCCGTCTCGTTGCGGTTAACAGGTGCGCAGCAGCAGGGGCAGATACCCGTTGCGAGAGCAGAATTGGGATCTACTGCTTCCTCGACAGGCGCTTCCTCCTCAATGGATTCTTCGTAGGTTTCCTCCTCCGGATAAAGCTCTCCGGCGTAGCTCTCTTCGAAGACCTCGCTGCCGTCATAGGGTGAGGTCTCGTCGTAGATCTCTTCTCCGTTCTCGTTAAGTTTTCGGGCGATATAGGTGGCACCTGCCGCGACTGCGCTTGCAGCTACAACCCCGCCGATGATCTTGGCAGCCGTGCCGACGCCATCCGAAGAAGAAGAGGACGACGATCCTGACTCATAATAGACGGGTGCGGACTGATCATTATAGGAGGACTCTGCGGCTCTCTCCATAAAGGCCGCGACCTTTTCGTCTCGTTGTCTCTCGCCCATGACTGACTTCTTGGCGTTGACCTCCGCGTGGTGCTTCTCGAGTATGGCGCGGCGCTTCTCCTCTACGCTCATGTGAGGCTTGCTGCCGGATGAGCCGATGTGTGTTGCTGCTGCGACGGGGGCTGAAGCGGCTGCGGCGCCATGACCGAAGCTTGGTGCGGCGTGTTGCTGAGCGGCCGCCTCACGCTGCCTCTCGATATTGTGTTTCTTGAGTGTCTCGTGGCGCTTCTGCTCGATCTTGTCACTGTTACTGATCGAAGGCGCAGAGTGGCTTATGCTTGCTTCCGGACGGGATTTGCTCGCCATGGCTGACTTGCTTCCGGAGAAGGGAGAGTGGACTGCGTTGCCTTTACTGATAACGCGACTGCTGTCAGGTCCGCCATGATGGGGTTTCTTTATATCATCGAAAAGCCCGCTTTTGGAGGAAGTCACGCCTTGACTTTTGGAGACCGAGCTCTTGCTCTTGGTGGGGTGAGAAGCCATGGCGCTGAAAGGGTTACTCTTCGGTGCGCTGTGGCTTGCCGGACTCTTGGGCGCACTGTGGATCTTCGGCGCAGAATGCGAGCTCTTGGCTCCCCCGAATGACGGTGCTTTTGCCTTGGGGGCCTGGCCTCCCTGCTTAGCAGACATTTTCTTCTTGAGATCATCTAATGAACCCATACCTTATCCTCCTTGCTGTTAGCTAAAACATATCTCTTTCAATTCTATCATTGAGTATGTATTTTGTTATAATCTTTCTATGACTGAGAATATTCGAAAAAAGATCTCCGACTGGATAACGATCACCTTGGCGGCCATCATAGCCATCGCGGCGGCCTTGCTTCTGCACCTGGATTTTGCCGTGTCCGCCGGCATCGTGGCGATCCTTTCTATCCAGGCCACCAAGAAAGAGACGATCAGGACCGCCGGCGTCCGTGTGGCGGCTTTTGCCTGCGCGCTGATTATCTCTTTTGTAAGCTACAGTCTTGTCGGCTTTAATATTTATGGTTTTCTGCTTTATCTTCCTTTTTATGTGGCGGTCTGCGTTTATTTCTCTTGGTATAGTGCTATCGCGATGAACTCCGTGCTCATCTCCCACTTTATTACATTGGGGGATATGGGGCTGAATTCTCTCGGTAACGAGCTGATCCTTTTCGCGCTGGGTGTCATCACCGGCATAATCGCGAACATGCGTCTTCACAGGAACCTCGATCACGTAGGCAGACTTCGCAATGAGGCTGATGAGCAGATCAGGCACATCTTGAGCAGGATGGCTGACAGGATCCTGGATACGGGTGTTCAGGACTATAACGGCAGCTGCTTTGATAAATTGAACGACATGTTGAGCGACGCTTATTCAGCCGCCAAACTCAACCACGAGAACATCATCACAGCGGGTGATACAAATGCTATGGAATATATAAAGATGCGTCAGCGCCAATGCAGTGTATTATATGAGATGTATAAGAAAGCTTCGGCCCTTAAAGCGACGCCGGCGACTGCCCAAAGGATCGCCGATTTCCTACGTCACACTGCGCGGGAATTCAGCAGCGATAACACCGTGGCCGGTTTGCTGGCCGAATTTGGCGAGCTGGACAAGAGCATGAAGTCCGAGCCCCTGCCGGTCACCCGAAGCGAGTTCGAGGAGAGGGCCATGCTTTATGCATTGCTTCGTGATCTGGAGCAGTTTCTGCGGATCAAGAACGAGTTTATGACAGCTTAAATCATTTTCGAAAAGGAGATCAAAACATATGAGTAAAGTTACGGCGTTTTTTGCAGAAGGAACAGAAGAGGTCGAGTGCCTGGCAGTCGTAGATGTGCTGCGACGCGCGGGCATCGAGGTGCAGCTTGTTTCCATAAGCGGCAAGCGCGAGGTCACGGGATCGCACAAGATCACTGTAGTTGCAGATAAGACTTATGAAGAGGCAGAGTTCGATGACAGCGATATGCTCTTCCTGCCGGGCGGTATGCCCGGAGTCGTGAATCTTACGGCACATAAGGCGTTGGCAGAGCTGCTGTTGAGGTTCGACAGGGAAGGCAAGCGCCTGGCGGCAGTCTGCGCGGCGCCTTCAGTCCTCGGTGGGCTGGGTATCCTTAACGGCAAGAAAGCTACCTGTTTTCCTGGCTGGGAGGATAAGCTTCAGGGCGCCATCTGCACCGGAGCCGGCGTCGTGACCGACGGTAATGTATCTACGGGACGTGGGCTTGGGTTCTCTATTGACCTGGGTCTGGAGATGATCCGATTGTTGGAAGGCGATGCCAAAGCCGCCGACATAAAAAGCCGCATTCAGCACCCTGATTCTATATGATAAAGAGGATCTTTGAGTATGGATTGGAAGACGATCGTTGATGTCGAGAAAAATAAGCCCTACTACGCTGAGCTGAAGCGACGCGTGGAGGAGGAATACAAAACAGCGCAGGTCTTTCCGCCCTATAACAAGATGTTCACGGCCTTTGGTCTCACGCCCTATGAAGATGTCAAATGTGTGATCCTGGGTCAGGATCCCTATCATAACGACGGTCAGGCAATGGGCCTGTCTTTCTCGGTTCCTGTCGGTGAGGACATTCCGCCGTCGCTTCGCAATATCTATAAAGAACTTCATAATGAGACCGGCTTTGAGATCCCGAAGAGCGGCGATCTGACGGGCTGGGCAAAGCAGGGCGTGCTGCTCCTTAATGCGGTGCTGACCGTGAGGGCGCACTGTCCGGCGTCGCACGCGTCGATCGGCTGGGAGAGCTTTACCGACAGCATCATCACAGCGCTGAATTCGAGGCGCGAGCCTCTGGTGTTCATGCTGTGGGGCAACTTCGCGAGAAGCAAGAAGAAGCTCATCACGAATCCTGCGCACCTGGTGCTCGAAGCGGCACATCCGTCGCCCCTGTCGGCGAGCCGCGGATTCTTCGGGTGCGGTCATTTTATCAAGTGTAACGAGTTCCTGAAGGCGAACGGTCAGGGCGAGATCGACTGGCAGGCGCTGTAAGGGCGTACGCGCCGCAGCCGCCACCTAAGCAACAGTAGCTGTCACCGCAGCTCTCCTTACAAACTTTCCACAAACCTCATGAAGGCAGCGACGCCCTTCTCGTCACGCTTATAGACTCCGGCGCACTCCAGGATCTTGGCAAAGGTCTTACCGATCTCTTCCTCGATCGCTGCGGCTACTTCTTCCTCATTAGTCAGCGGGTGCGCATCTCTCCAGCTGTCGACCCAGTCGGCGTGCTTGGCGATCGCATCGTTGCTTCGAATGTCGTCACCATTTAAGATCGCTTCGCCCAGCTGCGCGATCTCACTCTTGAGTCGGGCGGGGAGAATAGCCAGACCCATGACTTCGATCAGGCCGATATTTTCCTTCTTGATGTGATGATACTCGGCGTGGGGGTGGTAGACTCCCAGAGGATGTTCGTCAGTCGTGATGTTGTTACGGAGAACAAGATCCAGCTCGTAAAGTCCGTCTGCGTTACGGCGCGCGATAGGAGTGATAGCGTTGTGAGGCACACCGTCCGTCTCGGCGAAAATAAACGCATCCTTGTCGCTATATGCTCGCCAACTCTTAAGGATGTGGTCGGCGCAGTCTGTCATGGAGGGGATATCCGTGCCCTGAAGGCGGATGACGGACATGGGCCACTTGATGATGCCGGCCGTGATATTCTCGAAGCCGGGGATCGTGAAGGTGCGCTCATAAGCTGCGCGAGCCATGGGGAAGCTGTAGCAGCCGCCCTGGAAGTGGTCATGACTCAGGATCGAGCCTCCGACGATCGGCAGGTCGGCGTTAGAGCCGGCCGTATAATGGGGGAACTGTTCGACGAATCCCAGGAGCTTGCGGAAGACCGCGTGGTCGATCACCATGGGGATGTGCTTTTTGTTCAGGATGATGCAGTGCTCGTTATAGTAAACATAGGGTGAATACTGCAGATAATAATCCTCGCCGTCCAGACTAATGGGGATTATTCGGTGGTTCTGTCTGGCGGGATGTGATAGGGTTCCCGCGTAGCCCTCGTTCTCGGGACAGAGCAGGCACTTGGGGTAGGATGTGCTCTTGGCCTTGCCGGCTGCCGCGATGTCCCGTGGGTCTTTTTCCGGCTTACTCAGATTTATCGTAATGTCCAGGTCGCCATACTCTGTGGGAGCAAGCCATTTCATGTCCTTGGCGATCCTGTCGGTACGGATATAATTTGTGGCTTTGGAGAAGTCGTAATACCAGTCAGTGGCTTTCTTGACATCGTCTTTCATGAGCTCGCGGAACATGCTGATAACAAAGGCGGGTGAGGGTGTCAGAACTCCCATGATCTTCGTGTCGAAAAGATCTTTGGCCGCATTTGTGTCACTCTTCATGACTCCATTGTCGAAGGCCCATTTCATGGTATCTTCCAGTATCAGATGCAGGGGCCTTGCCGGAGAAGAAACAGATCCGGCCTCCGGTTCCGTATATTCGTCGAGCCCCATCAGCTCTGCCAATCTGTTGGTGAGATAGATCCTGTCAAGTTCGTCTGCAAGACCCTTTTCGATGCTGTAATCAACTAATTCTCTGATATATCTATTGATCATTTTATTTCTCCTTCTCGCTTATCATCTGATCCTTATGCCGCCGTACTTGCGGATGCTCAATATCTCGCAGGAGCCTTCGCCAAAGACCTTATCCATCGTGGCCTTATAGGCTGCCGCATTCTCTTTACGGACAAAAGCCTGAATGGTTCCGGCAAAACCGCCGCCGTGGACGCGGGAGGGCTCGTCATCGCCCAGAACAGAGTCGCTCACGGCAAGAGCTAATGCCACGTTCTGCTCACGGATGCTGCCGCTGGGAGATACATTCTGCAGATACTTGAATGACGAGTTGCCGGATTGTCTCAGAAGCTTCAGAAACAGTGGCAGATCGTTTGCCTTAAGTGCTTCTGCTTCCTTCGCTGCACGAGCTGTCTCGCCCACAAAATGAAGGGCTCTCAGGACGGCGCGATCACCTGCACGGGAACGAAGTTCACCGATATCGGACAAGATATCTTCAAGGCTTACCGGACGCAGGACCTCGTGTCCTAAGAGTGCGGCGATCTCCTTCATCTCGGAAGGGATGGCAGCGTACTCGGCCGTGAGATCTGCGTGGGAGCCCTTGGTATCAGTGATGCAAAGGCAATAGCCGGCCTGCTCGAAATCAAATTCGACTTTCTCTGTGACAGGCGCGGCTGTGTCATTAAAATCTATATGTACCAGACTTCCGACGGAGCAGGCCATCTGATCCATCAGTCCGCAGGGTTTGCCAAAATACACATTCTCGGCGTATTGTCCGATCTTCGCGATCTCTTCTGCGGAGATATTGCCGTCGTTATACATGCCGGAGATTATCGTTCCTATAAGTGTCTCGAAGGCCGCTGAAGATGAAAGACCTGCGCCGATCAGGACATCGCTGGTGATGTAGGCTTTGAAAGCTCCGATCTTATGACCGTTACCGGAGAGTCCTGCCACGACGCCTCTTACCAGAGCTGCTGTCGTCTCTTTCTCATCCTCCTTTATGCCAAGGTCAGATATTCTAAATTTTACGGGTTCGAAGCCCTCCGCAAAGACACTGATCTGCCCGTCCGCAGCAGGGAGGGCAATGGCGATGGCATCCTTGTTTATGGATGCGGCCAGCACCTCACCATGCTGATGATCGGTATGGTTACCGCCGATCTCCGTGCGTCCCGGGGCGCTAAAGATCATGAGGGAGGCATTCTCGTGAGAATAGTCCTCGGGGAAGAGCTCGGCAAATTTCCTGATAGCCGCCTCATATCGGGCAGCTTGTAGGGAGGCAGCTTCGTCCGTGCAATAAATGTCTTTGAAATCTATACCGCTTATAAGCTTATCAATATCAATCATCGGAGACCTCCTATGTAGGGAAGAGTGTTGTTCTAATCGAATGATAACGCGTGTTTAGTAAAAACGCAAGTAGTTTTAGTAAACAAATTCTATTAACATTTAATTGTATCAAGGGCTACGGGGTGTTATATTTAAGTAAATGTTTACTAAACGGAGGGCTATATGGCAACAATCAGAGACATAGCTTCCATGGCCGGCGTATCTCCGGCGGCAGTGTCGAGGATCCTTAATAACGATGCGGGATTAAGCGTTACGCCTGCTACACGTAAACGCGTACTGGACTGCGCAGCTCAGCTCGGCTACACCCGTAAGAAGACACGCGATAAGTCGGGTTTTAAGATGGGGATCCTTCAATGGTTCAGCGCCGAGGAGGAATTGAGTGACGATTACTATCTCTCCATCCGTAAGGGTATTGAGGATTATTGCGCTGCAAATGCCATCTCCCTGTCAAGAGCTTATCGCGTTGACGGAGTTACAGGCAGTCTCCCGGATGATACCGACGGCGTTATCTGTGTTGGCAAGTTCTCTTCCAAAGATGCAGGCGCCCTGATCTCCAAATACAAGAATATACTTTTTCTTGACATGGAAGTGGAGCACCCTGAGGTTACCACTATAACCATGGATTTTAAGACCGCAGTCAAAGAGGCGCTCAGCTATCTGATGCGTCTGGGGCATCGTAAGATCGCCTATATCGGAGGCTTGGAGTATCCTTCCGGTCAGAGTAGAGACAAGGCTCCCCTGGAAGATCCCCGTAAGAAAGCCTACGAATCGTTTATGCGTAAACATAAACTGGAATATAAGCAACTCCTGTCAGAAGGCTCTTTCTCGGCCGAGTCAGGCTATGAACAGATGACGGCGCTTATCGATTCGGGTAATGTTCCGGAAGCCGTCCTGGCAGCCAGTGACGCCATAGCAGTCGGTGTCCTGAAGGCCATCGCCGACAAGGGATTAAGGTGCCCCGAAGATATTTCCGTCATGGGCATCAACGACGACCGCATGAGCGCCTTTACCACTCCTTCGCTGACGACCATGAGGGCGCCTGCCTATGACATGGGCCAGCATGGAGCCAACCTAGTATATGCGGCCGGTAACTTAAGTATCAACACGCCTTTGAAGGTCATGATCCCCTGTGTTCTGATAGAACGTGACTCCTGTGCCGAGCGCAGATAAGCAGCTAATGATAAAATGAGACGACAAGATATTTGGAAGAGAGAATTGATTGAAATGAGAGATTTTTTTCGAAAATCAGCTTTTGCAATACTTGCAGTGTCTGTCGTTGGATCAATGGCGATCGCGGCAGAGGCCGAAAGCAATGATGAAGGAATAAAAGGCTTTGTGGACAGGGCATATTCACTGATCCTGGGGCGCGAAGCGGATCCTTATGGCGAGGACTACTGGATCGGAAGACTCGAGGATAAGGAGATCACGGCCGCCGAGATGATCCACGGCTTTGTTTATAGCGATGAATTTATCGCGGCTGATCTGCCGGATAACGAGAAGGTGGAGATCATGTATAATGTCATGCTCGGACGCTCCTCGGATATAAGCGGACGCGAGCACTGGATGGATCTGCTGGATATGGGCGCACAGATGGATGACATCATTGCCGGCTTTGCCGGGTCTCAAGAGTTCCTGGGGATCTGCAGCGAATATGAGATAACGGCAGGCACTGTGGAAGGGACTGACTATAAGACGGGGGCATTCGTCGAGAGATGCTACGAGCTGGTGCTTGGAAGGACATCGGATCTGGCCGGTAAGCAGAATTGGATCGATTATCTGCATACAGACGGCAATTATGCCGATGAGCTGCTTTACGGATTTGTTTTCTCGCCGGAGAATCTGGCAAAAGCACCAAGTAACGCGGAGTTTATAGAACTGCTGTATAATAACTGCCTTGGAAGATCATCAGATGAGGCCGGTAAGGCGGATTGGCTCTCGAGAATGGAAAAAGGAATGACCAGAGAGAGGGTGTTCGTGAACTTTGTAAGAAGCGATGAATTTACCGCTATCCTCAGAGAATATGATCTCGGTGTCGACAGTGATCCCTTTTATCTGGAGAACGGCATACATACGGGACTTGGCATTTACTATCCCGGTGAGGGGCCTCTTGTGTGTATCGACCCCGGTCACCAGATGAGGCCTGATTTTACTACGGAACCTAACGGCCCCGGATCGTCGGTAATGAAGATCCTGGATCCCGGCGGAACGGCAGGTGTGGTTACGCACATATCAGAGTACAGTTTGAATCTCGACGTGTCCTTAAAACTGCGAGATGAGCTTCTTGATGCAGGTTACTCCGTTCTTATGACCCGCGAGACTCACGATGTCAGCTTGGGCAATGTCATGCGGGCTTCTCTTGCCAATGATTATGGCGCCGATATCATGATCAGGATCCACGGCAACAGTCTGGATAACAGCAGCTACAGGGGAACGCTGGCGGTGGTGACTACGACGGGGAATGCTTTCGTCGGAGGAATATCGCCGGAGTCGCAGCGTCTGGGCACCTGTTTGGTTAATAATATGTGCGCGCTGACGGGTTTCCCGAACCGCGGGCTTCTATTTGATGATACGATGACCGGTAATAACTGGGCAAAGATGCCTTGCGTTCTGCTCGAGATGGGATTTATGAGCAATCCCACGGAGGATCGTGCCATGCAGGATCCGGCGGTGCAGGCACAGCTGGTGGCCGGTATGGTGAACGGTATCAATGAGTATTTCGGACGATGAGGCGAGGCGCATGGACGAGAGAGTAAATGTAGTTTTATTTGAACCGGAGATTCCGCAGAATACAGGTAACATCATGAGGACTTGTGTGGCGGCAGGTTGCGCACTGCACCTGATCGAGCCGCTGGGTTTTGATATAGATAACCCTAAGTTTAAGAGAGCCACAACCAATCACATCACCTGGGCTGATTATAAGAAATACAAGAACTATGAGGAATTTGCCGCAGCGAACCCCGGCGAGTATTTCTTTATGACAAGATACGGGAAGCTGCCGCCGTCGAAAATAGATTTTGCTGCGATTCCGTCTGATCGTAAGATCTATCTGATATTCGGCAAGGAGAGCACAGGCGTGCCCTATGATATTCTGTCTGCCCACTTGGATCGCTGCTTCAGGATCCCTATGGCAGGTGAGTGCAGAAGTCTGAATCTCAGCAATGCAGCGGCGATCGCGATCTACGAATGCATGCGACAGCTGGACTATCCGGGGCTGTCTCTTACGGAAGTACAGAAGGGCGAGGATTTTCTTGAATCATATGATGCTACACTTGGCAGATAAAAAAGTATAATGATCGAAGTATAAACGAAGAGAGGATATGATAATGAAAAAAGACATAAGAACCAAGCTGATAAGCTTGGCATTGGCATCCTGTATGTCTGTTTCTCTGATGGCGTGCGACAAGTCGGATTCAGAAGATGATCTAATCATTTTCCGTCTTAACGGGAACTGGTATCTTTCCGGGAATTATTGGTAATAGCGCGAAGTTCATTAAGCAGCGCCGCGCATCCTTCGGTCAGATCATCATAAGTCCGATCGAAATCCCCCGTATACCAGGGGTCCGCGATATCGCGATCAAGAAGGGTCCTGACCTTATGGTCGGGATCTTTTTCGATGACTCTCATAATGCCGGATATGTTACGCTTCTCCATGGCAATTATCATATCGAAGATCTCATAGTCGGAGGCAGTGATCCTTCTCGCCCGCCTTTTGCTGTAGAGCACGCCCTCGCGGTCGAGCTTACGCTTCGCAGGCGGGTAGATATCGTTGCCCTCTTCCTCGTAGCTCGTGGCCGCCGACTCGACATATATCTCGTCTGTGAGCCCGGCGCGGGCGACCATATCCTTCATGATGAACTCGGCCATCGGCGAGCGGCAGATATTGCCTAAGCAAACGAAAAGTATCTTGATCATAGCTTGAGATTACTGACTCCGGATTTTTATTGTTTATTGTTTCAAAACATACCATTTAATCGAAAGATCATCAACACTTGTATGGTAAACTGACCGTAGAACGCCCGGAAAAGCCTTTTCGAGAGGCAGGTAAACGGAGCGTCGGTTGATGCGACGCGGGGACCGCGGTAGGATGCAGGTGGAGGTGAGAGAAATGGATGCAAACAGATTCGGTTGCTTTGTAGCTGAACGTCGCAAAGAGCTGCACATGACTCAGAAAGACCTGGCTGCCAAAATCCACGTAACCGACAAAGCGGTCAGCAAGTGGGAGAGAGGTCTGGGGCTGCCGGACATCAACTCGATCGAGGATCTTGCGGACGCTTTGGATGTTTCCATTACAGAACTTATGAGATCAGAAATGAATGTTAATGAAGAGACCGAGCAGGTCGTGAGCGATGTTATCGAGGTGGCGCGCAATGACATTGACGAGAGGCAGAGACTGATAATCTATACTTTCGCTGCTACGTCGGTGATACTGGCGATCATTCAGATGCTCTTGAGCATCCGCTGGAACGCCGACAAGCTGCAGATGACGATGGATGTTCCGATCACGTCTTATATCCCTGGCTTGCTCCTGATCATCTACGGCATTGTCTGCAAGATCAAGGGCAAGAAAGCTGAAGGCGTGATCCCTATCGGCATATCGCTCTTGATCATTCCCATGGTGATCTTCGGAGCGGCTTACCTGATCTGCGCCCTGGTTACCGGCTGAGTGGGTGCGTTAAGGTCCGTCCGAATATAAACACGGATCTTAGTCCAAAAACAAATATGTTCCCAGCACGGCGTTATAGCCGACAGCTGCAACTGTGCTGAATCGCTCGAAAATACCGAAGTACTCAGCCGGGAAGACGCCCATTCCGACGGGGCCCATAAACATCATGACAAGAGCGATCACGGCCCATATGCCCGGTCCCCTTACTTCCTTTTGCTTAAAACCGGCTATGATCAGCAGAACCAGGGATGCAATGGACAGGATGACGACCAGAGCGGTGACTGACATGTGCATGATTTCCCGAAAGCCGTGGATGTCCTTGCCTGAATCTGAGAGGCTAAACATCTGGTAGCCCACCCGTGAGATCCAGTTCATTATCGCGAATAGGTATATTCCCAGGCGGAAGATCTTCGTGGATAGTTTGCGCTCCGATACATAGATCGCGACGCAGGTGGCGCAGACTACGCTGCCCGTATCATAGAGAGCCGCCAGCTGATTCCAGAGCTGTCTTGAAGGCGCGGATTCTGCCGATAAGTCGCTGGCTGCCTGTTCCATCCAGTTGTAGCCCGGGAATTTAAGGGGAGAGAAGATCAGGGCTGCCATGTAAGAGATAAATGCGACTATGCCAAGAAGGCCGAGCCAGTTAATAAGTCCTTTTCGAGAAAGATGATCTGTTTGCATAGTTTGCTCCTTTACTGACCGTTCGATACAGCCATTTCGCTGCTGAACCACTTAATATAGTCGATCAACTTTTGGGGCAGTGGGCTTTTGCCGTCCCCGAAGTTTTGCTCTTGTCCCGCCGTGATCTTATCCATACGATAATCAATAAGCGAGTGCACGGTGAAAGAGTAGGTCATTGCTGCCATGTCTACATTCTCTTTTATGATCTTTCCGTGTACTGCCAGGGCATAGAAAAGATCTCTTGTCTGTGCAAGCATCCGTTCGGTCTCTTCAAGCATGATCTGCGCGGCGATCGGATTCGTGGATCTCTCTGAATAGAGCACGCGGAAAAACTGTAGCATATACCTATCCGATACGATCCCCACATACGAAGACAGGGAAGATAGCAGGATCTCTTCCAGGCTTTTCCTCTCGAAAAATTTCTTATAATCCAGCGGCAGCTGCGCACTGTTTTCCTTGGCCTTCTCCCGCAGGAAGCCGTACATCTCGCGGATTATATCGTCCTTTGATTTGAAATGGTTATATAGAGAGGGTGCCTTGATCCCCACCTTCTCTGCGATCTGCGACATGGAGACTCCCTTCATGCCGCAAGATGAAGCCAGTTCCAGGGTCGCGTAGATGATCTCTTCTTTTCTGTTCATGATCTGCCTCGTTTAACTTGTATTCGTTAGCGATTATACTAACAGTCATTAGTTTTGTCAATCAGACTTTCAGATTTCTCTTTGCTAATCTACGGCTAAATAATGTATAATGCCTACGGACAATTAGTTTGGGATAGATTATTTGTCACACATTTATTCATTTTGGAGGTTTACCATGAAAAGAAAGGCGATTGCTTTGCTGTTGCTTTGTGTTGCAGTTTTAAATATTGGCTGCTCATCAGAGAAGTCTGAGGGCGAGACAACGGAAGAAGAGACAACGGCAGAAGAAACAACGGCAGAAGAGACAACGGTCGATGAGACGACAGGAGAGACGGAAGAACCGGCGTCCCCCTCACAACACGAGTCTGTGCACCAGGCTCAACGCTTATTCGCTAATGATTCATTGCCTGAAGGCGATTATTTAGTCTACATCTCGGATTACGATGATGACTATTCGGGTATTACTTGTGATATTTACGGATATTACGGCTTTACGCCCGAGGAATATGCGACCATCGAGGAAGGTGATACAGTCATCGTTGAAGATCAGGCCTATACTGCTCATTTTGAGGAATATGAAGATGACTCTTGGATTGTTCTCGAAGGTGTTTCCGGCGAGGCTGCGTACTATGTCTCATTGCTGAATAACAAGTTCTACATTTTGAACACTTATTTCGAAAATTCGCCAGTGACATATTTACTCTACTCTGACTATCATCTTTCATTTGCCGAGGATGGAGAGATCTGGGACAGTTATATCAGTGATGAGAACATGCCCTATGGCGTTTTCGGTCACAAGTTTGAAGATGCAGAAGAATTAGAGCGTCTGATCAATGAAGTAGCAGACTGGTATATCGCAAATGTTTCTGATGCAACTCCGGAATTTTGGGATTTTGATTTTAATGCCTCGATAGAAAACGGTCTGATAGAGACTATGATCATTAATCCGACAGGACATCAGGACTGGGTTCCTTCCGAGATCAGAGAAAGCTACGGAGCATATGATAATTAAAGCTAAATCGCGGCTATAGTGGCTATTACCGGATCGTTATTTCTGATGATTACTCAAGCATATGGAAGAAGCACAGTAAATAATATTTTAGTTGCCATAATCTCCTATATGGTCTACCATAAAACAAAATGTTTCCCCAAATAAGTGAGATTCACCTATTTCCCGGGGATACTCTGCTGTTTCCGGCAATTGGAGGACATCATGGAAAAAGAATTTAAGCCGTATATACCTGCAGACAAAATCACAGCCGAGATGACGCCGACATCCATTATACTCGGTGTATTTCTTGCCGTTGTGTTCGGAGCGGCAAATGCATATCTTGGCCTCAAGGTCGGACTGACTGTCTCCGCGTCAATCCCGGCAGCGGTTATTTCGATGACTGTAATCAGGATCATTATGAAGAAGGATTCTATCCTAGAAAGCAATATGGTCCAGACCATCGGTTCTGCCGGTGAATCTCTGGCTGCGGGCGCGATCTTTACTATGCCGGCTCTCTTCATCTGGGCGAAGGAAGGCGTTATGGATAAGCCTTCGCTCATTACCATAACAGTAATCGCATTGGCAGGAGGACTTCTTGGTGTATTCTTCATGGTGCCCTTAAGAAGTGTACTGATCGTCAAGGAGCACGGCGTTCTTCCATATCCTGAAGGAACGGCATGCGCAGAAGTCCTGCTGGCAGGCGAGAAGGGCGGATCCTCTGCCAAATCCGTGTTCATCGGTATGACGATAGGCGCCGTCGTAAAATTCGTAACAGATGGTCTTTGTGCCATCAGATCAGTTGTTACCTTCAAGCTCTCATCTCTGAAGACGGAATTCTCTTCCGAGATCTACCCTGCGCTTGTTTCAGTCGGATATATATGCGGTCCCAGGATCTCTTCGTATATGTTCGCCGGCGGTATCCTCGGTTGGTTTGTCCTGATCCCCGCGATCGTGACTTTCGGTACGGATATCGTTATCTATCCTGCGACAGTATCAGTATCTGAACTCTATGCTTCAGGTGGCGCATCCGCCATTTGGGCAAGTTATATCAAGTACATCGGCGCAGGCGCAGTTGCCGCAGCCGGAATCATCAGCCTGATCAAGACATTCCCCACCATCATCAAAGCTTTTGCCGGTTCCGTTAATGGCATGTCCAAGAATGCCGGCAGTAATACAGCCGGAGATAGAACAAACCTTGATCTTGATATGCGTTTCATCCTGATATCCATCGCCGTGCTTATCATCCTGATCTGGGCATTGCCGCCTATTCCGGTAACATTTTTCGGTGCGCTGCTTATAGTATTCTTCGGATTCTTCTTCAGTGCCGTCAGCTCAAGAATGGTCGGTCTTGTCGGAAGCTCCAATAACCCCGTATCCGGTATGACCATCGCGACGGTCCTTATTGCCGCTTTCTGTCTTAAGCTTACAGGCGATAACGGTATTCACGGCATGCAAGGCGCGATCGCTCTCGGTTCCATCATCTGTATCGCAGCATGCATGGCAGGCGATACTTCTCAGGACCTCAAAACCGGTTATATCCTTGGTGCTACTCCCCGCAAGCAGCAGATAGGTGAGATCGTCGGCACCATTGCCGCAGCGCTTGCCATAGGCGGTGTAATGATCCTCTTGGATTCTGCTTTCGGATTCGGTACTGACAAACTCTCTGCCCCCCAGGCTACAATGATGAAAATGATCATTGAGGGGGTAATGGATGGTAATCTTCCCTGGGCCCTGATCTTTATCGGCGTATTCATAGCTGTTGTTATCGAGCTTCTGGGCATATCGGCTCTGCCGGTTGCCATCGGTCTCTACCTGCCGCTTGAGCTATCCACTCCGATCATGCTCGGCGGTCTCATCAAATATATTGTCGAAAAGGTCAACGGTAAGCAGAATGACGACTCGAGCAAAGGTATTCTCTTCTGCTCCGGTCTCATCGCCGGTGAAGGCATCCTTGGCGTAGTTCTTGCCATCCTCACGGTAACAGGTGTAACGGACAAGATAGACATAAGCTCTCGCGTTCCCGGAGGCAATATCGTAGCTTTGATCGTACTTCTTGCTATCGGCGCATCAGTTTATCTGATGGCCGGCGGCAGATCCGCTAAGGCAGGGAAAAGCAAGGTCGATAAAGATGCAAAGTAAGGAGAATGGCGAGAACTTCCTGGAGTATATTTTCGAGCATAAAGAAGGGCTCATCTTTGAGTGTTCCGAAGAAGGGGAAGTGACTGTCGATATGGAGAATCGCGGTGTCCTCAACCGCTTCGCGCAGCGTTTTCTGAAACAGCCGCGCATCTCTCACATCAAGCTTGAAGGAATGGGCAGCTATATCTTTATGTGCGTTGACGGCAAGCGGTCAGTATATGCTATCGGGCAACTGGTGCATGAGAAGTTCGGCGACGAGGCAGAGCCGCTCTATGAGCGCCTTAGTGTATATATGCGTCGGCTTGAGAGTGTCGGGTTTGTAACGAGGATGAAGGGTTAATCCTTCTCCTCCGCCACCCATTCGCGGATTATATTTCCGATCCGGCTATCGTGAACGATATATGAACCGTGATCCTCGCCCTCCAGTATACGCAGCTCGGCTCGCGGGATGCTGTCGGCTATATGGCGGGTGTGGGGAAGACGGATGAGATCCTTGCTTCCCGCCAGCACCAACGTCCGTGCTTGAATTCCCTTCAGATAGGAATCGCTTATATTCGGCTCCTTAAGCATAAGTCGGGTGAGCGCCTCCTTATGGAAGAGGTATTTCAGCTTGAATTCCAATAAGAGCCGCCGTTTAAGGCCGGCAGGGGAAGTGTTGGCCCCGCTTATTATCAGCTCGCTGATCCGATCGCTCATCCCCGCTGCAAGCAAGCCGATTATGCCGCCGTCACTGAAGCCGTAGAAGACCACATCGGTCAGATCCAGCAGCTCCATAAAACCAACCATGTCCGAGGCCATCTCTTCATAGTGGAATTCATCCACAGGCGTACTTTTCCCATGACCGCGACTGTCGATCAGATAGCAGTCGAAACGATCTGTAAGTTCCGGCAGCGCCTTATAGAAGATCGTGTGGTCCTCGCCGTTACCATGTAGCATCAACAGGGGGCGCCCGGCTTCCCCGCATCCGCTCCTCTCATAATAGAGCTCAAGATCGTTTATTCTCGCAATCATATCTTCCTCATTTCTCTTCCATCAATAAATTCACACGATTACTTATTATGTCGATTACTTCATCGAGGCTCTTTTGCCCATCGAAAAAGCCCGGCATCTCTTCATTGATGATCATATTGATATTCTCGTCTGTTATTCTGCAGCTGTCTGTTTTCTCAAGCCAGCCTAAGATCATATCAAGATAATCGCGGCTAAAGTGCTCATCGTGATAACTTCTGTTGGCATACTCCAGCCAGCGTTCTCCTAAGTCATAGAAAGCCGCAATATTGATAGGTATGTCGACACTGTGGCTTTGGACTTCTTCACCGAGAGCGAAGCTGATGAATCTCCATGCGCCGTCTTCTGAACTTGTGCAGTCGGTGATCGCTGCCGTCATAGAAGGGATAAGTGTTGGACCGTGGCCGTCAACGGAAGGTCTCCCGGTGATAAGCCAGTCTGTTTTCGATGTGTAGTCGCTGTCGATCATTAAATACCAGAAATCGTTCATAAATACGGGCAGATAATGAGCGCTATTGTGTTCGCCGGCGGCGATAGCATCGGTCAGAGAGACCAGATTACGGAAGGATTCAGTGTCGATATTAATAGTGCCGTCTTCAATAAAATCTTCGCAGCTGAACAGCTGATCGAGAAGCTCCCCCTTGTTCTGATAGTAATAGGGATAGTAACCGTACTCCTCACCGAAGTCGCGGTATTCGGAGAAGGTGAAGCCGATGGTGTCAGCCGGGATACATTCCGGATCCAGAAGCCACCCGTGGACAGTCGCAATCAGAGGGATGTGATAGAGCTCACCGTCTGTCTCGGCCGCTCTGAAGCAGGCGTCGATGAAGTCTGCACGTTCGAGGGAGTCGTCACTGTCTATCATCTCATTCATATCGATAAAAAGATCGTCGTTCTCCATGACATAAAAACCGCCTGCATTAAGAACTATATCAGGCCCCGTGCCGTCCTCGACCGCGATCCTAAGCTCGTCAAGAATATAAGCTTCAGCTTGGGCATAAGATTCAAAATTATAGGCAGAATCCCAGAAAATAGCGGATACATAAAACTCCGGATCAATAACGATAAAGTAGTCCGGATCCGTTCGGTTAAATTCGCTTATGGCAAAGCTTTCCACGGGCCGCAGATCCTCCACGATCGCCGCCCGCAGGATCGTCTTGCCGGCGTTGGGATTGGAAGAGGCGCGTTTGAGCGTTATGATATCGCGTCCGGATGTTCCTTCGCCCTGGTCCGGACCGATGTAGTAGCCGTTACGGACCATTACCAGCTCATCCTCATCGCAATAATACAGATCGAAAAGACTCAGTTTATGGATATCGGTATATGAGGAGTTGAAGTCAAAGACAACGGTCTCTTCCTGATTCAGGGGATCGTATCGGGTAATTACATAATTGCTGTTTACCATATAGAGGTAGTCACCGGATAAAACGGTGTTGCCTTTGTAGCGCTCAGCCATCTCGTCGCTTATATCCAGCGCCGTGACATTCCCATTATCGTGATCTACCAGGAAATAGTCGAAAAGCATATCATAACCGGTTGTGGAAAGCCCCATGCAGAGGAGATCACCATTGCTGTTAACTGTCCATCTTACCGAATCGTAGTCGAGAGTAAACTGGTTAATGATAGTGCCGTCAATGTCGGTTATCGAGAAAACGCTCTTATAAAGGCTGTTCTCGATATAAGAGCTCTCAATATAGAAGAGGCCGTCTCTATAGGCTATTTGGGTATAGCTATCGCAAGGGTATGAGGAGCCCTTAAATACATCGCGTTCGTCAGTCATCAGTCCCTGCTCGAAGTTAAGCGTATAGAGGTTGTATTGTCCCGATTGATAATTGCCAACGATGCCCTTTACGACGCCATCGGCCACGGTGAGACATAGGATATCGTTATTTTCGATGAGATCAATGGAGCCTATCAGGTCGCCGTCTTCTGAATAGGAGATGATCTTTTGAGGGATTGTGGGACCGGCCGGATAGAGGTCGGGATCCTCAGAGACGGCAAGTCTGAATATTCTTGCGTCCGGTGTGATCAGGAGCGGTCTCATGACTATATCGTCTTCTCCGAGCAACTCCTGCTGTTCTTGTCCGTAAATGACTTCAGCTGAGTCATACCACATTGAATCAGCGGCCACATAGCTCGGTTCGCGGATATTCTTTCTGTTTATGAGTGAACAGCTGACTATAGCGGCGAGTGCGATGCTGACCGTAAGGAGTACGGATATACTTTTACGGGTGCCGCTCATTATGCAGCTGATGCGCTTCTTAAGGAAGGAACGGCTTTTGCCGCTCATGGATGTGGCCGTAAGCGCGATAGTCTGATTACTGCCGGATCTTGTAGCCAGCTTAAGCAAGGTCTCGCTGTAACCGGCCTTGTTGTCCTTGCCCAAAATCGTTAAGACTCGCTCGTCCACCGCCAGCTCGCTGTCGCGCTCCATCATGACCGCCGCAGGCCATATAAGCGGATCAAACCACAAAAATGTCACGAAAGCATACTTTACGAGTGGCCAGAACATATCCCCCTGAACATAATGGCAATATTCATGACAAACCGAATAGCGGTAGATCTCATCTTCCTCATCCATATCGTCGCTGACATAGATATTCTTCCCGAGAAGAAATGGCGATTTTATCCCCGTAAGCTTATAAATCTTCAGCCCGCCGAATTCCGACCGCCCATAGAATCGCCTTCTGCGATATGTCTTTATAGCGAAAAAAACATTGTTGAAGACGATAGTTCCGCCAACTGCCATGGCACCTGCGACATAAATGATCCCGGCGATCTTCATATAGTCGAGGCCGGAAGTGAAGTATCTGCCGGATGCTGCGCTTTTATAATCGTCAACTGAGGGATCGGCGATCTTACCGGCAGTCATTTTGTCTGTCTCCGGAGCGCTCTGTTCATGGGCGTTTGAAAGTGTCGGGATCGTTTGTACTCTGCTGTACTCTGTTCGCATTGAGTTATGCGGATCGATCAAGGCAGGGTGATCGGAGAGGCTATCTGCCGAACCGGCTGATACGTTGAAATGCTCGTCGGGCTTACTGACCTTTACCGGGATCGAGATCGAGAAAGACAGTATCACGAAGATCGGCAATATAAGCCAGAGGCCGTATTGCATGCGTCTCGGGATTTTACCGTCGGCCAGCTTTCTTATCAAGAAGATCGTGATTATTATCAGGTTAAAGATAAGAAATGTTTTCATAACAACTCACCTCACTCGCCGTCTTTTATGATCCGTTCGATCTCTTCAATGTCCTCCTTTGTCAGAGCTTCCTGCTTCAGCATGCTGCTGATCATGAGACCGACATTGCCCCCGTAGATCTTGGATAAGAAGGATCTTGTCTCTTCGAGTTCTGCTTCATCTCGGCTTATGTTGGCAAAGTATTTACGGGATTTGCCGTCGAGGCTGTATGTGATGCTGCCCTTGGAAGTCATGCGGCCTAAGAAAGTCATAGCCGTAGACTTCGCCCAACCCATGCTATCCTTAAGTTCGCGGATCAACTCCATGGTGGGCATGGGGCCCTTATCCCAGAGCAGTTCCATAATCTTCCATTCAGTGTCTGTCAGTTTGATCATATAAGGGCCTCCTGTGTGGTCTACTCTTGTAGACCTTATAAATGCATACTAACAGATAGGTCTACAAATGTAAACCCTGCAATCTGTCGGAGACTTGCCTGCTTATTTTGAAGACTAATGAGAAATCTGCGTGCTTTTCCCATAACACTTCCCTGTGCGTAGGGAATACTACCGGGAAATCCGCGTAAAAATATAGCTACGGGGAAGCATCAAATCTCCATAGCTTTTCGAAAAAATCAGTAAACGTTATGAACAGTTCCTACGACCACATAATTGTCGAGCAGCGCGGCCAGATCGGTGCCGGGCGTTGCTTCGGAGAGCCTGCGCGAATTGATGATATAGCCGGTCGTCCCGTCTTCCAAAGTGCATTCCCGATATTCGTCGTCGTAGAAGGGATCTGTCGAGACCTTGCAGTCGCGCATGATCCCTTTGCAATCATCAAGGCTGCAGGCCGGGAAATTGATATTCCAGACGGTGTCGCGGGGGAGAGGATTCTCGATACATTCCTGGAGCAGCTCCGCCAGATAGCGATCCGTCACTTCTTCACCGTCGCGGCAGGCCTGCGAGATGGCAATGGCCTGAACGCCCAGAAAAGAGGCCTCGAAGGCGGCGCCGACCGTACCTGAGTATTGGATATCTCCGCAAATATTCGGCCCGTTGTTGATGCCTGACAGAACCACATCGGGCTTCGTGGGAAGGATCTTAAGGATGCCGATCCGCACACAGTCGGCGGGGGTGCCGCTGCAGGAAAAAGCTTTTACGCCTTCGACCCCGATGTCATTTTCGATAACTTTAAGGGGCGCAGTGAAGGTCGAGCTCTGCGACATGGCGCTGCGCTGTCTGTCCGGGGCTATGACCCAAACTTCGCCGAAGTCTGTTGCCACGCGGGCAAGCTTCTTGAGTTCAGGGGAGTCGATGCCGTCGTCGTTGGCTATTAAAATTATTTTTCTATCCATATTCATTATTCCTCTCGAAAATCATCCCAGCGATACATCAAGTACCATCATCAGGGCGAAGCCTACCGCAAAACCGATAGTAGCCAGGTTGGAGTGGGGGCCTTCGGATGCCTCCGGGATCGTCTCTTCAACTATAACATAGACCATGGCTCCCGCCGCGAAGCTCAGAAGATAGGGGAGTATGGGCACCATCACAGAAGCAAGCAGGACCGTCATGACTGCACCGATCGGTTCGACTGCACCTGACAAAGCTCCATACAGGAAGGCCTTGGGCTTACTTACTCCCTCGGCGCACAAAGGCATGGAAACGATGGCACCTTCGGGGAAGTTCTGGATGGCGATACCTAATGCCAGGGCAAAGGCGCCCGCCACCGTGATATTGGCATTGTCTGCGCGAAGACCTGCGTATACGACACCGACCGCCATACCTTCCGGCAGGTTATGGAGCGCCACTGCCAGGATCATCATGGTCGTCTTATGAAGCTTGGATTTGGGACCTTCAGGAACGGTGTTGATACCCAAATGCAGGTGGGGGATCAACCTGTCTAATCCCAGCAGCACGAAAATACCTACGAAGAAGCCGACCACCGCCGGCACAAATCTGAGATCTCCCATTTTTACTTCCTGCATCTCCATAGCCGGGATCAGGAGCGACCAGACTGAAGCAGCCATCATAACACCTGATGCAAATCCCAGAAGGATCTTCTGCAGAAGGCTGTTGAGTTCCTTCTTCATCAGGAAGACCATCGCGGCTCCTAATGTCGTGCCTGCGAAAGGGATCGTTACACCAATGATCAAATCTATATCCATTGTGAATCCTCTCTAATTCAGTTAACTGACTCTAACTTATGGTAACACAGAGCAGTGTAGGATTCCTTCTAAAAAACTTGATTATTTTATTAAAATCAGCACTATATTTCCCTTCCTTTGTGCTATATTTTTTACAAAGCGGTATATAGCCGCACATATGTGTTTTATGGAGGAAGTGTTTATGAGTCGTAAAAATGACGGTATCTATGATGCCCGTCAGCTAGGCTACCCCAAGATGATGGTTCTTGGTCTTCAGCACATGTTCGCCATGTTCGGTGCGACTGTGCTGGTGCCGGCGTTGACAGGTCTGTCAGTATCTGCAACTCTTTTGTTTGCAGGTCTCGGAACATTGCTGTTCCACTTTTTGACAAAGGGTAAGGTCCCCGCTTTCCTGGGTTCGTCCTTTGCTTTCCTGGCAGGTTACGGTGCTATTGCTCCTAACGGTGAGAGGGAACTGCTGCCTTATGCCTGCTTAGGTGTTGCATGCGCCGGGCTTCTATATCTGGTATTGGCCGGTCTTATCAAGGTCTTCGGTCAGCACAAAGTAATGAGATTCTTCCCGCCTATCGTAACAGGCCCGATCATCATCGCTATCGGTCTTACGCTCTCCGCTTCTGCTATCGATAACTGTAAGAAGAACTGGGCAATCGCTGTTATTGCCATCCTGATCGTTGTCATTTGCAACATCTACGGTAAGGGCATGGTCAAGATCGTTCCGATCATCCTGGGTGTTATCGGTTCCGTTGCAGTTGCCGCTATCCTTGCCGCTGCTTTCGGAAGTAATGTTGACGGTATGATCGTTCTCAATCATTCCGATAAGTGGCAGCTCTTCAGCAAGGCTGCACTCGATAATATCAAAGAAGCCAAGTGGATCGGTCTTCCTTTCCATAAGTGCGATACCATCTATACGGTAATCAAGGAACATGACAGAAAGCTCATCATCGATGCCATCATCACGATCATGCCTATTGCTCTTGCTACGATCGTTGAGCATATCGGTGACATCTCCGCCATCTCTTCCACGACAGGTGAAGACTATATCGATGATCCCGGACTTCACAGAACCCTCACGGGCGACGGTCTTGCTACTATCCTCGCATCCTTTTTCGGTGCTCCCGCCAACACAACTTACGGCGAGAATACCGGTGTTCTGACACTGTCTAAGGTATATGATCCGAGAGTGATCAGGATCGCAGCATGTTTCGCCATCCTGCTTTCCTTCTCTCCTAAGTTCGCCGCAGTCATCACTGCGATGCCCGGCGCTACGATCGGCGGTGTATCTCTTGTGCTCTACGGTATGATCTCCGCAGTCGGTGTCCGTAATATCGTTGAGAATCAGATCGATTTCTCCAAGAGCCGCAATGTCATCATCGCCGCTCTGATCCTTGTTCTCTCTATCGGAATCAACTACTCAGGCAGCATCGAGATCGATGCGGGCAGACTCGAGATCTCCCTCTCCGGTCTGGCTGTCGGTGCTCTCGTAGGTATCATAATGAATGCCATCCTGCCTATGGATGACGATAAGGACTACAAGGGTCTGTCCAAGACTATAAAATCCGAGGATGTGCTGTTCGCTAACTTGGACGCTTTCAAGGATTACAAGGGTCTGTCCAAGACTATAAAATCCGAGAGCAAAAAGAAAAACAAGAAGGCAAAGGCCTGATCCTTCTAATAAAAACTCAGAATAAGTGAGATGCTCCGAGGCGGTATGAGCCGCTAAGGGGCATTTCTTTTTCGCGAAAAACATTTGTCTACTGACCGCAAGTAAAGTAAAATATCAGAGTAATAATTTTGAAGGTGGCAGATATATGAAGAAGGTATTGGTCTTGGGCTGTAACGATGTTACAAAGATATTGCTTCCCGAGCTTTGCCGTGAGGAGAATGACATAACGGATATCTGCCTTGCCGCCAAGGATAAGGCAGAGTGTAATGAGTATAGAAAGAAGCTTGCCGGAGGTCGCGTAAGGATCACTACGGCAGGTGTTGATGTGACGAATAAAGATGCTACCATGATGATGGTCAGGATCTTCGGACCGGAGCTTATCGTAAATCTCCTGCCGGATGAGCTGAGCATTGATGTCATGCGCATCGCTCTCGAGATCGGGGCGTCCTATATTGACAGCGCACTGCTTCCCGACACTAGCGGCACCTTGCTGTCCAAACAGTTTGAGCTTTTCGGTGAGTTCAGAGATAAGAAGCTGACGGCTGTAGTCGGCTGTTCCTATAATCCGGCTGTTATCACATCGGTTGTCAGAAGAGCGCTGAAGACATCCTTCGATTCCATCGACAGTGTTGACGTTCTTGAAGTCGGAACGGCCTCGGAATTCTCCGAATATAAGGATCCGCTGGGACTTGGAAGCGGAGAAGAGAAGCTAGAGGATGCAGTAGCTATCGAAGGCGGCAAGCCAGTCAAGAAGAAGGCGCTGTCCGTCAAGACGGTAAGAGAGCTTCCCGACACGGGTAAGAAGACCTTCTACATGATGAGCAACAAGGTTGTGGATGATTTCTTAAAAGAGATCCCGGAGATCGGTAATGTAAGATATTTCTCGCCCTATACCGAGGGAGATTCGGCGCGTGACGACGAGATGATCGAAGTGCTCAAGAAGGCGGGAATGTTCTCTGAAGAAGAGATCGAGATAAAGGGTGTCAAGATCTCGCCGAAGGAATTCATTATGAAGATGATGCCGGCAGAGAGAAAGCAGGTCAAGCCCCATGGTCTTACAGCTACAGGCATTGTTATCAGCGGTAAGAGGGGCGGCAATGACAGAACGGCATTGCACTTTGCTGCGGCGGATAACGATGAGTGCTTTAGGAAGCATGGCATATATGTTGACAGTTATCTTGAGGCGACGGCTATGCTGGCCGGAGTAAAGCTCATGATGAACTTAAGATGGCAGAAAGCCGGTGTGTTTACGCCTTGTGCATTTGAGCCTGAAATGTTACTTGATACCATTAAAGAGGGTGGATTCGAATACAGTGAGACCAGGGACGCAGAGCCCGTAACGCTGGAGTAATTAACGGGGGATATGAGGATGGAAGAGAACAGAAAGCCCAAAGTACTTATTGTTGAAGATGACAGCAGCATTAATAATCTCGTATACGATGCTCTGAAGAAACACGGTTGTGATTGTATTCAGGCATATTCGGGAACAGAGGGTATCCTTAATTTTAAGAATGATGATTTTGATCTGGTTATCCTTGATCTTATGATGCCCGGAATGACAGGTGAAGAGTTGACAAGACAGATCCGTGAGATAGACAAGACTCCGATCATCATAGTGTCGGCAAAGTGCAGTACTGATTCCAGAGTCGATCTGCTGGCCATGGGTGCAGACGATTTCTTAAGCAAGCCCTTTGATGTAAAGGAATTATTGGCGCGTGTAGATGTACAGTTGAGGCACTTGTCATACGGCAGCAAGGAAGAAGCCGATGACAATAACAAAATGAGCTACAGAGAATTGGTGCTTGATCGTTCCACATATGAGGCGGTTCTTTGCGGTAAGGATCTTCAGCTCACACGTCAGGAGTACAAGATCCTGGAGCTCTTTATGCTCTATCCTTCCAAAGTCTTCTCCAAGCAGGAGATCTACGAATACGCCTGGAACGATTATTACATGGGTGAGGACAAGACTATCAATGTCCATATCAGTAATATACGTTCCAAGATGAAGAAGATCACCGCGGAAGAATACATTGATACTGTCTGGGGAATCGGATTCAGGCTCTCCAAACAGAAGTAACGAAGCCTAAGCTGCGCGAGTTTTTTCTCGAAAAGCTTCAGTCAATAACAATACCCCGATCCGTTGACCGGGGTATTCTTTAACATTTCTTAATCTTTTCTTGGCGTACTTTTTATCTCTCTTTGTGATAATGGCATCATGACAAAGGAGGTAATGACAAGATGAGTGATGAATTCTTGCTTGTAACTGAGAATCTCAGCAAGAGATACGGAAAGAATGTTTTGGCAGTAGATAATGTCAATCTTCACATTAAGAAGGGTGCTATCTATGGTCTGATCGGCAGAAACGGTGCCGGTAAGACAACAATAATGAAGATGATCTCCGGAATGGCGATCCCCACTTCCGGTAGCTACACATATTCAGGCTTTAACGGAACAGCCGAAGAGGCATTGGGAAGAGTCGGAGCGCTCATTGAGTCCCCTGCCATTCACCCCAAGATGACAGCTTATGACAATCTTAAGATAAAGTGCCTCGCTTACGGTATCGGAGACAAGGCTTATATTAACGAGAAATTGAAGTTGGTTGGTCTTGAGAATACAGGCAAGAAGAAAGCAGGCAAGTTCTCTTTGGGAATGAAGCAGCGTCTCGGGATCGCCATGGCTTTGGTCGGCGAACCTGACTTCCTTCTTCTGGACGAGCCTATCAATGGTCTCGATCCTCAGGGTATCGTTGAGCTCCGTGAGTTGATCGCCCGACTCAATGCCGAGAAGGGTATCACGATCCTTATCTCCAGCCATATCCTTGAGGAGTTGGCCAAGCTTGCTACCGATTACGCTATCATCGATAAGGGCCGCATCGTCGAAGAGTCCACTAAGGAAGAGCTTAAGATGAAGTGCCGCGACAAGATCGTGATCAAAGCAGCAGACACGTCAGCTATTGTCCCGATAATCGATAGTAAGGGATATACCGATTATCAGGTTATAAGTAACAATACTATCTATATTTTCGAGCGACTGGACGAAGTTGCAGCTCTCAACATGGAAATCGCAAAAGCAGGAATACTCGTAGATTCCATCAATGTGGAATCTTCTGATCTTGAGGAGTACTTCCTTATGGTTACCGGTACAGCCGCCGGAGTACAGAACTAAAGGGAGGGAACTTGAAATGTTAATGAATTTTACTAAGTCGGAGCTCTTCAGAGTCTCCAGAATGAAGTCGGCCTATGTATTGCCGATCATTATGATAATCACAGTAATGTTCACCAGTCTGATGTACATGGGCGTAAACAAGAACGTTATTGGGATCGAGGAGGAGGATCTGGATAATGTCAGCTCCTCGGGACTTACGGTAGATGATATGAGTGACAGTGTGGAGCTCGGCTTTAATGCAGGATCCGGCATATCCGAAGACGGGACTGTCGAGGGAGAAGACGAGGAAGAGGACAAGTCTTTCTTCGGCGAAGGTCTCTGGTACAACAGGTCTACGGATTTTATGTTCTACGCTAATGTAAAGGGACTTGATGCACTTCTTTTACTGTCTATCTTTGTCGGCCTTTTCTGTGGCGCGATCCACAATACCGGAATGGACAAGAACAATCTCTTAGCTTCCGGGCATAAAAATACATTATACGCGGCAAGAGCGATAACGATAGGTCTGTATACTCTCTTCTTCCATTTTGTTACTTTCGCGGCAACGATACTTGGTGTGGCTATATTCGGCAAGAGCGTCAGATTTGTCGAAGGAATAGGGTTTGTTAAGTACTTCGTACTCTCTTTCATCCTGACATACGCTTTCAGCATGGTTATTATGCTTGTCGGTACGTTCCTTAAGAGCCAGGCTGCAGCTATTACGGTTGGAATAATCCTTGCAGCCGGTGTCCTGACAGTGCTTATCTCCTTTATTGATCTCTTTATCAAGAAGGTCCTCAAGTTGGAGAAGATCAATCTGGCCAATGTAACTCTTACCCAGAGACTGAGTCTTCTGAATTATAATTCTTCTACCGCAAGTATTATCAGAACTTTGCTTGTTTGTGCTGTAGTGTTTACTGTGGTAACATTAGTCCACGTATTCATCAACAGGAAGAGAGATCTATGCTAAGTTATGTTTGTTAATCTGATCAGGATCAACACACTTAAATTTCGTAAAAGCAGTTTCTTTAGATGGGGTGCGATCGTCACATTATCCGTGATGATCGCATTCTGTGCTATATACTATTTTACGATGACCATTAATTCAGATCTCGAAATGACAAAGGACACCTGGAGAGATGGCAGGGACATTGAACTGGCCTGGCATCTGCTTTTTCTTCACACCAGCAGGTTTATCGTTCAGATTTTCTACAGCATCTGTGCTATCGTAATGGTTTGCGAACACTATTCGGTAAGAGAGATGATCAATATCAGGGGCATGGTGAACAGCAATGTCAAATGGTTCTACGCAGAGGTCTGCGGGGTAATGATATATGCCCTGCCATTTGGTATTTTTCCTTTATTGGCAGGTGACATTCCGGCTAAGATCTATGGATTAGATTTTGCGATCTTTAACGGGGATTGGATCAATACTTTGCTTCTTTATCTGGGTTCCATACTCTACCTTATCTTCGCGATGCTGCCGGCAATCGTAATAGCCAAGATCTTCCGTAGGACAGCTGTCAGTCTGTCAGCTTATGCCGTCTTCTCGGTCTTGAATCTCCTCCTCGGCATCGTTGCCGATGCGCTCGCTGAAGAGTTTCTTAATCGTGCAACGAAGGATGATTCCTTCTCGGGCACGATCATTAACCCTGCTTCGTGGTTGCTTGATTATCAAATAGACGGCAAGGCAGATATGAGTTTTACCATGGCAATGATCTGTCTTGTTATCTATGCGGTTATATGGCTTGGAATAGGTACCCTTGCATCCATGAGGAGAAATGAACTATGACGATCCTGCAGATTTCTTTTATTGTCGTCAGTTTTATCGCCATGATGCTGGTAATGATACTTATATCTCAGTATCAGCAGGTGAAGAGCATACGCGACCAGGTTCATTTTATCGCCAGAAATGAGACAAATAAGAATGTCACCTTCTACGGCAAATCACGTGGCATCAAGCGTCTTGCGGTAGATGTGAATGACTTGATAGATTCCTTCCGTAAGCGCGAGATCGAGATCATCCGTAAAGACAAGGAATCCCGTGATACCATCACAAACATGTCGCACGATATCAGGACGCCCTTGACGTCATTGAAGGGCTATTTTGAGCTTCTGCAACAGACGGATGATCCTGAGGAGATCGCCAAATACAATGCCATTATCGAGGAGAGGATAGATTCTCTGAGTGACATCCTTGAGATGATGTTCTTTTATACCAAGGTCAACAATACCGGCTATAAGCTGGAGCTGAATAAGCTTAATATGTCCGAGATCTTGATGCAGACGATGTTCTCTTATTTCGATGAATTCGAGAATATGAATATCGAGCCGGAGATCGAGGTTGACGAGAACGTCTTTGCCATAGCTGATGAGTCGGCTCTTCGTCGTATCTTCCAGAACCTTATCAAGAATATCATCGTTCACGGTGACAACTATGTCGGTGTCAAACTCTGCTATATCAATAAGAGGGCTGTACTTGAGATCAGTAACGGCATAAAGGAAGGAGAGCTTCCTAATGCCGACAAGGTTTTCGATCGCTTTTACAAAGGCGATTCATCCCGCCACGTTAACTCCAGCGGCATAGGTCTGTCTGTGTCCAAGAAGCTTGTCGATATGATGAACGGAAGCATAAGCGCATCTGTTGACGGCGATCTGTTTACGATTACCATAGTTCTTCCCGGCATCTGACGGCAAGCCTGCCCGGCAACCCTGACTATTCGGTCTGATTGCATTTTATCAAATCCCCGTGTTATCATTTATATATTCAACTGATCAAAGTTTGAGGGGAACTGAGTATGAGTGATTCTGAATTATTAAATATGACTCCTGAAGAGAAGATAGAATTTGATAAGCTGTGTCTTGAGACGATAAGAGAGTATTCATCAGACACGGTTTATTTCAAGGACAAGAATTCCAGATTTCTCTGGACCAGTAAGGCACACGCACTACAGGTCGGAGCCGATAATCCCTACGAGATGATAGGCAAGGACGACTATGATTATTTCCCCAAAGAGTTTGCCGATAAGGCCATGGCCGATGAGAAGCAGATAATGGCGACCGGCGAGCCCATCATCAATATCCCCGAGGAACTTTATCACGATGACGGTACGGTTGAGTACCTTCTCGCATCCAAATATCCCCTCTATCGCGATGGCAAGATCATCGGAACCTGGGGCATCACCCGTAACGTTACAGAGAGAAGACGCCTGGAGAAAGAGCTCGAGCGTTCCTACCAGAAGATGCAGCGGCTGACCCGTGTCGATGACCTGAGCGGACTTTATAACAGAAGATATTTCTATGAATATCTCGAAAAAGAGATCAGCATATACGAGCGTCGTGACGGCGAAGATACATTTACTCTCTTGGCGATCGACGTCGATAATCTGACGGATATCAATGACCGTTACGGTCAGCCCAAGGGTGATGATGTCCTGCGTCATGTTGCTTCTGCCATGATGCTCGGCTGCCGTAAGTCCGACACCTGCTTCAGGATCGGCGGCGATGAGTTCATGGTAATGCTTCCTGATTGTGACAAGGTTCACGCCATCGGCATTGCCAAGAAGATCGCAGACAACGTAGCGACCGAGCCCATTCCCATGGGAGATGATTTTGTAAAAGCAACGGTATCCGTTGGCATCGCCTCCTTCGAGAAGGGTATGGATATCAGTGAACTTATCTCACTGGCTGACCGCAAGCTCTATAAGTCCAAGCGTAACGGCAAGAATCAGGTGTCCTTCTGACAGGAGAGATCCGTATATCGACAGATAATCGTTCGACCTCAGATTCAGACCGATTGATTGTTACTATGACGATGTTTTGTATGGAACATTATACGTTAATGCTGATGATGAAAGCTCCGGTATATTTGTTTATAATGCCCCAGGGGCTGATTCTCTTGAAAGCAGATGGCATGACCCGGTACTAATAGGATCATGAAAGAAATGCAATCGTTACAGTAGTACGGCCCCGCAGCATTGGCGGGGCCGCATTTATATTACCTTCGGTTCCGATATTATCTATTCGTCACGGATTGATGCACAGCAGTGTTATAGGTGGGTTATGTAGTGATTACTGTGATGGAGGTACGATCCGCAGGAACCGATATCGATAATCTTTGATCAGGCAGCTTCGCAGACTGCAGTCATACGGCGACGAGCAACAGCTCTTCTGCGACGGGCGATCTCTGCTGTGCGAGTAGCTGCAGGTGAGATCGTCACGGTAACTTCCGGCACAGTAGCTCTTCTTGAAGGAGAGGCCGAAGCTATAGAAGCAGCGAATCTCGGATTGGCGGGGGAGGGTCTGCAGGGGGCGGGAAGGTGACGGGGAGCGACATTCGCGCATCTTCTGTGAGCGATCATGTCTTCCTGTTCTTTCCAGAAACTGAAGGAATCAGTAACTGCCTTAGCGGTGACAATGATGAAGAAAACGATAACTGATAGATCAAAAGCTGTCATAATAATCTCTCCTTGAAATAACAAAACGCTCATTTGTTTGTTTTCTGCGCTAAGTATAACACGGAGAATGTGACAATAAAAGTACATAAGTTCAAAAAAGAACAAAATTTTCGAGAAATATTATTCGAAAAACGAACAAATGTATCAGAGAGATGAGGCTCCTATCCTTGAAGCGCCCGCATCGATCATGGCACGGGCAGTTTCCTGCGATCTTATGCCGCCGGCCGCCTTGACCTTAACTTCCGGACCTACGGATGAAGCCATCAGGGATACATCTTCGACTGTGGCGCCGGAGCTTCCGAAGCCGGTACTTGTCTTTATGAAGTCGGCTCCTGCTTCTGTTACTATCTTGCATAGCTCTTTTTTCTCTCCGTCTGAAAGGCAGCAGGTCTCGATAATGACCTTGAGAATGGCGCCTTTGGAGTGGACACGATCGGCGATCTTACTGATTTCCGAGGCAACTTTGTCGTAGTGCCCGTTCTTGACCTCATTGATGTTGATGACCATATCGATCTCGGAAGCACCGCCGTCACAGGCGTCTTCGGCCTCAAAGATCTTTACTGCAGTTGTGGAGTAGCCGTTAGGGAAGCCGATGACGGTGCAGACCGGGATCCGGCCGGCAGCTGCCTTAACCGCGAAACGCACATAGGAAGGAGGGATGCAGACAGAGGCTGCTCCTGCTGCCACGGCTTTCTCTATCAGGGAAGAGATATCTTCTTCGGTTGCTGTCACCTTAAGATTGGTCATATCGACATAAGACATGATGTTTCCGATATCGGGATCACTCGTTGCTCCTGGCCTGAAAGCATGCTTGAATCTACGGGATAGAAGACTGTTATAGACGATATTGGCAATGTTGCCAAAGCCTGCCAGTTCACCGAGATTATGAGGAAGATCATATCCCTCGCCATAGATCAGGAGAGGTATACATTCGCGGGAATGGTCGGTGGAAGGCGTAGACGGGTCGCAACCGTGATCTGCCGTTATTATGAGAAGATCGTCTTTCTTAAGTCTTCTAAGTATCTTTCCCAGAGCATCGTCCCATTCGTGCATCGCCAGTGCATATCCCTCGATGTTATTACGATGACCGTATTTCATGTCAAAATCCACCAGATTGACGTAACACAAGCCGTGGAAATCCTTGTCCAGACTGTCCATAAGCACGGAGATGCCTTCGGTATTCCCGCTTGTGGGGATCGCCTCGGTGATGCCGCTCATGGCGAACAGATCCTTGATCTTTCCTATTGAGATAACATCAAGTCCGTTTCCCGACAGTATATCCAGCATGGTGGATGAAGGGGCTGTCAGGGCGTAATCGTGGCGGTTGGCAGTCCTTGTAAAATTACCCGGTTCGCCGATAAAAGGACGGGCGATAACGCGGCCGACGGCATGTTCTCCGCTCATTATCTTACGGGCAGCAGCGCAGTATTCATAAAGTGTCTCCAGGGGCACGATGTCCTCGTGAGCAGCGATCTGCAGAACGGAATCAGCCGATGTATAGACTATGAGAGCGCCGGTCTTCATATGCTCTTCGCCATAGTCTGCGATAACTTCGGTTCCGCTGTAGGGCTTATTACAGAGAATATCCCTGCCGGTTGCTTTCTTAAGCTTCTCGATGATCTCCTCAGGGAAACCATCCGGGTAGGTAGGCTGCGGATGCGAAGAATAGACGCCTGCCATCTCCCAGTGACCGATGGTGGAATCCTTGCCTGCCGACAGCTCTCGAACGCGGCCGTAGCTTCCGATAGGAGAGGGCAACTCCTGTTGAGCGCGTCTCCATTTATCGATCCTGGGATCATTAAGACCGTCTATATCGAAAAGCCCCATCCGGGCAAGGTTAGGAAAAGCATCATCTGAATATGAGCAGACAGCTGCCAGAGTGTTGCTGCCTTCATCTCCGAAAGCCGCTTCATCCGGCGCACCGCCGATCCCGAAACTATCCAATACTATAAGAAAGACGCGTCTGGCCATAAAAACCTCCGAGAGCAGCAAAATGCCCGTAAAATTACTGTTTTGTAACTGTTTCATACATACAAACAGCTATTTGTCTTAGAATATTATATCAATATCCCCATAGGCGGACTATGGAATTGTTCGGCGAAATTATCTTATAATGATGTAGTTTGATACAGTAGTAATGAAATAAAAGCATAAAGAATAAGACGGTTGAAAAATTATGAGCGAGACACAGGAAATTACATTTAAGGATCTGGATCTGTCGCCGGAGGTCATGGCGGCTCTTAAGAAGCTGGGAGTCAAAAGGCCTACTACTGTCCAGCAGAAGGCTATTCCTCTCCTGATGGACAATATGAGCCTGATCGCAAAGGCGCCCACAGGAACAGGTAAGACCTTCGCCTTTTCGATACCGATACTTGAATACCTTAATATGGATGTTAAGTTCATTCAGGCCTTGATCCTTTGTCCTACAAGAGAGCTGGCGCTTCAGATCACCACAGAGATGAAGGGCCTTGGCCGAATGATAAAGGGTTTTAATGTCTGCTCCATCATCGGCGGACAGAGTATGAATGTCCAGAAGGAGAAGCTGGCTAAGAAGCCTCAGGTAGTGGTAGCGACACCCGGAAGACTCCTTGATCTGGCCGAGAAGCACATGATCGATATCAGCAGGATATACACGCTGGTTCTTGATGAGGCTGATGAGATGCTTAAGATGGGTTTTATCAAAGACATCAAGAAGATCATCGCCATGACCCCTGATGATAAGCAGATGGCGCTTTTCTCTGCGACGATGCCCCGTGAGATCCAGGATATTACATGGCAGTTCATGGAGGGCGCAGCGGAGATCGATGTAATGCCCAAGGCGGAAGATCACCCGGACATTGACGAGTATATAGTTGAGGTGCCTGAGAAGGATAAGCTTAAGGCGATCATAAGGATCATCGACCGCGAGAATATCCGCAAGGCTATCGTATTCTGTAATACAAAGACACAGACCGAGAAAGTGGCGGCCCGTCTGGCTTCAGCGGGTATATCGAGCGAGCTTTTACACGGCAGCCTCGGACAGGGCGCCCGTAACCGGGTGATGGATGCTTACAGGAAAGATAAGTTCGATGTCCTGGTGGCGACGGATGTTGTAGCCCGCGGAATTGATGTTGATGATATCGAGGCGGTGTTTAATTTCGATATACCTAATGAGAACGAATTCTATCTGCACAGGATCGGAAGAACGGCAAGAGCCGGCAAGTCCGGCAAGGCTTTCTCCATGATCTCCTATAAGGATAAGCCGAGGATGGAAGAGATCGTCAGGTATACAGCGTGCAATCCTGATATTTACGAGATCAATCTTTGACGGATTCTTGCTAAAAAAGTTGTAAATCTGCAAGTGTATAAACCTCTGATACGATAAAATGAAGGTAGTTTTAACGCTCGGAGGTTTTTATTATGCCTAAGTTAACATTGGATTGGAATAAATATACAGACACTGCGATAAGAGCGGCAGAAGAGGGTGCTGTTTTATTGAAAAACGACCGCGGTGCGCTCCCCCTTGCTTCCGGCGTTAAAGTGGCGTTGTTCGGAAGGATGCAGGACCATTACTATAAGAGCGGTACCGGTTCGGGAGGAATGGTCAATGTTAATCATGTGACCAGCCTGCGGGAGGCTTTCGTTAACGATCCGGATATGATCGTCGATGAGGCGCTGATGGCCGTCTATGATGAGTGGGAGAAGACTAATCCTATAGATGACGGCATCGGATGGGGCAAGGAGCCCTGGTCACAGGAGGAGATGCCTCTTAATGAGGAGATATTGAAGCAGGCGGCTGCTACTAATGATGCGGCTGTCATAATCATTGCAAGAACGGCGGGCGAAGATCGCGACAACACGGCCGAGAAGGGGTCTTTCTTCCTGCGCGACAGCGAGAAGGCAATGATAAGGGATGTGTGCGGAGTTTTCGAGAAGACGATCGTACTTCTTAATGTCGGAAATATTATAGATATGTCATTTATCACCGAATTCGATCCTGCTGCTGTTATGTATGTTTGGCAGTGTGGCATGATCGGAGGCATCGCCGCGGCAAATCTCGTCAGCGGCAAAGCTTCTCCTTCCGGTTCTCTTACCGATACTATCGCGTATAAGCTGGAGGATTATCCGTCAAGCGCAAACTTCGGCGGCGTGGATTCGGTAAAGGATATCTATGCTGAGGACATTTATGTCGGATACAGGTATTTCTCAACTTTCGCGCCCGAAAAGGTTATGTATCCCTTTGGCTTCGGACTTACTTATTCAGAGTTTAAGATCAGCGATGTCAAGGTCTTAGGCGATGAGGTGTCTTTCAAGATAAACAACTGCGGTGAGCGAAAAGGCTCAAAGACCGTGATGCTTTTTGTAGAGGCTCCCGCCGGCAAGCTCGCCAAGCCTTTCAGGGTATTGAATGCCTATGCTAAGACGGCTGTTCTGGAGCCCGGTCAGAGCGAAGAGATGATCATCAGAACAGACAGAGGATTTTATGCTTCCTATGACGACGACGGCAGGGCAGGTCTCGGAACCGGTTGGATAATCGAGGCCGGCGAATACGGGATCTATCTCGGCGACAATGTGCGTGATGCCGAGAAGATCGCTTCCTTTATTGTCGAAAAAAGTGAGAACATTGAGCCCCTCGAGTCGGCCCTTGGCCCGGTAGAAGCTTTTGAGAGACTTACTTCGGATGCCTCCGGCAATGCAGTTTATGAGCCGGCTCCCCTGCGCCAAGTCGAACACGTGAAGAGCTGTCTTGACCGTGTAGCTTCGAAGATTCCTTTTACGGGAGATCGCGGAATCAAGCTGTCAGATGTAAAGGCAGGACGCAACAGTATGGAGGAGTTTGTGGCGCAGCTGACAGATGAAGATCTGTCCCTGATCATCAGAGGCGAGGGAATGAGCAGCCCCAAGGTTACTACGGGAACGGCGGCGGCTTTTGCCGGAACATCCAAGGAGCTTCAGAATCTTGGTGTCCCGACGCTCTGCTGTTCGGACGGTCCTTCGGGAATGAGGATCGACAGCGGTAAGAAAGCTTTTGCCATCCCCAACGGAACCTGTCTGGCATCAACGTTTAATCTGAAGCTGATCACGGAGCTTTTCGATCATTTTGGTATTGAGATGCTGAGCAACAATATCGATGCTATCCTGGGTCCGGGCATCAATATTCACAGACATCCGCTTAATGGAAGGAATTTCGAGTATTTCTCGGAGGATCCTTATCTGTCGGGAACAATGGCTTCTGCTCAGATCGCGGGACTGGCTAAGTCGGGATCCAAGGCGGTGATCAAGCACTTCTGCGCCAATAATCGTGAGGCTAACAGAAGGTTCTGTGATTCCGTGGTATCGGAGCGCGCCCTTCGTGAGATCTATCTGAGACCTTTTGAGATCGCGGTAAGAGACGGCGGAGCTAGCAGTATCATGACTGTCTACAATCTGATTAACGGAACTTACGGTTCGATGAACTATGAGCTGAACACAACGATCTTACGTGAGCAGTGGGGATATAAGGGAATAACTATGACGGACTGGTGGGCCTTTATCGACAAAGAGTCAGTCAATAAGGACAGATCAGGACTTAATAATCATTCATTCATGGCTCGCGCTCAGAATGATCTCTATATGGTCTGCCCGAGAGTAGAGGTCACGGATATCGATGATTCCGATGTTTATGAGAGCCTTAAGGAAGGAAAAACCGAGAGGATCACACGCGCCGAGCTTCAGCGTAACAGTGCAAATATCCTGAGATATGCCATGGAAACTCCGGCTATGATGAGGCTCATGGGGGACGAAGTTACTATTGAGCACATCGATTGTCCTTTTGCCGATGATAATATCGAGGCTAAGGTAGATGTTTATCACAATATAACAGAGACTCCCATTATCGAGATCGAGAAGGATACATCACGCGGTGAGGATTATACCTTTGGTGTTACCTGTCTGAAGCCCGGACGTTATGATATTGTGATCCACGCCACGTCCGATCTCGACGAGCTGGCTCAGATCCCCATGACACTTTTCTTTACAAGCATACCGGTTCGCGTTATTACCTGGAACGGGACGAACGGACGCGAGGATACCAGGGAGACGGATCTGAGGCTTTATCAGACATATTCGATATTCAGAGTGCATTTCGGTGCACCGGGCGTAAAGCTCAAGTATATCGAGTTCGTCTTCAGATGTTCACCTGAGGATGATACAAGCATCGAGTTTTAATGCAAGTTGAGCTATTTAATGCTACAATAAGTCGACCGTCGGTAACTTCGGTCGACTTTTTGGATGGAGGAGATAAGAGTGCGCAGAGATTATTTCTTATGTGTTTTCCTTGCATGCGTCTGTGCATCGCTCTTCTTTGTCTGCTTTGTTCCCAATTATTTCACCTATAATGAGATCGTAGTTCGTGAGTTTGGGCTTTTCGAGAGGATAATGAGCGCGATCTATGCCGTATCGGTCCTTTTTATCATTCCGGTCTTTGCAGCCTACAAGAAGAAGATCTGGATCACCATCGGTCTTGCATCCTATGGCTTTCTGGCACTTCTGCCCGAGTGGATCCTGCCTCGTCTTCAGGACAAGGTCGCAGGTGATGATGCGGGTATCGTAGCTGTAGTGGTTAATTTTATCTTCAAATTCATTTACGGTATGGTAAAGGCTCCGTTTGCCGCTCTGTCGGACGCTTTTGGCGATTCCAGAGCATGCTCTATGTCCAAGTGGATCCTGCCGTCGGCAGTTATACTTTATATTGCCTGCCAACTCTACCGCTTCTATCGTGATGCATATGTTGCAGAGCAACTTGACCCGGCGTCCATTATGGATTCCACGGCTAAAGAGAACAACAGAAATGAGAATGCCGACAAGGAACGTCGTTCACGTGAACCCGAAGTGTTGGGCACGGTTATCTCGGCGCCGGTACAGACTTCCGCCAACCCGAATCCTTCGCCTGAGCCCAAGGCAGAGCCTGCCGGATCCGTGAAAGAAGATGTGATCCGGATGGGAGCTCCTAAGGCCAAAGAAGCCGCTGCCATACCGATGCCGCCGCCGAAGAGCAATCCTGCGGCCATACCGGTGAATGCCTCGCCGACCCCTCCTCCTCAAGCGCCCCGGGCTCAAGACAAGAGAAAGCCTATCGAGCGTCCGGCAGCACAACCTGATGTCATACAAATGGGAGCGCCCGGGCAGCCATATGATGACAACGGCGCCATCCGACTTTGATCTGCGGCAACTTTTCGAAAATTACTTTGATTATCAATGTTTTTATTGAAATATAGGAAATCACCTTGTAGAATTAGTCTATTAGATTGATATAAACCTACGGAGAAAATATATGTCAAAGAACGAGAAATTCTGGAAAAGCTTTATGGCTAACGAAGGCGACCGTAAGGTTGCAAGGGAAGGCACCGATCCCCTCGAAGAAGGTTTGGAGAGGATGACATGGTTTGAGAATTCGGCTCGCATTGTGAAGAACGCGGTCCGTAAGACTCATGAGACCTTCGGGGAAGAAGTGGGCAACTCCATCACATCGGGAATACTGGCTTTCTATGTCCTCGGGATGATCCCTTTCGCTTCCGTGCACGCTTTCCGCCATGCTCCGGAGGGCAAGGGTGCGCTTGATGCATTCGGTGTTTCAGTCTTCCTGATCACTATGTTTCTGGCGACTCTCTTTACGACGATCTATCACTTTTTAAGACACGGCAGCATTCATAAGGATGTCTTCCGTAAGCTCGATCACATCATGGTCTACTACGCCATATTTGGTGTCTATACCCCTGTGTGCCTCTCGCTTGTCGGCGGTGGTCTCGGCCTCGGTATCCTGATCGCCGAGGGAGTTCTGGCAGTTCTCGGCACGATCCTTATGGCTCTGACTTATCCAAAGTATAAGATCGCGGTCGGCATCTATGGTATCATGGGGATCCTCTTCCTGTTTATGCTCAAGCCATTCTATAATGCTGCAACCGCCGCATGCTTCTGGCTCCTTTTCGCCGGCTTGTGCGTATATATCCTGGGTCTGTTCTTCTACTCCGGTAAGAAGTTCAAGTTCTCCCACATGGTATGGCACTTGCTTGTGCTTGCCGCATCCGTTTGTCACATTCTGGCGCTGGTTTATTTCTTCAGATAAGGTTATAGCCTGCGGGCGCAGCTGATAAAATGAAGTCCCAGGCTTTCCCGGAAGCCTGATAATGCTATTTTTCCATTATCCGTAGATCAGCATTACCAATCTTGTGATCCTGTAATGCCAAATCAAGCTCATGGGCTTTTTAGCATTACTCTTGCCGCATTTTTGTAATGCTATTTTCGAGATTGCAAAAATAGCATTACCCGATGCCGAGGGCCGACTTTTTCGATCAATAATCTCCTATACCATATGACAAATCCCAAGCTTTCCGCGACAACGCAAAAAAAGACTGCCTTCGCGTGGTGAAGACAGTCCCTTTTCAATTAGATCATTTATCAGCCGAAAAGACTCAGCAGAACACCTGCAGCTACGGCTGAACCGATAACACCTGCGACATTCGGGCCCATGGCGTGCATGAGCAGGAAGTTGGAGGGGTTGGCCTTCTGGCCTTCGGTATTGGAAACACGAGCTGCCATAGGAACTGCGGAAACACCTGCGGAACCGATAAGCGGATTGATCTTGCCGCCACTGATGAAATACATGATCTGACCGATGAGCAGTCCGCCAACTGTGGAGAAGGAGAAGGCGAGAACGCCCAGGCCAATGATCTTCAGTGTATCCCAAGTAAGGAATGTCTCACCGACAGCTGTGGCGCCGACTGTTACGCCCAAGAAGATCGTAACGATATTGCAGAGAGCATTCTGAGCTGTATCGGACAATCTGTTGGTAACGCCGCACTCGCGGAAGAGGTTACCCAGCATGAGCATGCCCAGAAGAGGACCGACGGAAGGGATCAGGAGTGTGCAGATAACTGCGACGATGATCGGGAAGCAGATCCTCTCGACCTTGGAAACCTCACGCACCTGCTCCATCTTGACAGCGCGCTGTTTCTTTGTCGTCATCGCTCTCATGATCGGGGGCTGGATAGCCGGGATCAGAGCCATATATGAGTAGGCCGCGATCGCGATGGCCGGCAGGATATGCGGCGCGAGTTTTGTTGTCAGATAGATGGCGGTCGGACCGTCAGCACCGCCGATGATGGCGATGGAAGAGGCCTCATTAACGTTGAACTTGAACAGTGTAGCGAGGATGAAAGCCATCGAGATACCGAACTGTGCGCCGGCACCCATAAAAAGTGAGGAGGGGCGGGCGATCAGGGGGCCGAAGTCAGTCATTGCACCGACTGCCATGAAGATCAGGCAGGGGAAGATGCTGAGCTTGACACCCAGGTAGATGAAGTCCAGGATACCGACAGCATCCGCATTCCAGGTTCCTAGCATATCCCAGTGTACATGTCCGCCTTCGAATATCTCGGGGTGATAGAGCCCTGCAACGGGCAAGTTCGTAAGCAGCATTCCGAAAGCGATCGGAACCAGCAGCAGCGGTTCGAATTTCTTACGGATCGCCAGATAGAAGAGGACGAAGGAAAGGAGCAACATCACGCCCTGTCGCCAGGTCATGGCATATATTCCCGAGCCCTCCCATAATTCTTGTAATGCATCAATAAACACTTAGCTTACCTCCGTCATGATCAGGAAATAGACACAAGTGCGTCGCCTGTCTTGATGGCAGCGCCTTTGGATGTGAGGACTTGAGCAACAGTTCCGGCCTTGGGAGCCTTAACTTCGTTCTCCATCTTCATTGCCTCGAAAACAAGGAGCACATCACCCTCGTTTACCTTCTGTCCAACCGTGACCTTAACATCGAGGACCGTGCCGCCCATAGGCGCGTTTACAGCCTCGGCGCCTGCAGCAACAGCAGCGGCAGCAGCGGGCGCGGGCGCGGCAGCAGGAGCAGCGACGGGTGCGGGTGCGGCCGCGACGGGAGCTGCAGGAGCTGCGGCTACGGCCGTTGTCTTAATAAGATTGGCCTTACCCTTTTCCACCTCAACTTCATATACTTTATCGTTGATAGTTACTTTATAAATCATTTGCTGTAATCTCCTTTACTCGTTGTCAACCAATGTAATCGACTTGAAGACCAGTTCCGACAGGGGGATCCCCGTGTTGTCGGACACAATGGCCATGATCATGGCAGCGGTCTTCTCGTCGCAACCCTTGAGCCTCAATGTACCGGAGGAGAATTCCTCTTCCTTTTCCGGCTTAGCTGCGACTGCTGTCTGTTCTGCAGCTGCAGGAGCGGCTTTCTTGGAATTCTCGGCCTTGCTGACACCGGAGAATATTGCGCCTGCGATCTTGATACAGATAAATATCAGGAGTAATACTCCGAAAACGATCGCAATGGTAAAACCGGCATACGAAAGAGCCTCACTGATGCTGGCGACCTCGGGTTCGGATGATGTTGTTGCGTCGGAAACGGACTCGACAGCAGGTGTCAGATCGATCAACAAACCCATGATCACTCCTCCTTTTTTTCGATCGTGTAATTAACTGTATTGGACTCCTTTTCCTCACGCTTCTCGAAGAACTTCTCAGCATTCTGCGGGAAAGCGATGTAGGACAGTACATCCTCGTCGGATCTTGCCGTCTTGCCCAGTTTCTTCTTTGTTTCTTCGAAAACGGGCTCGAGGGTATCCGCGAATCTGCAGGTTATGATCTCTTCAGGCTTCCAACACTTGGCTACGAGTTCCTGATTGACTTCGCCGGGAGCCCTTCCGTACTCTCCTCTGAGATAAGCCTTAACTTCCTTGGAGATATTCTTGTATCTCTCGCCGACGAGAACATTGGTAACTGCCTGAACACCTACCATCTGAGACAGAGGTGTGACGAGCGGGGGATATCCCAGATCCTTACGGACGTTAGGCACCTCAGCCAGCGCCTCGTCCAGACGATCGATGGCGTCCTGTGCCTTAAGCTGATTTACGAGATTACTTAACATGCCGCCAGGTACCTGATATACGAGAGCATCCGTCTTGGTGCCCATAACATAGGGGTCGAGGATGCCGTTGTCCAGGAATTTCTTCTTGACGGGAGCAAAGAAATCGTTGATCTCCTTGAGAACGGCGGAATTAAGATCCGTCTCGTAGCCTAACTGCTCGAGAGCATATTTCATTGTCTCGGTAGCAGGCTGAGCCGTGCCGCCGGAAAAATTGGAGATCGCAGTATCGATACCGTCAACACCGGCTTCTACGGCCTTGAGATAAGTCAGGGGGCCGAGACCTGTTGTTGCGTGTGTGTGGAGGAATACGGGGATCTTTACAGAGTTCTTCAGAGCCTTGATAAGATCATATGCCTCCTGCGGACCGCAGATACCGGCCATATCCTTGATGCAGATAGAGTTAACACCCATCTTCTCGAGTTCGATACCCATCTCGGCATACTTCTCGATCGTGTGTACCGGGCTGTTGGTGTAGCAGATGCAGCCCTGAGCGTGCTTGCCGCACTTCAATGTCTCGTCGACAGCCACCTGGATGTTACGGAAATCGTTCAAAGCATCGAAGATCCTGAAGATATCCATTCCGTTCTCGGCGGACTTCCTGACAAAAAGTCTTACGACATCATCCGGATAATGCTTGTATCCGAGAATGTTCTGTCCGCGCAGGAGCATCTGGAGAGGTGTCTTCTTGACCTTGGCTTTGATAAGTCTCAGTCTCTCCCAGGGATCCTCGTCGAGGTATCTCAAGCAGGAGTCGAAGGTCGCGCCGCCCCAGCACTCGAGTGAGTAGTAGCCGGCCTCATCAAACTTCTCCAGTATACCTTCGAAATCCGAGTAGGGCATACGTGTGGCTATCAGCGACTGATTGGCATCGCGGATAACCGTCTCTGTGAACTTAACTTTCATATAGATTCACTCCTTCTAAGTATTTGCCGTAATAAGCCATATAAAATCACAACTTACATTATATGGAATTATAGAAGTGAAGTGAATGTAAAAAGCGACAATTTGACGCGCGAAATTTGGCTTTTTTGCCGACTTTACTATATTCGAAAAGAGCGTCAGATCATGTGAGGGGCTTAAGCTCGGCGAGCAGCTCTGCCGCCGTGATCTTTTCGATAACGGGATCGATATCGTCCTCCTCGAAATAGATCATCATCGGGAAAGCGCTGTCCTTGACGCGCACGATGTAGCAATCCTTCTCATTACGTTTACCGTTATTGGCCGTATAGTCCTTGAGACAGGAGATATGAAGGTTGAGAGCTTCCTTCAGATCCTCGGAATCCTCTTTGTCCTTAAGACTGTCGAGAAGTCCGAAGCAGATCTTCTTTGCTTCGCTTACCTTGATCCTTGCCATGGTCGTCTCAAGCTCAGGCTCAGCGAAAAAGAAGTCTACAACAGGCCTGATATCTTTTCCGTCAATGTTTGATGCGTAAGCCTGACGGATAATGAAGAGCTTCTCATCCCCGGCGACAAAGCCGCCGTCCATTTCTTCATTAAGCTGAAGAAGGAGTTCTCTTAATTCATCCTTGATAGTTACAGTGTCCATAGAGCAGCCCTCCGAATCTTTCTTTATGAAGCGATTATAAATTATGACGGTCGCTTGTCAAATGCGGATTAGTCAATGTCCGGCGGAAGGTCTCAAATAACGGAAGAACCTTAATTTTACGGTTTACAAGCCCCGATTCAGGTGTTATACTTAGTTGCTCGCAGGGGAACTGCGCCCTTTTGGCGCGCACGAACTGCAGTAATAATTATGAAAGGAGATGTATTGATGCCTACGTTCAATCAATTAGTCAAGTCCGGCAGACAGTCCAAGACTTATAAGTCTAATTCCCCGGCATTGCAGTTTGGCCTGAACACGATCCAGAAGAGAGAGACAGATCTGTCCTCCCCTCAAAAGCGTGGTGTGTGCACTGTTGTTAAGACAACAACACCTAAGAAGCCTAACTCCGCTCTGCGTAAGGTTGCTCGTGTACGTTTAACAAACGGCTACGAGGTAACAGCTTACATCCCGGGTATCGGACACAATCTGCAGGAGCACTCCGTAGTCCTCATCAGAGGCGGACGTGTTAAGGATCTCCCTGGTGTACGTTATCACATCATCAGAGGTACGCTTGATACAGCCGGTGTTGCCAATCGTATGCAGGGCCGTTCCAAGTACGGTGCCAAGAAGCCGAAGGCAGCTAAGGTAAAGAAGTAATCCTGCTCTTTAACGGGATTGGACAATTTAAGTGATCAGTACATTGTTCATAGATTTCATCTGGGACATATTACTTGAAGCACGACACGGTCCAAAAGACAAAAACTGAAACGTGAGTACCTTTGGTTTCAGAAATACTGAATATCATGTAAGGAGGGAAGTAAAGTGCCAAGAAAGGGCAATATCCCAGTAAGAAAAGTGCTCCCCGATCCTGTCTACAATGATGAGAGAGTTACAAAGCTCATCAACAACATCATGTTGGACGGTAAGAAGGGTGTAGCGCAGAAGATTTGCTACGACGCTTTCGATATTATCAAAGAGCGTACGGGCGAGGAGCCTATCGAAGTTTTCAACAAGGCTCTTGACAATGTAATGCCTGTTCTCGAATGTAAGGCAAGACGTGTCGGCGGTGCCAACTATCAGGTTCCGATCGAAGTCAGACCCGCAAGACGCCAGACATTAGGTCTGCGCTGGATCGTGAGTTACGCCAGATCAAGAAGCGAACGCACCATGAAGGAGCGTTTGGCTAATGAGCTTATCGACGCAATGAACGGTACAGGCGGTGCATTCAAGAAGAAGGAAGACATGCACAAGATGGCAGATGCTAACAGAGCATTTGCACACTACAGATGGTAAGCACTAAAGGAGCATTGACACGATGAATAGAGAGTACCCACTCGAGAAAACTAGAAATATCGGTATCATGGCTCACATCGATGCAGGAAAGACAACGACCACTGAGCGTATCCTCTACTATACGGGTATCAACCGTAAGATCGGTGAGGTTCACGACGGTGCCGCTACAATGGACTGGATGGTTCAGGAGCAGGAGCGTGGTATCACGATCACTTCTGCTGCTACAACAGCTCCTTGGAAGGGTCACAGGATCAATATCATTGATACTCCCGGTCACGTTGACTTTACTGTAGAGGTTGAGCGTTCCTTGCGTGTTCTCGACGGCGCTGTAACGGTTATGTCCGCAAGAGGCGGCGTTGAGCCTCAGACAGAGACGGTATGGAGACAGGCTGAGCACTACGGTGTTCCGCGTATGGTATTCGTTAACAAGATGGATATCATGGGCGCTGATTTCTTCCACGTTGTTGATATGATCAGAGATCGTCTCAAGAACAAGTCCGTCGCTATCCAAGTACCGATCGGTAAGGAAGACAACTTCAGCGGTATCATCGACCTGATGACACTTCGTGCTGAGGTTTATACAAGTGAAGACGGTAAGCAGTATGAGGACCGTGAGGTTCCCGCTGATATGGTCGATTTTGTAAATGCCAAGAGAGAAGAAATGATCGAAGCTATCGCCGAGACTGACGAAGAGCTCACCATGAAGTATCTCGAAGGCGAAGAGATCACCGTAGATGAGCTTAAGGCCGCTCTTCGTAAAGCAACGATCGCATGCCAGGTAATCCCCGTAACATGCGGAACATCCCTTAGAAACAAGGGTGTACAGATGCTCCTTGATGCAATCGTTGATTATATGCCGGCACCTATCGACATCCCCGCTATCAAGGGTGTAAATCCTGATACGGAAGAGGAAGAGGAGCGTCCTTCTTCTGATGAAGAGCCTTTCAGTGCTCTTGCATTTAAGATCGCTACCGATCCTTTCGTAGGTAAGCTCTGCTTCTTCAGAGTTTATTCCGGTGTTCTTACAGCAGGTTCCTACGTTCTCAATGCCACAAAGGGCAAGAAGGAGCGTATCGGACGTATCGTTCAGATGCACGCTAATGACCGTAAGGAGATCGAAGAGGTCTTCTCCGGTGATATCGCTGCTGCTGTAGGTCTTAAGGACACAACTACAGGTGACACACTTTGTGATGAGAATCACCCTATTATCCTCGAGTCCATGGAGTTCCCGGAGCCTGTTATCGAGGTTGCTATCGAGCCTAAGAGCCGTGCTTCCCAGGAGAAGATGATCGTAGCTCTTCAGAAGCTTGCCGAAGAAGATCCTACTTTCAAGACTTATACCAACCAGGAGACAGGCCAGACGATCATCGCAGGTATGGGTGAGCTTCACCTTGATATCATCGTTGACCGTTTGTTCCGTGAATTCAAGGTTGAGGCTAACGTAGGTGCACCCCAGGTATCCTATAAGGAGACTATCCGCAAGACTGTTGAGGCTGAAGGTAAGTTTGTCCGTCAGTCCGGTGGTCACGGTCAGTACGGTCACTGCTGGCTCAGACTTGAGCCCCAGGAGCCCGGTGCAGGTTACGAGTTCGTTAACGCTACAGTCGGCGGCTCTATCCCGAAGGAGTTTATCGCTCCTATCGATGCCGGTGTTCAGGAAGCTATGCAGGCAGGCGTACTCGGCGGATATCCTGTTGTTGATGTAAAGGTAACTGTATATGACGGTTCCTACCATGATGTTGACTCCTCTGAGATGGCGTTTAAGATCGCCGGTTCCATGGGATTCAAGGCCGGTATGGCTAAGGGTGATCCTTGCCTCCTCGAGCCTATCATGAAGGTAGACGTTGAAGTACCGGACGACTACTTGGGAGATGTTATCGGCGGTCTGAATGCTCGCCGTGGCGCTATCAAGGAGATCGAGCCTGCTAACGGCACACAGCAGATCCACGCTGAGGTTCCGCTTGCAAACATGTTCGGTTACGCTACAGCACTTCGTTCCACAACACAGGGACGTGGTACTTTCGTAATGCAGATCTCTCACTTCGCTGAGACACCTAAGAGCATTATGGAGGAGATCCTTAAAAAGTAATTTAAGGAAAATCTGATTACCGTCCGGTTGACGCTGATAACACACATACTTGAAAGAGTATGCAAAAATATGTAAAATATATGTTATCGCGCGACCCGGCGGAAAAGAAAATAAGATAATAAATCTTAATAAATTTTCAGGAGGAAAATTAACATGGCTAAGGAAAAGTTTGTACGTACAAAGCCACACGTAAACATCGGAACAATCGGTCACGTTGACCACGGTAAGACAACTCTTACAGCTGCTATCACAAAGGTTCTTTCCTTTAAGGGCGGCGCTCAGTACAAGGAGTATGGTAACATCGACTCCGCACCTGAGGAGAGAGCTCGTGGTATCACGATCAACACAGCTCACGTTGAGTATGAGACAGAGACACGTCACTATGCTCACGTTGACTGCCCCGGTCACGCTGACTATATCAAGAACATGATCACAGGTGCTGCTCAGATGGATGGTGCTATCCTCGTAGTTGCTGCTTCTGATGGTCCTATGGCTCAGACAAGAGAGCACATCCTTCTTGCTCGTCAGGTTGGTGTTCCTTACATTGTTGTATTCATGAACAAGTGCGATCAGGTTGACGACGAAGAGCTTCTCGAGCTCGTTGAGATGGATATCCGTGAGCTCCTCAGCTCCTACGACTTCCCCGGCGATGACACACCTATCATCAGGGGTTCCGCTCTTGCTGCTATCGAGTGCACATCCACAGATATTAACGATCCTGCATATGCTCCTATCCTTGAGCTCATGGATGCAGTTGATTCCTATATCGCTACACCTGAGCGTCCTGTAGACAAGCCCTTCCTTATGCCTGTCGAGGATGTATTCACAATCACAGGTCGTGGTACAGTTGCTACAGGCCGTCTTGAGAGAGGTACTCTCAAGGTTGGTGACGCTGCTGAGATCGTTGGTCTCCAGGATGAGCCTAAGGCTACAGTTGTAACCGGTGTTGAGATGTTCCGTAAGCAGATGGAGCAGGCTGAGGCTGGTGATAACATCGGTGCTCTCCTCCGTGGTATTGACCGTAAGGAGATCGAGAGAGGTCAGGTTCTGGCTAAGCCCGGTACAATCACACCTCACACAAAGTTCACAGGTCAAGTTTACGTTCTGACAAAGGAAGAGGGTGGACGTCATAAGCCCTTCTTCGATGGCTATCGTCCTCAGTTCTACTTCAGAACAACAGACGTTACAGGTGTTGCTCACCTTCCCGAGGGTGCTGAGATGTGCATGCCCGGTGACCACGTAACAATCTCTGTTGAGCTCATCACACCTATCGCTATGGAGCAGGGTCTGAAGTTCGCTATCCGTGAGGGTGGTCATACAGTTGGTGCCGGTACGGTTTCCACAATCATTGAGTAATCTTTAAGATTAAGCAATAACATTAACAGGAGCTGTCCTTCGTGGGCAGCTCCTTTTTTGATCTTCAAGGAATCCGCGGTTTTGTGGAGGTGTGATTTCTTGCATCTTTGCCTCGAAAAGAAATTGATTTACTGTCAAAAAGTTTTTATAATAGCCACGGAATAGACTTTATAGAATAGGGGGAACTAATATGCGTATTCGATCTGTTCGAATCATAAGTGCTTTAATGTGTATAGGTCTTGCTTTTGGTTCATTTCCGTTATTTAGAAGAGATGTTAATGCAGAAATAATGCCTGCGCCGGATCTGAATGACGAAGCCTGGCTTACTGCACCTGAAATCAAGGGGTTTGACCATTGCGATGTCAAATTGGAAGCGGGTACTGTTGGAATGTGGTACAGGTTTACGCCCGAAAGTACAGGCATGTATAGGTTGTGTTCGGTAAATTTCGATAAGGATACTGATCCGTATATTCGTGTTTATACATCAAATGACAATGGTCACAGCCTGAGATTCTTTGCTGCCGACGATAAAGGCGGTGATAAATTCTTTGGTGATTTTAAGCTGGACAGACAATTGGATGCAGGTAAGACATATTATATATGGGCAGGAAGAAATGACAGCTCAGGATACTGTTACTGGAGCTTGGATGTGACTTTTAAGTACGAACTGTATTCTAAAGTAGATGGTCAGCTTACCGGGGTTTACAGTGAACAACATGGTTACAGCCTTTATGCAAATGAAGGAGCATCGATCGAACTTGGTATCGATATAGACTCCAACTATTACGAGAATATTGAATGCTCTTGGTTTATTGACAATGAAGACACTCAATCGTTTGATATATACAATCAACCTGGCGCGATCTCGCATGAGAGATCGATTAATATTACAGAAGGGACCGATTATCTATTGAGGGTGCATGCCTCCACACCCAAATCAACTGCAGGCCCCGGCTATGCTCGGACAATGCTGATTGGTTTTCATATTACTTATTTACCCGAGATACAGCCGGAGATAGTCAATACTTTAAGCAGATCCGGGCAGGAAGGCAGATATGCGGTTCCTGATTTGATCGGCGGAAGCATAGATGTAAATAAAGTTGAGTATTATCAAGAAAGCAGCACCGGCTGGTCCAGAATTACAGAAGAGGACGGTAAGCTCAAAGTTCCTGCTTATGACAGGTTCCATTACGATCTATTGGATATGGTAATTAATGATGACTATTCTTTTATACCCTCTATTGAATTGTTATCATTTGTAATGACATCTTCCAACACTTCTAAGATAAGCCCTGACAAGACGGTTGAAGTTATTCTGAATCCGGCGTCTCCGGCTCCTTATAATGCAGCTGATTACACTGATTACAATCCATATTTTGCTAATTGCCGAATATATAGTTTTACTCCTTCCGTGTCAGGAAGATATACCTTGCGATCAAGTAATATAAAGGTCGGGGACCCTTATGTTGCTTTATTCGATTCCAATATGCAATGTATCGGTTATAGTGACAATATTGACGGATCAAACTTTGCAGGATCCGACCCGTTCGCGAGGATAATGGCTGATTATAAGGCAGAGTGCAACGATCTGAACTTTAAGTTAACGGCGGATCTGGAAGCAGGTAAGACTTATTACTACGGCGTCTGGTCTGCCATGTTCAGTCTTAATGAGTGTGAGCAGATCGTTAATTCTTCTTCTTCAACCCCGATCCTCGGTCACTATAATATTAGGCTTACGAGTAATTTCACTTTGCCCTCGGCTACGCCTACAGCCAAACCAACGGCAACCCCCAAACCTAGCAATAACCCCACAACGACCCCGAAGCCGACTGCTGCGCCTACTCCCGTGAAGCCGGGAACAAGTAACACGAGCAGCAGCACATCCGCAGGTCTCGGGGACTTTATAGAGAGGCTTTATAACGTGGCTCTCGGTCGCCCCTCTGAGGCATACGGCAAGAACTACTGGATCAACAAGGTTAAGCTGGAAGGATTTACCGGCGCGGATGTTGCAAGAGGATTCTTATTCTCGGACGAGTTCTTAGGTAAGAATATGAGTAATTCCGATTTCCTGGATACGCTCTATATGACTTTCTTCAACCGTCCTGCAGACGAGCATAAGGCAGACTGGATGACTCTAATGGATCAGGGCTGGACCAAGATGCAGGTTATCGACGGATTTATCAATTCAACTGAGTGGGCAAACCTCTGCTTGAACTATGGCATCGCCTCCGGAAGTAACTGCAAACCGAATATAATAATTCAGCCCGGCGCAGAAGTCGAGAGCTTTGCCCGACGTTTGTATACGACCTGTCTCGGACGAGATGCCGACCCCGCCGGCTTAAACGATTGGGCTAATCAGCTGGCAAATATGCAGATCTCTGGATCACAGGCCGCACACGGATTCTTCTTCTCTGATGAGTTCATCGCCCACGGCTTCAGTAATGAGGAATATGTAAACCGTCTCTACAGGACGTTCATGGGACGTGAGGCGGATCCGGCAGGATTCGCTGATTGGGTCGGACAGCTGAACAGCGGAGTCTCCCGCGAGTCAGTCTTCCAGGGCTTTGCAGGCTCTGCTGAATGGGCAGGGATCTGCGCTGAGTACGGAATACTGAAGTAAGCTTTCTGTATAATCATAAAAGTCGAGGTCAAAGGGCCTCGACTTTTTATTAGCCGGATTTGTTTAGAAATACTTTACATGTAGTTTATAACAATATATAATCACGTCGATAATAAAGTTTAATAAAACTTGACCAGAGGTTTAGTATATGGAGATAGGACGTAAGATCAAATTCCTTAGACTTCAGAACCAGCTCACACAGGAAGAGCTGGCTGACAGATGCGAGCTTACGAAGGGCTTTATCTCGCTTCTTGAAAGGGATATGACCTCTCCGTCCATCGCTACCCTTGGCTATATCCTTGAAGCTCTCGGAACGGATTTTGCCGAGTTCTTCAGCGAAGCTACCAATGAGAAGATCGTTTTCGGTGGGGATGATTATTCCGTTAAGGAAGACCCGGAACTTAAGAACAGTATCTGTTGGCTGATCCCCAATGCCCAGAAGAATGAGATGGAGCCAATACTGTTGACTCTGGAGCCCGGAGGCTCTACCTACCCGGATAATCCTCATGAAGGGGAAGAGTTCGGTTATGTTCTGGAAGGCAGTATCCTCATCGTTCTCGGAAGCAGTAAACATGTGGCCAAAAAGGGCGAAAGCTTTTATCTAAAGCCCGATGAGCCGCACAGGATAATCAATAACGGGAAGCGCCCGGCGAAGATCATCTGGATATCGTCGCCGCCGAGTTTTTAAGAGGCGCGCAAAGGCAGGCGGACGGATCGCACTATACAGAGCACGGAGGGGACAACAGTGAGCGAGAATAAGCAGATCCTTAAGGACAGCACTGGCAAGGAACATATCATTGAGATAAAGGATCTTTGCAAGAGCTTTGATGATAATCAGGTACTGAAGAATATCACATTCTATATAAGGAATAATGAGTTTATAACACTGCTGGGGCCCTCAGGCTGCGGCAAGTCCACGACGCTTCGGATCATAGCGGGATTTGAGACGGCGGATTCCGGTATCGTGAACTTCGAAGGCAAAAACCTTCTTGATGTTCCTGCTCACAAGAGGCATATCAATACAGTCTTCCAGAGATATGCTCTCTTCCCGCATCTGAATGTTTTCGATAATGTGGCATTCGGTCTTCATCTGAGGAAAGTGCCGGCTCCCGAGATCAAGGAACGTGTCTCCAAGGCTCTTAAGACAGTTGGTCTTGAAGGGTATGAGAAGAGATATATAGATCAGCTTTCCGGCGGTCAGATGCAGAGAGTGGCAATCGCCAGAGCGATCATCAATCGTCCCCGTGTCCTGCTGTTGGACGAGCCTTTGGGCGCTCTCGATCTTAAGATGCGTAAGGAGATGCAGATCGAGCTCAAGGAGATGCAAAGAGAGCTGGGGATCACTTTCGTTTATGTAACACATGATCAGGAAGAGGCTCTGACGATGAGCGATACGATCATAGTAATGAAGGATGGTATCATTCAGCAGATCGGCACGCCTATCGATATCTATAACGAGCCTAAGAATGCTTATGTGGCAGACTTTATCGGCGAATCAAATATCATTCCGGGCTTTATGGTAAAAGGGCTGGAGGTATCTTTTGCCGGCAGGACTTTCGAGTGTGTTGACCCGCTCTTCCCGGAGATGAATGAGGGAGCAGTGAACCCGGTTGATGTCGTCATAAGACCGGAGGATATCTATGTTAAGGAAGAGTCTGATACGCACATCAACGGAACGGTAGAGAGTATTGTATTCAAGGGTGTTCACTATGAGATCATAGTTAAGTCGGATAATGGAATAGAGTGGATGATACACGATGTAGATCCCGTGACCATAGGACAGCGTGTAGGCCTGACCTTCGATCCCGATGATATCCATATTATGCGTAAATCAGCTTTCTCGCCTGATCCGGACGGCTACGGCGTAAAAGTTGAAGAAGACGAGGCTGCGGAGGATGATGAATGAGTGATATCAAGAATAAGCTGAGGCTTATGCCCGCGCATGCGGTCATCATGTGTCTGACTTCGCTACTGTCCCTGTTGTCGATGTTCATTCCCATGTTCGATCTGAATGTCATGTACAGATCCAGAAGGGTCTATTCATTATTCACCTTGCTGCTGCATCCGAGGTTTCATGTGCAGCTCATGAGGTCCGGTTTTGTCGATCTTGATTTCCAGATGTTCGGTGTTACGGTATTTATCATCACGATCATCGTAAGTGTTGCAGCTCTGACTCTGGCTCTCGGCTATCAACTTTATGGCGGCAGCCCCTCCAAGAAAAGACTGGGCTGTCTTGCCGTAACTATACTCTTTATCCTGAGGCTTGCCGTTCACCTCTTTACTCTGTCCGAATTTATCACGGACAAGATGCAGATCGAAAACGGTCTTAACGATAAGACTCTCTTTGTATCTCAGAGCGTAGCCGGAAACCTTCTGGTAGTCTTCCTCTTCATAGGGATCATTGCCAGCATTTACGGCGCTCTCGGATTAAAGTTCAGCTTAAAGCAGCTGGCTTATCCTTACATGATTTGGATCGTGGTATTCACGATATTGCCGCTGATATTGATCATATTCAGAGCCTTCTTTGCCAAGAGCAACGGAAGCTACAGCTTTACGACTGACGGATTCAAGTATCTTATCGACGGACCTGCAATCAATACAACGCTTTATGGTGCCAAAGTGCACATGCAGATATACTTTTCGACATTCTTAAGAAGCTTGGACTACGCGGTCTGGACCACCATCGGATGTCTTATTATCGGTTATCCTCTGGCTTATATCCTGGCTGAGAGGACCAAGAAGGCGCACAAGACCGGCAGTAAACTGCTACTTCTCTTTGTTCTGCCGATGTGGATGAATACAATGCTCAGGACTTATGCCTGGAGAGCCTTCCTGTCTGACACTGGCGTGCTTAACAACTTCCTGTCTAAGATAGGAGCAACCGATTCTCCGATCCATTTCCTTGACAGCGGCTCAGTGACTATCGATGTGGTTATCAAGCTTGTTATGATCAGTGACTTCCTGCCATACATGATCCTTCCCATCTATTCTGTTATGGTCAAGATCGATTCAAGCCTGTCGCAGGCCGCTGCCGATCTCGGGGCCAACAAGGTGCAGACTTTCTCGAGAGTAATACTTCCCTTGTCATTGCCCGGTGTAATCTCGGGGATTCAGATGGTATTCATGCCTTCCATGACTTTCTATATGATACCGGATATCATCGATCCGTCTAATATCACGGTGGGCAAGCAGATCGAGACTTTTATCCTGGGCGAGAGCGCTAAGCTGCAGCAGGCAGGAAATGTTATGTCCTTGATCCTCCTTGTATTTGTCATCATAACAATGGGACTCTTACGTAATCAGGATAAGGAAGCCGGAAATGGAGGTATGGTCTTATGAGATTCTTGAAAAGATTGCTGCCGGATGCCTACATTGGTCTGATATTGTTTTTCCTCTATCTGCCGATCGCGGTGCTCATAGTCTTCTCCTTTAATAAAGTCCCCAAGTCTTTTATCTGGGGCGGCTTCACTTTGAAGAACTACACGAGCCTTTTTAAGGGGTCGGACGGAAGCCAGCTTTTGGACGCTCTTCTGACGACGCTTAAGATCGCGGCCATTGCATCTGTTGTGGCAACTGCTTTCGGCGTCATCAGCTGCTTGGGACTTGCCTATCTTCATAAGAAACTGCAGAACACGATAATGAATCTTACTTATATACCGAATGTCATGCCGGAGCTGGTTCTCGGTATCGCGTTCATGCTCCTCTTTTCTTTCCTTAATATCCAGAAGGGGCAGCTGACGCTGATACTTGCTCACATTGCCTTCTGCGTGCCTTTCGCGATATTGTCCATAAGTCCCAAGATGAAGCAATTGGACAAGAATCTGGCCGAGGCTGCCATGGACTTAGGCGCGACTCAGTGGCAGACCATAAGGCTGGTCATCATCCCTGAGCTCATGCCCGGCATCCTGTCGTCTCTTATGCTGACATTCACGCTGTCCGTTGATGACTACCTCATCTCGAACTTCAATGTCGATTCTTCGACTCAGACCCTGCCTATGGCGATATATTCTCAGACCAAGCTGGGTGTCAGCCCGAAGATGAATGCTTTGACGACGATCCTTTTCGCTGCGATATTCCTGCTGTTGGTATTATCTAATATCTCGACACTTCGCAAGAGCAATAAGAAGAACGTTAAAGCCATAAACAAGTAAGTAACGGACGCTTCGGCGCCGACTTAAAGATAAAGGAGAGAAAGCAATGAAGAAAACACTACACAAGGCTGTGTCCCTAACTGCTGTCGGAACTATCCTTGCGGCATCCCTTCTGGCAGTCACCGGCTGCGACAAGAGGGAAGAGCTCATCATCTACAATTGGGGTGAGTATATCGCTGAGGACACGATCTCGAAGTTCGAGGCTGAGTTCCCCGAGTACAAGGTTGTTTACAGGACATTTGAGACAAATGAGACAATGTACCCCAATCTGGATAACACATATGATGTAATCATCCCTTCGGAGTACATGGTATGCCGTCTTATCAATGAGGAAAGGATCCAGCCCATCGACTGGTCTTTGCTCCCCAATGTTACAGAGTATATGGACCCTATCTTCAACGACCTGAAATACGCTGAAGATCAGTCACTTTCCGACGAAGTTCTTGACTATGCCATCCCTTATCTTTACTGTACGGTAGGTCTGGTATACGATGCCAACAAGATCGAGATCCCTGAGGGCACCACAGATCCCTCTGTTATATGGGATGTTGTCTTTAACTCGGAGAATGCAGGCAAGGTAGGCATGTACGATTCTATGCGCGAGTCGATCGGCGTTGCTCTGAACTATCTGGGCTACTCCATCAATTCCATGGACGACGCACAGCTTAATGAGGCACAGGCGCTTCTTATTGATCAGAAATCGGAGCTGTCCCCTTCCTACGGTGTAGATAATCTCAAGGATAAGATGGCTTCCGGTGAGCTGGCCGCGTCCATAGCCTGGTCTGGTGACCATATCGTAATGCTCGATCGTATCGAGGAATTAGGCAACGACGAGATCGATCTGCAGTATATCCTGCCGGAAGGCTCCAACTGGAGTGTTGATATGATGTGCATTCCTACAAATGCCTCCAACTATGAGGGCGCCCATGACTTTATCAACTTCATGTACGAACCGGAGATAGCTCTCGAGAACTGTGAATATGTAGGTTATTCCACACCTAACACTGCTGCCCGTGATATGCTCGATCCTGAGGTGTCCGGTAATATCTACTACTACCCCACGGCTGAGATCTTTGAGACTCTTGAGGTTTATTACACATCGTCCGAGATAGAAGAGCGTTATACGGAGATTTGGAACATTGTTAAAGCAAGTTCCTGATGGATTTTCGATCAATATCGAAAAACACCTGCGGCTATCCTGCAGGTGTTTTTTGTTGCATTCCGGAAGTTGTTGCAAGACTATTATTGTCTGATCATTATCTTGCGGCGAAAAAGGTGCCGATATCTTCCTGATCCAGGATCTTCTCGAGAACCTGCGGTTCAGATCCCTCGGCGATAACGCCGTTGATGCCGTTGGAGGTTACTTTCTGCATGGCTGTAACCTTAGTATACATACCGCCCGTGCCAAGTTTGGAGCCGGCACCTGAGGAGAAGCCGAGCATCTCATCGGTGATCTCTTCGACATAGGATATACGATGAGCATTGGCATCTTCTCGGGGATTGCCGGTGTAGAGACCGTCGATGTCAGACAGGATTACCAGCAGATCTGCGTTAATAAGGCATGCTACTTGAGCCGAAAGTGTGTCATTATCTCCGAAAGTACCATTGTGCATGATCTCGGTGGTGGATACTGAGTCATTCTCGTTAATGACGGGAACTATGCGCTTCTCAAGAAGTGCCTCGATTGTATTAGTGATATTGGAACGTGTGAGGCGATCGAGAAGGTCGTCTTTGGTCAGAAGGATCTGACCGCACACATAGGAATATTCTGCGAAGCTTCTGGTGTAGGCGTTCATCAGTTCGCACTGGCCTACAGCCGCGATGGCCTGCTTCTCACGAGTCTCTGTGGGTTTCTCGGAAAGGTTCAGGCAGCCGATACCGACGCCGATGGCGCCTGAGGTTACCAGAAGGACTTCTTTACCTCTGTTCATAAGGTCAGCGATGGCTCTGCAGAGCTTATCGATATTGCCGTGGTTCATGCGTCCGTTCTCATAGGTGATAGTCGATGTGCCGACCTTGATCACAATCCTTCGAGCGAAATTAATTGATGAGCGTGAACCGCTACCTTCCGTTGATGCCATTAGATTCCTCCGAACTGCCCTTTAAGGCAATGTAATTAGCTTGTTTAGAATATACTCATGAGACCCAAATTGCAAGATTGTCGATCAGCCTTCAGGCGGGGTCTCGCCTCCGGGTTGTCCCGGCTGTGGCTCGGGTGTCGGAGTGGGTGACGGCTCGGCGTGGAGAGGACATGTGCTTGCTTCCGACGGCATAAGTGAACTACCCTGAACAAAATAGTCGGAATAGGCAGTGCCAAGCTCTTCGCAATACTGGGTAGCACGATATCCGGAAGTACAAACTTCAACGGTCACGATCGTGTCAGGTTTATTGAATTCTGCCGCCGGCAGATTCTGATGAATGCGGCTCATGACATAGTACCAGATCCTGATGGCGTTGCTTCGATCGCCACTGGGAATAACAGTCTGTCTTAAGCGATTGTCATAACCGTACCATACCGCGGCACAATAGTAGGGAGTATAACCGCAGAACCACTTGTCAAGGTTATCGTCAGTAGTACCGGTCTTACCTGCCGTAGCGATCCTCTCGCCGTTGGAGTTGGTGATTATGGAAGCATTACCGGATGCGGTACCTTCGGTTATAACATCCTCCAGCATGTCGCTTACCAGGAAGGATGTCTCAGCCGAATAGACACGATAGGAATCCGGCGTGCAGGTCAGAACAACATTGCCTTCGCTGTCCAGAACCGTCGTATAGGCGTAGGGTTCCGTAAAGGTTCCGCCGGAAGCCAGGGTGTTATATGCGCCTGCCATTTCCAGGGGCGTCATACCGACTGTAAAAGCGCCGATAGCCTGGGCAGGATAGGAACCCTCTTCCGTGCGGTCGATGCCTTCACGAGCCAGGAACCAGAGAGCTGTGTCTCCGCCGATATCATTCCATACCATGACCGCTATTGTGTTCTTGGACTTGGCAACAGCCTGCCTGATGGTCATGCCGCCGGCATAGGAGCGGTCTGCGTTAAGAGGCCAGATGTTGCCGGGGTTAGTGGGATCCAGGTGACTTTCCTGATCCACATATATCATCGAGGGCGTGATTATCTGAAGTTCTATTGCAGGCGCGTAATCGAGGATAGGCTTAATAGATGAGCCCGGTGAACGATGAGCTGCAACAGCTCTGTTAAGTCCGAGATTAACAGTCTTCTGACCGTAACCTCCCTGCATAGCCGCGATGGCGCCTGTTTGTACATTTATGACGACCATACCGCCCTGAGGCTTCTCAGGCAGATCTGTCAGGATCGACGGATCCGTCTGGAAAAGATCTCTATTGGTAAAGGCCTCGTCAACGACCGCCTGGATGTCAGGCTCGAGAGTCGTGTAGATGTGGTAGCCTCTGTTGTAAACGATAGTGGTTGCAAGGGAAGTGGAGATACTTCTGGAATCTGCCAGATCGTTTATGACTTCCTGGATTGCATATTCTGCAAAATAAGAGTTGATGCTGGTCGATGTGTGAGCTTCATTCGTCTTGAAGATGATCTCTGAGTTAAGAGCGTCGGTGTACTCCTCTTCCGTGATGTGTTCGAGTTCGTACATCTTGGAAAGAACGATCCTCATTCGTCGCAGCGCATTACGTCTGCCGGATTCTCTCAGAGGATTGTAATAGGAAGGACTCTTGGGAAGACCTGCCAAAAAAGCGCACTCTGCAAGAGACAGATCTTTGGCATCCTTGCCGAAATAATTCTGTGCGGCAGCCTGAATACCCACGTAGTTATTGCCCATAGGCGCCAGGTTGATATAAAGCTCTAATATCTCGTCTTTGGAAAGATCCTGCTCCAGCTCCATAGCCGAGAACCACTCCTGAACCTTACGCGAAGTAGAATGCTCATCCTGTCCTGAGATCAGCTTGACAGTCTGCTGGGTAATCGTTGAGCCGCCGTATGTAGCTGTACCGCCATTGGCGAGAGCAGACAGCACTGCGCTTCCGATACGCTTGACGTCGATGCCGGAGTGTTCATAATATCTCTCATCTTCGATACTGATTATGGCCTCGTCTATGTAGGTATCGCGAACGTCACTGAAAGATACATAAATCCTGTCCACATTCTCGTTACCGGTGAGCTTGGAGATGACATTCCCTTGTGAATCATAAACAAAGGAAGTCTGCACCTCTTCAGTCTGTGTAAGATCGGAGATGGATAAAGGCTCGGTCGTGGACATATATCCCAGAAGCATACCTGCACCGAAGCCTCCGAATATAAAGGCGAAACAAAGCACAAAGACCAGGGCGATCCTGAAAATGTCGCCTATGAAACCGAGGATCTCATGACTGAGGCTGCGGTTAAATCCTGATCTGGTGGGTTTGCCCTTAAGCGTCTTACGCAGCTCATCTGCGAGTGCTGAGCTCTCGGGGGCCACCGGTGAGCTGTTACGTCTGGCGTCGCTTCGTCCGCTGGCAGTGCTTCTCATCTGTATAAATATCTCTCCCTTAATAAGAATGACTATACTATTTTATCACTTAATGCAAGCGAGGGTGTTACAATGGTGTTATGAATAATATCGAAAAGGCATTAAAAAAGGGAAACAGGGACGATCTCATAACTCTCAGCATCCGTTCGTGGGACAATGAGGGCAGGGGGATCGCCGATATGCCTGACGGCAGGATCTGTTTCGTTAAAGGGGCTATTCCGGGCGAGACGGTTAGGGCCGGGCTTTTTGTTGTCAAAAAGAACTATGCCGAAGCAGTTACTGAAGAAGTGATCGTAAGTTCTCCCCACAGGATCGCTAATGGCCCGGGACTTGAAGGAACCTGCCTGTCCCATGTGGACTATGAGGGGCAGCTTGAGTTTAAGTACAACAAAGTCAGGGACTGCCTTATAAGGATCGGTCGTATGGATCCTTCAGAGCTTGATTCTTTTATGAAGCCGATCATCCCGGCAGACAGGATCAGAAATTATCGTAATCACATGCAGTATAGGATAAGGCAAGGCAGGATATGTGAAGTCAGACGCGGCAGCAACGAGCTTGTTGAAGTGACAGAAAATGCCATCGAATATAAGATCTTCGGTAAAATACGCAAGGCTCTGGAGAAGATCTGGGAGGATGCGCCGACAAATCTTTTCGACGGGCTTGTTCTGCGCGGATCTGAGAGGACGGGAGAGCTTCTGATAGAGCTTGTAAGTGCTGATACAAGATCTCACGAACTGGTGATCAGGGATGCTTCGCAATATTTGAGAGCGTCAGATATGGCAAAGGTCATATCTGATGCTGCGGAAGGTTACAGACTTATGGGGATCCTGCTCAGGATCAGTCCCGATAAGACCTCCTCAAGGACAAGGAGCGGTAAGCGCGTTGTGCTCTGCGGCGAGGATTACTATACCGAGCAGATGTGCGGCAGGACTTTCAGAGTGAAGGCAGGGGCTTTTTTCCAGGTGAATACCGAGCAGGCAGAAAAACTTTATGCCAAGGCCTCGGAGGGACTCAAAGATGCAAAGGTCCTCTATGATGTTTATTGCGGGACCGGGAGCATCGGACTGTCCTGTATCGGCAACGATAGCAGGCTGATAGGCATCGAAAATGTTCGTGAGGCCGTGGAATCCGCGCGCATCAATGCAAAACTATCCGGTGTGTCAAATGCGGAATTCATTTGCCGCCCGGCCGAGAAGATCGTTCCCGGCAAAGATGGTCTTCCGCCCCCGGATGCGGTGATCGTTGATCCGCCCCGCAAGGGAATGGATCCGGTATTTGTAAGAAAGCTTATGGAGACGAAGCCTCCGAGGATCTCATATATATCCTGTGACCCTGCGACGATGGCACGCGACCTGAAATATCTGGCCTCGGAATACCGCATTGAGAGTGTTACTCCGGTGGATCTGTTTTGTTGGACGGAGCATGTAGAGACTGTTTGCCTTTTGAGCAACACCCAAAGACCAAAGAAAGAATCCTATATTACGCTTGATGTGGAGATGGAAGATTACTACCGCATCAAGAATGAAGGGAAGAATTCTACCACCTAAAGTTCAGCCTCACAATCGAATAGGAATTTGAATAGATAAGCTGCAGATGCGGAGACGATTTAATAGATTTAACATGAAAAAGTTCCTTGGCACCTAAATAGAGAACCGCATTTAATCCCAACTTGCGAAGGTTGGGATTATTTTTGTGCTTGTGCAAGATGTAATGACAATGTGTTGACAACAGACGAATAAATGCATATAATGTAGACAGAATGGAGGTGTATATCATGGCTACTACGAATCTAAATATCAGAACTGATAAGGAAATAAAAGACCAGGCTGACAGGATTTTTTCCGAGTTGGGTCTGAATATGACTACAGCTATCAATATGTTCCTCAGAACAACGATACGGGAAAACGGGATTCCTTTTGCTCTTAAGCTGGATGTGCCGAATGAAACAACCGCTGCGGCAATCGAAGAGGGCAGGCGTATCGCTTCCGACAGCAGCGTGAAGGGCTATACCAATATGGACGATCTTAAGGCGGCGCTGGAAGTATGAAGTACGAGGTAAAGTTTACAAACCAGTTCAAGAAGGATCTGAAGCTGGCGAAGAAACAAAACAAGGATCTGGATAAATTGTTTGAGGTCGTGAATATTCTTGCTGACGGTGGAACGCTGGATGCAAGGTATCGCGACCATGATCTGTCCGGCGACTATAAAGGGACAAGGGAATGCCACGTTGAGCCGGACTGGCTCCTGGTGTATGAGATCCGTGATGAGGTGCTTGTACTCATGCTTTATCGTCTCGGAACGCATTCGGAGTTGTTTAAGTAATAGGCCGTACAGACAGGAGTGCATCGACCAGTTCCCATTCGCGTAAAAGGTCGGGATTTGTTTTGGATAACAGTCTTTCACACGACGGATTACCTGTACATCATCAATAATTCCGATTGTGAATGGATCATAAAAGGTCAAAACGGCACATCTTTCTTAGATAAGAGAACATTGGGAATCGTACGATTTCAGCAAGTCGAGAGGATGATTCACAGGGTATTGCATGAAAATGCCAAAGAATTCATTGCAAGTATCGGTAAAGAAGAATTTGTGGAGATACTGAATCGTTTAAGGGACTCATCGGATTTGGTAAGAAAGGTAAATAGTCTATTCCGTAATAGCAGGGATAACGTTGAGTGTGATTTTTGCAATGGGGCGGCACTTCAGATCTCACATGAGAGCACCGTGGTATTTTTGCTTCGAAAACTTCTGAAGGATGCAGTTGAAAACATTGACTATTATATTTATGAATTGGATTATGGACGAAAATATGAGCCGGGCATTATCACAGACGAGAATGGCCATGATATCGACTTCAGTTCTGCTGAAAAATTATATGATTATCTGACCGGGGGGGTGAAATAATATGCCCAAAACGATAAAAAAAGAAACAATTCATGCAAAGGGTTTAGATATAGGAATATACACCTCCGATTATGAGAATAAGTTTATTTCGCTGACGGATATTGCGAAGTATAAAAGCATTCAGCCATCTGTAACCATCCATAATTGGCTCCGGGGAAGAGATGTTGTTGAATTTCTGGGACTATGGGAAAAACTTCATAATCCTGATTTTAAACTTATCGGATTCGATAAGTTTAACTTTAACCGTGTGTAATTCGAGGCAATTAAAAATGAGGCTGGTGATAACGGATTCGTTATGACACCAAA
>CAMNGC010000008.1 GCA_946537885.1 uncultured Clostridia bacterium
GTTACTGTCGAGCAGCGTGAACTCAAAGGTCTCACCCGGCTTCCAGGCGCGGCCGCTGAGGACCTTCGTTGCCGTCAGTTCTGCAGAGCCTGTTGCCTCATATGTATTAACGATAAGGTCGTTATCCGTATAGCTGATCGTTGCTTCGAGCTTACCTGTCGCTGTATTCTTTGCGACTGTAACCGTAGCCGTGATATCACCGGTCTTTGTTATTCCGCCCGGTAATGTAGACGTCTCGGATATCGTATATGTATACGTTCCTTCCGCATCGAATGCGAGAGGCTTGAAGTCAAATGAACCGTTGGCATCGGCTGTCACCGTATCAAGCGCCTTGCCGTTCGAATCGAACAGCGTGAATTCATACTCTTCGCCCGTAAGCCAGTCACGGCCGTTAAGTGTCTTCGTGATGGCCGGGGTTACTACTGCAGGATCACGGTAGTTGTCAAAGTTAATGAAGTTGACGCTCGTATCTCGGGTTGTATACGTGTCGTCGGTGTAGTACCACTTGCTGACCCAGATGTTGAGGCCGCCGTTCTCCATATAGAAATATCCCGTAAAGTAGTACTTGCGCCCATCGTAGTGAGTTGTAACTCCCGTATCAGGGTCTGTATAGAGATAGGACCCGTCAGCGCACTCGACTGCTCCCGCAGGTGCTACTTCTTCTACAACATATCTGAATGAGTGGTCAAGAAGGTTCAACGCTTCACCTCGGTCAAAGTCACCGAAGTTGGCATTACCGTCCAGTGAATTACCTACTGTCAGTTCTCTGTAGTGGCCGATCGAATCAGTTCCCTCGGAGATGCCGGACCAATCGATATCCGGGTCAGTCTGTGTGGAGGGCATTATTGCCTGATTACCTTCTGCGTCATCATATCCCCTCAAAACAAAGTGGAACTCATTCTCCTGCTGACGGTCGTCATGAAGTGACTTATGAGCGGTAAAGTCATAAGTGCTGATCATGTTGAAGCTCATGTTCATACGTGAATTATTATTACCTCTCTCAAGATAGAAGAAATCCATCGTATGGTATGTTCCGTCAGCAAATGTATTACCGTTCCAGTCTTCGGTTCCGCCGAGAGCCGTGATGACATCCTTAAGGGTATAGGTATTTGAGGAATTGATACTCGTGCCATCGATCTTACCCTTTGCATTGTTGGTAGTGATATTACCCGTAGTAAAATCGATCGTAACCGAAGAGGCGGAATGTGCACCTCCAAGATCGGCTACAAGATATCCGTCAATGAAGACCCATACGTCATCATCTCCATAGAAAGTAAAGATCATGTCTTCATATATGCCTGCGGGATTTAATACCTGTCCGCCTGCCGGCATGGAGAAGTCACTGATGTTCATGTGCATGCCGAAGTAGTGATCCGGGGTCTGCGGATTAGTTCCCAAAGATCCTGTCGTGAAGGGGAAGAATCCTTTTACCTTGTCATTACTCCCATACGGAGACAGTTCAAATTCATTTGTGCTCGGATTAAAAACAGCTCTTTCATTCTCGGCATTAAAGGAATAATAACCATCGTCATCTACAGTCAGTAATTCCTGAACATCCTCGTAGGAAACCTTACCGTCATGAGCAATGTTCGGATCAAAGAGATATGCAAGAGATTCATTCTCCACTTCGGGAGCCAGATACGGGGCGTGCCATATGAATGTCGTCGGAGTTGACCATGACCCGTTCTTATAATAGACTCCCTGTATCTCTCCGGTGGAAGCGTCAAGAGATGAAGGCTGAACATAAACAACTGCTCCGTTCGGAGCACCCTCAACATAGTTTACATCAGTAACTCTATTGTAGGTAACACCATCACGGGAGACGGTGGTCCCGGTAACATTGAATATACCACCTGCCTGACCGTAAACATTCCTCAGACTATATGTCTCATCGGTAAGGACGGGATATCCGTTTACAAGCTGACCCTGAACCCATCCGCTGTAACTCTCGTTATTGCTCTTGTTCTGTCCGTTGCTTCCTTCAGCAAAAAAACGAAGCGGGTGCAGATATGCTCTGCCGTCAGAGTCTGTACCGGCAAAGTTGATTCCGCTCACTGCGTTATAGCACCAGGTGTATCCGACTCTTCCGCCTACATCATTCTTATAATTGCGGTTACTGAAGGTTGTCTGCTCGGTCTCCTGCAGATTCCCGTCATCATCTTCATAGTAGAGACTATAGCTGAACAGATCCATGGTAACGCCACCGGGACTCGCGATAGTCGTGACATCTCCGGGCGCTGCCTGAACGTCTTCGTTATAATCTTCAAGATAAAGTGGAGCAAGTCCTGCCAGCATAGCCGCTGACATAAATCCTGCTAACAGCCTGTAACCGATCTTCCTGTTCTTCATATATATATATCAGTACCCCCAACTAGTTGGTTAAAAGGCATTTATACCCAATACTATTATATATATTAAATCTTCCACATCAATTACATTTATAACAAAAAAATTACACTTTTCGAGAAAAAACTCTGAGGTTTCAGGCGTCTGCGGCAGTCGTATCCTCTACGGCCGGCTCATTCTTCTCCTCAGCCTTTACGCTCTTGGCATTCTTAATACCCTTTTTCTTTTTGCGCTTGGCGGGAACTGCCTTCTTATCCTCGGGCTTACTTATCGGACGGGTCATATAGTCAACGACAAGCGAAGCGCTCTCGCCTCTGTGAGCCCAAGTCTCATCACATAGCTTAAGTCTCTCGGTCTCAAATTCAGAACTGCCAATGAGAGAATCGATAACATCCTTGATCGAATCGAAGTCCTCTTCTCTTAACTGCTTTCCCATACGGGGCAGAGCGGAACCGAATGTCCAGGGCTCCTCTTCTATCCACGCGGCATCATAAGGAGCCTTATCGAAAGAAGTATCGGCGTAGATGATAGGTTTACCGAAAACAAGATAATAGTCAAACATTACACCGGAGAAATCCGAGATCAGGATGTCGGCAAGATTTAAGACATCGAAGTTGTCACGATCGCGATTCCACTTGAGCTTGTCGCTGTCAGGATACTTGGCCATAAGTCTGTCCATTAAGTCCTTCTCGGCAGTGAAAGACTGAGGGTGAGGACGGATGATAATGTCGTAGCCGGTAGCTATGAGCGCATCAATGAACTTGTCACCGTACTTACTCAGGATTCCGCTACTTCCCCACGAAGGAGCCAGAAGAACTGTTGTATTGTGCTCAGGCGCTTTGCCCTCGCGCTCAAGCCTCTCAGCCAGGAGATCAAGATAAGGCTGGCCTACGATCTCTATCTCCTTGCCGGGCAGATTACGGAGTTCCTCGAGCTTACGGATCTGATCAACCTGATACTGTCCTGATACCAGGATCGCATCGTAATAGTCAAGACCAAACATCCTATACAGGGTAGCATCATTAGGCATGTGCAGGATGTGAACATACTTATCCACATTTTTGGATCTTTTCCACTGATATACATCAAGTCCCGGGGTCGTAGCAAGAAGGACACCGGCATTACACATGTTCAGCTTAACGAAAGCTCTGTTACCCTCACCGATGAATTCACATTTAACATGTTCATATTCCTTCTTGAGGGCCGGATCATCAGGATCAGCCGTCCAATAGACCAGATCTTTGCCGCGCTTCTCAAACTCGTCGCATATAGGCTCGAAAACATTCCAATACCTTTTCCCCTCCGAGAAAACAAGAAAGGGGATCTTGGACGAATCCACCTTGGCCTGGCGTCCGCCGGACAAGATAAACTTCAATTTATAGATAAGCTTGCGCACTGCAAAAACGACAACACCTGCCGCGCCGATTATGATCGTAAAGAGCATGCTTCCCGTGCCGGGATCAATGTAAAGTAAACTGTTCATTTTTCCTCCTGTCTTATGGAGCCTCAATAGGCTCTATCTGTATATCTTCCCAATTGCCGCCATTAAGTGTATCACAAACTCCGATCAATCGGTACCAATCTGCGGGCGCATATCGATTGCCGGGGTTGTCATCTGAATTTATAAGGTCGGAGTTGATTATAGCAGGATCGTCATTCAGGAAATCAAGCGTTAAAGCATTTCCGGTCATAGGATTTATCTGGTCGACAACTACTCCTTCGGATGCATGGTATGGAACAACGGCATTGGTCATATACTCATCGCTGACTCGAAAACCCTCTTCGTCAAAATCCTTGATAAGCAGTACCGGATTGTAAGCCATCATGTCCAGACCGTTAGAGAGGATCATATCTTCGTCCTGATATAATGCAGCGCCATGATCCGATACTATTATGATGCGTGTATTATCGTATACGCCCTCGGATCTGAGATAATCGAACCACTGTCCAAGCGCAACTATCGCAGCCTCAGTAACTTGATAATGCTTAATTTGATTATCATTAGTGAAAACAAGATGATCATCCCCCGCATATATGCCATCGGGATAGGTCTCATCACTTAACTGATATAACTCGTGAGAAGTATCGTTGGCCATCATGAGAAAACCGCCTTCGGGATCGTCTGTGATTGTCGTCATTCTATCCATATTAAGGAGTACTTGATATGCATCCATAAATGTCCTATAGAGACTCCGTCCGTACGATGTGTCATAATCCCCGTATTCGATCGCATTGAAGTTACCATCATCATAGAATACATCTGTCAGCAGAGGCGGGAAGATTTTCGCTATAGAAGAACAGAAAATATTACGTTCCTGCCTTATACGAAGAGCCTCGTCATTCATCATATATTCTTCATTCTCACGACAAAACGCACCGTTCGTTACATATGTTTCAACATCAAGCCCGTCGTAGATCGCCAGGTCAGGAATCCATTTATATCCCGCATTCGGAGGATTAACTACAGTTACATCGTACGAGTTCTCAAGAAAAAGCGTCGGAAGGACCTTAAGCGATTCATCGGTTTTATAGGCCAAGCTAAGATCACTTCTGAGGTTCATATTCTCAGCCGAATACTCGTTGCCGCCGAAAAGAGCAGGGGCGCCAAAGATGGTATTGGGTCCATATGAAAGCGTATTACGGTAGTAAGTAAATCCGTCATACTGATCGGCAGTCTCCGGGTTGTTGGCCATAATATAAGGTATATATCCTCCGATAGCCCAGTCAAGCATTATAACTACAACATTCTTGCCTCTCGTACTGAGCTTTATATCGGCAGGAACAAAATAGTTATAATCTTCATTAAGAAAGTATTTGTCCTCGAGCCCGTTCTGCACCTTCTGAACGTTAAGAAACGCCATAATACTAAACGCCAGAAGAGGCAATGCCAACACGGCAGCCATCACTTTGACATAATGGTTCCAAAAGATATAAACAAGTATTGCAGCCAAGAATATTGAAAGAAGATTCATCATTATAGCCTGTGATGTCTTATGATACTCGGCTACGTAAACGAGATCCGGGTATATTCTTAAGTCTGCCTCTCCTGAGAAAAACACATTGATTACCGCGAAGGCATTAAACATCAGCATCCCCAACGCCATAAATGACCTTGTCCTTCTCGCTGCAAGAAGATAGTATACTCCGAACCAAGTGATAAAAATACCACACGCTGTAATAGCGCTCAGTATAATAAATCTCAAAGGATTAAGAAGCGGGTTAAAGGAAAGGAACTCCAGCGGAGAAGACGCTATCGTACCGGCAGGGATAAGAATTCCGGTAAGGACTGTCAGATTAAGAGCACCGAGAAACCATATGGCATTGTCCACCCTCGCTCTATCGTCCCCAACCTTAACAAACTTCTTCGGCTTCGGCTCACGCATCATCTTCATCACGATATTCTTCCCAAGCGAGAAGATGTTATTGACCGTCCAGTAAAAAACCAATCCTGCCGGAGAATTATAAAGGAGGATCAGGAATACGGCTGCTATACCGTACATCTGGATCGTGGTCCTGATCGGAAATCCTTTCGAATAAACGCTGGCAGAAGCTATATTGATCGCAGTCATCAGTATAGGAAGCAGATTAAGTGTTAACCCGCCAATCGATATAAGAGCATCGGGCTTGGCCAGGTCCTTGATGGGACCGAATCTGACTCCGCTTATGTAGTCGAGGTGTGACAGGAAGTGATAGGCCGCTATAAAGAAAGGTATCTGCAGCAGAAGCGGTACACTGCTTCGTAAAACATAGACCTGCTTGTAGCCCATCTGGCGATAGTAGGTCTGAGTCATCATAAAGCGCTCGTCACCCTTGAAGGTCTTTTTTATATGCTTGAGCCACGGCTCCATGTTGGCAGCCATCTCTCTCTCCCGTTCCTGCATGGCATCAGCTCTTCTGTAGAGAGGCAGAACCAAAAGGTTAACCACAACACTCAAGATGATTATCGACAGCTCGGGGTTATAGACAAGCTTCTCAGATACAGAGAATATGACTTCAAAGAGAAGTTCGAGAGGATAGATTATAAGTCTGTAGAGTATATCAATTGCATTCATGATTACTAACCCTCATTCTTTAGTTATATCCCCACATCGCATAGTATATACCAATTATCTGATGCAATGAAGCGCTAATTAAAAAGAACGATATCGACAATCCACCCTATAAAATAAAAGATCGGATAGTGACCGGCAAGTTATCAGATCTAACAGTTATCCAATATACCAATAACACCAGAAGTAAAAGATAATAAAAAAATATATAATCCATATTTGACCTATAACCATTTTATCAGGGAGAGCAAATACGGTAATCTGTTCTTTTGCCTCTTTATTGTCAGATCTATACAACACAAAGGCAAACGCCAGTAAAGCTGCACAAAGCAAAGAAAATACAACAACCTGAGATATCGACGAGATATTTGACATTATCATGTTTACACTGGCGCCGGAATAATAGTAATCTGTCAAATCGGTAAATACACCGTAATTTACTTGATAGACAGATGTTGTGACACTGCTAGCGGTGATAATATATAAGAATTGTATAGCCATATATAGCATCCACAGTTTCGTGGGTTTCTTATAGAGAGGCAATAGAAAACACAAGGAGATTGCAAGAGGCAACATCCACTGTATATGCCATTCCGCAAATAGGATAAAAGCAACATACGAGTAAAAGATCAAAAGCATTGATCGATGTAACATTTCCTTTTTGTTGTCAGTATCTGGATCTGTAAAGTAAGCCCAAATACATAAGATTGCAAAGGCAATAACAAATAATGCTATCGTATCTCCGATCTTAACGCTTACCATTCTCTCAATATAAGAGTAATCCTCCTCAATTATATTGGCAATGGCAGCATGTCCGCTGTTAGATTCAAAAACCAGTTTTGTTAATACTGTTGATGACATTACAAGGGCAAAATTAATGAATAACTCTCGTGTCTTTTTATTTGCTAACAGAATCAGCGGGATATATATAATCAACGGTAGAAGTTTCATTGAAACCGCAATCGACATTATCAGCGAAAACAGGTAATATCTTTTTTTATAATAGAAGGGCAATGCAGCAAGAATGACGAAAATATAAAAAATATCTATCTGCCCATAAAGAACCGTCATATAAAGAACCATAGGAGAGAACAGAAACAATCTCCTGACATGATTGGAGTATCCCTCCTCACATTCACATGACTTGATAATCTTATCTATCATTTTAGCTGATAAGATAAGGAATACAGCAGTAATAAAAGTTATATATATTACTGCAATGTCACTTTCCGAGCCATATAACATGTCTCCGGATAAAACGGATGAAAGAGGCAAAAGCATTACCATAATGGGGAAGATCGAAAGGAAATTATACTCATAGGCAAATAATTGCTTAGAACTCCGATTTGAGAGTTCCTCCATATAAGAGTAATCATAATATGCTCTTATATTACCTGCTTTGAAAGAGTCTCTCATTCGCAGGGCGCTTTTTATGATCATAAAATGGTCATAGTACTGACTTAGGCAAAAAATGCAGATGCATACTGTGACTCCCCAAATAAGCCACTCGCACCTTCTGGCCGTTTTATTGTCCTTATTCATATAGGTCAAGTATAGAATTATCAACACGGACATTATCAGATAAAGCATGCCGAAGAATGATTTAAGAGATGCCCCATCGTTTCTTCCGGACAGCATAAACGACATATCCCCAGTATCAGCCGACACTCTGAGTGCCGGGGCAGGACTTCCCGGATCTGTATAAATTCTGTTTATCATCAATCGTAATATGTACTGCTCTCCAGCCTGCACATTCTCATATCGTGTATCAATTGCGCAATCATATACAGATGTAATCTTTTTATTTAATACCAGATCTCCGCTTTGTGTGAGAAGCGATAATTCGCCATCTATCTGAGCTACATTATCTGACCCGTTAGATATAATATCAGGTTCGATTTTGCACACTTTATCGAAAGGCATCGAAAACTCAGACATGTAAGAATCCCCGTCGACTAGCAATTCATCATGAGTAGTCTTGTTATTAAACGCCTTATGTGATGCCCATATTGTAAAGTCAGGTATTACACTGACCAAAACTATATAAAACACAACAAGGATTAAAGACGCATAAAGGACTTTTGTAATATCGAATGATATGGTTAGGGAATTCTCTCTTTTCATTTTTTCAGAGTACCATCATTATTCTTATTTTTCAACACTATAGTGTTAATCTAAGGCATTATCAGTTTTGCGACTTATAATGTATCTGGGGCGTCTCTTTGTCTCCATGTAAATCTTGCCGATATATTCACCTATTACACCAAGGGAGATTAAATGAATTCCTGAGACAAAACATATAATTGTTACTGTACTTGCCCATCCTGTAATAGTCGCTCCCATAAAATAACGTATAAGAGAATAAATGAGCATGGCAAACGACAAAAAGGCGACCGACAATCCCATTACGGTAATAATGCGTATCGGCTTAACAGAGAGACTTGTAATCCCATCAAAGGCCAATCCAAACATTTTAGATAATGAATAATGACTCTCGCCGGCTATTCTCTCGCGTCGTTCGTAATACACTTTTGAGCTGCTAAAACCAACTAACGGAAACATACCTCTAAGGAAAAGATTAACCTCTTCAAAACCGGCAAACTCATTTAGCACTACACTTGAAACCAATCTATAATCAGCATGATTGAAAACAACCTCTGCTCCCATAGCTAAAAGCAACTTATAAAACAACTCCGCCGTTATTCTTTTAAGGAATGTATCTTTTTTCCGTTTTGATCTTACACCATAAACAACTTCGTAGCCTTGTTTATAAGCAAGAACCATTTGCTCCATAGCGGTTACATCATCCTGTCCGTCGCAATCAATAGAGATAGTTATATCACAAACCGACCTGACTTCCATAAGCCCGGCAAGTAAAGCATTCTGGTGTCCGCGGTTACGACTCAGCCTGATTCCCGAGTAATTGTCAGATTGCTGCGACAACTCTTCAATAATATGCCAAGTATTGTCTGTTGATCCGTCATCGACAAATAAAATCCTGCTATCTTCAGAAATTAATCCTTTTTCCTTCAGAAGGTCCAATTCCTCTTTAAATAGCGGCGCTGTGATAGGTATCACTTTCTCTTCACAATAACATGGTACTACTATTACTAACTTGGGTATCATATACTCCCCTGAAAATAGCGTTTTTAATTCACAAAGCCTACGATACCATTGTAAAACATTTATGATGCAAGTTCAATGAATTGCGGTCAACCCCTGCCGAGACAACAACAATTTATGTTCCGTTAAGGTTCGGGTATCCTTTCTGCCTGCAGATTAAAGACATCATTGCCATATAAACGGCACCATATCCCGCTATTAAATCTATATCCCGGGTTTTCCTGTGGATTAGTATAGTGAGATATAATTACCGCCGGAGGATTTGCCTCATAATCATAAATCAGACTATTACCAGTAAACGGATTAACCTGCTCCCCGATGATTCCTCTTGTCGCCAACTCAGGGACGACTGCATTAGTAACAAAATCGCTGCACACACTAAAGCCCGTATCATCGAAGTCTTTGACCATTAGCAGAGGATAATATGCCATTATGTCGAGATCACTGTCAATTAGTAGTCTCTCATCCTGAGTCAGAGCCTTACCATGATCAGCAACAATTATTATTCGAGTGTTATCATACACACCGTTCTCGCGCAAATAATCAAACCATCGCCCTAAAGCAACGAGTGCGGCGCGATCTGTCTCGTAATGGGCAATCTGATCATTTCCGTTAAGGTAGAGTGTACGATCCCCTGATACTATCCCCTCGTCGTAACTGTCACCTGTTATCAGGGTTGCTTCGTGAGTAGTTTCATTGGTAAACATGATAAAATGATCCGAGTCGTCAGATGATATATAAGTCATAGAAGAAAGATTTTGAAGGACAGCAAAGGCATCAACAAAACGCTTAAATGAAGGGCTTCCGACATCCACGCTACCGTCTGAGTATTCTACGGCATTATAATCACCGTCGTCATAAAACAGATCGACAAACAGTGCCGGCACAGACTTTGTAAGACCAAAACAGAAAAAGTTGCGTTCTTGGCGCGCAAGGATGGCATCCTCGTTTTCCATATATGTATCATTGGAACAACTAAACGCCCCCTTTGTATAATAGGCATCAATTCCATACTCATCATATATGGAGATATCAGGTATCCAATTATAGCCTGCATAGGGAGGATCCGTAACTGTTACATCATATCCCTCATTTTTAAACAGAAGCGGCATAACAAGAAGCGATTCATTGATCTTTGATTCCATGGTCTCGTCACTTCTCAGGTTTATATTCTCGGCAGAATAGTCAGGTCCCCCATAAAGAGCAGGGGCGCCAAACAGAGTATTGGGACCATAAGATAATACATTGGAATAGTAAGTAAATCCGTCATATGAATTCTTGAGTTCTTCGTCATTATCAAGTATAAATGGCAAATAATAACCCATAGCTCGATCAAGCATGATAACAATTACATTATCACCTTCCGTACTAAGCGTGAATTCTGCAGGAACTGCATATCTGTCACCAAGATAATACTCGTCGCTAAGCTGACTCGAGGCAGTCCTATAGTAACCTGCCGACATTACGGCTAAAGCGATCAAAGGTATTATTAATATATATATGACCACTCTGGAACGATACTTCCATAACCGATAGATAAGAAAACATACAATAGCTACTACTATAATATTAATAGTTGCCATAAGGATCGGGACATGATAGATTTCCTGATAAGTCAATGTAATCGAGAGATCTTCTTTTTCAAGAACAAGCGTGAAACAATCAATAATGGCGACAACATCCATCATAACCACGATCATGGCAGCTTTAGTTCTTGCCTTACTTTTCGCTAATAAATAAAAAACGCCAAACCAAATGATAAATACTCCGGCGCCCGTGAGCGCACTAAGTGCAACAAATCTTAACGGGTTAACATAGTGAGTAAGAGATACAAAATCCTGAGGCGCACTGGCAACCGTACGCAAAGGAATAAACAATCCGGTCAGAAGCGCCAATGTTGTTGTTGCAACAAAGAAGACCACATCGTCTAATTTACTGCCTTTGGTCTCAGATGAATCTCGTCTTTCTATACTTTTTTTATCAAACGCCGCTACGATATTCTTCATCAGTGAGAAAACATTGTTGAGAGTCCAGTAGAAGACCAGGCCTGCCGGTGAATCGTAGAGCAATACAAGGAAGATCGCTGCGATACCGTACATCTGGATCTTGGTCTTGATGGGAAAGCCCTTGGAATAGATAGCGCCTGCCGTTATGTTGATCACCGTCATCAGTATGGGTAGAAAGTTTATCGCTCCTCCGCCAAGCTTTATGAGCTTGTCGGGTTCAGCCAGATCCTTGATGGGGCCCAAAGAGACTCCGCTTAAGTAATTAAGGTGCGATAAGAAGTGATAAGCCGCTATAAAAAAAGGGATCTGAAGTAATAGCGGGATACTGCTCCTTAAGACATAGACCTGCTTATAACCCATCTGGCGGTAGTAGGTCTGCTGCATCATGAATCTCTCATCGCCCTTGAATGTCTTACGGATATGAGTCAGCCATGGAGCCATCTTTGCTGATATGTCCCTCTCTTCTTCCTGCATGGCATCGGCTCTTCTATATAAAGGTAATACCAGGAAATTCACCACCAGGCTCAAGACGATTATCGATACGCCGGGGTTATGGACAGACTTCTCGGACAGGCGGAATATAACTTCGAAAAGAAGCTCAAGGGGGTAGATTATCAATCGATACAGAATACTGACAAAACTCATATGATGAAGATTATCACAGTAAAGAGTAAAATTAAAGTGACAGGCCTGCGCGAGGCATGAGCGGGACAGCCAAGACAAGGGGGAAGCAGGAATTGAATATCGAAGATAAGATACTTGGCAAGGTCAGGCTCGACCGGGACAAACTGATGAGCTACGGTTTCACTCCCGAAGGAGATGAACTGATCTTCGAAAAAGTGATTTTCGATGAGAATATGAGAGCCGAATTAAGCGTGGATCAAGCGCTGAAGCTTCGCGGTAAAGTAATTGATAAAGATACAGACGAAGAATATGTCGCCCTTAATATCCCGTCATTTACGGGTTCTTATGTCGGTGAGATAAGGCAGGCCTACGAGGACCTGATAAGGGATGTGGCGGATAAGTGCGGGAGCCCGGTCACTTTCATGTGGGAGCAGACTACGAGGATCGCGACGTATATATTCGAAAGATATCATGAGTCCCCCGATAATCCCTTCAGCACCACCGGGGATTATATGGTATTCAGATATCCACAGACCGGGAAATGGTATGCCCTGGTAGGCAATGTTAAAGCCTCGGCGCTCAGCAGGAACAAGAAAGACGAGGACTTGATCGAGATAATGAATCTGAAGGTCGAAAAGGACAGAATGGAAGACCTGCTTGCCATCGATGGCATATACCCGGCCTATCACATGAGTCATAAAAGCTGGATAACCATACTCATGAACGGGAGCGTGGAAGACGAGTTCATTATGGAGCTTATCGGCAGAAGCCGGGAGTTTGCCAAAGGGAAGGACCGAGGCAACTCTCGAAAAAGTAAATAGAGGTGCCCCGCTTGAGACACCTCCGTCATTCTTGATATGCTTTACTTCAGTATTCCGTATTCGGAACAGATAGCTGCCCATTCAGCTGAACCGGCAAATCCCTGAAATACGGATTCACGAGTCGCGCCGTTGGCAAGTTGTCCCGTCCAATCCGCGAATCCCGCAGGATCGGGCTCACGTCCCATAAAGGTACGATAAAGTCTCGTTACATATTCATCATTGCTGAAATCGTGACTTATGAACTCTTCTGAGAAGAAGAAACCATGTGCCGCCTCAGAACCCGATACCTTCATATTCGCCAGTCTGCTGGCCCAATCGTCAAGGCCGCCCTGATCGTAGTCACGGCCCAAACATGTCGTATAAAGACGCGATGCAAATCCGATTATCTGATCATTAGGTTTAATGACAACATTCGGTGTTCCCGTTCCGCCGGAAGCAATGCCGTATGTCAGACACAGGTTTGCCCATTCAGTAGAGTTGATAAAGCCGTCAAGGACACTCTCGCGAGTAGCTCCGCCAGCAAGAACCGTCTTCCAATTATTGAATCCGCCCTCGTCAGGCTCGCGATCGAAGAATGTGTGGTACAGGCGATTTAAGAATTCGTCATCCGACAACTGTGAATTAATAAACTCGGGACTTAGGAAGAATCCCCTTGCTGCATCCGCGCCTGTTATCTGACCGGCTCTGATCCTTTGTACCCAATCGGCCTTGCCGTTAGGATCAGAACTGCGGTCAAGGGCTACGGAATATAGTCTCTCGACAAATCCAGATACTCCGGATTCTGAACTGACAGAACAGCTGACTTTGGTCGAATCATCAACCATTAAGAATATAGCGCCGGTATCCCCCAGCTCCCCATCATCGCGAATAGAATAATCGCCGTATACGCTTACGGCATCACTGAAAGTATGCTTTTCACTATTCTGATATATATCTGACAAACTGGGACAATCGGTCAAATTCACGTTTCCGATATTATTATTCATTATCATTGCCCATTTGAGGCTCTTGCATCCCGAGAGGTTAAGCTCAGTCATTGTGTTTTTGTGACACTGCAGGGTTTGCAAAAAAGCCAGTCCTGTTAAATCCAACTTCTTTATTTTGTTGCCACTGCAATGAAGCTCGTTAAGATTGGTAAGATTCGACACATTAAGTGATGAGAGATTATTCTCGCTGACATAAAGATAAAGCAATTCTCTATTCTTGCTTACATCCAAACTCGACAGATTACATTGATATGCATTAATCTCTTCAAGTTTTGTGCATTTGCTGATGTCGATAGCCTTGATCGGATTTTCGCCGATGCTAAGAAATGTAAGTTCAGTATTATTACTTACATCCAGCTTCGTCAAATTACAGCCATACACGTTAAGTTCAAGAAGTTCGGGACATTTAGATGTATCGATTGTTTTTATGGGATTTCCGCCCAGGTATATCTCCCTGAGAAGAGGGAATTCTGTCAGATCAATTGAGGAAATGTTATTGTCCCATGCATATAGATACATAAGGTTAGGAAAGAACTCGATTCCCGTCAGATCTGTAATCCCGAGTTCTCCAAGATTCATGACATACGGACTGTCTTCAGAATAGTCGATGGATTCATCGTATATTGTCCCCGTCTCGTAAGAGTCCAAATACCCGTCTCTATCCTTATCGATCTTTGAGCTGATGTAGGTTCTGAAAGCCTTATCCGGGAAGTTTGCCTCATTTATGGATACAAGATCATCGGCATTGACTTGTTTGGGACACCTTACTCCCAATGCTATCATACTCGAAAATAACGCGACAGATAAAACCGTTGATATCACATCTCTGGACTTCATTTATAAACCCTCCTTAGCCAGCCAAATAAACAAATAACATTAATTCACGCATTGTTAATGCGTGAATCCTGTGATATGCGTAGTATATCAACCGCTTTTCGATACGGAGTAAGACCTCTTTTAACGCTTCTGCCTACTGCAGGATCGGCTCCCCATACTGCTCCAGCAGACCATTGACAGCTATTACGCCGAGCCCGTTATTAACGCCATAGGTAATGATCGTATCGCGGCGACTCTTGGAATACAGCTCGCCATTCCCGGAAACGCGAAGTGCCTTCTGACATTCCTTAAGGGTCATTCCTCCGGCAAGCGCAATAGCGATCACTTTATCTCTTCCCGGATTCTTCCTGCCATCCATCAGCTGATATATATACGTTCTGTCGATCAGGCTCTTTTTCTGGAGATCGGCTATGGTCATATCTTTTGTTCTGATGTAGTCGTTTATGTATGTCTTGAAATCCGTCTCATTCCCTTTGAGTTCCGCTTCAATATAGTTGTCGAGCTTATCGCCGGAATCAACACGGGATAAGATGTCATTAAGTTCGTTTGTATCTTTTATCATTTTCGCTCCTTATAAACATGTAGTCTGTTATCTGATAGAATCAAAATATGCGAAAAGAGATCTATCAGGAACTGTACTCATATGATTCCAAACACTCCCTTGTAATGAATAGTATCACGGGAGACGTATTGATGTGCAAGACCAGCCGGTACTTTGATCCTGCTGTCTACCGGTTTCTTGAGGAACACCCTGACCCTCACTTCCCTAAGATCATAGATCACTGGGAAGAGGGCGGCGAACTGACAGTTATCGAGGAATTCATTCAAGGGCACACTTTCGACAGTATCATCCACGATAAGGAAATGCCCGACGACCGTAAGATCGACTATCTCATCGAGATCTGCAAAGCTCTCTCATTCCTCCATTCCGCACCGATCCCCATAATTTATCGCGATATCAAGCCTTCTAACATAATCGTCAGTTCCACGGGCGATATAAAGATCGTAGACTTCGATGCGGCCAAAACCTTTAAGAAGGGATCCGTTAAGGACACTGTTCTTCTCGGAACAGAGGGCTTTGCAGCGCCTGAACAATACGGATTCGGTCAATCTGATCAACGGACGGACATATATACCATGGGCATCATGATAAGAGATATGTTTGCTCCCTCACACAGGATACAGAGAGTAGTCGAACAGGCAACTATGCTCGATCCCGATGACCGGTATCAATCAATGGAGATCCTTATCAAAAAGCTGGAGATGTCAAAGGGAACCGTTGGTCAGCTCACTCCGGTCATGCTGTTTCCCATACCGGGCTTCAGAAGCCGTAAAGTCCCACGGATGCTGCTGTCGACAGCACTTTACATCCTTGGGATCCTGTTGTCGCTTGGAATATCAGCTGATGGCGGAGGGGCCGGGACGACTCTGTCTGCCCGTCTTGCCTATCTTAGTGCACTATTCTGCATAATCGACTGTTGCAGTGACTGGACCGGATTCTATTACAGATTCCCCTTTATCCGAAGTGACAATCTGTTCGTCCGCATAATGGCAAAAACCGTGTTGTCAGTCGTTATCCTGCTCGCATGGTGCATTGTCTTCGGCGGCATAAACGTACTCGTCTTGAAAGACTGAAGGGGCGATGTGTTCCAGCGCCCCTCCTATTCATCCTCGTTCTATAGATCCAAAAAGACCATTATCGCCGTCTGATCACGTCTCTGCCGCGGGCTTAGGAGACTTGATTACCGCGATCAAAGCAAACAACGCACATATTGCACACCATGTCGCCCACACGACAAGATCTCCATACGTACCGAGATTAGCGTAGCCTGCCAAAGCGGCCAATGCGAAGATAATACAAGTTGCAATATTGCCGCCCTTGCCGCTTTTGCGTGTTGCAATCGATACGATTCCGGCTGCAAGCATCAGGATCCCCAGGATCATTCCCCCTCCTGCACTTGTATCTTCCTCATTCTCTTCGATAGCATTCACCGCGCCGGCAGCGCATGACTGTAAAGATACGACAAGAAAGAAGACGATACTCAGGATACCGGATACCAGTTTCCAAGTCTTCATAGCATCACCTCCAAAGGTTTTCTTCATTGTATGTAACAATAAGAGACGCGAGGTATGCCTGAGGCATACATTTATTCTCCACAGTATTCGCCATTTTCCTCGCAAAGCTTGGGCGCTAACCTGTATGTTAGGATCGGATTTGTCGGATCGGGTACTAGACCTCCGGGATCGCCATATCAGTACCCGTCACCCCCGAACAACACAAAAAAGGCTGTCCTCGCGGACAGCCTTCCTGATAGTAACCAATAATAACTTACTTCGAAGCCAGGGCTTCCTTGCACTTCGCGACCAGATCTGCCGTGGTCAGGTGATAGTGCTCAAGGAGTGCGTCGGGTGTACCGGAACGACCGAAGTGGTCTCTCATTCCGTAGCGGACTACCTTGCAGGGAGCCTCCTCGCAGACGACCTCCGCAACAGCGCTGCCGAGACCTCCGATGATGTTGTGCTCCTCAGCCGTTACGATGAGACCTGTGTCACGGACTGCGGCAATGATAGCTTCGCTGTCGATGGGCTTGATGGTATGCATGTCGAGAACACGGGCGCTGATGCCTTCTGCCTCAAGTGCAGCAGCAGCTTCAACTGCTTCCTTAACCATATAACCTGTAGCGATGATCGTCAGATCCTTGCCGTCCCTGATCTGAAGTGCCTTGCCGAGCTCATAGGGAACTTCATCACCGTACTCGCCGTAAACTGACTCGACAGCGAGACGTCCGAGCCTGATGTAGAAAGGTCCGTCTGTCTCGATAGCTGCCTTGATAGCCATCTTGGCTGTGGCTGCGTCCGCAGGACATACGACCTTGATGTTCGGAATGGATCTCATTATAGCCAGATCCTCGAGGCACTGGTGGGACGCCCCGTCCTCACCTACCGTAAGACCTGCATGTGTGGCGCAGATCTTAACATTCAGCTTGGAGTAGCAGACAGAATTACGGATCTGCTCGCATGCTCTCTCTGAAGCGAACATGGCGAAGGAAGACACAAAAGCTATCTTGCCCGTTGTCGCCATACCTGCGGCACAAGCTACCATATTACCTTCGGCGATACCCATATTGAAATGTCTCTCAGGATAAACAGCCTTAAATCTTGCCGTATTTGTAGAGCCTGACAGGTCAGCATCGAAAACAACTATTCTCTCGTCTGCACCGTATTCCGCAAGGGCTCTTCCGTATGCTTCTCTTGTTGCCATCTTGCTCATATCTGTCAGTCCTCCAATGCCTTGATAGCAGCGTCGAGCTCGTCCACTGCCTGTTTATAAAGATCTTCCTTGGGCGCGCAGCCGTGCCATGCAGCGTTGTCATACATAAAAGAAACGCCCATGCCCTTGTGGCTGTGGCTGATAATGAAGAAAGGCTTCCCGCTGCCCTTATTCGCCTCGAAAGCCTTATATGCAGCCTCGATCTGCATAAAATCATGTCCGTCGATCTCCACCACATTCCATCCGAATGCCGTAACCTTTGCCTTAAGATCGCCAAGGCTCATAACATCATCGACCTTACCGTCGATCTGGAGACCGTTATAATCGACTGCGGCACAGAGATTATCAAGCTTATAATGAGCTGCACTCATGAGCGCCTCCCACACTTGACCTTCCTGCATCTCGCCGTCACCTAATATTGAATAAACATTGTAATCCTTCTTATCCAGCTTGCCGGCAATAGCCATACCGCAGGCCGCCGAGATTCCCTGTCCCAGAGATCCCGTGGACATATCAACTCCGGGCGTATACTGCATGCAGGGATGTCCCTGAAGGTCCGAATCGATCTTACGAAGATTCTTTATCTCATTCACATCGAAAAATCCGAGAAGGCCGAGAGCCGAGTACAGGGCCGGCGCACAGTGACCCTTGGATAATACAAAGCGGTCTCTGTCGGGATCCGTCGGGTTCTTGGGATCTACTCTCATTACTTTATTGTAAAGATAGGCCATTAGATCCGTACAGGACAGCGATCCTCCGGGGTGGCCGCTCTTGGCATTGTAAACGCCCTCAATTATCCATCTGCGCATCTTAGCCGCGAACAGCTTCAGCTCTTTCTCTTCCGCTTGTGTCATAGTCCACCTCGTAAGTCAAAGTCCTGTACCAATGTACAGCATATTTCTTTCATTCGTCAATATAAATTCTTTGTACTCTCTTACCCACAAGACAAGTTATCTCATAGTTGATCGTTCCTAAATAGTCTGCCAGTTCATCGGCGGATCTGTCCTTGCCGAAAATCGTCACGACTGTCTCCTTGCCGGCTTCCTTTTTCAAGTCCGTACCGTCCAGCATACACATATCCATACATACATTTCCGATGATAGGCAGCCTCTCATCTCCTATCATTAGCTCGAAGCCGTTACTGAACCTTCGGGACAGGCCGTCCGCATAACCTACGGATACCGTTAACACTTTGGTAGGCCGTTCTGCCTTGAAATGCCTTCCATAGCTGACGGTGGTCCCCGCGGGGACGGTCTTACTGTGGATGACCTTGGCATACCATGACATAACGGGAATAAGATCCGGTTTATCTTCAGGCTCGGGGCATCCGGGCGGCATAAGACCGTAGAGGATTATCCCTGCGCGCACCATGTCAAGATGCATCTCGGGAAAACGCATTATGCCTGCGCTGTTGCAGATATGCCTTTTCGAAAAGGAGATCCCCAATTGTTTGAGCTCGTCGATCTGTCTCATAAAGACATCAAACTGAGCTCTCGTATAGTCATCGTCATTAGTGTCAGCAACTGCAAAATGTGAGAAAACGCCATAGGGAACCAAGCCGGGGAGCCTGCACATCCTTGCTATATCCTCAGTACCGCTGCCATCCGTCGGAAAACCTATCCTGCCCATTCCGGTATCGAGTTTGACGTGAATATTTACGGTCTTGTTTTGTTTAACTGCTTCGGAAGAGAGGAGACTGGCGGAATCATAGTCATATACAGCCTGATCCACATCATATCTGACTACATCGTCGTATCTCATCGGATCAGTACAGCCGAGTATCAGAAGTCTCGCCTCTATTCCCTGCTTACGAAGTTCTACCGCTTCATCGATGGTCGCGACACAAAGTCCTGAAGCTCCGTTCTCAACCAGTGTGCGGGCAACTTCAATAGCGCCGTGACCGTATGCATCCGCTTTGACGACCGCCATTATGTCGGCATCAGGCTTGGTTATCCTTCTTATCTCTCCGAGATTGTGTCTGAGAGCCCCGAGATCGATCTTGACGCAAGAACGGTCGAACATATCGGATGTTATGTCTGAACAAGGCTTACTCATCTTTTACCATCCTAATCTTCGGTAGGCCTTCGCGAGGCTTCCGATCATATCTGTCGGGAGCATTGCCCTCTCACCCAGTTCCTCTGCAGCCATATCCCCTGCGATCGCATGGATATAGACCGCGCTGACAGCTGCATCTTCCGCTGCCATCCCCTGGGCCAGAAAGCCTGCCAAAAGGCCGGTCAAAACGTCACCGCTGCCACCCTTGGCCATGCCACTGTTACCGACACAATTAATATAGCATTTGATGCCTTGTGATGATATTAGTGTTTTATGGTTTTTTAGTACCGTGATGCACTTGTTCTCTCGTGCAAACTGCACACATAGATTATGAAGTTCCGGGATGGACGCAGACGAAGCCTGTCTCCCGACCAATCTTCTGAACTCTCCGACATGGGGTGTAAGTATTGCCGGCTCAAATCCCGACCTGACTCTGGATACAAGATAGGGCGTCCAGAAAGGCATATTGTGCGACATGATCTCGAGAGCGCCGGCATCTATTACAATTCTCTTTGCATTTTGTATATAGAAAAGTATCAGAGCCTCGTTACGCTTATCGTCGGGATCCATGCCCGGGCCGATCGCCACCGAAGAAGCCTTTGAGAGAAGTCTTGCAGCCATTCTTACCGCATCTGAAGGATCTTCAGGCTCAGCACTCCTTAAGGCACAGGGGCAGCTGTACGCGATAGGCTCCAGCGCTTCCTCCGGAGCATATGCTCTCACCATGCCGGCTCCGCTTCTTAAAGCTGAAGATACTGCCAGCACCGCTGCTCCGGTCATATATCTGCTTCCGGCATTTATCAAAGCCGTGCCGAAAGTCCCCTTGTGACCATCCTCGGGTCTTGCCGGGGCCGTACTTCTGACCAGTGAATCATCTATGGTGATATATCCGCTCTCAGTTGTCATCGTCCAGATCCTTGTCTATCTTACGCTTTGTATGATCGATCTGCTGAAGGAGCGCCAGATCGAAAGGCGTTTCCTGATATACATAGTAATTAAGCCAATTGGTAAACAGCAAGGTCGCCGAAGATCTCCATCTCAGGACCGGTCCCTGCTCAGGATCATCATTCTTGTAGTAATTGACCGGCATCTTGATAGGCAAGCCCTTTGCCAGATCACGCTTATACTCGCTGTCCAGTGTGTCCGCATCGTATTCGGAATGTCCCGTTATGAAGAACTGCCTGCCGCGGAAATCAGAAACGGCATAAACGCCGCATTCATCGCTTTCTGACAGGATCCTCAGATCCTTACATTTTACGATATCTTCCCGGTGGATCTCCGTATGTCGCGAATGAGGAACATAGAATACATCGTCAAAGCCCCTGAAAAGCTTTACCGGCTTACTGTATGTCATGCTATGCTCGAAAATCCCGAAGGCCTTCTCCGGCAGATCATACTTAGGGATACCATAGTGGTAATAAAGTCCCGCCATAGCTCCCCAACAGATATGCATAGTGGAATAGACATGTGTCTTGCTCCAATCCATGATAGCGGTCAGCTCCGGCCAGTAATCCACTTCTTCGAAAGGCATCTGTTCTACGGGAGCTCCTGTTATGATCAGACCGTCATAATATCTGTCCTTCATCTCCTCGAAAGTCTCATAATATTTGATCAGATGCTCTTCGCTCGTGTGCTGCGATACATGCGAAGCAACTCTCATCAGATCTACATCCACCTGAATAGGCGAATTTGAAAGAGCTCTGAGGAGCTGTGTCTCAGTTGTATTCTTGTTGGGCATGAGGTTCAGGATAACGATCCTGATAGGCCTGATATCCTGAGTCAGAGCCCTGTCCTCTTCCATAACGAATATTCTTTCCCGCTCCAATGTTCGGATTGCAGGAAGGTTGTTTGCTACTCTGATGGGCATTATTATGCCTCCTTAATAATTCTTTGATCTGCGCCCGTTATGAACCGATAAACTCATTCAGTATCGATTCCGTCGGAACATGTGCCGGATCTACTACCGGGATCTTCTCCAGATGTCTTACGAGCCGACTGCATTTGTCCAGTGCCGCAGAAAGATCTGCATAGGGTCTGTTCTTCTCAGACTGCCTCATAAATATACTGGGCGGCAGCTTTCCGTTCTTAGTCAGCTCAAGCGATTCATTGATATCATGAAGCGCGAGAGGAGCTATGATCAGGCTCTCATAGCCTAAGAATGAATTGACATGTATATCCGCCCTGGTCAGATAGTCCTGATAGTAGGCCTCCTCCGACCTGGCGATCATGGGCCAGTAATCAACTGTCGCGACAGCTGAAGCTCCTCTATGGCGGCTGTCACGCACGATCCTTCTTAACATTCTGATCTCCTCGCTGTCCATAAGCTTGGTATCACAGAAAACATTGCCGTAGGGCATGATAAAGACCTTGGTGCTATGCTCGGCAGATGCCGCTCCGGCGATCTTCTCAGACAGGCCGTGAAGGCCTTCGACTACCAGCACACCGTCCTCTCCGATGGAGAAAGCTTCAGAATCATCCCTTTCCTCGATCTGGCGGGTCATGAAGTTGAATCTCGGGGGCTTTACCTTCTTGCCTGCGATAAGGTCTGCCACATCCGCTGCAGCCCGATCAATATCAAGAGAATCAATGGTCTCGAAGTCCGGCCTTCCGTCCCGGTCATATTTTAAAGCGCACATTTGGTAATAATCGTCCAGCGAAAGAAACTCTGCCTTACGACCGTGAGCGCTCAGACCTGCCGCGAGTCTCATAGTAAATGTGGTCTTACCTGAGGATGTAGGTCCTGATACAAATACCGCTCTCTTGCTTTTGTCGGCGCAGAACTCCTCGACTATGGCATCTGTCCTGGAAACAAATGTCTTCTCACAATCGTGGATAAATTCGGGAAGCTTCTTCTCGCCTAAATGTTCTTCGAGTTCCTCTACCGTAATATCAAGCTTATCGTTAAGTTCTGCCATATTATCTCCTAACCGGCTGACGAAGTATCACTTCCTGTAACGGAAGAACCTCTTAAGCACAGCCTTTTCGATTATCCAGTCGTAGGCATACTGCACATATCTGAATGCCATGAATACAAGTCCGGGGATAAGCACTGCGGCTACAAGTATCAAAACTACCGTCAGCACGGTGTGTACACCGCCTGCTATAACACCCATTACCGTCGCGAAGGAGCCTGCCTTTGCCGAGAACTTCTCTGTGTAGTTCTCGAGAGTGCCGTTTAAGTAGTCCATCAGGAAGTCCTGTAACTCTCCCGGCTCGATCGGTATGAGCTTTGTCATTATCCTGACCGAGATGTCCGTAATGAGAAAGACTTTAAAGAATTTCTCTGCTAATACAAGTAATTTGCCCCAAATGGGCATTCGATAGTACCGGAAGCAGATGAAAGGGCATGCCAGAAACAAGACCCCGAGTATGACTAACTCAAAGATGTTGACAATTCCCAGTCCCAGCATATTACGGCCGGTAAAGAAGTTAAAGAGAACAATAAGGTCAGCAAGGATTCCGTACAGGATAAAAAGACCCGTATGGCTACGGTTCTCAAAATCCGTATCGCTCCAGAGTGTCCCTAAGAGCAGTCCTTCCGTATAATCCACCGCTATCCTCCTTGATTACAGTTATACAGAGTAATTTTATCACAACAGACGCTTTATGGCACGGTCTGTTATCTCAGCCTGAAAGAGCACTCGGTAGTGTCTTCGATTATCGATTTAAGCTTATTCCAGTTCTTGGGGAAATGCTTTGTATGGCTGCTTACAAAGGATTCACCGTTCTCATAGATCACCGTTATCTTCCAGTACATGGGGTTGGCCGTGGGATTGCCGTACTCTTCCGTCTCCCCCCTGTTATAGGCCTTCATCCACTCGATCATACCGCTCTTTGGAAGTCTGTCCCTAATGATGCCCAGCTTGGTCTGAGTCAGGGACTTGCAGAAATTGTTGTTCCACATATAGCCGTCATTCCACGTGATCATATTTCGATTGAAATCGTACTTTACTTTATAGCCGCCGCCTGAGAAGGAGCTTATCTCCACCTCGAGGATCGCTATTGAATCGTATGAGTAATCCGAATCCATCATATACCGCTTTCCTTACCCGATATTAATTCCGAACACCGAGCCTGACTTGGTGCCGATGATCATCATGTTCCCATAGATCACCGGAGACGCATCGAAAATAATCCCCGATGTAGTCTCGTTCTCAGTCCCGATCAGTCTCGAGGTCTGAATATATGTGATCCTCTCCCCGCTCTGACCGTTGACGAGATGGATCTGCCCCAGAGAATCGCCGATAGCAATGTAAGCATTACCGTTCTCATCATAACAGTCCACGGGGGAGCTGTAGGAATAGATGTTCATGTCATATGTCCAGTTCGTGGTTCCGTCAGTCTTGTTGAAGGCCACGAGCCTGTTACCGCTTGTAAGACCGTTGGTCATGCTGAAGGAGAAAATGACCAGATCGGATATATTTTTCTTGCCTATGATCGGATTGCCCAGACAGCCTCCCGTCTGATCCGTATCCGATGTCTCACCGTTATATGTATAGCAGGGCACGGAATTCTGCCAGATGATATGGCCTGTCAATCCGTTTACTTTATAAACATAGGCTGCACCCGAATACTCGCCCTGACCGCCTTGGTTATCTACCTCGGTTCCGATATAGACGCAGGGGATCCTTATGCCGTTCTCGTCCGTCTCTTCGTCGATCACCGGGGTCAGATCCGTATCATCGCCGAGTTTTAATACCCAGACCATTTCCATCGAGTTGAGGTCGATACAGACGAGCTCGGAATTATTATCAGTAAAATAGCCATAATTACCATATACCGCTATAGAACTCTCGATACCGAGATAAGCACCCTGTGTATCGTTAAATATATACTTATAACCTGTCACCTGAGGATTGACGGTGATGGTCGATCCGCCGGAAGTGTAGGATGTGTTAAGCGTTATGGTGTAGACCATGCCGTTCTCGGCAGGCCAGATAAGAGTATCAGTCGCTGCATCGATCAGAGGAGACGAATCAAAGGCGCTCCAGTTGACACGGTAAGGACTGTCTGACACTCCGTCGTAGTAATAAAGCCTGGAACCGTCTATAAGTGAGTAGATATAAAGACCGAACTTGCCGTCATCGGCGTTATCGTCTCCCTGACCCAGATACAGCAGCGGATAACCGCGAGGGTCGAGGGCCGGCGTTCCCTTGACGGATGCCCCGACAAACAGTTTATCTCTTGTCTGACTGCCGTCTTCTATATCGAAAAAGTATACATAACCGTCCAAAGACGCCACGATAACCTCAGTAAGACCATCCTTGTCGGCCTTCTCCGGGTAAAGATTCATGCTGCGTCTGACATCGGCGGGCCACTGTACCACCAGCGGCTGTCCTGTCCATGCAACACCTGACCACTCAAAGGTCATAGTAGAAGACAGGCGCGTGCCCATTCCGGCAAATTCCCAGACCTGACTTAAAACGCCCTGCGTTACATTGGTGTAGCCATAGGCAGCACAGCTCCTGAAATTATTGCCTCTGAATGTAAATATTCCGGGAACTGATCCGTAAGACAGCGGATCCGGCATGCTTATGGGATTCTCTCTGTTATATGAAGACATGATCGACGAGGATACCAAAACATTCTGGGTAAGGCCTCTCGCCGAAGGTGATGCCGAAGGATCGATCTGGGCGTCAGTGGACATGTTTATCACAGCCTGAGCCGGGTAGAGGATAGGATTCTGGAAAGCCGTCATCTCGGGAACCGGTGTCGGGGTCATGGTAGCTATAAGAATATAGTTACTGGCCTGCGTGGCATCATCAACGCTGATGGTCTTCTCATTGGCTTTCTTCTCGTGAAAAAAGACCACTGCAAGAACAGCCGTCAATATGACGAAGAGCATCGTCATGATGACCATGAGCATCATATTGCCGTGGGAATTGTCCCTTATCGGCTCATGATAGGCATTATCGGACTCAATGTATTGATCCTTGCGGCTCATTCCGTTCCGTTTCCCCTCCGTTTTGTATGATCACTATCTGTGATTACAAAAAATCAAACTACATCATATCACACGAGGGGGAGTTTGCTCAATCAAGTGAATTTGCGATTTCCATAAGCTTAGTCAGGCGATGATTCATACCCGATTTACCTATCGGGGGATTCATCATGCGCCCCAGATCGGCTATGGATGCCCCGGGATTCTCCAAATGCGCTCTGGCCGCCTCTGCCAAAGGGGCGGGAAGAGATGAGGCAAGGGGAGAATCCATAAGCTTTTGGATCATTTCCGTACGTTTGGCTCCCGCTTCCGCCTGTCTTCTCGTGTTGCCGGAATCGCAGTTAACAGTTCTTGTGACGCTGCCGAGAAGCTCATGCTCGGCACGGATATTCTCAAAATCAAGCATTGCAGATGTTGCTCCGATCATACCGAGAAAGTCTGATACGGAGTCGCCGTTGCTTATATAGAGCACGGTTACGGCATCCCGGATGATCCGGGACGGCTTGATATTCTGCCCCTTAAGCATATCATTCATAGTCTCGACGATCCCGGTATTGCGTATATGAAGCTCTATCCTGTAAGTCTTATGCGGATCGCTGCAGTAGCCGCAGGCAAGGAAGGCTCCTCTCAGAAATGACCTGGCAAAAGATGTATCGGCGGATAGAACCTGCTTGCCTGCATCCGTAAAGCAGACACCATACATCAGATCAAACTCCTCCCTGCATTCTTCAGGCAGGTCGATCTGATATTCGCTTCGGCTGCCCATAACTCTGCAGACTTCTGCCATTATGCCCTCCCGCTTCAGAAGACCGCTTATATACTCGGCGGCAGACTCCGTAAGTCTCACCTGGTGTGCCGGTCTTCGGTCACCGTCGGAAGAAGATGTGCAGAAAACACCCGCTATCACAGCCTGGCGGTCGGATAGGCTGCGCGGAGTTATCGATGAGATCTCCTTCTTGATACCGCTGCTGAAGCTGCGGGACTCGTTTTCGATGCTCTTATTCATCTTTCTTGTGATATCTCGGATCCTTATCTATATCCCTGTGATGGATAATGGTCTTGTAGCCTGCTTCCGCCAGACTCTTATTAAGACACTCGGCAATATAGACCGATCTGTGTCGACCGCCCGTGCATCCTATGCCTATATGAAGACGCCCCTTGCCCTCTTTGATATAAAGAGGAATGCAGAACTTGAAAAAATCCACGATCTTTTCCTTGAAAAGAGTCGTTTCCTCAAAGTGCTCCAGATACTGAGCTATCTCTTCATCCAGACCGCTCATGAGCTTCAATTCGGGAACATAGAAGGGATTGGGCAGGAATCTTACATCAAGAACATTATCACAGTCCACCGGCATGCCGTACTTAAAACCGAACGACTCGATAAAGACCGACATACCCGTTAATGCATCATCTTCTATCATCGAAAGAAGCTCATCCCTCAAGGCCGGAAGCGCCATCATGGAAGTGTCGATTACATTTGTCGCGCGGGCACGTATACCGAGCAGGAGCTTACGTTCTGAAGATATGGCATCCGTCAGCGACAGATCCTTGCCCAAAGGGTGCTTACGGCGGGACTGCCTATAGCGCTTGACCAACACGTCATCGGCTGCCTCAAGGAAGATTATCCTATAGGAACAGCCCACCTCTTCATCTATCTTCTTCAAGGCAGCTCCGAATCCTTTCAGGAACTCGCGGCTTCTGATATCTACAACAAAAACGAGCTTCTCGATGCCGAAGCCCTCGCCGCCCTGGCCTTTATAGAATGTCTTGACCAGCTCGGGCAGGATCATGGGAGGAAGATTATCTATGCAGAAAAAGCCCTGGTCTTCCAGAAAATCAGCTGCCTGGCTCTTGCCGGCGCCGCTCATACCCGTCAAAAAGATCAATTCCATCAGTCCCACTCTCCTATCATGCGAACCTCGGTCTCAAGCCTTACACCATTGAGCTCATAGACCTTGTCGCTAACATAATCGATCAAACGTCTGATATCCGAAGCCGAAGCCTTGCCGCCGTTATTTACCACGAAGCCGGCATGCTTAGGCGACACCTGCGCCCCAGAATCGTCCAGAGCAAATCCCTTTAGGCCGCTCTCCTGTATAAGTGTCCCGGCAAAATAACCTGTCGGGCGCTTGAAAGTCGACCCTGCCGAAGGCACATCCACCGGCTGAGAAGCGCATCTATTCTGCTTAAGCTCGGCTACTCTCGCGGCAACCTCTTCTTTATCCCCCTTATCAAGCCTTATGGTAAGAGCAACGATCACCGCATCCTTCATATCATCCTGAGCGAAAATACTCTGTCGGTAGCCGAAGCCGCAGTCTGCTGCCGGAATATCCGTAAACACGCCATCCTTATAATATGTAACCTTGACAGCTATATCCTTTATCTCACCGCCGTACGCGCCGGCATTCATATAGACCGCGCCTCCGACGCTTCCCGGGATGCCGCAGCAGAACTCAGCGCCTTTAAGCCCCTCGGATGCCGCCCGATTTCCCAAAAGGGCAAGGGATGTTCCCGCGAGAGCCGTAAGCTCCATCTGATCGCTCAGATCCTTGACGTCAATCCCGGCAAACTGTTTCCCAAGCCTTATAACCAGTCCTCTAAAGCCCTTATCGGACACCAGGATATTGGATCCCGCGCCAAGGATAAAAGTCTCAAGACCTTCCCTCTGAGCCTTTTCGATCAGCTCGACAAGCTCATCTCGAGAAGACGGCTCGGCAAACAGATCAGCCGGGCCTCCCGCTTTGAAGGTCGTATAGGGCTTTAGTATTACATTCTCTCTTATCTCCATCACTGTACATTCCCTTCCGGAAAGACTCTTGCCACCAGGTCCTTAGCCGCGTTATAACCCATTTTCTTGACACGGTAGTTAATGGCGGCGGCCTCAACGATGATCGCCAAGTTACGGCCGGGACCTACCGGAATGGTTATGGATGGTATCTTGATACCCAATATCTCCGTCGTCTCATCAGACAGCCCGAGACGGTCATAGGTCTTCTTCTCATCCCACATCTCAAGATTGATAACAAAATCGATCTCCTCCTGAGGCTTGACCGAAGATACACCGTAGAGTTCCTTAACATCCAGGATACCGATACCTCTGATCTCAATAAGATGTCTTATGACTTCAGGCGCGCTTCCTACCAGCGTCGTATCCGAGATCTTACGGATCTCAACCTGATCATCGGCTATAAGTCTGTGACCTCTCTTAACGATCTCCAGAGCAGTCTCGGATTTACCGACCCCGGATTCACCCAGTATCAGAATTCCTTCACCGTTTACCTCTACGAGAACGCCGTGCATGCTTACTCGTGGCGCCAACTCCATCTTAAGATATTTAACGAGCGCGCTGCTGAATTCCGATGTGGCTTCATCCGTCCTGAAGACGGGAACGCATTTCTCCTCGGCAGCCTCCAACAGCTCCTTATGCGCTTCATGATTACGTGTGAGTATGAGCGCCGGGATCTCTTTATCGAAAAGAGCCATCAAAGACTTCTTCCTCTCCCTGGCCGTCAGGTGTTCCAGGAAGGCGTGCTCCATATTCCCCACGACCTGAATACGGTCGGGTCCGAAGTGATCATAATATCCGGCAAGCTGCAGTCCGGGCCTGGTTACATCCGCGACACAGATCCTTCTCTGGTCGATATCGCCCGAATCATATACCGTCTCGAGATTGAAATTCTTGACGATGCTGGACAGGAAAACACTGGAAAAAGGCATAGAGCACCTCCGTGGCAAGTCTCATATACTGTTTATTTTAGCACAATAGACAATGCAACACTAAACCTAATCCCTGTTCAGCGTCCAAAAGTGACAGTTTTATCCATTCTCAGCAAGATCGTAGTTTAAGCATGCAAAAGGCCGCCCCACTCCACTGAAGTGAGACGGCCTCCCGATATGACTATTCTATTATTTAAGCCTTTGAAGCGGCTTTCTTGCGTTGGATCTCCCGGCACCTGCTTGCCGCGGAACATCCGGAGCAACCTGTGCAGCCACAGCAGGAGCCGCCGGCCTTCGCGCCGTTTAACAGACTCCTGATGCCCAGGAACGATAAAACTATAACGACGGTCAATATGATTATGTCAGCTGTATGAGCAACCACCCAATCGATCATAACAGGTTACCTCCTTTTAGAATAATATCACGTTTGTTTTCAGTTTTCCTTGACTGCACCAACGTACTTCTTGGCAGGTCTGAAGAGCAGGTAGCACATTCCGGCAAGAACGAGGATCGCGAAGATCAGACCGACTATGTGTACATTGCCCGTGAACAGGCAACCGAACTGATATACCATGAGGGATACAGCATATGCGAAAAGGCACTGATATCCGATGGCAAATAGTGTCCACTTGGCACTGTTCATCTCTCTTCTGATAGCACCGATAGCTGCAAAGCAAGGAGCGCAGAGGAGGTTGAAGATCAGGAAGGAGAAACCTGCCAGACGTGTAAGTCCCTCGAAGTCGAGAACACCGAATACACCGACAACCTCTTCCTTAGCAACAAGACCCATGACTGTAGCGATGGTTGCCTTGATATTGGCAAAACCGATAGGAGCAAAGATCCACTTAACTGCATCACCGAACTTACCGAGAACGGAATCCTCGAGCTCGATGTCAGGATGGAAGCCGAAGCCGTCACCTGCATTACCGAATACGGAGCCGAGCCAGATGATAATGGAAGACAGGAGGATGATAGTTCCGGCCTTCTTGATGAAGGACCAGCCTCTCTCCCACATGGATCTTAAGAGGTTACCGATCGTAGGCCAGTGATAAGCAGGAAGCTCCATTACGAAAGGAGCAGGATCGCCTGCGAACATCTTTGTCTTCTTGAGCATGATACCGGAAATGATAACTGCGGCAACACCGATAAAGTAAGCAGAAGCGGCGAACCACCAAGGGTTGTTAAAGAGAGCTGCAGCAATAAGTGCGATGATAGGAAGCTTAGCGCCACAGGGGATAAAGGTCGTTGTCATGATCGTCATACGCCTGTCACGCTGATTCTCGATGGTTCTGGAAGCCATAACACCCGGAACGCCGCAGCCGGAGCCGATGAGCATAGGGATAAAGGACTTACCGGAAAGACCAAATCTTCTGAAGATCCTGTCGAGTACGAAAGCTACACGAGCCATGTAACCGCAGGACTCAAGGAATGCGAGGAGCAGGAAGAGCACGAGCATCTGAGGAACGAAGCCCAATACAGCGCCGACACCGCCGACGATACCGTCAACTACAAGACCGGTAACGAACTCGCTCGCGCCGGCCTTGTCCAACAGGTCGGAAGCAACGTCGGGAACACTCTTCACGAATACTCCGTCTTCGACCTCGTCCATGCCGGGAGTCGTGAACTCGCCTTCCTCATCAAGACCTTCGGAAGCAATGAGAGCTGCCTCGATGTCATAACCCTTTTCGATCAGATCATCAGCATAGAAGCCGTAATCCTCTTCGAAAGTAGCGAAGTCGGCAGCCTCAAAATCATCCTGGAGAGTGTCAGCGCCGATTACGTCGTCATCCTCTGCAGCAGCGTCGATAACGGCCTTGACATCATCAGTAAATACTGCCTCGGAAGCCCAATCATCGACCATATCGTCGTACTCGGACTGGCCGATGCCCAGCAGATACCAACCGTCGCCGAAAAGGTTATCGTTCGTCCAGTCAGTTACCCATGTACCAACTGTGGTTACTGCGATGAAATATACCAGATACATTATGATAGCGAAAATAGGCAGCGCCAGGATCCTGTTCGTTACGATCTTATCGATCTTATCTGATGTGGACAGCTTCTGCTCTGTCTTCTTCTTATAGCAACTCTTGATAATGGAAGCGATATATACATATCTCTCGTTTGTGATGATTGACTCTGCATCATCGTCGAGTTCGTCCTCGGCTGCCTTGATATCTTTCTCAATATGCTCCATTGTCTCGGAAGAGATCCCGAGCTTCTCGATGATCTTCTCGTCTCTCTCGAAGATCTTGATAGCATACCATCTCTGCTTATCTGCATCCATGTCATGGATAGCAGCCTCTTCAATATGTGCGAGGGCATGCTCAACAGGGCCGGAGAAGCTGTGAGAAGGTACTGTCTGGGGGCCGTTTGCCGCCTCTACGGCAGCTTCTGCGGCTTCTTTGATTCCTGTTCCTTTGAGGGCGGATATTGCAACGACCTTGCAGCCAATCTGAGAGGAGAGCATCTCCAGGTCGATCTTATCACCGTTCTTTTCGACGAGATCGCTCATGTTTACTGCCATAACGACAGGGATCCCGAGTTCTGTCAACTGTGTTGTGAGATAGAGGTTACGCTCCAGGTTCATACCGTCAACAATGTTGAGGATAACATCCGGCTTCTCGTTGATCAGGTAATTACGTGCAACAACTTCCTCAAGTGTGTAAGGAGAAAGGGAGTAGATACCGGGAAGGTCCGTGATAGTAACACCATCGTGCTTCTTAAGCTTACCCTCTTTCTTCTCTACAGTTACGCCGGGCCAGTTACCGACGAACTGATTGGAACCCGTCAAAGCGTTAAAGAGCGTTGTCTTACCGCTGTTCGGGTTACCCGCTAATGCGATTCTGATTTTCTTTTCTGCCATTTTCTTATTGTTCCTTCCATTTAATACTAAGTTTGTTAGTATTCACGATTGATTTCTGCAGATTTTCTGACATCGGATACTAAGCGAAAATCACTCGACCTCTACCATCTCGGCATCAGCTTTACGAAGCGAGAGCTCATAGCCTCTGACCGTGATCTCGACAGGATCTCCGAGCGGAGCCTTCTTACGAACATAGATCTCAACGCCCTTTGTGATGCCCATGTCCATAATTCTTCTCTTAACGGCACCTTCTCCGTGCAACTTTACGACTTTGCAGGATTCTTTTACCTTTACATCTCTTAATGTCTTCATGTATACCTCCTTCCGGTACGCGGCGGGATACTCCGCACCTTTTATTAACTCTTCTGTCAGACCATGATCTTCATGGCCATTTCTTTATTGAGCGCGATCCTGGACTCTTTAACCTTCAAGATCACGTTGCCTTCGTTGACATTAATCAGTGTCACCGTCCCGCCGGGAACGATTCCAAGATTACCGAGGTGGAGGCGTACTTCCGGCTTGCCTCCGACTCTCTTTACGATCAATTCTTCACCCATATCCGCAACCACGATAGGCATCATATATGTCCTCCTTTTTCGGTTAGTTTTGTCTAACTTAATAGTTAGTATTACCTAACCGCAAGTTCAAAAAAATAGAAGCTTTTTCAACCGAAAAGCTTCCGCTTATAAGGCTCCTGATTCATGCTTACAAAAGTGTAACCGGTCTCGGCAACTGCAGCCTTGACCTTCTCCTCATCCGCAGGCTCTTCGACAACAAAAGTAGTAAGCTTTTTCGTATGAGATGATGACACTTTCTTAGCCTTAGGGTAGATCTTGCGAATAGCGTCATTAACGTGCGCCTCGCACATCCCACAAGCCATTCCTTCAATGTTTACAGATACCTTATACATAGCTTTTACCTCACAAGATCATAACAAGACCAATTAGCAACCGCTAACATTATATATCTTAATTTCTAAATTTCAAGAACGGTCGGAGCAAATTGTTATATTGACTGATTTTGTGGAGCAAATCCTTGATTTATATGTATTTCTGACATACATGTCGAGAGAGCTGCGGCTTTTTCCCGGTGGACTTCCCTATACACAGGGAACAGTTCCGGGAAATCCACGGCCTTTTCCCGGCGGACTTCCCTATACACAGGGAACAGTTCCGGGAAATCCGGGGCGCTACTCATCTGATTTCATATCTCACCATAATCTCTAATCAGCTTCTCCATGCTCTCACCTGCCGCCAGGCGCTCCATCATGGTAAGGCCGGGGCATGTCCTTCCGGCGATTCGATCGTACAAAGGCTTCAGAAGCTGTTCCTCCCCGCGGCCGCGCTCACGAAGGCCGTCCGCCGCCAAATCTGTCACCTTTGTGATCAGGTCATATAGCTGATCCTGATCTACATAGCCCGGGAATTTGCGTCTGACGAACATATGCCTTAACTCCACGGCCGTATAGCCATGCCTGTAGAGGACCGTGTCGCTCTCGAGGAGCTCTTCAAGCTGCGCAAGCCGACTCTGCAAGCCAAGGTGAAAGGCTCCGACGGTCATGCTATCGGCTATGGGCTGCGTGCAGCAACTTCTGAACTCGATAGTGCCACGGTATGTCAGGTCCTCAAACTTAAATGTTCTAAGGAAATCGATGTCTCCCGCCTCAGGTGTGATACTGATCTTTTTGTATCGGCTGTCGACTCTGTCGTAATACTCCCCGTCAACGCGATCCAGCTTCAGATATTCTACAAAAGAAACAGGTTCAAAATTCACATATTTCCCATCTCGCATCACGCAATAGATAGATGTGGACAGCAAGTAACTGAGCAGCTCATCCACATTGTCAAAGCCGCACTCATACATTCCGATATTGTGCGGATTTATGCCGTGGGTGCTGTTCTCCCAGAACATATCTCGAACGCATATCATGTCTTCCCGTTCATCCGGGATCACGGAATTGGAAAACAGCAAAGCCTTGATCGGCTCTATCATCGAAAAGGCTTTGATAGTCCTGATAAGATCCTTATAATCCACATCCAACTGCACCTGAGATGCACTGGCAAAGGTTCCGAAGGCCGGATAATGGTGGAAATACATAGGCACCTCTTTGTATTTGGGATAGGAATGCAGGTGATGAAATAGCATGCGATATCTCTCGCTTGGCACCGGTATATTATTGTTTACATCCTTATTGGGGTTTACGCCCATGCCGGTAAGAGCATGATCATAGTCTGCGAAGAACTCCTGAAGCGCCTTATAGTATGTCTTGAATCTGTCCGCTATCTCTAATAGATCATCTCCACAGGCAAGTGACAATTCAAGATTATTATAAGAGCAGTCATAGGATAGGGAATCTCCCGTGTCATTTACTGCCAGATAGACATCACCATTATCGTCTATTCCTTCGGCTTTCATATCAAATCTCTGCATAAACTTTCCAGTCACCTTGTGAACAACTTCGAAGTCTACTGCATCACCGCTCATGTTGACGATAGGGATCTCTATCTCGATACCGATCCTATGGCGTCTCGTCTTTTTGGTCGGCTCTATATATTTTTTATAAAGCATCTCCCTGATATTGCTATCGTCGTAGTAAGCCATAACTGCCCCTCCTTTAGAGATAAGAATATGCTCTATACAACAGCTTGAATTTCTCTTCGTTATCTATGAATTCCTGCCCGTGCGCTTCACCGGTATGGACCCTGATACCGTTTTTGTAAGCGCACAGCGATGTGAACGGCAATTCAATCCATTCCCCGCCTGTCAGCGGTCTCGTGGCGATCATGGTCGTATTATTGTGCCGCCTCTCATAAAGCGATTTTCGATAATTTGTATGAGCGCACAGAAGCTCACCATCGTAGAATATCAGGTTCAGCTTATTCCCTGCTGCGAGTTGCGCTATGACATCCTCGTAGATCTTAAGCCTTGCCTCTTCGCCGTCATCCCCTTTGCTCTCCGCTTCATTAAGCCTGTCTAAGATATAAAGCAGGATCTTCTCGCTGTCGGTGTCGCCCTCCTGCCTTCTGACATATCTTCCAAGCTGATCACTCTCGAAAACGGTCCCGTTATGCATCAGCGTCACCCTTCTGCCGCAGACAGTCTTTCCCGAGAAGGGATGGCAGTTCACATATTCCGTATTACCGATAGTCGCATACCTTATATGAGCCATCAGAGTCGATGCCTTCACCTGTGACTGCAATACCGCCTTAAGTACCGGGCTGTCCGATGCTCTTACTGCTTCTTTTATTATTTCTGCCTTGCGGCCTTCCAATCGAGCTATGCCCCAACCATGGGGATTATCTACACTACGGCCGTAAAAGACATTAAGAAGACCGTTGAGCCTTATGCTGTTATCTGAACTGACTGCGAATAATTCGCACATTTCTTTTTACCTCTCTTCATCGCCGATATCTTCTCGGAATATCTCCCGTTGCGCTTGAGGAGCTTGCTCTTCTGATATTCCAGGATCTGCATGACATGAGCATTTCCCGTCTCCTCAAAGAACATCTCCATCAGCGACAACATCTCGAGGGCCGCTTCGCGGATCGGCAGGAAGATCACTTCGTCTCTCGCGATCCACACGCTTGAATCATCCAGAAGCGCCGCCTTTTTCATGTTGTCGACTGCCATCTCCTGCATTCGTTCCGTACACTGTCCGTCACCCTTCAGGGCCAGGTAGATAAGTAATAAATGCAGGAAATACAGATCCTCGCGCGCTATCCCGACGGGACAGAGAGGATTTATGTCTATCATTCTCAATTCAATATGATCTATGCCGGTTCTGAGATTCTCGGCGCTGTTTATTCCGCGGGGCTTGATCCTGACAGGCAGATAAAGCTCGCTTATGGAATCAAGCTTTCCTTCGTCGACATATTTGTCAATACCGTCCACATAAGCATCAAGGGAGCTGTAGTCCAAGATCGGTATAAAATCGTTCCAGTAGCCCTCTTCGCTGCATCTGACCGAAGCCTTATCAGCTCTGGGACTGGCTGACATCAGATATACTACGAACCATGCGTATCTCAGGCTGTCGGCAGCAAGTCTTAAATAGATCTGATCCTTATCGCCGCCTAACATCTCCATGAATGAATCGCCGAATGAGAAATTATAGTGTATGCCTGACAGAAGCATCCTGTCAGGACCATATTTACCGAGCAGATACCTGCGATAATCCTCCTTAGCCGCATCCTTTCCGCTGAACTTGGCGACGGGGACATTCTCTGTATCGATCCCCTCCGGAGGATTAGACGAATTCCAAAGGAACTCGCCTCTTTCTGCGATCTTGTCCGATACCTTTTTGTTGAGGCTGACAATAGCCTTATATAGCTCTTCAGTACTCTTGCAAACCTCGGTGATCATCTCTGTCTGACTCTCACAGAAATCCTTACTGATATGCGGATCTTCATCGAAAGGATGGGGTGTGCGGGCGAGCTGTCCGCTCATGGTAACCCTGAGATTCTCCTTCTCAAGACCGAATCTTCCTTCGAAAACTCTCGGATCCATGAACGCCTCCTTCTTTGCTTCCAGCATGGCTTGCAATATTTTCTTATATTTCCTATCTGTTTAATAGGTTTTGCATATTGTAGCATGACTGAATACTGCTGTCAAAGGAAAAATAACTGCGGGCTCAGGCTGACTTTCGTAAGCGGGATGACAGGCGGGGGATCAGCCTTTTTTCGATAAGTTCATAATATAATGCGGCAACCAGAAGGACAGATGCGACATAGAGAAGCCAGACTTTTCGAGAAGAATAATTGAGATCTAATTCAAAATATCTCCTCGTCATATCGAAAACACACTGAACAAAGAAGTGCAGCAGATAGACCGGCAGGGAGAGCTTGCCCAAATACTGAACAGGCGAAGTTGCCAAGAGCCGGTTCAGGGGCTTGAAGTAAAGGGCTGCCAGGATGATCAAGGGCGCCAAGGCAAAGGTGTAGATCATCTGCGTCCTGAAGGGCATGAGCGGATCGGTCCTTCGAAGAAAGATATAAACCGCAATCGCAAGAGTCAGTGCGGCAGCCCCAATAATGTTACGGTATTTAAGGGAATTATGAAGCCACAACACAGCGATCATCACGCCTATGGGGAAACAGAGGAGGCCTCTGCCTATCAAAGTGTTAATGACCGGATAAGAGTAATCTTTACGGACCAGGATGAACCCGGCGACCATCATAAGAAAGAAAGGGACGGCCGCGCGCCCAAAGGAACGGCAATTCCTTAGGATCAGGAAGAAAAGAATGTACATGACAAAGCATACGCTTATGCACCAGGCGGGGGCGTTAAAGGACCAGTCAGTCGAGAGCAGGCCTCCCTGAAGGCAGAAAAAGTGCATTAAGAAATGCTTGAGGTTGAAGTTCCCATAAACGAATGTGTCGGCAAATAAGTGACGATACAGTAATTCGGCAGCTGTTACGGCAAACAGGGCGATAAGATAGAGGGGATATATTTTCACGATCCTGCGAAGCATATATTTTCCGAAGCTTATCTTCCCTTCCATGACCCGGCGGCCGTAGCCCAAGGTCATGACAAGTCCGGACAACATAAAGAAAAGCTCTACAAAATAAAGACCGGAACGATAAGACACATTAAATATCTTATAGAAAGGATAGCCTTCAGCGGGAGCAAAATGCTGATAGTGCCAGATAAAGGCGATAATAAGACAGGCGAGCCCCTTAAGCCCGTTAAGGCATAAGGTCTCGCCATTGTCTTTTGTCTTTTCTTTGATCATGGATCCCGTAGACTCGAATTACTTCAGCCGAACTTGACCTCGACCTTGTGAACCGCGCCGTCACTGAATACGGGAACAGCCGTGCCGTCGATCTTATTACCGTCAACGGTTAAAGCTACACCCTCCTTGGCGCGGCAGAAGCCCTCGGGCTTGCTGATATGAATGTCATATACTGCTACACCGCTGTTGACCTTAACATTAAGATCAGTCTCGCGCGCTCTGAGCAAAGGCTCGCAGATCAATGCGTCTGCCGTAAACTCAACACCGAAGCAGGAGAACAGGCAGAGCAAGAGCCATGTGGATGTACCGGAAAGCGTCGGTCCGATGTTCTCGCCTGAATCGCTGTTATTGTACTGAGTACACCATCTGGGGTTACCGCAAACAGTGAAAGGAGACTTCAAAGTACGATAAGGCAGGATCATGTCGATTACCCAGTAAGCCGTATCGGCAAGTCTCTCGGCGAGAGCCTTGTCCTCTACCTGCTTGGCAGCCTTGAGCATAGCTGCAGCAGCCATCATATTGGCATGCTTAAATACACCGCCATTCTCACGATCGCCGGGATAGTAAAGGGCTACATCGATCTTGGGAGCGATCTTGGAATAATCTACAGTGGAGCAAAGTCTGAAACCATAAGGTGACTTCAGGTACTTGTCCATTGAATCGAGCATTGTCTCGATCTGCTTCTCATCAGCGCAATCAGAGAGAACGGACCAAGAGAAAGCATTCAGGAAGTATGAACCGGGCGCATCCTCCAGCTGGAGATTATCACCTGCAGCGCCAAGATACTCGAGCTCAGGCTTATTGCTTCTGTTGAAGAGTACACGTGCGAAGAAATCATTCTTCCATGCGGATTTCCTAAGATCATCCTTAACCTTATCAGATAACTGTCCGAGCTCGCTTGCATAAGCATCGTCACCGGCCTGTTCGAACATGCCCTTGGCAGCGTCGATAGCAACCTTCAGCAGGAAGCCGTTCATAACAGACTCGGAATATTCAGACTCATAGGGAACTTCACCGAAGGCCTTACCCTTCGCAGCAAGCTGCTCCTTATACTGTTCGATCTTAACGGCGCCGCCGACGCAGTCAGGATCTACTCTCAGGCAGTCATTCCAGTCAGCTCTGTCAATAAGCGGGATGCCATGCTTACCAACGGAGATCTTGGCAGAGTATGTGATGATCGCCTTGATAGTATCAAGAATGGAGCGCTTCATAGGCTCCTGTCCCTCTGCGCGTGCGACAGGCAGCTCCTCCTTGAGGAATGCAAAGTCACCCGTAAGGCTTACATAGCGGTCGAGAGCCTGCAACAACCAGAGCGCATCATCAGACCACCAGCCGGGCTCCTTGCCCTTCCAATAGAAGTTGTGGTTTGCATAACCGTCTTCGAAAACATTGCTCGTCCATTCACGCAGGAGCTTCTTAACGAACTCAGTCTGCCCCATGCCGGCGAAATAATACATAGAAGCAAAGATATCCTGGATCTCACGGAATCCGATCTCTCTATAGCCCTTCTGTGTCCAGTCAAGCGATCTTGAAACAAAAGTCTGATAGAAAACCTGGAAAGGCAGGTTGTTATTAACATATGCCTCGAAATTCTTATCGCTGTGCTCGATCTTTAAGTACTTGGCATAATCCTTAGTGAAATCAATTACCTTCTTAAGTTCTGCCGGCAGAGCCTCTTTATCAGAGAACTTCTTGATAAGAGCCTCCAACTCCTGCTTCATCGTAACCTCATCCTCGAAGGCCCTATTGACTGCATCGGAACTCAAACAGGTGAAGTCATCTGCTCTTACGCTGCCGCCGGCCTTAACCGTGAAGGGCGTAGCCAGAGCAAAGAAACCGGGACCTTTTCGAGAAGGCTTGTCAGACAGATAGGTGATGAACTCAGGCTTCTCAAGAGAACCGGAACCGACAAAATCACTATATCTGGCACAATATTCCTGAGGGAACTTAACGCCGTCATCCGTATGAACGAGGAGCGTATTATATCTGATATTACCCTTTGTCCACTTGGGGTTCGGGTTAAAACTAATAGCCTTGATCTCATTATTATCATCGAAAAATACTTCCGACTGAGCAACAACCGTGGAAAAGATAACATCCTCCCTCAGAGCGTGCACCTCAGATGTACCGAACATGCCGGTATATACGATCCTCAGATCACGATCAGCAGAACCGCAGTTCTCGATCTCGATCATCTGAGCCTCAGTTGCCAGGGGAAGCCCCTCAGACTGCGGAAGGATAAAGATGGTTCTCTTGATCTTCAGCCCGTCATCCAGCTCGTACTCGATGACAGTCCTGTTCTGAGAATGAGTTGTCTGAATCTTCTTAAGATTATCTGCAACTGCTCTGCCGGACCAGAAGATCTCCTTGCCCGCTTCTGTCAGATAGAACTGACGGTTAGCCGGGAAGCCGTTCTCCTCAGGCAGATAATCCCACTTAGTAGCAAGAACCTGTGTATCGGCATGTGCTCTGAAGCAACCGCCGCCAAGTCTGTCAACGGCACTCTTAGGCGTGCTCTGAAGAGGTCTGTCAAAGCCGATCCTGTTACCCAGAAGCATGTTTGTATAGTAGTGAGGTCCGGGAGAAGGCGTAGCGGGATCAGCGATCAGTTCACCTGTCTCATTGAGCTTACCGCCCCAACTTTCTGCATTCCTGATCTGCTCAGCTACAACTGCGGCAGCTTCACTATCTTCAATTGTCTCGACAACGCCGCCCTTCCACGAAAGGATCTTAACTTCTCCGTCCTTTACATCAAAGAGGATACTCTTGCCTTGGGTAAAAACATCCCTTAACAGCTTATCGAGTTCCGGAAGCTGCAAGAGCACCGAGACAAAAGGCGACTCGAACTTAAGTCCGGATACACCGGCAACAACTGCCTCACCCGCAGTTCTGATATATTGTGCGCTGACCGCGCCTGTTGTCGTAAATCTTTCCTCAATAAGAGACTGTGCTGTTACCGCCTGTTCTCTTGCCTTCTCGCCTCTGTAGCTCATGTGATTTCCTCCCGTTTGCGATAGTTATTAGATTATATCAACAAGCATTTCTTATAAAAAGCTCGGTACTATCCTATAATTGTTTTTTCCGCTGATGATCAGATCAGTCCCTGTCCCGGTCTGTTCCTTTCCATGGCCTGACGCCGCCTCTCCTGTCGCATTTCTTATTGTCTCTTATCCTGAGTGCGATCGAGATGGCAATAAAAACTATGGCTATGATCAGGATGATAATGCCGATATGACTGTTATTACTCTTCTCTTCTCCGGCAGCCGGTAAAATCACATTAGTCAAAAACTTATAACCGGATAATTCCATATAACCGACTCCCCTCGATTAAAATACCCTATTATTTTACATTGAAATGATCGAAAAAAGAATAGCAAAAAGGGGCCGATATAACATACAAAAGAAGGAGTCATCCCATATCGGGATAACTCCTTCTTCGTAAATATCCGCTTTAAGCTTTATCAGCCGAGAACAACCTCTACGGCATGAGTCTTGCCGTCGCCTGCAACAGGGATGATGCAACCGTCTACAGCCTTACCGTCAACTGTAAGAGACTTAACGCCCTTGCATACATGATCGGGATTCTTGACTGTGATCTCATATGTATCACCTCTGTACTGACGGGAAGCCTTGAAGCCGTCCCAAGCAGCAGGGATAGAAGGATCGATCTTCAGGCCGTCGAAATCAGCCATGATACCCAGAATGTACTGGGAGATAGCTACCATGTTCCAAGCGGCTGTACCTGTGAGCCAGGAGTTCTTGCCCTGACCGAAGTGATCACCCTTCATTCCGATATCAGCGCCGGCATCCTTACCACCGATCATCTGGCCGTATACATAAGGCTCTGTCTTGTGGATATCGGATGTCTCCTCTGTGAAGGCAGGAGCGATCTCGGAATAGTACTTAAATGCCTGATCACCCTTTCCTGCATATGCTGCAGCACAGATGATCCATGCATTGTTATGTGTGAAGATACCTGCGTTCTCCTTATATCCGCCCGGATATGTGGAGATCTCACCGTACTGGATATAGTACTTTGTGAAAGCGGGATTGTTCAGAACAAGACCGAACTCTGTATTGAGTCTCTCATCGATTGCATCAAGAGTCTTGATATCGCAACCCTGATCCTTACCGATCTCGGACATGATAGCGAAGCCCTGGGGCTCGATGAAGATCTGGCCTTCCTCGCACTCCTTAGAGCCCATCTTCTCGCCGTTGGCATCATAAGCTCTGAGGAACCAGTTGCCGTCCCAAGCAGACTCCATAACATTCTTCTTCATCTTATCGATCTCTGCCTGAGCTGCTGCAGCCTCCTCTGTCTTACCGAGATGCTTGAGGATAGCAACATAGTTAGGACCTGCATATGTAAAGAGTGTAGCAACCATTACAGACTCTGCAACCTTGGAGTAGCCGCCCTCAGCAGCAAACTTGGGGTTGGTATATGTCTGGAAGGATTCACCGGGCGTGTCGGAGAAGCAGGACAGGTTGATACAGTCATTCCAGTCAGCTCTCATTGCCAGAGGCAGTCCGTGAGGTCCGAGGTTGTTTACGATGTGATAGAAGGAAACCTTCAGGTGGTCGAGCATGGGCTGAGCAACGGACATATCGTTGTCATAAGGAACCATCTCGTCAAGGATACCCCAGTCACCTGTCTCCTTGATATATGCGGAGACAGAAAGGATGAGCCAGAGCGGATCGTCGGAGAAATCGCCGCCGATATCTGCGTTACCCTTCTTTGTGAGAGGCTGATACTGGTGATAGCATCCGCCATCCTGGAACTGAGTAGAAGCGATATCGATGATCCTCTCTCTTGCTCTCTCGGGGATCTGATGAACAAATCCGAGAACGTCCTGGTTGGAATCTCTGAAGCCCATACCACGGCCGATACCGGACTCGAAGTAGGAAGCAGAACGTGAAAGATTAAAAGTAACCATGCACTGATACTGGTTCCAGATATTAACCATACGGTTAACCTTATCGTCAGGTGTATCAACATTGAGGATGCCGAGGAGCTTATCCCATGTAGCCTTGAGTTCTTCAAGACCGGCAGCAACCTTCTCAGGCGTATTATACTGCTCAATCATGGCATTGGCCTTAACCTTGTTGATGGTCTTACCGTCTGCCTCGAACTTCTGATCAACAGGCATCTCTACATATCCGAGGATATAAACAAGAGTCTTTGTCTCGCCTGCAGCCAGTGTGATCTCCTTGTAGTGAGAAGCAATAGGGGACCAACCGTCTGCAAAAGAGTTGTTAGCCTTACCTGCTTCTACAGCCTGAGGATTATTAAAACCATTATAAAGACCGATGAAGGCATCGCGATCTGTATCATAACCGTCAATTGAATCATTTACTGTATAGAAAGCGAAATGATCACGGCGATCTCTGTACTCAGTCTTGTGATAGATGGTAGAGCCTACAACCTCTACACGACCTGTAGAGAAATTTCTCTGGAAGTTTGTGCAGTCATCCTGAGCATCCCACAAGCACCACTCAGCAAAGGAGAAGAGCTTGAATGTCTTTGTCTCAGAGCTCTCATTGGAAAGAACTACCTGCTGAACCTCTCCGTCATAGTTCTGAGGAACAAAGAATGTAACCTCTGCCTTCAGACCGTTCTTCTTACCTGTGATGATGGTATAACCCATACCGTGACGGCACTCGTACTCGTCGAGTTCTGTCTTAACAGGTGACCAACCAGGATTCCAGATAGTGCCGTTATCATTGATGTAGAAATAACGGCCGCCCATGTCGATCGGGACATTGTTGTAGCGATAGCGGGTAATTCTGCGAAGTCTTGCATCCTTATAGAAGCTGTAACCTCCGGCTGTGTTGGAAATCAGTGAGAAAAATCCCTGAGTTCCCAAGTAGTTGATCCAGGGATACGGGGTCCTGGGCGAAGAAATAACATATTCCTTCTTGACGTCATCGAAATGACCAAACTTCATAATCGTTGCCTCCGTCGTCGAAATTCTTCATAAAAAGTGTTTATATTTTACACTATTTATAAGTAAAGTTGAATAAAGCAGATCTATTTTCTGAGGTTTTTCGATATAAAAACAGCGCCCTTCCGGGGAAGGACGCTGTCGTGCTTTTAACTTGTAGGATCAAACCTTCAAAGTTCGGATCATTACTCCTTAACACCACCGGCAGCAACACCCTGAATGATGTACTTCTGCAAGAAGGCGTAAACGATGATAACAGGAACAACTGATGCGGAAAGACCCATGTAGATCATACCGTAATCCTGGTAACGGTCACCATAGAGCTGGGAAACCATCAACGGGAGTGTCTTGTTCTCTGTTCTGTTCAAGAGGATCGAAGGAGCGAAGAAGTTGTTCCAAGATCCCAAGAAGGAGAAGATACCCTGTGTAGCAAGCGACGGAACCATGATAGGCAAGCAGATTCTATTGAATGTGTAGAACTCGCCGGCACCGTCGATTCTCGAAGCCTCGATGATCTCCGTTGAGAGGGAAGTCTCGAGATACTGCTTGATGAAGAACACGGTAGAAGGAGCAGCGATAGCCGGCAGAATAAGCGGCCACTTTGTTCCAAGCAAGCCCATGGAAATCATCAATCTGTAGAAACCTGTGATATTAACTGCGGTAGGAACCATCATAACTCCGACGATGATCGTGAATACCAGCTTGCGGCCCTTGAAGTTATAAACCGACAGACCATAAGCGGTAAGAGCGGAGAAATATACAGTTAAGATCGTGGACGATACTGAAATGATCAGGGAGTTCTTAAAACCGATAGCAAAGCTGAAGGTAGATCTCTCCTTGAGGTTATTCCAGTTGTCGACCAGCTGGTGCATATTCTTGAAGTTAGGCCACAACTTGATGGAGCTCTGGATATTGAAGGAGTCCCATGTTGCGTTCATGAACATGAACCAGAAAGGGATGATCGCTAAGATAGCGAAGAAAATAACTACGATGTAGACCAAAGCACTGTAAGCTGCAATGGAGCCGGACTTACTGCGCAACTTTACTTCATTGTTACTCATTTTGCAGCACCTGCCTTTCTTGCGAGCTTCTTAGCTTTTGCAGCCTTGGCTGCGTCCTTATCTCTCATGATCCAGAAGATGAAGACAGAGAGAATTGTAGTTACGAAGAACAGGAGTACGGATGTCGCCGAAGCGATACCAACCTGTTTTACCGCCGCCTTACCGAACGCCATGTTATTTACATACATGAGAACGGTCTGCGTAGACTTAATATATGTACCGTTGAAATTGATCAGAGCCGGATTCATGTTCAGGTTCTGAGGAATATCGTACATCTGCAAACCACCGATCATGGAAGTAACCATGGTGTAGAGCAGGATAGGTCTCAGCAACGGCATTGTGATCTTTGTGTATGTCTGGAAGGAGTTAGCACCATCGATCTGAGCGGACTCATAGAGAGACTCATTGATGGAAGTAATACCTGCGATCAATACGATCATGGTATTGCCGTACCACATCCAGAAGTTGATGAAGCAGACGATAAGTCTTGTCGGCCATGCTTTCTGGAAGAAGTTGTATCCATCACCGTGGAAGATCTTGATCAAGACATACTGTGCAGCAGGAAGAGCTGCTTCATTCTCGGAATACGAGAAGATTCTTCTGAAGAAGATAGCTACTGTAACAGCCGTGATAACGTTAGGCAGATACATGAGAGCCTTCATAAGGTTCAAGCCCTTGAGGTGAAGCTTAGTATCTGTAAACCAAGCGGACAGTAACAGAGCCAAGAGGATCTGAGGAACAAAGCCTACGATCCACATTTCTGCTGTTGTAACGAATGCACCGAAGACAGTATTTCTTCTGGAAGTAGATGTGAAGATCTCAGAGAAATTGTCAAGACCTACGCAAAGGTATTCCTTGGATGCGTCAACCTTCGAGAAAAGTGTCGGAGGATTGTCGATCTTGTCTTCTGCCATACGTGTATAGATTACGGATTCCTGCCACTTATTGTAAGCCTGGAGCTCATCATCTGTGCCCTTTGCAGCCTCGTAAGCGGCCTCTGACTCCTCGATAGGAGTGATCTCATTGTCGATCTTGTACTGGTTGACAAGCTTAACGTTCTCCATATAAGTATCGTTAACCTGGTCATAGAAATCCATTGTGAAGATGTCGGCCAATGTCTTGTCACTGCCTGCAGGAGATACTTCTGACTTGAAGTCATTATACTTGCTGATGCTGAAGTCACCACTAAATGTGATGTACTTATCAACATTAACTGCGCCGTCAGCGCATGTAGCAAAGCTTGCTACATTACCTCTGCCTGCTGTCTCCCAATATGCCTTGATATCGGAGATCTGCATTGCAACCTTACGCTCGTCATCACTGATCTCGCGAGGGTTGTAGTTCTCAAGGGAATAAAGCAGGTTGGACTGCTCACCGTTGTCAGCAGGAACAAATGTGCTTCCGTCATAGATATAGCTTACAACACTGATAATACCTGCATCCTGCAATGTCTGGATATCCTCATAAAGTGTTGTATCTGCTCCGGAAGGAACTTCTTCCTCACCGCTTCCATAAGCTTCGAGGGTAGAATATGAATCGAGATTGTTGATAGTATCGATCCAGTCACCGCCTGTCATGTAGGTTGTGAGGTCAGTCATAAAATCAACAGTGATCGCGGGAATAGCTGTAGCCGTCTCCTCACCGTCATCATTTGTTGTCATCACATAAGCGTTAGGAGCCTGCAGATGGCTGCAAATGAAATAGAATGTGGGATCGGATACTACGGACTGATCTTCAATAGCTCCATTGAAGTATGTCCAAAGAGAATTCTTACCTGTCAGGGATGCAAGATAGTTCATCCAAGCAGTCTGATTCTCGTCGAATTCATTTGCTTCGAGCTTATCGAGGAAAGCCTGATACTCTTCGCTGTTAACGATCGTGTCGGGTGTGATCTCGATTGCCTCTTCTTCCTCTTCGCTCTCGTTAGCGACAGGATTAGCAATTGCATCGATTGAAGTGTAGATAGCCGTTAAAGACTTCTGCATGTTTGTAACTTCAGAGTTAACTGTTGTGTAATTCTTGTACCAAGCATCAAGTTCACTCTTAGCAGAATCCGTCAGATACTCCATTGTGTCATCGTCGTAGCACTGCTGGAGGAGATCCAATGTCTCCTGGCTTACAAATTCATTAGGTCCAAACTTGATAATGTCCTTTACACCACTGTCGAGAGGGCTGTAAAGATCAGCGGCATCCTGAACAGCGAAAAAGTCACGGATAACGTTGTACTCTCTCTGTGCCATTCCGGTATTAGAATCAAAAGTTGTTCCGATTCTATTATCGTCGCCCATGTACTTGGTCAAATCAAGGTAGCGGTCATAATAGACCTCTTTATCGCCGAATCCCCAGAAACTTGCTGTCGTTGTCTTCATGTTAGCGGTACTGTACCAGAATGTGGTAAGCAACGGATACAAACTGAAGATGCAGTAAACAATTACGAAGGGAGCAATAAAGATATAACCGTACTTGGTATAGCTCATGCCCTTACGCTTCGGGCTGCGGTTAGTACCTCTTGCCATTTTTCTTACTCTCCAAATTAATTTTGCCCTAAATAATGGAAAAGAATATGCGGGGCAGGGCATCGCCCCACCCCGCACAAATTACCTTAGTTACTTAATTCAGGTTATGAATTAAAGAATACCCATAGCCTCTACGTTAGTTGTGAATACGTCAACAGCTGCTGCAGGGGAGTCGATATCGCCAGCAAGGTAAGAGTTAACAATATTGTTGAACTCGTCGTTGATAGCCTGGTCGTTCTCACCTACTGTAGAGTTGTCAATGCCCTGAGCTGCTGCAAGCAGAACTGCTGCAGGGTTCTGGCCACCGAGCCAATCGAGTGCGAAGCTAGCATCGTTAGCGATGTCAGTCATGATAGATACGGAGTTAACGAACTCACCGTTAGCTGCCATATCCTGGAGAGAAGCCTCGTTGATAGCAACTGCTCTCATGATCTCAGCTACAGAAGCCTTCATATCGCAGTACTTAGAAGCCATCATCCATGTGCCGCCCCAGAAGAAGGAAGCAGGAGCATTTACAAGACCCCAGTTACCAGCTGTAGGGTTGGAACCATCACCAAGACCCATGGAGAACTTAGCGAGCCACATAGGACCCCAGTAAGAAAGAACTGTCTCGTTGGACATGTTAGCTGTCCAAGCATCGCCCCACTGAGATGTCTTGAATGTAAGATCCTCATCATAGAGAGTCTTAGCGAGATCGAAGTAATCCATCATAACAGGATCAACAACAACTTCACCGTTTACGATCCAAGCGGATGTACGTGTGTTGAGGTAAGCTCTCCAGATATCATCTGTACCGGAAATAGCCTTTACCTTGCCGTCAGACTCAGTATTGATTGTGCGGCATGTCTCTGTGAAAGCATCCCAAGACTCGAAGAATGCTGCAACATCCTCGGGCTCAGAAACACCAAGGTACTGCTCTGCAAGTGTTCTGTTGTAGAAAACACCGCAAGGGCAAGCCTGCCATGCAAGACCCTTGATTACATCGTTGTCGTCAGCTGCGAACTGAAGTGTGTAGTTGTACATCTCAGATGTCTCAGCATAAGCGATACCGATGTCATTGATTGCCAATGTGTTGTCAGAGTTCATGTACTTAGAAGCGTAGTCAGCGTCGCAGACGAAGATGTCAGGAGCGTCCTCACCGGAAGCCAGAACCTGGTCAAGCTTTGTCTGGTAAGTATTGGACTCAGTTGTCTCCATTGTATAATCTTTGCCCCAGTAAGCATCTACCAGGCCGGGGAACTCCTCGTTCCAACCGTAGATCAATACGCCGTCGCCTTCATCCTCAACTTCAGCAACTGTCTTCTCGAAGAAGCTGGAAGCAGCAGGAGCCTCAGTCTCTTCAGGAGCCTCAGTCTCTTCAGGAGCTTCTGTCTCTTCGGGAGCTTCTGTCTCTTCGGGAGCTTCTGTCTCTTCAGGAGCCTCTGTCTCAGCTGCGGGAGCAGCTGTTGTCTCTTCAGAGTCATCATCCTTGGAGCAAGCAGCAACTACGCCGAGAACCATTGCCAAAGACAACATCAAAGCAACAATTTTCTTTGTCTTCATTGTTTTTGCCTCCTCATAAATAAGGTTTTATTTTCTGTCCATTAGGACCAAACTTTGCTTGCGCTTCCGGTACTGCCCTTCAGCGCGATCCGCCTGCCTTGAATGCACATAGTATCCAAAAACACGGATTCTTACAGTGGAAGTTTACAACAAATCGTACAGAGTTGCAACATTTTTTTGTGCGATTAGCACGGATGAGCGAAAATCCGATCTGCTCTCATCGTCAATTTCCCCATATATATAGGCAAATTAGGTCGTTTTCGAGCTTATATGACCCCATATACGGTTCTTCCGTAACGATTCAGGTATTCTGCAAAATTATTCAAATCTACTGTAGTATGGGCAGTTTCCCCATTCACTTTGCCATAGATCTCAGCGGTCGCAGTAGTGGCGCCGGGAGCCTGGCATGCGATAAAGCTGACCTCGCACTCCTCTACCTCGGTATCCTCATCGACCGAATCCGCGAGGGCATCCGCCAGAGCTTTCTTAAATCCATCATAATCTTCTGCTGTCGACGCGATAGTTACATATTGACCGGTAAGCATGTCAAAGGATGCATATTCGGTAGAACTGTTTATGGTTTCTTCTCCCCTTGCAACCGTATAAGTCATGATTACGCTTAAAACTCTGCCATTATCTGAATATGCGTAGCTTATCCTTACATCATATTGCTCGAAAGGCTTATCCTGCCGATCATCTTTCTCATTATCATCATCATCTTCTACCTCATCGTTTTCTTCGTCCGCCTCCTCTGTCTGATCGGGCATCATACCATCCAGACTCAGCTCGGCCCTGGCCTCTGCAATACATCTTGCATAAGCCCCGTCAGCCTCGCTATAGAAGCCGTCAAGGATCAGATTAACAGCTGCGGTTACATTCTCGACACCGGCATCCAGCAAAAGTCTGTCACCGCTCATCGTTGCCAGCGTCAGGCCATCCTCGGTAATATAACTCTCAGAAAAACTCTCGGATTCCGCTTTAATAAGATCGGTCAGATCCGTCTCGGTCAATTCCGAGAAATCAACACGTTCGGGCGAAGGCGTCGGTGTCGGGGAAGGGATCTCGGTCGGTGTGGGAGTCGCTGTCGGCGCAGATGTAGGCGTCGGAGTAACGATCTCCGTTTCATCGGGAACATACTCTTCGGTCTCAGAGATCTCCTGCTCTTCTTCAGGAGCAGTCTCATCGCTTGCGATCGGCATAGGATTCGTAACTTCAGTCTCCTCGTTTGTCTCTTCCTCGTCGCTGATGGAATCCTTGAGGTCATCTAAGCCGTCCTTCAACTTATCAGTGTCAACCGTACAGGATGAAATTACCATACAAAAAGCCGTCATGACCGATACTACAGATAATCTGTGAGCTGTTCTTTTCATATACCTGATCCTCCCAATAAAATAACAACCGAAAGTATATATAGATTCATTATACTTTTCGGTTGTTAAATTTATGTTGCATTATGGTTTTATTCAGGTCTCCGAGGATGCCGGCAGACCGGGGATCTCGCCTTCTGCTTCGTCAGGGTCGATCTCTTCTTCCCTGACCTGTTCAGCCGTAAACTTACGGATCTTAAGCACCAGCATTATGATGCCGATGATCAGCAGGAGCGTTCCTAAGATGATCAGGATCATATCAACGAAAAGGTGTTCCGTCGTTATCCTGGCGGCTTTCTCCCAGTAAGGTATCTCAACGCCTTCCGGCAGTTCATTCTCTCCCAAAGGCACCATAAAATCCCATACTTTTGTAAAGAAGAATCTTCCGGTAACATCTACGACCAGCATCTTAGGGTCGTCAGAAGAATAGTTTGGGAGAGCTGCGATCATATCGTTGACGGCGACACCCTTTACGGCTTCCGGAAGAAAAGCTTCGTAGCACTGGATGGCTACGTCTTCCAGCTGATCATTGGCGAAGTAATTTTCGATCGTCGAAAAGTACATATATACTCGCGGTTCGTCCGTCCCCGCATCATTGTCTATACTGCTTCCGGGTTCTGATACCACACCTGCTACCGTATACTGATTCCCCCACAAAGAGATCTTAAACCCGACTACATCGTAGGAGCTGAAAAACCTCCATGCAAGAACATCATTGATAACAACCTGATTCGGGTCCGTACAGATCTCGGGCAGAAAGCCTCCTGACATATACATGAAAGGATGGAAGGCCGCAAAGTTGCCTCCGACGCCCACTACATCACAAGCAGTCACGTAAGGAGCCGCATTTGATCCCGACTCGGGAACGGTAGCTGCTTCGCTCTTCATAAAGGTAGACCAGCAATCCTCCCAATTATTCGGTGTTCCGTCACTGTTCAAACCCCTTTTGGCAGATGACTCGTTAAGAGTATCGGCAGCGCTCTGAAGGGCTTTACGCACATCGGCAATATCGGTCCTTTTAAGGGACGTCTCACCGTCGATATATCTGGCAGGCTCGCTGCTGCCGGCAGGCCTTGAACCCGAAGCATAGACTCTTACATGTCTGTAATCATCTCCCCCGCTCTGACCCCATACTTCCTCCATCCTGGAATCATATCTGTCAGATACGAGGATAGCCGCCCTGATGGATCCGGTAGCAAGCATTACTATCGCTGCCAGAAGCACCCAGAAAGGAGCCGCAAGGACGATCTTCTTAAAGTTGTGCTTGCTGTTGGCACCGAACTTTTTGAAATAATTCTTTATTCCGTCAATAATAAACATCATTGTCGGCGTCTCCCCTTACTTCTTTGTGTAGTCTTCAAGACGGACTCTGTCGCCGTCGTGCAAAGGCTCTTCACTTCTGATAACTATCATATTATCGCCAAGTTCGTTCCCCTGAGCTGAGATCGCGGACATGGAACCGTCCGTAGCTTCAACGGTAACATCTACACGCTTAACCGTGTACTTATCTCCGAGAGGACCTGAGCTGGACTCGATAATATATACGAATTTACCGCTGTTATCCTCATTGATGGCGCTGCTGGAGATTACTCTGTCATAGTCGCTGTTAGCTCTGTCTGCAACAACGGTTATACTCTCGCCGGGATATGCGTAGGAGTCAACGGAACACTTGACCAGTCTGCTCTCACGAGGGTTTTCCGGATCCGGCTTGATATTTATGATCTCAACCTTGCTGAGCCAGTAGCTGTCGCAGGAAAGGGTCATGCCGACATAGAAATTCTGAGCGACTTTCGCATCGAAATTAAATGTTACGGAACACTGACGTGATGACTCATCGGGGATTATGGTAAATACCGTAGACTTCGCCTCAAGCACTGCTCCTGCCTCCGCTGCCATATCGTAGATATAGCCGTAATCAGTGGCAACGATCTCATTTACCTCCATGGAAGCTTCGATATCCTCGATCTTCTTGCGGGTCTCTTCGATCTGCTGATTACGGTCATTTACCTTATCAGCCTCACGGTCTGCATTGATCCCCGCCTCTACCTGAGCATCCGAATAAGTCCTTCTGGCGCTGTTAAGGCTGTTCTGTGCCTGAGTGACGCTGTTCTGCGCATCACTTACGGAAGGAAGGCTCTCGGCTGCCTCGATCGCGCTCTGTGCTTCCTCGATTATTCCGTTTACTTCTGCAAGACGACCGGATGCATCATCAAGCCTTGCCTGGGCAGATGCAAGCTGAGATTCGAGCTGGCCTCTCTGGACCAGAAGCTCATCACGCTGAGCGCAGAGGTCATCGATAGCACTCGTGTCGGGAGCGGGAGTCGGTGTGGGTGTAGCAGGCGCCGACTCTGTTGTCTCGCCTGTCTCTTCTGATGAAGCTGTCTCGGAAGGCGCTGCGGTCTCGGAAGGGACTGTCTCATCAGTTGTGGGAGGGACTGCCGCTGCTGCCGGATCTACCGGAGTAGGCGTAGGCGTTCCGAGAACTACAAATACATTGATATTTGTTTCCAGTGTCTCGATCTGAGCATTAATGGCGTCGATCTGCTGATTGATATCCTCGACCGTATCGGAAGCAGATGATACTTCGGCCTGTAAAGCTACAACCGTAGCCTGATTGGAGTTGATAACGTCATTTGCTGCGGCGATGGTCGCATCTCTGCCCTGAGCCTGCGCCAGCGTCTCATTAGCCTGATTAAGGAGCGACTCGGCATCACTGATGGCCTGTGTATAAGAACTGTAATCCGTGGAGCTGTTGCTACGGCTGTCGTACTCCGCTTCTCTCTCGAGATCACGAAGTGTTGTCCTAAGCGTAGCAAGTTCTTCCGAATCCTCGGCGGGCTTAAGAGTCATAACAACGGTGCCGGGCTCGACATAGTCATAGTTGCCCAAAAGCACTTCATTGACAGTTCTGCCTTCAACGCCCTTAACCTCAGTCTTGTTATCTACAACAATCGTTCCCGTAGCACTGTTTGTATAGGAAAGATTGCCTCTTACGGCATAAGCTCCGATAACCTTCGGGATCGTCATATTCATGATCGTATTTGAGAAAAATGTCAGGAGCAAGAGTGCGGCCACAAAACCGATTATTGCTTTTACTACCCATTTTCTGCTTTTTTTCTTGTTTGCCATATAAGCATCCTCCCTTACTTAACTCCGGATCGAGAGATTCCCTCGACCAAGTATTCTTCGCCTCTGAGGAATATCAGGAGCGGTGGTATCATGTACAACGCCGATGCGGCGAAAGCGATTCCTATCTCCGCCGAATTGATCTGAGACAGGAAGACCGACAAGGGCTGTTTATCCGGATCGGTCAGCAGGACCAGAGGCTGCTCAACCATATTCCAGTAATCGATAAACAACAATATTACAAGCGCATAGATCGCACTCTTACATGTGGGCAGGGCGATATGTATAAATATCTGCCACTCATTGGCGCCGTCAAGCTTCGCCGCCTCGATATAGGCCGAAGGGATCTGACGCATATATTTGGTGAGCAGGAAGATACTGAATGTCGAGAATACACCCGGAAGGATGATCGCCCACTCGGTATTCAAGATGCCCAGCTTGTCCGAGATCATGTAGTTAGGGACCAGCGTTACCTGGAAAGGCATCAGCATAAGGATGATATACGAAAAGAAGAGCACTTCTCTTCTCTTGCGTCTGTACCTTGCAAAGCTATAGGATGCCAGACAAGCGACAATCATCTGTCCTGCTACGATAGGAACCACCAAAACAAAGGAATTCCAGAACTTGAGCAGATATGTGGGGCTCATGAACAACAGATTCTTATACTGCTCGAAAGTAACCTGCTGAGGCACGAGCTTAAGTGTCGGGGTTTTCGATAAGAAGGTGGCACCGCCTGATGCGTATCCCGACAGACTGTTAAAGATCACTCCGTAGTTATCCACGATCTCGTCAGAAGACATGAAAGAATTAAGGAATGTAAAGAAGATCGGGATTATGGCAAGCAGAGCGGCTATGGATGCCACTATTATGCCGAGTGCCGTTAAGATCTTGTGATTGATATTGCGACGTCTCTCATTGGCAAGGGATATCTTCTTGGATCTTCTGAAGAATTCGGCTCTCTGCTCTTCCGTCATCGCCTCGAAGAAGGACTCGGTCTTCGGTGTCTCGAGATAGACATTACGCCTTGCCAGTGTAGCCTGTTTGCGCCTTTGTGCCTGAAGTTCATTATTCATAATTTACTCCTCCACATCGGCATCGAATTTGGATTCTGCAAAGAACAGAACACCTACGATGATTATCATCGCCACGCACATGATTATGGCACCGCTGCTGAGCTTGCTGTAATCCAGGTGCGTAAACGCATTATTCATAAAGTGCTGCAACATATAAAGCGTATCGTAAGGATAATCGCCCGTAAGCAGATATACCTCACGGAATATCTTAAATGAGCTGATAAGGGACATGATGGCCACGAAGAAGACCGTAGGACTCAGGTAGTACATCTTGATCCTGAAAAATCTTGTAAGAGCATTGGCACCGTCCATCTTGGCTGACTCGATGACTTCCGTCGGGATATTGTTCAGGGCAGCCAGGAAAAGGACCATATTGTAACCCAGATTCTTCCAAAGGAAGAGGAGCATGATGACGACCTGTGCCTTAGAGGACTTCATCCAGTCAACGGGGTCCGCTCCGAACCAGTCTGCAAACCAACCGTTTAATACACCGTTATAGCTGAAGAATACCTGCCAGATAAGCACGATGGATGCGACCGGCACCATCATCGGATTAAGCAGGATGCTCCTGAAGACACTCTTTCCGGGAAGACCGGAATTAAGGAGAAGAGCCAGAAGCAAGGCCAGGATAACCGCCAACGGGACAGATATCGCCGCGAAGGTCAGTGTGTTCTTGGCAGCCTTAACAAAGGCTTCGTTTGAAATCGTTCTTGAATAATTGGTAAAACCTACAAAGTCCGTATTTGTGGACGAGCGCTGAAAAGACGTCTTGATCAGTTTGACCAAGGGCCAGAAAAAGAAAATTACAACGCCTGCCAGACTGGGCAAAAGGTAGAGCGTAAACTCTCCCCATTCTAAGAACTTTCTTCTGCGCCTCAGTTTGAGCTTCTTGGACTTGATCGCTTTACGGACAGCAGGATCCTCGTTCACCGCTGTAATAGCATTGGAACGCTTCTGCTTCTTTGAACTAACACTCTCGACTGTAGCTGCCTTATTCTCGACAGTTGTATCGGCCTGTGTAAAATCCGTGTACTTTCCCATATTCCTTTCCTCTCATTGCTTTCCTATTATAGACGAAAGCTTTTTGGTGTTTGTTGCATCGAATTCACATTTTCGATAGAAAGAGTCCTTTTATATTAAACTTTTATTACAAACATCCCACCGCCTGTAGCGAAGCGCAAAAAGGGGACTGCAATTTCTTGCAGCCCCCACATGTGATCACATTTTTTATCCGCGTTCGGACAGGTAGGTATTGACTCTGTTAGTCAGTGTATCGATAACAGTATCGATCGTCTTCTGATCCTCATAATAAGCCTGAAGCTCCTCGCTCAGGATCACGGCCACATAAGGATCCTCAAAACGAGCATGATCACAGCTGCTTACAAATTCCCGATAGACATCCATAATATCATCTGATACAGGTTCTGTCGGCAGGCCCATCATTCGGCTTTCATCCGCAGTAAATATATTCTGATAATATTCCACATCCGAATTGTAGGAACGGATCAAGGTCTGCATATATTCATCCAGCACAGAGGAATTAACGGGGATCGAACTATCCCCGGTCATCACACCTCTTGGGGCTGACACCATATGAGCGACCGACTCAAGATTCTCTGTATCATACGCAAGAACAGTTATCATTTCATCACTCATAAGCATATCAACAAATTGACAGCAGCCTTCGATCTCAGAGGATGAGGAAGATACGGCAACTGAGGTTTCCACCCGGAACGAAGGGCCTCTTCCATCCGGTGAAGGCGCTCCGAGAAACCTGACATCTCTAAAATTCTGAGCGTAACTGTTAATAAAGACAGAGAAATCATCTAATGTCTTATACTCGCCGGAAGTTAAGGAAGCAGCTGCGTTTCTTCCCCCTATGCCTTGATACACAATTTCAACGCCGTCATCTCCGGGCAGACTGTTATCCGTATTGTTCACATGATCCTTGATATAGGATGCAAACTCCCTGAATCCTTCGGATGAGAAATCACAGCCTGACGTATTGATGAACAGATCCGAGCACGAATTAAACAATTCCGAGAAATATGCCTTCTGGGTCGTGTAGTCGCTCATCGGATCATCTCCGTTACATGCTTCGTCAACATATCTGACATATTGTTCAAATGTAAATCCATCCTGGCCGTCATCAGCAAATTCATCGGAAGTAAATATTCCTTTGATGTTGATCGTTAACGGCATCTGATAGAGAGCTTCTCCTGTCCTTGATGCATCTACGATATTGGTAAAATACCGGGAATCATCACTGATACGGTCCGACAGATCCACAAGATATTCACCTCTGTTAAGAGCTGAGAGCGAGAAGGTATTAAAAAGGATATCGGGGCCTGCACCCGCCATCAGATCAACCATCAGCTGATCGCTCATCTCGGCCTGTCTCACATTAGACTGATCATTGTATTCATCAAGAGTCGTAACGTTAATGTCATTGTGATCCGAATCATAGCTGTGATCTATCTTGATGTAATAATCCTCATTTGATTCATTAAATCTCAAGATGCTCTCATAGATACCGTAATCGTAACCTGTAAGAGATACCGCCTTGAGTTCCGTCTTACCCTCATAGGGGTCTTCTTCAAGTTCTTTAATAGTTACCGTGGCAAACTCCTGATTATAGAGTGTCCCGGCCATAACATATTCACCGTCATGAATATCTACGAGCAACATGGAATTTATATCAAAGGGGTTGATCAGAACATTGGATAGATCAATGACCGTTTCTATCTTGCGCTCTTCAAAATTCAGTTTCGCGAGAACCTGACTCGAGTCGTAATTGTCCACGACGAAAGCACCTTCTCCCTCAATATTCGTGATCCCATAGAAAAAAATATCATCGAGCCAGTCCATTTCGTCGCCCGCTTCGGTAACTGTCATGCTTTCCGGATCCAGTACCAGCTTCAGTTCTCCAAAATTAGCGAAAATAAGGATCTTACCATCCGGCATAGCGATATAAGAAGTGAGATCAATGATACTTATGTCAGAAAACTCATTAGCAAGATCGATTACATGCTCTTCACCATTGGGATCGATTATCAGCAATATATACGATGACCGGCCGTTCCGGTTGGTGCCGTTATTATAATATAGGTGGATCGAATAGCCGTTAACTTTCCACACATCCTGATGAGATGCGTTTACATAACGATATTCATACGGATCCGAATTTTTATCCAAGTCTTCCGGTTTTCCCAATTCCAGACTCTCGAGATCGAGCGTCATCTTGAAGCGGCTTGATCTCCATGTATTGACATCATAACCGTCCAGGATGATATCTACTCCCTCATCATTTACTTTTGGTTCGGCAGACACGGAATAATCCTCAAGGTCGATGTAATCATTGACATGTATCGATTTAATATAATCACCCTGTACGCTGTAAAGATCCATGAAATAATCCTCTGTATCCTGTATGGGTGCATCAGGGTCGTAATCGTTGTGGAACATATATGTCCAGGCAATAATATAATCACCGCATACCCCGACAAGATATGTCAGCTTTGAATCATAGGAGATGTCAAGATCAGAATAATATTCTGATGCATCTTTCTTTTGTGCTGAATACCATGTAGTAGTATCATCGCTTACATCCTCATCGGTCTTACTACTGCATCCGCCTAACCCAAGGGACGACAGCACCATAACTGCAGAAATACACGCTGCAGCAATCCTGCTTTTTCTCATTTTTCCTCTTTTCCGGGAGAGCATATCTCCATTGCAATCCCAAATCTAACCCTTTTATTAACAGTTTACGAGAGTGGAGAAGACTCATGTGAGCCAAGTTTGTCTTATCCTCTCTCGGACAGATAGGTATTGACTCTGTTAGTCAATGTATCGATAACCGTATCGAGCGTCTTCTGGTCTTCGTAATATGCCTGAAGTTCCTCACTCAAGATCACGGCCACATAGGGATCTTCCGTATAGACATGATCACAGGAAGAAACAAACTCCCGATAGATATCCAAGCAATCGTCAGAAAGCGATGTTGTCGGAAGCCCGTACATGCGGAGCTCATCTTCCGTAAATATGTTCTTATAATACTCAACTTTGGAATTATAATTGTCGAGCGCATTCTGCATATAACTATCTAATGCAAGCTTGTTGACCGGTATAGATGTTGAGCCCACTGTTACAGAGAATGTATGCGCGCCTGTGACTACGGAACCGGAGCTGCTCGCTGTGTCCATGCCGTACACGATAACAGATGCCATATCGGAATCTAAGAACATATCGAGGAATTGGTTGCAGCCTTCGGGATCGTCAGAAGCGGCAGAGATTGCAATTGATGTTCCGACCGTGAAGGAAGGACCTCTTCCGTCCGGAGAAGGCGCGCCAAGGAACCTGACATTTTCAAGACATTCACTATAGTTCTCAAGGAAGAACCCAAAATCATCCAGCATCTTGTATTTGCCTTCAGGCAGAGTGTTATTTGCCGTCCCGTTTCCGTAGTCATAATAATATTCAACCGTTGCTCCATCGTATTCAGGCAGACTGTTATCGGTATTCTTGACATGATCCTTGATAAATGAGACAAGATCCCTGAATCCGTCATTATTGAAATCTGCCGTTCCGTTCGAGATGAAAAGATCAGAGCAGGAATTAAACAGTTCGGAAAAATATGTCTTCTGTGTAGTATAGTCGCTCATGGGGTCGTTACCGTTACATATCTCATCAACAAATCTCTCATACTGATCGAAAGTGAATCCTTCCTGGCCCTCATCAACATACTGATCAAAAGTAACGATACCATTCGGTATAAACGATACAGGCATTTGGTAGATCGCATCCCCGGTGCGTACTGCATCCAGAACATTCGTAAAACAAGTCGATTCATCATCGATGCGATCTGACAGATCAACCAAATAATCCGGACGATTGATCGCGGTTAAAGACGATGCGTTAAAAAGGATATCAGGCCCGTCTCCCGCCATCAGATCAACCATCAACTGATCGCTGATCTCCGCTTCCCGGGAACGCCTTGAGTCATTGTAATCATCCATAGTCGTGGCATTATTGTCATCTGATTCATAATTACCGAGATCGTATCTGTGATCGACAGTGATGTAATAATCCTCATTAGTTGCGTTAAATCTGTAGATACTCTCGAGGATCCCGTAATCATATCCTGTCAGCGAAGCTGCCTTAAGCTCTGTCTTCCCCTCAAAAGGATTGCCCTCAAGCTCAGTAAGGGTAAGAACGGCAAAACTGCCGTTATAGCTATAACCCGCAAAAATATATTCACCGTCATGAATATCGATAAGCTTCATACCGTTCATATCCATCTGATTGATCACAACATGCGAGAAGTCAATGACAGTTTCCATTCTCTGCTCTTCAACATTGATTCTCTTAAGGCAGGAATTCCCTCCCAAGTAAGAATCCATGCTGTCTACAATGAAGGATCCCTGCCCTTCAATATTGGTTATACCCATCCCCAAAAAGGCATCCTCGTCGATCCAGTCATATTCTGTCCCTGCCTCGCTGATAGTCATATCATTAAGATCCAACAGTAACTTGAAAGCGCCATCGTCCATAAACGGCAACAAAAGGATCTTATCCTCCGAGATAGTAATATAAGCGGGGATATCCCAGATGTTACAGTCCGGGAACTGTTTGCCGAGATCGATCTCAGTCTCGTTACCGTCTTCATCAACGATCAGAAGAATATAACTTGTTTTCTCGCTCGGACTGCTGGCGCCTTTGCAGTAGCTGTATATCGTTACACCGCAATCAGAAATCGTATCCGCGAGATAGGCTCCGGGATAACGATTGGCATAGGGATCACTGCCCTCTTCAGCAGGGACGATCTCACCGGGTTCCAGGGTATCAGGATCGATAGGCATAACATAATTGCATTCAGCACTTGTTTTTACATCATAACCATTCAGCATTATTTTGATGCCGTTTGAATCTACCTTCGCAGTAGCAAAGACAGAGATATCATCGTAATCCAGATAATCATTTATGTGTATTGTTTTAATGTACTCGCCTTCCTTGCTGTAGAAATCCAAGAACCAGGCCTCGCTGTCCTGATATAAAGCATCAGGATCATATTCTTGTGGGATCATGATCGTCATTACGACGATCACATCGCCATAGCTTCCTACAAGTTCCGTCCCTCCGTCAGCACTGGGAAAGTTAACTCCTTCATAATACTCCGAAGCATCAACCTTTTTCACTTGAAACCATTTCTCATCTGAAGTCTCAGAAGACTCCGACTTACTGTTGCATCCGCCTAACCCAAGGGACGACAACATCATAACTGCAGAAATACACACTGCAGCAATCCTGCTTTTTCTCATTTTTCCTCTTTTCCGGGAAAGCGTATCTCCGTTGCTATCCCTAATCTAACCCTTTTATCCACAGCTTACGAGAGCGGAGAAACTCTCGTAAGACTCTGAATCAATTATTATAGTCGGAACAGATCTGTTCCGCATACATAGCCGGATCGACCTCATCCGGACTTCCGATGTTGTAATAAGTTGATCTTAAGTGCGAGTCAACATAGGTCATATTGCCGGCAGCATTAATGAGTTGCTCCGTTGCAGCTAAAGCCAGATCCAGCTCTTCCCTTGTGGCCAATCGCCTGTCGACCATTTCTTCCACTGCTTGAGCCGATGCTTCTCTGTTCAAACAAAATTCATATTCACCGTTATTCCTGTTAGACAGCATACAATCAAGGAACGCATATGCGCCTTCCGTTTCGCTGCAACCGGAAGCAATGCCAAATGACATATAGGGAGTGACATTTACGCTGGCATCCTCCATGTTGATCGACGGCAGAGGAACAAAACTCTTGATCAAATACGACATATCAAAGACCCAGAGGAAATCCATGCTGGATTGTATGCTCATAAGAGTAGCTCTCACATTCTGATCGGAATAATCCGGTGCACAACCATAGGTTGAAATGTATTCGGCAACCTTGCTTAACGAGTCCTCGTCAAGTGAGATGTGACCGTTATCATCCATTTGGATCAGTCGTTGATATTCAATGCTTACGAGATCATCAAAATAGTCCATGGGAGCACAACCTGCTGCATAAATGTCAAATCCCCATACGGAGCTTGAAAGCTTCTGATAGTTCTCGTAATCGGTCTCAACAATATTGATAACACCTTCAATGAGCTCGCCATCGATATTATTATCGGAAAGCGTTTCGCTTGTAATATCGCTCATGCTTGCGATCCCCGTAAAATAGAACTTGTAGGGAATCTGATAGAGACCTCCGTAAAGCCGGGCACAGTCAATGATATTCTCATAGAGTTCACCGGGATGCTCGTCATTAAAGTGATCGATATAGTCAGTCATATCAAGAAAGGATCCGGTAGCCTGAAGCTCAGGTTGTGCCCCGTCAGATATGAATATGTCGATCATATCCGGCTCACACAACACGGAATCCAAATATCCAAGTAACATCTCTGATGTGCTGTAGGGATTATTGTACTCTACGGAGAAGTCCGACGAGAACGACGCATCGGCCTGATCAAGCGCAACCCCTTCGGAGACATAGGAATCGAGGATCAGCATCCTTACCCTGTAATCCGAATTTGACTGATTGAAAGCACTGACGGAAGTAGTTATCGCAGCGTCAGGGTATCCGTACACCAGTAGATTAACGGGACGTCTGGGATCCTCAACATCAGCCTCAGCGGAAATACGGGTATAGACCAGATGATGCTCTCCAAGATTTTCTTCATACTCATAAGTAATCATTACAACTGAACCGTCATCATCTACGCAAACGGGATTGGCCCACAAAGTCACATTGCAGTCATCATTTACATCGGCATAATTCAGTATGATCTCCGAAAAGTATCTGTCATCGGGATCGATCTTTACTATTCCGTTGGCATTGGCGATATAGAGATTGTTTTGGCTGTTTGCTATTAGTCCGTTTGCGCCGTAAAGATCGGGAGGAAAATGGCTGCTTATCAGACCTTCCTCATCTGCTTTGTCGCCGTAATTCAGAATAAAAGAGATCTCCATCCCTTCCATATCGTAGATCCTGACAACGATAGACGAATCCGCATAATAGCCGAGAAAGGACAGCCCCACATCTTCCGCGCCGCAAAGGCTTCTCATATCAACAACACGGTCAGCTTCCTCTTCTCCGTCCTGATAGATGTATATCAGCGGTTCTCCGTAAGAATTCTGATCTCTAACAATAAAACAATCGCCATCAGGCATCTTGCACTGAGATACAATACACAGATCTTCCCCATTAAAAGGCTCTGCCTCAGCACCGACAGTAAAAGTATCAGTATCAACGACGTAATAGACGATATCTGATACGGTGCCTTCCGGATCATAGACATCAGTCTCCATATAGGTAACGCCCTCCTTCTCGAAAACAAAGGCGTCCATTCCGTATTGAGACCTGTCCAACGGTATCGGAAGTTGTCCGACAATATCTCCGTTTGCAATATCGATCACGGTAAACTGCATCTTCCCGTCATCGCTCCATGCTGCCTGCTGTACATAGAAATAGCCGTCATCCGAGACAAAATTACTCGCTTCACTATATCTGCTGCCTGTGAAATCCATAATACCGAGGTCGATATTGGTGGCGCTTTTCTGATCGATCGGCTCATGCCCGCAAATAATAAATTCGGGATCTCTCGTCCCTACGAACACATTAGCGCTTGTGGAGGCATTGTCTCCCTCGGTCTCCGATACATATTCTGAAGAAATATCTGCTGAATTGATATTACCCGAATCATCAACTACTATCTCCGATTCCTCTACAGCAGCAGTCAGTGTCGTCTCCGGATCAGTGTCAATCTCTTCTTCTGTAAATACAGTATCATCCGCGCTCTCTGCCGTAGCATTCTGATCACTCTCAGCCTTACTGCAAGCGGGTAGCAAAAGAACCTGTGCCATGAAACACAGTGCGAACAAACTTGACAGACATCTGTTAAGATACTTACGCTTCATTCTTCTCCTCCGCTATCATTCAGCTATACCAAAAAGCTGTTGTACTAAATAGACGATGAAAAATGAACGATCGTTGCATATATATCTATCATTCCGTTAAAGCGATATTGCCTTTACGTATGGCGGCAGTCAGGAGCACCGTATTCTTTTCCCCCGCTCTTCTGACCAGGAGATTACCGTTATCTGAGGCCAGACAGGCCGCGGCAGTACATGTATCCGCCTCATTCTTGGAGGGCGAATAGGTCATTGCAAGGGGCAGCATTACCGCCTTAAGAAGCCTTGAATCGAAGGATGTAACATAACACCCCAAACTGTCGGCAACTGCCTTTACCGCATCACTGTCCTTGACTATGGCCGATACGGCTATTGTCGAACAACTCTTCGGATTTATTCCGTGATTAACGAGAGTCCGCTTCACTGTCTCCACAGCATAATCCGGATCAGTTCTTGCCGTAAGTTCCAACCCGACTATTACTCTTTTGGGTGTCAGCACCAGAACTCCCGGAATCTTTTGCTCAGGCATGGGCGTGCAGGTAATAAAGATCGATGGCCTCTCATCCTTGCCGGCCGCCAGATAAGCAGCAACAAGCTCCTTCTTCTGATTGGTCCTGTATGGATACATAATATAGGAGTGATGATCAAGTGTCGGTTCAAGCAGATCTATCGTCATGTCGCTATAGACATTGACTCTGCCACCCTTGGCTATGTGCTCCGTTATCTCGTCAAGCAGCGCCGGATCACTGGGGATCATGCTGTATTTCTCGACGGCCTTCTTAAGATCCGGGGCGATCTCCCCGAGATCGTTATCATCCGATAAAGTCTTGCAGTCCAGCATCTCGCAGATACCGGCAAGCATCTCGTAGCTGTTATAACCTCCATGCCTTAATGCACCCGCGTAGCGCCCGGCCGGATCGACCGTATATACCGGTATCCCTGACACGTCTGATATATTGATCTTGTCGGTAAAAAGCTTCACAGATGCGGTCAAAGGAAGTATAAGGACAATTGCCGCATCGACTCTTCCGATGGCACTGTCGCTGTCCTGTCCTAATCTCTCAATGGAACGGATCCACTCACCCTCGCATTTCTCAAGCAGACGCGAGCCGGTCTTGTGCGCCTTCTCCGATCTGCCATAACATAACAAATACATACCGGGAATCCTCCTGACGTGTCTTTACCCCTCATTATCGCATTATTTCGATGCTTGTATAGATAAAATATCAAAAAACCGGGATATTTTGTAAGTCCGTTATTGCTATAATTATGAAAAGATCAACTCGGAGGTATCATATGCGCATTGTTGTACTTGACGGATCCGCTGCCAATCCCGGCGATATCGATTGGAATGAGCTCTCATCCTTGGGAGAACTAACAGTTTACGACGTAACCCCTCAGGAACTCCTGCTCGAGAGAGCAGCCGACGCCGAGGTAGCTATCACCAACAAGACTGTTTTCGACAGGGATTCTATCGAAAAGCTCCCTGACCTCAAGTATATCGGCGTGCTTGCCACAGGCTTTAACGTCATCGACATCGAAGCAGCAACGGAAAAGGGCATCGTCGTGACTAATGTCCCGGAATACAGCACCTATGCGACAATGCAGCATACCATCGCCCTGCTGCTGGAGCTCACCAACAAGGTAGCCGTCCACAGCAGCGCCGTCCGCGCCGGTGACTGGGTAAGATGCCCGCAGTTCTGCTTTTGGAATGAGCCTTTGACAGAATTATGGAACAAGACCGCAGTGGTCGTAGGCTACGGCCGCATCGGTCGCCGCGTCGCTGCTACGCTCTCTTCGCTCGGCATGAATGTTACCATCGTTCCCCACCGTCTGCCTTCCGAACCCGCCCCTGCCGGCAGTCACGAGTCGCTCTACCGCTTTACAACACTTGAAGAAGCCCTGCCGACAGCTGATGTGGTAACACTCCACTGTCCGCTTACTGCCGAGACCAAAGGCATCATCAACAGCCGCACTCTCGCGTCCATGAAGAAAGGCAGTCTTCTTGTAAATGCCGCTCGCGGACCTCTCGTGGTGGAGCAGGATATCCGGGACGCGCTGGAATCCGGGCAGCTGGCAGGTTACGCGGCAGATGTTGTATGCTGCGAGCCGATGGCGGCAGATAACCCCTTGCTCGATGCTCCGAACTGTGTCATCACCCCCCACACAGCCTGGGCTCCCCGTGAGACCAGAGCGCGTCTGATCAAGGCGGCTGCCGACAATCTTCGCGCTTATATGGCGGGACAGCCGATCAACCGTGTAAACTAAGCTTTATCGTGAAAAGCAAGCTGAATTCCCGGAACACCTCCCTATGTAGAAGGAAGTGTCCCGGGAATCATTGTCACTGCTTCGGAGATTAACCTTGATCGCCCGGCTTCCCTCGCCAGACAAAAATCCCTTTAAAATATTGAAAGCATCCCGAAAGGATAATCGGGATGCCCTCAACATGGAATAAGGGATAGATATAGATAGTTGTCTTCTTCAATTTGTTCACTCGATCTGGATCAGTGAACCGATATGCTGTATTTCTACTAGAATGATAGCAAGTTGAGCGCCAAATATCAATGACAAATTTCTTTGTTATTCACGCCTAACCAAAGCCTCAAATGCTTTTTACAAAGGCAAGATTCCGCGATCTAACAGGACTCTGATCACAATGATCGCAGTACCTAAAAGAAGCAAAAGGACACCCAAGAGTTTGGTAAATGCAGCATCTGTCTTGAAGTTCAGCAAAAGTCCGCCCAAAAATGCCACGAGCGCAACAACCTGAGCAACATTTCCCTCGAAAAATGTCCAGCTGAATACTCCGTCTTCCAATCCGGAGAAATTACCAACACTCTCTAACTTCATCAAAAACCAGTACATAGATGCTTACCTCCTATCTGCGAATATCTATGCATAGAACACTGCCAAAAGGTATTTTACATTTTTCAACTATTTTTTACAACTGCCATTAAGACGCCGATATTGCCTTACGGCATTTATGCATCAACCTTGGGACACTTGGCCAGAGATGCTTCGATCTCCTCATCCGTAGGAACGTAATCCTTCATGGTGCCGTCGTTAAATGACTGGTAAGCCACCATATCAAAATACCCTGTTCCCGTAAGACCGAAGACGATGTTCTTCTCTTCTCCCGTCTCCTTACACTTCAGTGCCTCGTCTATCGCCACCTTGATAGCATGGCTGCTCTCGGGTGCCGGCAGGATACCCTCAATGCGGGCAAATTTCTGCGCCGCCTCAAAGACCTCGGTCTGCTTAACAGAACGCGCCTCGATGATGCCATCGTCATAGAGCTGGGATACAATGGAGCTCATGCCGTGATAGCGAAGGCCTCCTGCATGGTTGGGTGCCGGAATATATCCGGATCCGAGAGTATACATCTTAGCCAAAGGGCATACCTTACCGGTGTCACAGAAGTCGTAGACATACTTACCTCTTGTGAGTGAAGGACAGGAAGCCGGCTCTACGGCAATGATCTGATAATCCTTCTCGCCGCGGATTATCTCCCCGGCAAAGGGTGATATCAGGCCGCCGAGGTTGGATCCTCCGCCTGCGCAGCCGATTATGATGTCAGGCGTGATGTTATATTTATCAAGAGCCGTCTTTGTCTCAAGACCGATAACGGTCTGATGCAGGAGCACCTGGGACAGGACGGAACCCAGTACATAACGATAGCCTTCCTGTGAAACAGCTGCCTCAACTGCCTCGGATATGGCGCAGCCGAGGCTGCCCGTTGTCCCCGGAAATTCGGCATTTATCTTACGTCCCACCTCGGTTGTCATAGACGGGGAGGGAGTGACTTTGGCACCGTAGGTTCTCATGACCTCACGGCGGAAAGGCTTCTGCTCGTAGGAGACCTTAACCATATATACCTGGCAGTCAAGGCCGAAATAAGCGCACGCCATGGAAAGGGCTGTTCCCCACTGACCTGCTCCGGTCTCTGTCGTTACACCCTTGAGGCCCTGCTTCTTGGCATAGTAGGCCTGAGCGATCGATGAATTCAGCTTGTGGCTGCCGGATGTATTATTGCCCTCGAACTTGTAGTAGATATGTGCAGGTGTCCCGAGAGCTTCCTCGAGGCAGTAGGCGCGCACCAGAGGTGAAGGCCTGTACATCTTATAGAAATCACGGATCTCGGAAGGGATCTCGATCCATGCGTCCGTGTCGTTCAGCTCCTGGGAGACAAGCTCGGAACAGAAAACCTTCTCGAGTTCTGAAGCCGTCATAGGCTTACCGCTGGCAGGATTAAGCAGCGGCGCGGGTTTATTCTTCATGTCGGCGCGAACATTGTACCATGCTGTAGGGATCTCGCTCTCGCTCAAATATATCTTATAGGGAATTGTGTCAGACATCTGTCTTCCTCCTTTTTCGCAAATCGCCTTGTATTATAACGCAAGAGTCCCCTAAGGTGTTAGAGCTTTTCGAAAAGCTCTTCCCGGCAGGTCTATACGATCTTGGGGATTCTATTTTATCTGCCTTATTACATTATGACCAACGACAGACCGTCAGAAGGGCCCATTTTTCTGTATTTTTACAAAGCTTTTTGACCCCGGTTTAATTTGAAGCACTATTATGTTCTTGCTATAATTTTATTCGTTGTAAAAGGCTTATATTTAAGGAGGCATGAAATATGAATCTTGATGGTCTGAGTTTCAAGCTCGGCGATCTCGGGGACACATACCTTTTCAGCATTAAGGGCGTAACGCTCGTTCTGTTCTTTGTGTTTGCCATTATCGTCATCGGATATCTTTTGGGAAAGATCAATGTTAAGGGTGTCACACTCGGAACTGCGGCAATATTCCTCGTAGCTCTTGTGGCAGGTCACTTCAAGGGTGTCACTATAGGATACGGCGACCACGTCGGCAAGATCGACGGATGGGCCGGAAGCGTCGGCACCGTCGATACCTATTTCAAGCTTCTCCAGCAACTGGGTCTGGTTCTTTTCGTTACTTCGGTAGGACTTATCGCAGGCCCCACATTCTTCAAGAATCTGAAAAAGAACGCACTGTCATACGTGCTTCTCGGAGCGATCATCATCGCCAGCGGCGCTGCTGCCTGTGCCTTGATCATCCTCTTCGTTCCTGACATGACTTCCGCCATGGGCGTAGGTCTCTTGTCCGGTTCCCTTACAAGTACACCGGCTTTTGCCGCAGCTCAGGGAGCTCTTGAGAACAGCGAGTATTTCGGCGAGATCGCAGTCGGTCATGCCATTGCATACCCCTTCGGCGTTATAGGAGTTGTTCTCTTCGTTCAGATCATTCCTAAGCTTCTTAAGGCCAACATGGAAGAAGAGCGCAAGCATCTTTCTGCAGCCGGCGAGTTCGGCGATGAGCACAAGATCGCGCCTAAGCTCTTTGAGATGGAGAAATTCGGTCTCGGCGCCTTCGCTCTGACGATCCTCACGGGTCTCATCCTCGGCGGCATCTGCATCCCTCTCGGTCACGGTTCTTCCTTCAGCCTCGGCGCTACGGGCGGTCCCTTGATCATGGGCCTTATCTTCGGTCACTTCGGCAGGATCGGCAAGCTCAGCCTTAAGGTAAATGCCGAGCTCCTTTCCATCTTCCAGGAATTGGGTCTCGTATTCTTCCTGATCGGTGCCGGCGTTGACGGCGGCGCAGCTTTTGTAGATACACTCAAGGAATACGGCGGAATGCTCTTCGTATGGGGCGCTGTGATGACTATCATTCCACTCTTCATCGGCTTTGTCATTGCCAAGTACTGCATGAAGCTGAGCCTTCTTAATAACCTCGGTTCCATCACAGGCGGTATGACATCCACGCCTGCTCTCGGAGCCCTCATCCAGACTTCCGGCACATCGGATGTTGCTTCCGCATACGCGGCAACATATCCTATCGCTCTGGTTCTGGTAGTTCTTGCTTCACAGTTCCTTACATATTTGTGATAAGCGCGATCAATCAAAATACCGGGGGGATCGGTTCTGCTTGAACCGGTCCCCTTTTTTGATTCTTCAACAAGCCTAATATATAATCCGAATTAGGGAAATTCCGATAAGAAGGGGAAGATATGGATAGAAATAAGCAGATAATCAGCGCGATAATTACGATCATTGTCATATTAGCGGGAGTTGCCCTAATGAAGAATACCTTCTTCGGCAGCAATAAACTCTCTGATCGCGTGACAGGCACTTACACCGCCGAGTACGACATCACCTACATGGTCGAGGAAGTTCTCGAAAAGACTTATAACGTGGATATCCAAACCTCTTCCGATGTCTACTTTAACGCCAATATGCGCTTTTCCCCTGACGGCAGTTTCAGTCTGACCTTCGACACCAACAGCTTTAACGAACAGCTGCTCGACTATTGTGTAGCGGCAGAGAACGACGCGCACATCAACATCGACGAATATCAGGCCAGGAGCGTTTTCGCTACATATCTGACTGATCTCTTCAAAGAAGCTTCCGGCAGCTATGAAGTTGACGATGATGTGATCCGCTTCAGCGGCAACACCCTGCCCGGCCTGATCGCCTATCGCAGGAGCAACAGTCGTTTCAGACTGGAATTTAATCTGACTGACGGCACTGAATTCCTGCTTTATTTCGAGAAAAACTGATCAATAGACAGATCTTACAGAACAAAAAAGGCCGCTTCACGAGGAAGCGGCCTTTGACTCGGCTTTAATTGCACTTAGGGCAGCGGATACTCCAAAGCCTCCAGGAACTCATTGACATCTTTGATATCGCCCTTCTTGGAACTTTCGGTATAAACGACCAAAACAGTATTGCCTGACAGATAGATTCCGCCGTAGGAATAGTCTCCCTCATACTCACCGTCAAATGTGATATATTCCTCACCGCTGTCGCCCTTATGAGTATAATCGCCCTCGAAATCCTCTCCGGTGATCATATTGTACCAGCTGTCAAAGCCCTTCTGCGCCTTGCTCTCGTTCTTATAAGTAACGAAAGTGAACACGAATCCGAGATCGGAAGTAGAAACAACCTCTGTAGTCTTCCCCTCATCACGAATATTATAATCAGAATCTTCATCCAGCTTAAGCGTTTTATCTAAGGCTTTACAAAAACTCTTCTGTGTATATTCGGGCAGATCGACAGAATCCTTGTCACGCAAGAAGAGGAAATATACTCCGCCGAGGATCAACGCAAGCGCTACTACGATAACACCGATAACAGCTGCTATCTTGCCGGCGCCGCCCTTCTTGGCAGCATCAGCATTCTTGACCTTCTTCTGCTTCTTTGGCTTAGCCGGTTGCTGGGGGATCGGTGTATATCCCGGTACAGGCTGCTGCCATCCCTGCCCCTGAGGCATCGGAGGCATCTGTGCCGGCTGCACAGGCTGTACGGGCGCCTGAGGCTGTGCAAAAATCGCTGCAGCGGCAATGGGCGCTTCCTCGACCTTATTCGCGGCAGCTGCTGTCGCTTCTTCTACAGGCTGAACAGGAGGAACTACGGGAGCAGGCGATACTGCCTCGGCTTCAGCCTTAATCTCTTCCGCCTTTTCAACTGTCTCAGAAACAGCGTTCTCCATCTTCTCTTCAACAGGAGCAACTGCTTCTTCTGCTTTCTTCTCGATCGGCGCGCCGCATTCTGAACAGAACTTATACTGATCGTCTACATCGGCACCGCACTTGGAGCACTTAATAAATCCCATATGACAACCCTCCTTTTTTCAAATAGAACACAGCTATTTTATCAATTATTTCTGAACATGACAACACGGGCCTAATTGACAGTATGGACTTTCGGTGTTATAAAATGAGAACAATTCTCAGATTTCAATCTCGAAAAGGATCTTTTGTTTACATATGAAGAAAGCACTTTCCACTATACTCAGCGCGGCACTTCTGCTGACCTTATCGGCAGGCTGCAACGCCCCCGCTGTAAGAGATGACGGCAAGATCTCCGTCGTCACCACGATCTTCCCGGAATATGACTGGGTAAGAAGGATAGCAGGCAGCGATAATGAGGATCTTGATATTACGCTTCTGACAGATAATGGCGTGGATCTTCATAACTTCCAGCCTTCCACGGAGGACATCCTGACGATCTCCGAATGTGACATATTTATCTATGTCGGCGGCGAGTCAGATCAGTGGGTCAATGACGCTCTCGATAATGCAACCAATGATGACATGATAGTTATAAATTTGTTGGATATTCTGGGGGAGCGCGCCAGGATAGAGGAGACTGTCGAAGGAATGCAGGCCGAGGACGAAGACGCGGGCGTCGGGGATGACGAAGAAGAGTATGACGAACATGTATGGCTGTCTCTTAATAACGCCGTGCTTTTTGTTGAAGCGATAAAAGATGCTTTGATCCAGGCAGATCCGGAAGATAAAGATCTCTATGAGAACAATGCTGAGGCCTATATAAACGAGATCAAAGCTCTCAATGATCGCTATCTTGAGACGGTGGCAAAAGCAGATCATAACACGCTTATTTTCGGTGACAGGTTTCCTTTTGTATATCTTGTGAAAGATTACGGTCTTGATTACTACGCTGCCTTCAGTGGGTGCTCGGCAGAGACCGAGGCCAGCTTTGAGACCATCGTTTTCCTGTCACGGAAGATGGACGAACTGAAACTTGATCATATCCTGATAATCGACGGATCAGATGACGGCATCGCCCGCACCATTGTCGAGAATACATCTTCCGGCAAGGCCGATATAATAAGACTGGACTCGATGCAGTCCGTTGATAAAGACGACATCGAGTCCGGCATAAGTTATCTTTCGATCATGGAGGCCAATCTGGCCGTTATCGAAGAAGCTCTTTCCTGATCAAAGCTCCTTTAGATAATCCATAAAGTTATTCTTGTTCTCAAGAGCGCTGGTAGTGGGCCTTCCAAGATCATCTCTGGCGCCGATGTTACAAGTTACTTCGATGAAGGACAGCTCACCGGCAGACTCTGCATCAGCCAAAGCCTTATCAAGAGCTTCTTCATCTTCTACCCTTACGGCATTAGGATAACCACAGGCCTTGGCAATAGCTACCATATCAATATCCGAAGCAACTGTCGGCATACCTCCGACTGTCTCATGAGCACCGTTGTTAATGAGAACATGGATCATATTCGAAGGCTTATTTGATCCTATGACTGCCATGGCTCCCATATGCATAAGCGCCGCACCGTCACCGTCGATACACCAGATCTTCTGTCCGGGCTTGTTAAGCGCGACTCCGAGGGCGATACTGCTGCTGTGCCCCATTGAGCCAACTGTCAGGAAATCATATTTGTGACTCTGCCCGGCGGCGGTCCTTATCTCGAAAAGCTCGCGGCTCGCCTTACCCGTCGTCGACACGATGGGATCCTCCCCGGCCGCAGCGACTATGTGCCTGATGATATCCTCCCTGACCATCTTGTTGCTATTGGCATACTTGACCTTACCGTCAAACTCCAGCGCACCCTTACGGATAACAAAGGCCACGTCCCTGCCTTTGGCGAGGATCTCATTAAATCCCTTCATTGCTTTGTTAACATCATCCTCTGTCGTATCCTTGCCGATCACAAAGTATGCGATGTCCATATCTTCGAGGAGCTTGAGTGTTACCTCACCCTGATAGATATGCTGCGGCTCGTCATGTACGCCGGGCTCGCCTCTCCAGCCGATAATAAAGACCGTGGGAATAGCATAGACCTTGTCGTTAAGAAGTGATGCCACCGGATTGATGATGTTGCCCTCGCCGCTGTTCTGCATATAGACAACGGGGATCTTGCCTGTCGCGAGGTGATAACCTGCAGCAAGAGCTGTGCAGTTGCCCTCATTTGCCGCGATTATATGATGAGCGGGATCGATGCCGTATTCGCTCATCAGATAATTACACAAAGCTTTAAGCTGTGAATCCGGAACGCCCGTATAGAATTCCGAACCGATTATCTTGGTAAGTGATGTTACTTTCATATTCTTGCCTCCGAAATATTACAGCTCGTCAATGAGAGTGATGATGTCCTTGATCTTCATGAGCCTGTCGTCGACTTCCTTGGCTCTGTGATACCTTAAGATGTCCTCTGCGGTCTTCTGCATCGCAGGGAAAGCAGCTCTCGTCAACTGGTTAGCATAGATAACAATGTTGACTCCGTGAGCAGCAAGTTCTTCTTCGGTGATCACGTTAAAGCTTGAAGGGACAACTACGATAGGTGTCTCCTTGTTATCGGCCCTGAACTTATCACAGAATTCCAGGATCTCATCGGGCTCTTTCTTACGGGAATGGATCATGATACCGTCAGCACCTGCTTCAACAAATGCATGCGCACGTGCCAGAGCATCTTCCATGCCCTGCTCGAGGATAAGGCTCTCGATACGCGCGATGATCATGAAATCATCCGTAAGCTGAGCCTTCTTTCCTGCAGCGATCTTGGCACTCATTTCCTCGATGGTAGCCTGCGTCTGCTTAACTTCGGTACCGAAGAGCGAATTCTTCTTAAGGCCCTTCTTGTCTTCGATGATGACAGCGGATACGCCCATCTTCTCCAGAGAACGCACCGTGTAAACAAAGTGCTCCGTAAGTCCGCCTGTATCACCGTCGAAAATGATCGGCTTTGTGGTAACTTCCGTGATATCGTCAATGGTCCTGAATCTGGATGTCATGTCAACAAGTTCGATATCAGGCTTACCCTTTGCCGTTGAGTCGCACAGCGACGAGATCCACATTGCGTCGAACTGATCAAGCCTGCCCTCGTGTTCAACGACCGTCTTCTCGACGATGAGACCCGTGAGACCACTATGTGCTTCCATCGCCTTGACGATAGGAGTCAGTCCGAGGAGCTGGCGGAGTCTCTTTCTTCTGTACTCGGGCATGGCGAGCTTCTCCTTGAGCTGCAGATCGATCTTCCTGACTTCATCATTATATGTGTAAGGAATATCCACGAGCTCGCCTCCGAATTCCTTGAGGAGAACTTCAACGTGATCCCTGAGAGGCTTCTCGGGTCCTTCTTTCCAGTTGTCACCGTGAACGATATAGTCCGGCTTAATGCTTGCAATTATGTCATCATAGAGCATGTCATTCTGGATAACGACTTCATCAACCCCTTCAAGGTTTTTGTAGAGCTTGATGCGCTCTTCCTGAGAGATGGTCGGGAACTTGTTGTAACGGATGGAAGCTTCGTCGGAAAGGCATCCGACAATGACTCTTCCGAGTTTACGGGCTTCATTTATTATGTTCAAGTGGCCGGCGTGAATAACATCAGTGCAAAAACATGTGTAAACGGTCTTCATCTTAATATCTCCTTATTCCTTATATTTGACAGGGATCTGAACTCCCGTCGTAACAAGAGCTTCCTTAAATACGACGAAGAAATCCCTGATGTCGTCTTCATCAATGGCGCCGAGAGCACAGAGCCTGAAAGTATTTGTAGTGCTGATCTTACCGGGGTAGATGGTAAATCCTCTCTCGTAGCAGTAATCGTGAACCTTCTCAAAGCTCCAATTGGGATCGTCAGGATAGATCGCCGAAGACACGAGACCCGTTCTCCACTCAGGCTTGATCACCTGTCTGAAGCCGAGCTCATCAAGACCATTGTTGATCGCATTGAATACCCTCGTATGCCGTGCCCACTTGGCCTCTTCACCTTCAGCCCAGTATTCCTTCAGCGCCTGCAAAGTGGCATAGATCGTCTGGACCGGCGGAGTGAAGTGCATTTCTCCCGTCTTCTCCATATACTCATACTGCATATAGAGATTGCAGTAATAAGATCTCTTGGGATAATCCTTTGACTTCTCGATTATGTCACGCCTTCCGACGATAAAACTCAGTCCGGTAAAAGCCATAAGACCCTTCTGAGCGGATGCCATACAGAAATCTATATTGTCCTCATGGACATTGATCGGTCTCATCGCATATGTGGATGTAGTATCGACCGTAAAGACTGCACCGTAACGGTGAGCCAGTTCACCGATCTCGCGGATGGGATTCAGGATCCCCGTTCCGGTCTCATTGTGTGTCGTATGTACCAGCGCAATGTCGGGATTCTCCTTGAGGGTCTTCTCGACTTCATCAAGATCAGGGCGCTGATCTACCGGATACTTCATGTCAATGAACGGGAGACCATAGTATTCGCAGATCTCTCTTGCTCTGGTGCTGTAGGCACCGTTATCCACGATCAGGACCTTGCCTCCCTCAGGTAACAGGGAGTTAAGGCAGACATCAATATTGATGGTGCCGGAGCCGCAGAACAGTACGGAAGTATATTCGTCAGGGTTGCCGTGAACTATCTTCACCAGATCCTGACGCAGGCCGTCCATGAGGCCTGCGAATTCCTTTTCGCGCGGGCAGATATCCGGTACTACCTGAGCATACTTGACCGTATCGGTTGTTGTAGATGGCCCGGGGTTGAGCAGAATGTTACGTTTGATGCTTTCCATTAAGAATCCCTTCCCTTCACACATCGTATGTCTTATCGATAGCCTTGAGCTCTCTGAACGTGTCGATCTCAACGATGTCGTCCTCCCGGCACTCTCTGACGGCTACCTTATAGTTGTTCTTGCAGTAAACAAGAGGCACCTGCTCCCAGTATCTTTCTTTGCCGCCGGGCTGCTCGTAGGTCTCCTTGATGTCATTGCAGAGCTTTCTGCCGTCTGCCTCATCCCAATAGGAGATGCCGACCATCTGCCAGCAATCCTCGCCTCCGACCTTCTCTTCTGTAATGATGCCGTCCTTGACCTCGAAGCACCAGTCATCGGTTCGATCCTTCTTGATGGCCAGGAAGTCGGATGTGTAGTGATACTTGCGAATGATATCGGGGTTGGCTATAAGCAGATCCGCCTCGAAAACATAGCTGTTGGACAGCATATATCTTGCCACCATGGACGAAGAGATATTATTTGCCTCGTTATACATGGGATTTTCGATGAATCTGATCATGGGATACTTATAAAGGAGCTGGTCAAACTGTTCAGCCAGATAACCGCGAACGATGTAGATCTCCTCGATACCGGCCTTAAGACATGCATCAAGAAGGCCGTCGATTATCCTTTGTCCGTGAACTCTTACCAACGGCTTGGGTGTGTTGAAAGTAATAGGTACCATCCTGCTGCCGAAGCCTGCTGCGATGAACACGGCACGCTTGGCGCGGTAAGGCTCAAGCGCCTCAAAGCCTTTATCCGTGATCTTGCCGTCAGCTGCAAATCCCGCCTCGGTAAGTTCCTTGACGGTACGGTTTACAGTACCCAGCGAATGACCCGTTATCTCTTCGATCTGCCTTTGCGTAAGAGAGCTCTCGGCCAAAGCCAATGTCTCCAGGATGTCAAACTGCTTGCGCGATAAAACGCCGCTCATATATGCGCCTCCGATTTGTTGATTTGTAGGGTATCTGAACAGTCTCGGCAAAACGGGGCGTGTTCATTTACGAACAGAGTATGCGCCTGTTTGGAACAAAAATCAATATAAATATAGTTCAGACCCCGGTGCGTTCCCGGAACTGTTCCCTATACGCAGGGAAGTCCTCCGGGAAATGCGGGCGTTTTTCCCACAACTGTTCCCTATACGCAGGGAAGTCCTCCGGGAAATTCGGGCACGCACTCGCGCAAGGCTTCAGCAATGCGCCTCAACCCGCAATCACTCTTAATAAAAACACGGAAGATAGTAAGAACTGCTTTAATCTCTGCCGAACAGATCCCTTGTATAAACCTTGTCCTTTACATCATCCAGACAGGAGTCATACCTATTGGCGACAATCGTATCCGACCTCTTTTTGAACTCCTCGATATCGTTCACCACTTCGCTGCCGAAGAAAGTCTCCCCATCCTTTAATGTCGGCTCATAAACGATGACCGTGGCCCCCTTGGCCTTGATCCTCTTCATTATGCCCTGAACGGAGGACTGCCTGAAATTATCTGAATTGCTCTTCATCGTAAGACGGAAAATGCCGATAACCACCTTTTTCTCACTGGCGGAATCCCAGTCGCTGGAACCTGTATAGTAACCGGCCTTCTCCAACACACGATCCGAGATAAAATCCTTGCGGGTTCGATTACTCTCGACTATAGCCGACATCATATTTTGAGGAACATTCTCGTAATTAGCCAGCAGCTGTTTTGTATCTTTGGGCAGACAGTAGCCGCCGTAACCAAAAGACGGATTATTATACGAAGTGCCGATCCTGGGATCAAGGCAGACCCCGTCTATGATATCAGCCGTATTAAGGCCTTTCATCTCAGCATATGTGTCCAGCTCGTTAAAATACGATACTCTCAAGGCGAGATATGTATTAGCGAAAAGCTTCACCGCCTCGGCCTCCGTCGTCCCCATAAACAACACGGGAATGTCCTCTTTCTCGGCCCCCTGCACCAGAAGATCTGCAAAGAGCTTCGCACGCTCATGATCCTCCGGATCAGCTCCTACGATTATCCTTGAGGGATAAAGATTGTCATAGAGAGCCTTGGATTCTCTTAAGAACTCGGGGCTGAAAAGAATGACCGGACCGTCAGGATAGGTCTCCTTAAGAGACTTGGTATAACCCACGGGTATAGTTGACTTGATGACAACGATCGGGTATGAACCTCGTTCCTTGCAGGCGGATATTATTGACTCGATGACCTTTTCGACAGCGGAACAATCGAAAAAATTAAGGTGCGGATCATAATTCGTGGGCGTCGCGATGATCACGATATCCGCCTCGGAATATGCCCTCGTTCCGTCTGTTACGGCCCTAAGATCAAGATCCTTCTCGGCGAGATATTTCTCTATATACTCGTCCTTAATGGGGCTGATCCTGTTATTGATCGCATCAACCTTAGCGGGCACGATATCCACCGCCGTGACTCTATTATTCTGCGCCAACAGCACGGCAAGCGACAGACCTACATAACCGGTTCCCGCAACAGCGATCTTACAAGACATACAAGCCTCCGTTCCTGACGATCAGTCGTTAACGAATTTATTCTTCCGGAACAGATAGAAAGCAGCTCCTATCACGATCCATACTATAAGCATAATATACGATTCGTCACCGAAATGCACCCCGTCAAGGCCGGGGATCGGTACAAGCTGCAGTACTACAAAGGCAAGGCTGAAGAGCACTCCGAGAACAGCCAGGATCTTGAGCATGATGCTGCCGTCACCGTCTCTTTTGATAGTCTTAAGAGTTGCCGCGGCGGTAGCCAGGTAACCGATCGAGGCACCGATAGCCGACATATCGACGAACCAGCCCAAAGCTTCTCTTCCGAGGATAGGGCCGGACAGGGATACGATAATACAAAAGAGCATGGCATTCACAGGGGTATTGAATCTGGAATTGATCTTACCGAAGAAAGCCGGCAGATAGCCGTCTCTTGCCATAGAATACATAAGTCTTGAGCTTGCCATATAAAAGCCCATAATACCCGAGAGCACCGCGCAGCTTACGGCAACGCCGACCAGGATCTTGCCGGGCAGTCCAAGCAGTTTCTCGGCTGCGGCAAGGAGCAGCCAGGGCGTAGACGAATTCTCGACTATGAGCTCGGGCCAATTCTCGAGAGCGGCCGCGGCAATGGTGTTATTTGCAGTATATACAAAGCATCCGAAAACTATGGCGATCAGCATGATGACACTGACCTTACGATATGAGAACTTAAACTCCTCAGCTGCCTGAGGGATAGTATCGAATCCGACAAAAGCCCATGGCGCTATAGCAAAAGTCGCGAGAACAGCACTTATGATCCCCAGTGATCCTGAGTGAGCAAACTCGTCTATGCTGCCATACGATCCGTTAGTATATGCCTCGACTGCAGCTGACTTGTCAAAACCCCACCAGGGAGTCATGTTGGAAACACTGACCTTGCCGGAGACGAGAGCTGCTATCGTGAGAGTTAAGACTGACACACCCAGAAGGACAGCCAGTATCGTCTGAACAATACCGGCTTTCTTTACACCGATGATATTTAGTATGCCAAAGAGAATAAGGATTGCCATAGCGAAAAACATCTCGCCCATGTATACGTCAAAATCAGCGATAGTGTAGTGGAACCCGAACTTCAGGATATCGCGGCTGCCATCCAATCCGTCGACGATCAGTCCGATGGCGGTACTGTTCATGGGGACATTTGTCAGATAAGCGGCTACAAGGAACCAACCGCAGATATAGGCAGCAGCTTTTCCAAAGCACATTTTGGTAAAGGTAAACTCACCGCCGGCCTTGGGATATTTAGGAACCATATAGGCATATGAGAACGCGATTATCATCATGACCAGGGCACCAAGCGCCATGGCGATGGCAGTACCGGCAACACCGGAATTAGGCAGGAACTTCTTGCCCGGATTAACAAAAGATCCCCAGCCGATAATACAGCCGAAAGCGATAGCCCATACATGAGTAGGATTAAGCTGTCTCTTAAGCGATGGCTCCCCACCGGATACATTGCTTCCGGATGTCTTGGACGTGTTTATTTCATTATCTGTCATTGTTCCCCTCCGAACACGGACAAGCGATACAGGCCGATTTTAAGCAGCTTTACCGTTCATCCGGATTTGTTTAGCCAAGCAATTGAAACAAGAGCTATTTTACACCCGGGGCGACCTGACGGCAAATAAAATAGGACAGGTAACGCGCGCATGCGCACGCGCAGGTGACTTATTTGTTGTCAGACTGTATAATCGAGGGTAGTAAATGAATCAAGGGGGAGATAGTTATGCACAGATTTGATGCAAAGTTTAAGAGAACAGTCGCAGCGACACTTGCGGCAGCTTTTATGTTGTCGGCTTGTTCGATCGACGAAGACAAGCTTCAGGAAGGTCTGGATGATCTGGCAGATGCAGTAGCCGGCACGGATGCAACTGAAGAAGAGACTGTTGAGACTACTGTAGAGGATCCGTCAGCCGTAACAGAAGGGACGGATACTGAAGAGACTGAGATCGAGGAGACAGAGATCGCTACTTCCACACCTACGCCGTCCCCGAAGCCTACCAACACCCCTACCCCAACCCCCGACCCTCACCCTGCAATAAGAGCCGAGTATGTCGGAATGACTGCCGAAGAGATCTGCAGCATGCTGACACTTGAGGAGAAGGCGGCACAGATGGTCGAAGGCGCAGTCTATGCTCTGTCTGCCGATGATATGAACAGCGAATGCTACGGCTCTGTTCTGGGAAGATTCGACGCATGGCCCTTCCCTACGGATGCCCAGTGGCTTAATACTGTTAACACCTATCAGGCAGCGGCTATCACTTCCGAGACTGGTATCCCTTTCATCTATGGTCAGGATTCCGTTCACGGCATTAATACTGCAAGCGGCTGTGTCATCTTCCCCCACAACATAAATATCGGCGCTGCCAACGATCCCGAGCTTGCCTATGAGATCGGCGTTGTTACCGGAAGCGATATCCTCCATACAGGAATGATAATGAACTTCGCCCCTTGCGTGGCTGACGCTCAGGATCCGAGGTGGGGACGCACATATGAATCCTATTCTTCCGACCTTGGCAGAGTCACTGACCTGTCCGTGGCTTATTCTGAGGGCATGCTCTCTCAGGGCGTTATCGTCTGCGCCAAGCACTTTTTCGCTGATGGCGCCGTTATATACGGAACAGGCGAAGGTGAGAATCTGATCGACAGAGGCGATGCTCAACTGACAGACGAGGAGATCCAAGCAAGGCTTGATGTTTATCAGGCTCTGGTCGATTCCGGAGTGCAGGTCATCATGCCGTCCCACTCTTCGCTTAACGGCACTAAGATGCATGAGTACACAGAGTATCTCATGATGCTGAAGAACGAGATGGGCTTTGACGGTATGATCATTACCGACTGGGAGTCCCTGCATAACTGCTCCGGCGACAGTTTCGAGGAGAATGTTATCCTCTGCGTCAATGCCGGATGTGACATGCTGATGGAAGCAGCTGACTACGAAGAAGCAAGACAGGTCATTATCGATGCCGTAAACGACGGGAGGATCTCCCAGGAAAGGGTTGACGATGCAGTTACGCGAATACTTCGTGTAAAGATCGAAGCGGGACTTTTCGATGATCCGTATTTTGAGAACAGGGAGCCGGCCTATGAGTGGGATTCAGACTATTCACACGAGCTGGCGAGACAAGCTGCAGCCGAGTCTTTCGTAGTCCTTAAGGATGACGGTCCCATGGAGCTGACCGAGGGCATGCGTGTATTCGTAACAGGCCCCGCAGCTGACGATATGGGAGTTCTTTGCGGCGGCTGGACAAATAATTGGCAGGGAATGAGCGATGACGAGGCAGGATTTCAGTGGCGCGAGGGCAATACGATCCTCGATGCGCTTGAGGAAGCTTCCGAGACTGTCGGCTTTGAGATAGTAACTGATGAGGATGAGATAGACAGCTGCGATGTAGTTCTTCTCTGTGTCGGTGAGACTCCCTATGCAGAATGGTACGGTGACGCCGAGAATCTTTCGATTACAGGCGATCTGGCGCTCCCCGGCAATGCCGAGGCTATCGCTCTGGCTGAAGAAGCTGATATCCCCACCATTACCCTGATCGTTGCGGGACGTAATGTTCTCATCTCCAACTATATTGACGACTGGGCAACGGTTATTATGTGCTATCTGCCCGGTACAGAAGGCGGAAATGCCGTTGCTGATGTTCTGACAGGTGTGTCTGAGGCAGGCGGAACTCTTCCAATGCCTTATTATGCATCCGAAGGACAGATCGGGTCTGACGAGTGCTGGCACAATGTCGGATACAGCGCCACCGTAACAAGCGAGACAACAGCTGACGCATAATCAGGAGCGGCATATGATGAATCACCGTAAGATTACAAGCCTGATTCTCGTAGCAGCAGTCCTTGCTACACCCCTCTCGGGCTGTTCCAAGAATGACAAGACGGCCAAGGCCGAGAAAGCGGCCGAGGAGACTGTGACCGGTTACTGCGATAATCTTATCGCCGGCAAGATCGATAAGAATAACGAACTGGTTGTTAACGGCGATGATAAGGTCGCTTCCATGATGTCCACGGCAGAATATCCGTCGCTGATCGAAGCGATCCTCCTTAACTCTTCTTACGAGATCATCGAAAGTGATATCTCCACGGATTCCGGCAAGGGCGATATAACCGTATCGTTTACTACGATCGATGTTTCATCGCTTCTGACAGATTCGGGACTTATTCCCGATGAGGAGACATTTATCGGAACGATCAATGACGTCGCCGGTGACGAAAGGTTTATGGTCACGGAGGAGCTGACTATCAAAGTTAAAGAGGTTGATGAGGATTGGCTGATCACCGGAAAAGGAACAGAGGCTTTTGCAGACTATCTGCTATCTCTGATAGATGGAATCCATTTCAGCAAGGTTAGCGAAGATGAGGCTGTCGATTATGTATCCGAATACTTTGATCTGCTTGTTGCAGGTGACCTTGACGGAGCTGCAGCCATGACAGATCCTGCTGCCGAGCTGATACCCGATAATGACGCAACAAGCACGGAACTGGCGTCCCTTTACCTCTCCAGGATAACCGATATCTCATGCGAATCTGTTAATGCCACATATGAATGGGTAACGGTTTCCGTATCCGCGACCGCGCCAAATATCAATGAAGTCGCACAATCCGTTGCCGAAGACGAGGCTTTCTTCTCGGCTGTCATGGCTGAGACTATCTATGCCGGCGTCAACAATCTGGATGTCGACAGTTATCTTGATGAAACATGTGGAGACCTTGCAGTCGAGACCTTTACTCATGCCTTGGATCAGGCATCGACGACTACTTTCTCCTGGGAAGGCAATGTCATTCGCGACGAAAGCGGAGATCTGTACATCAGTTCTGACACCGAGGTCATGCCTGACATTTCCGATATCGACTACACCGATGCATTCATGACACAGTGCCTCGGTAACGCTATCGAATCCCTTCATAACGACGGCAGGGTCGACGACGACACGCTGGCAGAACTCTACTCCACGACTTTCGGCTCATACCCTGATTGGTACGGACAAAACCCTGACGGTCTCGGAAGTGACGGCCTTGGCCCGGACGAGTTCTATCTGCCGACCTCTGCCACCTTGATCCACGACCCGGATGCCTGTCCGCCCCCTGAGGCTGACTTGGAACCCTATACATACACGGAATCCGAGGATCTGTCCAAAGTTATTTTCGAGACTGCAGATTCTTCAGATGACCTTATTCAGGGGCCTTTTGATGAGATTAACAGCTATAACATAGATTCGGATTGCATAATCCTGCACATAGTTACAAAGAACCCGCATTCTATCGAAGAGAGTTTTATCTACGATGTTTACCGGGATGGTGAATATGTCGGATCGTCCAACGTAAGACCCTATCTGCGCTTTGACCAAAGCTCCGTTATCTCTTCTGATCTATACATCTTTTATGTAGATCCGAACAGCAGTGACGTCCAACATCTAAGTCAGGGAGATTATACCTTCGTGATCCATAATGCCGACGATGGACATGACTCGATCTTAACGACTGTAGGTATTGATGTTTATGTGACAGAATAAGATATATAAACAAGCCTTCAAGACCTCACGTATAATTGCCACACTAATAAGGTAGAAATTATATCGTGGGGTCTTTAAAATATAAGGACCATCGAAAAGGATTTGGGAGGAATAAACATGAGAAAAGCTTTTCTTTATGCTGCGGCAGCAGTCGCGGCGATCGCAGTCGCTCTTGCCCCCGGTGCTTCCAAAGGAGCACAGGCCGACCCATTAAGCTTCACGGATGGCAATGCGACCTACACTGTTAATGATGAAGGAACCGCGGTCACGCTGACTTCATGGGACAGCGCCGACACGAGCGAGGAGATCACAATCCCCGAGACGGCTACTGACGGTGAGAATGCATATGATGTAACAGCTGTCGGCGAGAATGTTTTCGCTATGAATGAGACTGTAAACAAGATTACAATCCCGGCAACGGTAACAGCTCTTGGGGACGGAGCGCTTGCCGGCAATAATCTTAAGGATGTAACCCTTCTCGGAACTACGGCCTGCACGCTCGGAACAGATGTCTTTAATGCTGAAGCAAAGGTCACTATCCCGGCTGATTCCACCGGCTACGACACTGAAGCCTGGAGCGGGATCGAAGTCGTTACCGCTTCTTCAGATGCCCAAGAGCCCGAAGATACTCCTACGCCCACACCTGAGCCTTCCGTAACTGATGCTCCCGTAGCCGAACCTGACGGAACCGTGGCAGACTTTGTCGAGAGACTTTATAATGTAGCGCTCGGACGCCCCTCTGAGCCCGAAGGCAAGGCAGACTGGATAGACCGTGTCACAAACGGCGGCTATACAGGAGCAGATCTGGCACACGGCTTCCTCTTCTCACCCGAGTTCCTTGATAAGAAACTCGATACATCCGAGTTTTTGGATGTGCTTTACAGAACTTTTTTCGATAGAGAAGCGGATGAATACGGCAAGGCAGACTGGACAAACCGTATGGCAAACGGCTGGACGGCAAGAGATGTTATCGACGGCTTTATCGGGTCAGACGAATGGGCAGAGCTCTGTGCTAAGTACGGAATTGAATCCGGCCGTGAGGATCTCGGACAGTCCGCTGCAGCCGATAATGTAACAGCATTTGTTACGCGCCTATATTCCACTTGTCTTGGAAGGACTCCTGACGCGAACGGCCTGACCGACTGGTCCAACCAGCTGAAGGAAAAGGCTATCACGGGAACAGCTGTAGCCAGAGGATTTTTCTTCAGTCCTGAGTTCCTCGACGCCCACTATTCCGACGCCGAGTATGTCACCAGGCTTTACCGTACCTTCCTTAACAGAACGCCCGACACGGACGGCTTCAACGACTGGACCGGAAGACTTGCCGGCGGCACGAGCCGCGAGGATGTTTTCTACGGCTTCGCAAACTCCGACGAGTTCGGGCTCATCTGCGACTCCTACGGAATCCTTCGCTGATCTGTATTGAACAGGAATGCCGTGAGTCAGTAGGAAAACTGATAAATGTATACTTAGAAGAGGCAGGCTGCCGGGCCTGCCTCTTTCTGTGCTTTGTGTCTGCGTGCTGTCTCCAAAATGTGTCCCTGTTTTTTCGGTTCGTAGACAAAAGCTCTTGTTTTCAGAGACAGTCTCCAAATCATGTCCCTGTTTCTATAGATTGTAGACAAAATCATACATTTTCAGAGACAGTCAAGTTTTAAGGCATCATAAGTTGATTAGATGATTTTCGAAAAGGTTCATAAACAAAAATGCTTTGTCAACTAAATATCAAATAATCCTTGTTGCATTAGACTCTCCTCTTAAATTAAAATAGCTATCGGGTATTATTCTGGAGGACAGTTTATGAGAAAGCATTTTGGGATTCTTACGTTGTTGGCAGCCATGATTGCTGCTATTTTTGTACCTTTCTGCGGAGTTTCTGTTGCCGCTTCCGGTGATAACGAAGTTGCAATAGGCGATTACTACTACACTTTCGCAAATGGCGAAGCTGCTCTTTATGGGTGTGTTAAATCGGTATCCGGTAACATAACTCTTCCGGCAAATGTAGATTACCAAGGAAAAAACTACCCAATAACCAAGATCAGAACTTCTGCTTTTTACGGGCAAAAGATAACATCGGTTAAGATCAGCAAGAATATAAAAGAGATCGGTGAATCTTCTTTTATGAACTGCACCAGTCTAACTACGGTTACCTTCGATAACAATACCGTATTGACTACGATCGGCCGTAATGCCTTTGAGTCAGATACAGCTCTGACAAGCATCACTCTTCCTAATTCTGTCACGACAATCGGTGATAATGCCTTCTGGGGTTGCACGAAGCTTGCAACGTTCAGTTACCCCACTTCCCTTAAGTCGATCGGAGTATATGCTTTCCAGGATTGCTCCAAACTCCCGGATTGTACTTTGCCTGACAGTGTTACTACTATAGGGTACGGCGCATTTAACGGATGCACTTCCATAAAGACAGTCAGGATCCCTGCTTCGCTTACGACTCTGGCGGAGGGACAGACAGCAAATACAGTTGGCGTTTTCCAGGGCTGTACTTCTCTGACAACAGTTATCGGCTACTACAATTCATCTCTGAAGACCATTCCTGCAAATATGTTCAACGGATGTTCTTCTCTTTCATCGATAACCTTCCCCTTGGGGATCGAGACTATTGAAGACAAAGCATTCTACAGTTGCGGCAGTCTTTCTTCTATTGTGATTCCCGGTTCTATCAAGTCCATTGGGACAGCCTCTTTCTGCGATTGTCCTGCCCTCAAGGATGTAAAGATCGCAGCTACCACGGCTCCTTCTGTTGTATATGGAAGCAGAACAGATAACTCAAAGAATTCATTCATGAGGACAAAAGTAACTTTTACATACCCTAACGGTGCCAGCGGATACACTTCCGGCTCTTGGGCAAATTACCCCAATAAAAAAGCAGGAACTGTTGTAGTTCCTACGCCGCCTTCGGCTACGCCTACGCCCGAACCTACAACAGTAACACCCAAGCCTACAGTGGTTACGCCCAAGCCTACAGTGGTTACGCCCAAGCCTACGGTGGTTACACCCAAGCCTACAGTGGTTACACCCAAGCCTACGGTGGTTACGCCCAAGCCTACGGTGGTTACGCCCAAGCCTACGGTGGTTACGCCCAAGCCTACGGTGGTTACACCCAAGCCTACGGTGGTTACACCCAAGCCTACGG
>CAMNGC010000009.1 GCA_946537885.1 uncultured Clostridia bacterium
GTATAAGGATATAGATCAGAAGTACCGGTACATTAATACAGAAGTACTCAATGCACTGGTAATAAGAGATATAGTAAACAAATATAGGGTGCGTAATGAACCGCTGCTTCACATGCTGATCGACTTTATGATGGACAACATTGGAAGTGAGATTTCTGTCCGATCGATCACAGATTCTCTTGCCGGAGGTAAAGCAGCGGCTGATCATAAAACGATCGGTAAATATATTGAGTATCTGTGCAATGCATTTGCGTTCTACCGGGTCAGAAGATACGACATCAAAGGAAAGAAATACCTCCGCTCAGAAGATAAATATTACTTGTCTGATCACAGTTTCAAGTATGCAAGACTTGGGACAAAGAATATGGATTATGGTCTTGTTCTTGAGAATATAGTCGCTATGGAATTGATCAGAAGGGGTTATGAAATATATGTCGGTGTAGCAGGCGGGAAGGAAGTCGACTTTGTAGCAATGAAACAAGGCGATAGGACATACATACAGGTTTCATACGACATAACAGAGCCGAAGACTTTTGAAAGAGAGATCGCTCCCCTGCTAAAGATAGCTGATGGGTATAAGAAAATGATAATAGCAAGGACTTATCAGCCTGAGTACCATCACGAAGGAATCAAGATAATCGACGCTGCAGAATGGCTTTTGGGAGATAGATGGTAATGGCAGACAGACCGGAATTAACAACTGAATTGAAGAGACAAGAGTTCCTTGAATATTATTTTCTCAAGGAAGAATTGGTCAGTTTTTGCCGCGAAAACGGATTGCCGACATCCGGCGGAAAAGCGGAACTGACTGAGCGAATCGCATATTATCTTGATACAGGAAAGATCAAAGCCATAAAAACGGTGCGGACTCAAAAGCCTAAGATAACGGCAATAACAAGAGACAGCATCATTGAATCTAATCTGGTATGTTCGGAAATCCACAGAGCTTTTTTTAAGCACGAGATAGGCGAGAGTTTTTCTTTCAATGTCGCTTTTCAAAAATGGCTTAAATCTAACAGCGGAAAGACATATGCGGATGCGATAGTTGCTTATAATGAAATAAAGAGCACAAAGAAAGCCGAAAAAAAGGACATAGATAAGCAGTTTGAATATAATACTTATGTACGGGATTTTTTCGATGACAATAAAGGTGCTTCGCTGGCCGATGCCATAAAGTGCTGGAAATACAAAAAGAGCATTAAAGGGCATAACAGATATGAACGGTCTGACCTGACAGCATTGGAACCGTAAATCCTGAATAACGAACTGAGAGCAACGAAGAAACAGAAATGAGTGGGGTAAAGAATAAATGAAGATACTGGTTTTAGGCGGAACGAGATTTTTTGGAATTCATATGGTAAATGACCTGATCAAGAAGGGGCATGAAGTCACGATAGCGACTAGGGGGATTTCGCCGGATGATTACGGTGATTCAGTTTCGAGGATATGTTTTGAGAGAAAGGATGAGGACAGCATCAAAGCCGTGATAGCAGGAACGCATTATGATGTGATAATAGACAAGATCGCATATAGTTCAAATGATATCCGTAAGATCATGGAAACAGCCGATTATGATAAGTATATCTATATGTCCAGCACGGCTGTTTATGATCCCAAACACATCAACACTGTTGAAGATGATTTTGACGGCAAGGGCGGAGAACTGATCTGGTGTGACAGAAAGGACTATCCTTACGATGTGACCAAGAGACAGGCTGAATATGCTCTGTGGCAGAAGTATCCTGAGAAAAATTGGATTGCCGTCAGGTATCCTTTTGTTATCGGAAAAGACGATTACACAAAGCGGCTGTATTTTTATGTTGAACATGTCATGAAGCAGCTTCCAATGAAGGTAGATAATATTGATTCCAAAATGTCATTTATAAGGTCTGATGAAGCAGGAAAGTTCATGGCTTTCCTTGTTGACAAGGATATCAAAGGTGCCGTGAACGGAAGCTCGAAAGGTACTGTCTCAATAAGAGAGATCCTCGATTATCTTGAGAAAGAAACCGGATTCAAGGCAGTATTAAGTGAAGACGGTGATCCTGCTCCTTATAACGAAGAAGCGGAATACAGTATCAATACAGACAAAGCTGAGTCTCTCGGATTCAATTTCACCGATCTGAATGATTGGATCTACGGACTGATCGATTATTACATTGACGTGGCTCACGAAGGCATGCTGGGACTATATGACCGGTTGGACTGAGGTTATTATGTTAACCAAGATAAGGTATGGAAATACAAATACAATTCTTCTTCAAGGAGACACAGGCAGCGTTTTGATCGATACTGACTATGCCGGCACCATGCCTGCATTTTACAAGGCGATCAAGGGGCTTGGTATCAAAGTATCTGATATCACATATGTTTTGGCTACGCATTATCATCCTGATCATATTGGACTTATAAGCGAACTTATGAGCCAGGGTGTTAAGCTCATCATTATGGAATCGCAGACGGGTCTTGTGCACTATTCAGACGGGATATTTGAGAAAGAACCATACTTGGGATATAAGCCGATAGATGAGAGTCAGGCACAGATTATTCGTTTCGAGGAATCACGTAAGTTCTTAAAAGAACTCGGGATCGATGGAGAGATCATCTCTACCCCCAGTCACAGCGAGGACAGTATCTCAGTCCTTCTTGATGACGGCACTTTCGTCGTCGGTGATCTGGAGCCGCTCTCGTATCTCGAAGCATATGAGGATAACAAGAAGCTTAAGGCTGATTGGGATATGTTGTTGAGAGCTGATCCCAAACGGATCATATATGCGCATGCAAATGAAAGTGCCTTGAAATAAGGCCTTGACGGGCGTGCACATGTAATAGACACCGAGCCGCTTGATGCGGGTCACCTCCTGCATTTTCATTTTTCTCTTGACAAATCATCGGATAAAAAGTAATCGTTGATAGCTATCAACGATTACAATAAAAATGATCGAGATTTAACATGCCAAGAGATAAGTCATTAAGCTATGAAAAGGTGAACAGAGCCATTAAGGAAGAATTCCTGGAGAAAGGCTTTGAGGACGCTTCAATAAGGAGCATAGGTGCCCGTGCAGGAATGACTTCTGCCGGACTTTACAGGCATTACGCCGATAAGGAAGCCATGTTTAATGCTATGGTGGAGCCTCTGATAGACAGCATTACGACCTGGACTGAGAATCATATTAGTAAAAAATATGCTCTTCTCGAGAATGATGTTCAGGATGAAGAATTATTCGGAGAGACTTTCGTTGACATGGTTAAGGAAGTAATCCTCCCCAGAAGAAGTGAGTTTATTCTTCTTATTTCCCGTTCAGGCGGAACAAAATATAAGCACTTTATACATGATTATGTTGAAGATAATCAGAAGATATTTCTAAAGGCGATAAAAAACATGAAGAACAATGGTTATCCTGCAAAAGATCTGAGTGAGCAGGAGCTGCATTTGCTGTTGTCAGCATATCTGACAGCGTGTTTTGAACCGATAATACATGATTACGATGATGATGCAGTAATAAAATCACTGAACACAGTGCAAGAGTTCTACATGCCGGGTTGGATGAAGATAATGGGAATTAAGTAGAAAGAGCCGCAAGGCTCTTTTTTTTGGGGGATCTCCGGAAAACAGAAATGTGGTTAATATATTCGAAAAAGTTGACAGCGTGTCAGGAAAAGTGTATTATACTGACATGATGTCAGTGTGATTGCAAGGAGGACCATATGCCCAAAATCTCTCCGGAAACTGCTAAAGCACATAGAGAAGAAATTGTTGACGCCTGCGAGAAACTCTATCAGACAATGAGCTTCAAGGAGATAACTCTGCAGGAGATCAGTAAAGTAACCTCGTTTTCCAGACCGACTATTTATAACTATTTTCAAACAAAAGAAGAGATCTTTCTGGCACTTTATAAACGAGAATACGACAGGTGGAATGAGGATCTGGAGAAGATATTGAATGCATCTCGAAGCCTTACAAGAGAACAAGTAGCTGATCGGATCGCGAGAACTCTTCAAAAGCGCGAACAGCTCCTCAAGCTTCTGGCTATGAATAACTATGATATGGAAGCTAACAGCAGACAGGAGAATCTTGTTGCATTTAAGGCTGCTTATGGTCGATCTATATCGAATATAAGAGATATTCTGAGCAGATTCATCTCCGATATGACTGAAGACGAGATACAGGGCTTTATATATGCCTTCTTTCCTTTCATGTTTGGAATCTATCCTTACTCGGTGGTTACTGATAAACAAAAGAAGGCAATGAAGGACGCAGGCGTTGACTTTAAGTATCAGACAATATACAAGATCACATTTAACTGTCTGATCGGCCTTCTATCAAAATGATTCGAGAGGCATCAAAGAAGCAAGTATAAACAACAGGAATACAGAAGATAATAGGAGGTGCTAAACAATATGGCAGAGAAAATCGTACAGACAGCAGGAAGAGAGCAGCTTGGTGGGTTCGCTCCGATGTTTGCACATTTAAATGATGATGTGCTCTTTGGCGAGGTGTGGAATGATGAGGCTGTAGATGTTAAGACAAAGTGCATCATCACAGTTGTCTCGCTTATGGCATCGGGGATTACGGATTCGTCCCTGGCTTATCATCTTCAGAATGCGAAAGCACACGGTGTTACAAAGGAAGAGATTGCCGCGATCATCACTCATGCCACAATGTATGTGGGTTGGCCTAAGGGATGGGCGGTATTCCGGCTTGCAAAAGAAGTCTGGAATGAGGATGTTCCCGAACTTACCGCGAAAGACAGATATCAGAACTCGATAGCATTCCCAATAGGGGAGGCGAATCCGTATGGACAGTTCTTTGTCGGCCAGAGTTATCTTGCTCCTGTCTCAACTGAGCAGGTGCCGGTGTTCAACGTAACTTTTGAACCCGGATGCAGGAATAACTGGCATATCCATCATGCAAAAAGCGGCGGCGGTCAGATGCTGATCTGTATCGGCGGAAGAGGCTATTATCAGGAGTGGGGCAAAGATGCTGTTCTGATGACTCCAGGAAAGGTCATTAACATTCCTGCTGAAGTAAAGCATTGGCACGGAGCTGCACCTGATTCCTGGTTCTCTCACCTTGCGATCGAAGTAGCAGGTGATGAGACGAGTAATGAATGGCTGGAAAAAGTATCAGATGAGGAATACGGCAAATTAACATAAATCACGACAGGAGGCAGATCATGGCAAAAGTATTAGTAGCATATTTCAGTGCAAGCGGAGTAACAGGCAAGGTAGCAGCAAATCTTTCAAAAGCGATCGGGGCAGATCTATATGAGATCGCACCTGAGATTCCATACACAAATGCAGACCTTAACTGGATGGATAAGAAATCAAGAAGCTCAGTTGAGATGAATGACAGATCGTCCAGACCTGCTATTGGGACTAAAGTTGATGACATGTCAACATACGATACAGTATTCGTCGGATTTCCTATCTGGTGGTACAGAGAGCCGTCGATCATTGACGCATTTGCAGAGTCCTATGACTTCAGTGGAAAGACGATCGTTCCTTTCGCGACCTCCGGGGGATCCGGCCTCGGTGATACAACTAAGAACCTGAAGGCTATCTGTCCTGGCGCAAACATTGTTGAGGGACAGAGATTTGCCGCAAGTGTATCCGAATCTGATCTAAAGAAATGGGCCGAGAAATTTATCTGACAGGATCGACCCGATTAATATGGAAGCATAAGAGTACCCCCATAAATCGTAACATCACTGTCCAAATTATGGGGGTAACTTCAGGCTTTTTGGCGGAGACGGTGGGATTCGAACCCACGTGACCTTTCGGTCAAACGGTTTTCAAGACCGCCTCGTTATGACCACTTCGATACATCTCCGTACTTCCAAAGTGCTCGATTAGTATAACCAAAACAGAGATTTTTTTCAATAAGAAATCTTGTTATATCTGATGGCGGACTGTGGCATACTCGTCGTCAAGGCTGAAGTACGGGCATTCCTTGTTGTTACGATTGAGCATCGCGGCATACTCGTCTTCGTCAAAACTTACATCACAGAAGCTGCTCTGAGTCTCTTCGTCCCAGATGTAGTGAGAACATGAATCACAGATCATTTAGTCAATTAACCTCCTGACATTTTTCATAACACTGAGAGCTGACCGGTTGCCGTATTGTCTGCTTATCCTTTCTTCCTCCAGCCTCTCGTAACCTACGGTTCCGATCAGTTTGTCGCTGTGATCGATTAAAGTAATGCCGCCTTCCGGATCATAATAATTCAGGGCATCGGGCTCGCCTTGGTCACTCTTGCCCAGTTGCTTATCTGTCAATTCTTTTCTTTTATTTCGTAGCATCTTCTCGTAGATCGAGATCAGTACAGTTATCGCTATTACCAGAGAGCTGCTTCCGATCAACTGAAGAGGCATTGCTTCCGGATCGGCATCGTAGCCCAGGATAAAAAAGGCGCATATCAGGCCTACTGTTATCAGAAGAACATATAGAGCATAATGCAGTATATAGCTTGCGCTGCCCCTTGTATAGTTATCGAAAAGGCTGTAGATTTTTTTACGAGGCAGGTCTCCGCCAACCTCGCCTGTCTGACCGTTAATCGCGATATCGTAATTTACACCCTTGTAGTTGTAACGCATAAACCATACAGGCAACAGGGCATACGACTGTTTGAATTCTCCTGCTTCAGCACTAACGGAGCCTATCTTCATATAGCTATAGTTTGTACCCATCGTAGGTTCATAGAGTTTTCCCAGCTGACCGCCGTACTTGGCGAAACGGTGGCTGACATAATCCAGCATATCGATGGCTTTGGTGTCGTAGCGCTGAGCATAATAACCCGGAATATAGTTAGGAGAGAAGGGAACCATCTCGCTATAATCGAAAGGTTCGATCGAACGCATAAGCGCATTCCGGATCTTTTTGGCTCCGTCGAAAGGTACTCTTTTAAGCTTGAAGGCGATCTTTCTGTCAACTGCGAAAAGTATAGCTGCGGGATTGCCTTCTATTGTCTCGTAGCCGCTGGCTTCCAATTTACACTCTACGGATGAATCGATGAGCCAGAATGGCACGTAGATACCGGTAAGCTTCTCAATGTTTTCCTTGGAAGTAAATCCCTTCGGAAGAGTGCGATTATTCTTGGTCCAGTCCAGAAAAATGCTCTCGGCCTCAGCCTTGTCGATCTTAAAGGGAATTATAAAGTCAGGCTTGAATTCAAGAGATAATCTTCTAATAGACAAGGCCGGCGAACCGCAGAAAGAACAAAAAGCTGCAGATGTATTCTCGTCTGTAACGACTGCGGCACCACATGAATTACAGATTATCTCGTGCTGGTGTTCAAGACTGAGATCTTCTTCGTCGACGTCTCTTATCTCGAGGCGTCCCGATGAATCCAGGCTATTGGGCACATAAACTCCGCCGCAGCTACGGCAGATCATTTTTCCTATACTTGCTTCATAAAACAAGTTATCGGCACAACCGGGACACTTTATAGTGTCAGCCGTCGAATTCCAAAGTGACATATTATTTACCTCCACATAACACCTATCCCAAGCTAATCTTATCATTGAGGCAATATTTTTGACAATAGAAATCGCATGGCAGTGTTATTATATAAATAGCGAAAATATTAGGAGAAGAGTCATGGCGGAGAAGAAAGCCCCCCGTAATAAGACGATAACGACCTCAGTTGAAGAGGGCAGACTGTTTCTGGAAAGATGTATCCGTATAGAGCAGCCGGTTACGGATATAAATACTGTTCTCGATAAGACCGTAATCGGAGACAGCATCGAAGTGATGAATCGTTTGCCGGAGGCATTTGCGGATCTTGTTATAGTCGATCCGCCATATAATCTCTATAAGGATTTTAACGGCAGCAAGTTTAGTAAAACTGACCCCGGGGAATATGAAGAATATACACGGAAATGGCTTTCGAGCGTAAAGCCTTTGATCCGTGAGACAGGCAGTATATATGTCTGTTGCGATTGGGAAAGCAGCCTGATAATAGGCCGGGTATTAAGCGAGATGTTTAAGGTGAGAAACAGGATTACCTGGCAGAGGGAAAAGGGCAGGGGAGCTTCTGCCAATTGGAAGAACGGTATGGAGGATATCTGGTTTGCCACAGTTAGTGACCACTATACATTTAATCTCGATGATGTAAAGGTCAGGCGTAAGGTGATCGCGCCCTATAAAAGTGACGGCAAGCCGAAGGATTGGAACGAGACGGATGCCGGAAGGTTCAGAGATACTTGTCCGTCTAATTTCTGGGATGATATAAGCATCCCCTTCTGGTCGATGCCGGAGAATACTGCTCACCCGACACAGAAACCGGAAAAACTTCTGGCAAAGCTTATCCTGGCGAGTTCCAACAAGGGGGATGTGGTTTTCGATCCCTTCGCAGGCAGCGGAAGTACGCCTGTTACCGCTTATAAGCTCGGGAGACACTATCTGGCGGTTGAGATCAATGAACAGTACTGTGTCTGGGGGGAACAGAGATTAGAGATGGCAAGGGATAACAAGACGATCCAGGGCTATGCGGACGGGGTGTTCTGGGAGAGGAACACTTTTGCAGTTCAAAAGAACGGAGGACAATAAATGCCGCTTATTATCATAAGACAGGACATAACACGGATGCGGGTGCAGGCTATCGTTAATGCCGCCAACAGTTCTCTTATGGGAGGCGGTGGTGTGGATGGCGCGATCCATAAGGCGGCAGGTCCGAAGCTTGCCGAGGAATGCAGATCCCTTAACGGCTGCAGGACCGGTGAAGCAAAGATCACACACGGTTACGATCTGCCGGCCGAATATGTCATTCACACTGTCGGCCCTGTCTGGGAGGGGGGAGGCAAAAACGAGGCTGAACTCCTGAGAGCCTGTTATATCAATTCTTTGGAGCTGGCGGCAAAGTATGGACTCGAGACCATTGCTTTTCCAGTGATATCTTCGGGAATCTATCGTTTCCCTGCAGATCAGGCTTTTAATATCGCACAGGAAACCATCACGGAATTTCTTAAGGATCATGAGATGACTGTCTATATTGTTGTTTTCGGAAAGAATGTCTATACAACGGTATCGGATCGCTATAGTGATATTGAGGAATTTATAGATGACCGCTATGTTGCCGAGCGTGAAGAGGGCGAAGAGGCAAGAAGATATCGGCTGATGCGGAACGGGCCGCTCCCGGATGCAGCTTCTGCAGCGGGAGAAGCCGTTTATTATAATGCCTGTGATGAGGCTATGCCGCTCTCTCAGAAATCGTTGGAAGAGGCTTTGGGAGACATCGATGAGAGCTTCACGCAGATGCTTCTTCGTAAGATAGATGAGGCGGGGATGACGGATGTGGCCTGCTACAAGCGGGCGAATATCGATCGAAAACTTTTTTCGAAGATCCGATCGAATATGAATTATAAACCCTCTAAGACTACGGCGCTTGCATTTGCTGTTGCATTGAGGCTTGATATTGACGAGACAGAAGAACTGCTTCGTAAGGCCGGCTACGCCATCAGCCACAGCAACAAAGGCGATATAATAGTCGAGTATTTTATTCTAAAGGGCATATATGATATCAACGAGATCAACCGAGTTCTCTTCTCCTTTGATCAAGCTATCCTTGGATCCCTGTAAGCCATAGTGGCACTATTTCAAATGTCGCATGCCAAGCGACCACTTCCTTGTTGATCTCCTGTAAGATCAGGTCAAGAAACAACAAAGGAGGACAAAGATATGGCTAACAATATTACTGAAATGGTTTTTATCCTTGACAGGAGTGGGTCTATGAACCCTTTGACGGATGACACCATCGGCGGCTTTAATTCCATGATCGCAAAGCAGAAGGACGAGAAGGGCGAGGCCAAGGTTACAACGGTAATGTTTAACAATTATTCCGAGACTGTCCACGACCGCATTGACATTCATGATGTACCGGAGCTTACACGCAAGACATATTGCCCCGGCGGTTCAACTGCTCTGATCGACGCTATCGGCGGGACTATCGATCACATCTCCAAGATCCACAAGTATATAAGGCCCGAGGATGTTCCTGAGCACACTATCGTGGTAATTACTACAGACGGTTGTGAGAATTCCAGCCATAAGTACAGCGCATCTGATGTTCGTAAGACTATCGAGGAAAGGCAGAAAGAAGGCTGGGAGTTCATTTTCCTGGGAGCGAACATTGATTCCGTGGAGACAGCGGGCCGGCTTGGGATCCATGAGGAGATGGCTGTAAACTACCGCTGCGATACAGTCGGAACACGTATAAATTACGAGTGCATCAATGAAGCTCTCCGTAATGTTCGAAGCTCCGGTAAGGCCGGAAGGGAGTGGAGAGATAAGATCGATAAGGATTATGGATCCGGGAGAAAGTGAGAGGCGTTTTTACCTCGAGTGTTAACCCAATACGGGTTAACAGAGAGGTTAATCCAGAGCCGTTATCAGACAAAAACAGAGCCGCCTCGTACGAGACGGCTCTTACTTGGTGGAGCATAGGGGACTTGAACCCCTGACCCCCACACTGCCAGTGTGATGCGCTCCCAGCTGCGCTAATGCCCCTTAAGCAAGGGAATTATACCATCAGTTGCTTATGTCGGCAAGTAGCTTTTGCCAAAGGATGCAGAATGGGGGCGGATCATTTCTCAAAGGATCGCGTCCTTGATCTTCCGGAAAATAGAAGTGCCCTTTAGTGATTTTTTCTCTTCTTCGTCCCCGATAAATGAGCCGAGAAGAGACATTATGTCAATATCGTCACCCTTATCGAGCGCGGAGTTCTTGGCTCCCGCTACAGTGCTCATAAGGGCGGGGGCGATGTTGCTCAAAAGACTGCCGGACTGGGCCAGATCGAGGCCTGTCTCACTGGCGATGGCAGAAATGAAGTCGTTCTTGCCTCCGCCTAAGATATGACCGATGATCTTGCCGCCGTCAATCTCGTCGGCGTCTTCGATCTGCTTATCAAGTGAATCAGTGTTCTTGTGCTGATCCAGAGCCCCCATAAGGGATTTGGCTCCGTCATCGGATGAAGCATTCTTCTTCATTGATTTGAGAAGTTCCGGTACCGCCGATTCGACCGCTTTGGTGACTTGTTCGCTGCTGCCGCCGGTCTTACCGACAAGGGCGCTGACGGAAGAATCTGATGTTAAGTTCTGCATGAGAGATTTTACGAGATCCATATGGGTGGTCTCCTTTCGCTGTGATAGGTTGATTTTATCATAATTAAGACCTTCACTGAATGATCTGGTGATGATCGGCATCCGGCACGATTTGGGGCGACTTTGCTGTCTCCCGAACTTGTCCGTAGGTTTGGGGATGGAGACAAATTAAGTCTTTACAAGGGACAGATCAGAAATCTGCGCATCGAAAACCCGCGGCCACATGACCGTGGGTCCCGTTAACTTCAAGAATCGTTTTATCAGAGAAGTTTTGCTCTGAGTTCGTCTCCGGAAAGAGGGCTCAGAAGTGCAGGAGCGATATCGAAAACGGTCTTACAGCCGTAGTCTCCCTTTGTTGACAGTCTGTAAACCGCTCTTGCATAGGCGATAAGGACGCTTGCCGTGAACTCGGGGTTGGAGTCGAGCTTCAGGGAATATTCGATAATATGCTTATGCTCGTTGTTAAATCCGGTAACACCGGAACGGAACACGAATCCGCCGTGGTTCATGCCGGAATGGTTAGCCGTGAACTCTTCCTCGCTGATGAAGTGAACTGTCGTGTCATAGTCAGCGAAGTAGTTGGGCATCTCCTTGATGGTCTTCTCGATAAGAGCCTTGTCAGCGCCTTCTTCAGCAACGACATAGCATTCTCTTGTGTGCTTCTGACGTGTTGTCAGCTCGGGTGCTTCACCGGAACGTACTGCCTCGAGGGCTGCGTCAACGGGGATAGTGTACTGCTTGCCGTTCTTAACTCCGGGGATCCTTCTGATAGCATCGGAGTGTCCCTGGCTTACGCCCTTGCCCCAGAAAGTGTAATCCTTACCCTCGGAGAGGATGCAATTGGCGTACAGTCTGTTGAGAGAGAACATACCCGGATCCCAGCCGCAGGAGATAAGAGCGACTTTGTTTGCCTTGAGGGCGGCCTCATTAACTGCTGCATAATGCTCAGGGATCTTCGCATGTGTATCGAAAGAATCGATTACATTATATAAGGAAGCGTACTCCTTGGTCTGGCGGGGCAGGTCTGTAGCAGATCCTCCGCAGATGATCATTACATCGAAATCATTTGTCATGGAAGGCAGGTCATTTGTCGAATAAACCTTTACGCCGTCTGTCTTCGTTGTAACAGTGGCAGGGTCACGACGTGTAAAGATGCCCTTAAGCTCCATGTCGTTGTTCTTTCTGATCTCGCTCTCTACACCTTTGGCGAGATTACCATATCCAATAATACCGACTCTGATGGCCATATATTTGTCCTCCTGTATTTTTATGCTAGAAATTATACACTTTGAAATTTCTAAGGTAAAGATATTCATTGTAAAGGTATATGCGAACAGACTTGACAATACTGGGCGCGAAGGGTATGGTTATAAGCGGAAGCATTGAGTTTTCGGAGGTTGTTTATGGATTCGAATAAGAAGTTTTTTTCGACATATAATATGGCAGTTATTGCCATGGGAGCGGTAATTATTACAATTTGCTCTTGGTTATCTTTCAATTTTGGCGAGGTTCCTTTCACCTTGCAGACTTTCGCGATCTTTGCGATCCTGATGCTCTTAGGCGGTAAGAGGGGAACAGTGGCTATCATTGTATATCTCCTTATGGGCCTGGTCGGACTTCCTGTATTCGCGGGATTTAAGGGGGGAGCTCAGTCGCTTGTGGGTCCCACGGGTGGCTTTCTTGTCGGGTTCATTGCCGTCGGGATCCTTTATTGGCTGCTGGCGGATGTCCTCCTTACCAAGCTGAAAGAAGCTTTTCCCGACAAGAGAGCTGTCCGTATGATCATGAGCTTTATCATCTGCGTTATCTGTCTTGCTCTTCTTTATGTCTTCGGGACTGTCTGGTTCGTTCAGATCTATACGAGCGACAGCGGCAAAGCCAGCTATGCTACGGCCCTTTCATGGTGTGTAACTCCCTTTATTATCCCCGATCTGGTGAAAACGGCGCTTGCGGTAATTGTTGCAGACAGGACATCTTTTGCTATAAAAAAATAATATGTAAGTCCGTTAAAGTCTTTCTCGAAAATGTGGTAAACTGTACGCATATTGTTTTGCGGGGCACATATGAAACTGACTTTGACGAAGACGAGAGGTAATATTATCTTTCTTATCTTGATGCTCGCAGCTACTATCTTCGGGACAGTTGCTGCGACATCTTTCTTTGTGCCCTGTGCAATTTGGTTCATCATATTATTCATTTTGTGCCTGCCTTCCTATGAGATAAAGGGAGGAGCGGCTTTATCTTTGGATCTGATCTTGCCCTTATTCGGCGGCGTTTTTACGATTTACTTTGCTCACCTGATCAACATAGCCGGACATGATTTCTTCGAAGGGGAGGATTCGCTTCTGAGATATATAGGTCACGGGAGTACGGAGCCCTATGTGACCTTGTTTCCGATGGTGATCTTCTTTTATTTCTTCTTTAGGATCTTTGCCATTCCCCGTAAGTTCAGCGCGGCTTTAATGCCCCTTATCCCTTTGCTGTTTGCTCTTGTAGATTATTATGTTTACTCCTTCAGAGGTCAGGAATTCATGGCGGCGGATATCACCGGCACGGGAACGGCAATGAATGTTGCTTCAAATTATGAGTTTGATCTCTATAAGCCTTTTGCTTTCCTGATCCTTCCTTATATTATGTACATATGCGTGTGCTTGAGGATAAAGACCGATAAGAGCACATCTCCCTGGTATCTTAAGACTGCGGCAAATCTCGCATTGAGCGCCATGATAGCGACTGCCTTTGTCGGTTCCTTCGAAAATTACTACACTCGTCATCAGATCTTTTCATGGGGAGATGAAGGATCACGCTTTAATGGATTTCTCCTGAATTTTACGATGTCCGTCAGGATATTGATCCCCGAGGAACCGGAAGGCTATCTGGGAGCATCCTACTACGATGATTATATATGTTACGAGGAGGATTCCGGGCTGGACGATGCAAACATCATCGTTATCATGAACGAGTCTTATTGTGACCCCGATTTCTTTTTCGATAATATGACCTCTGACCCTGATCCTTTCTGGGATGAACTTACGGAAGATCCTAACTGTATCTCGGGTATTGCTCTGTCGTCTGTTTACGGCGGAAGGACTCCAAACTCCGAGTTCGAGATGCTCACGGGAATAACCACGGGCTATCTGCCGGCTGCGTCCATCCCTTATTCCATGTATGTAGACGGGGATATGCCCTCGGTTCCTAATTATCTTCGTAATCTCGGTTACTATACGACGGCTATGCACCCCTACCTGTCGAGCGGTTGGAACAGAACTTCGGTATATCCCAGGCTCGGCTTTGAGAAGATGATGTTTTTGGATGACTTTGATTATGATGATTCGGATAAGCTGCGTGACTATCTGTCGGATATGTGCGCCTATAAGAATCTTATTGCTCAGCTGGAGGAAGCTCCTGAGGGACAGAAAACATTCACTTTCCTGGTAACTATGCAGAATCATGGCGGATATACTACAGAATACGATAATTTCGATGTTAAGACATATGTTGATGATATCGACGACGGATGGGAGTTTCCTGTAAATAATTATGTTTCTCTGGTAGCTGAGAGTGATAAAGCTCTGGAAATGCTGGTGGATTATTTAAGAGATCAGGATGAGGATTATGTTTTGCTTGTTTTCGGCGATCATCAGCCGGCCATTGATCATATGGGGACAAATATGGGACCCGGCGGAGATGCCTGGTGGGTGCCTTATCTGATCTGGACCAATTATGACATGCCGGATCTTATCCGTGATGAGGATCGGGACCTTAGGGAGATGACATCGTTTAACTATTTCGCGATCGATCTGCTCAGAGCGGCAAATGTAAAAGTGCCCGCGTATTTCGAGTATATTAATGATATAAGACGAGTGTTACCCGCCATCAACGCGGCAGGCTATTTTTCCGCTGCCGCCGGACGCTTTATGCCTCTTGAGACTTCGGTTACGGATGGAGATCATGACGCATTGATGGACTACAGATATCTTCAGTACAATATTATTTTCGATGACGGAGTCAACGCTCTTACCAGCGAGATGCTGCCTGAGAGATAAATCCATTGTCAGAATGCACGATTATCTTTGCGACCTTTTGGCATTTTTGAATGCCGTGATAATGTAAAATAATGTTAACCGATCCCATATTCAGGAGGTGCATAATATGCCGGCTAAGATCATCACCATAAGCAGACAGTTTGGTAGCGGAGGACGCTCGATAGCAAAGGCCGTGGCCGAGAGACTCGGATATGACTACTTTGACAAAGAGATCATCGACAATGTTGCAGTAGAGACCGGTTTCTCGAAGGATTTTGTTGCAAAGAAGGGTGAGGAAGCTCCCGGTAAGAGCGTATTCTCATATGGATTCGAGACTATGGGTGTTCCCGGAATAATGAACGGTATGACAATGCATGATTACCTTTGGACTATCCAGCGTCAGATCATCTGTAAGATAGCTGACAGCGGTAAGCCTTGTGTTATCGTCGGCCGAAGCGCCGATTACATCCTAAGGGACAGAGAAGGCGTTCTTAATGTCTACATCAGCGCGGATATGGAGTTCCGTAAGGACAGGCTGGTAAGACTCTATGGCGACAGTGAACAGAAGCCCGAGAAGCGTCTGGCAGACAAAGATAAGAAGCGTGCCGCCAATCATAAGCACTTTACGGATCTTCAGTGGGGATATGCTCCTAACTACGATCTGTGCCTTAATTCAAGTTCGCTGGGTATCGATACCTGCGTCGATATAATCTGCAGTGTTGCCGCTAAGGATTAAGTGCAAAAAGAGCAAGAACTATTAATGATAGTTAAATAAAAATTGTTGACATAACTGCCGTATCTTCATTAAAATTATGCACGGTATGCACATATCATCCTTCGAACTGCTGTGCAGACCGGAGGATGATTTATTTTGGGCATAAAAGGAGTATGTTATGATCATCAAAGTTATCCTGCTCGTAGTCTTTTTTGCAGTTTTGATCTCCGTTGGAGCGATCTGCCATAAGACCTCCGCCAACGTTGAAGGCTTCGTTCTGGGCGGACGTTCGGTAGGCCCATGGCTCACCGCATTTGCTTACGGAACCAGCTATTTCTCGGCTGTTATCTTCATAGGTTATGCCGGTCAGTTCGGTTGGAAATTCGGTGTATCGTCAACTTGGGTAGGAATCGGTAATGCCCTGATCGGCTCGCTTATGGCCTGGCTACTCCTTGCAAGAAGGACACGTCTTATGAGCCATAAATTAGACAGTAAGACAATGCCTGATTTCTTCGCGAAAAGATATGACAGCGAGAGCCTGAGGATCGGCGCTTCGGTGATCATCTTTATCTTCCTTATCCCTTACACGGCATCTCTTTATAACGGCCTTTCCAGACTCTTCGGGATGGCTTTTGACATCAAATATGAATATTGCATCCTCGCGATGGCGATCCTTACGGCGATCTATGTTATCGCCGGCGGTTATATGGCAACTGCCGTAAACGATTTTATTCAGGGCATCATCATGCTTATAGGCATCGTTGCGGTTATCGTCGCTGTTCTGAATATCAATGGCGGTCTGTCAGGCTCTATCGACAAGCTCTCCGACATCAGTGGCGAGTATGAAGCGGGCGCTTTCACCAAGCTCTTCGGACCTAAGCCCTTCGATCTGTCTTTCGTTGTTATCCTGACTTCACTCGGTACCTGGGGACTGCCTCAGATGGTTCAGAAGTTCTATGCTATCAAAGACGAGAAGGCGGTTACGAGAGGAACGATCATCTCTACGATCTTCGCCGTTATCGTTGCCGGCGGATGCTACTTCCTCGGCGGATTCGGCCGTCTGTTCGTTACCGGCGATGCAACGGTCGAGAAGTGCGGCGCCATCGTTCCCGTAAACGGCTTCGATTCTATCGTTCCCGAGATGCTTACGAACTTAAACGATGTCCTTATTGCAGTAGTCGTTATCCTGGTATTGTCAGCCTCCATGTCTACTCTGTCTTCGCTTGTACTTACATCAAGTTCTACTCTGACGCTTGACTTTATCGGTCCTGTTATCAATAAGAAGATGGACGAGAAGCAGAAAGTAACATGCATGCGTGTACTTGTTCTGGTATTTATCGCGATCTCGGCAGCTCTTGCTCTCTATCAGTACAACAAGGCAGTTACCTTCATCGCTCAGATGATGGGTGTTTCCTGGGGTGCTCTTGCAGGTTCTTTCCTGGCTCCTTTCTTCTTCGGCCTATACTGGAAGGGCGTGTCCAAGCTGGCTGTCTGGGTCAACTTTGTGGCTGCCTCGGCGTTTATGACATTTGTTGCCGTAAATAATGTTTTCGAGCTGAATATCCTTAATAAGTTTGCTGACGGATTCTTCGCATCGCCTATCAATTCCGGTGCCGTAGCTATGCTGGCAGGCTTCATCATCGTGCCTGTGGTAAGTGCTTTTACTAAGAAGCCCGATGCCTCTAAGACAGCTGAGATAATGGCGAGCGTGGCAAAAAACTGATAAGCATCAGCTAACCGGCCTTTTCTTGTGATAGAATATGTCTGATATCAATATGCTCGTTGTAGGAGATATGAATATGAGACATTATGAGCTTTTAAGGCAGCAGCTTCAAACGCAGAAAGGCCTTAAAGGAATGATAAAGCGCAAGATCTTCAGTTGGATGATCGACGAGATGGTTGCCGAAGAGGCAGAGCTTGATCACCTGGCGGAGAAGCATGATGCGCTTTCCGTGAGACATGATGAACTTATCGGCAGGGTCGGAGTGCTTAGTGATAACATCGACAATGCCTGCGTTAATCTGAATAACAACAATGCCGCTATTGCAGATCTTCAAAGTGATACGGACTATCTGAAGCTTCAGCTGCAAAGAGCGAACAGACAGAAAGCTGATGGCAGCGCGAGTCATCCGGCAACAGCTGTGGATGAAGACTTTGTCAAAGCTCCCGTATCGGTAAATGACGGTAAGACGATCGAAGACGGCCATACTTACCACGCAATCGAATATTTCGATTTTGAGAATCATTTCAGGGGTTCTATTGATTCCATTAAGGAGAGCCAGAAACAGTATCTGCCGTATTTTAGGGATAAAAAGCATGTGCTGGACTTCGGCTGCGGCAGAGGAGAGTTCCTGTCTCTTATGAGAGACAACGACATCAATGCCGAGGGTGTTGATCTTTATGAACCCTATGTTGATTATTGCGTTTCCAAGGGCTTTAAGGCGACCTGCGGGGATGGAGTAAAGCTTATGAATTCCTTTGACCTGCTTGACGGAATCTTCTTGGGACAGGTAGTGGAGCACCTGACCCCCGAGCAGATCATGGAAGTCTGTGTAAATGCATATAACAAATTAGAGGAAGGCGGAGTATTTATCGCGGAGACGCCCAATCCCACGTCTTTATCGATCTATACCAATGCATTCTATATCGATCCGTCTCATATCAAGCCGGTTCATCCCTTTACGATGAAGTATTATCTGGAGAATGCCGGCTTCAGGAATATCGAGATAGTTTTTACCGAGAACAGTAAACCTGATAAGACTATCCCCGAGATAAGGGTGCCCGGGGAAGATACGAAGGAATTTAATGACGCTATGAAGCAGGTAGCTGCCATGCTTTACGGCAGCCAGGACTATGCTGTTGTAGCTGTCAAATAATAACGAAAGAAGTGATCTCATTATGGCTTGTGAGAAGAACTATGACGTAATCATCATCGGCGCGGGTCCGGGCGGTATATTTTCCGCTTATGAACTTGCCATGAAGGCTCCGGGACTGAAGGTGGCTGTCTTTGAGGCAGGGCGCCCTTTACAGCAACGTAAGTGCCCTATCGACGGCAAGAAGATCAAATCATGCATTAACTGCCCGAGCTGCGCAATTATGCGCGGCTTTGGCGGCGCGGGGGCTTTCTCTGACGGTAAATATAATATTACCAATGATTTCGGCGGTACGCTTTATGAGCATATCGGTAAAGAGACAGCTCTCGAACTCATGAATTATGTGGATAGGATCAACCTTGAATGCGGCGGTGAAGGAACCAAGCTCTACTCGACAGCCGGCACCAAGTTCAAGAAGATCTGTATCGAGAATAAGCTCCGGCTCCTCGACGCATCTGTTAGACATCTGGGTACTGACAAGAATTACGAGGTTCTCGGCAATATCTATAATGAGCTGAAGGACAAGATAGATTTTATCTTTAACTGTCATGTGGATTCAGTCAGCGAGACAGCTGACGGCCGTTATATCGTGAACACTCCCGACGGAGACTATTCCTGCGACAAATGCATCGTGTCCGTGGGCAGGAGCGGCAGCAAGTGGATCGAAAAGGTTTGCAAGGACCTCAATATCGAGACATACTCCAACAGAGTGGATATCGGGGTGAGGGTAGAGCTGCCGGCCGTGGTTTTTTCGCACTTAACATCAGAACTCTATGAGTCCAAGATCGTTTACAGGACGGAGAAATTCGAAGATCTGGTCAGAACCTTCTGCATGAATCCAAATGGCTATGTAGTAAATGAGAACACGAACGGAATTGTGACAGTTAACGGTCACAGCTTTGATGCTCCGGAGCTTCAGTCGGACAACACTAATTTTGCTTTGCTGGTTGCCAAGCATTTCTCTGAGCCCTTTAAGGATTCCAACGGATATGGCGAATCTATTGCAAGGCTGTCTAATATGTTAGGCGGCGGCGTTATCGTTCAAAGGTTCGGTGACCTTATGAGGGGGAGAAGGTCAAATGATGCAAGGATCGCAGAGTCTACGGTGCGTCCGACTCTGGCTGCTACCCCGGGAGATCTCTCGCTTGTTCTGCCCAAGCGTATCCTGGACGGCATCATCGAGATGATCTATGCTCTGGATAAGATAGCCCCCGGCACTGCAAATGATGATACTCTCCTTTATGGTGTTGAGGTCAAGTTCTACAACATGGAAGTTGCCATAGACGAGAACCTTGAGACAAATCACAAGGGATTATACATAATAGGTGACGGCAGCGGAGTAACTCACTCTTTGTCTCATGCATCAGCCAGCGGGGTTTATGTCGCCAGAAGAATTGCAGAGGCAGTTGATTGATTATCGGGCAAAATTTGGTATCATTATTAACAACAACGGAATAGGACTTCGGGAGGTGAAGATAATGAAGAAAACTACTATTAAGATGTGTTCTGTTTTACTTGCAGCATCACTTGCAGCCGGTGCCTTCAGTGCATGTGGCAAGAAGAGTGGCGGTATGAATATTCCGGATGCTGTCGAAGAGTTTGCTGAAGGAGCAGATCAGATCGAGCTTGCAGATCTTAAGGATCTTGACGAAGATAAAGATGCAATCCAAAATGGAGTCTATGTTGTAGCAAGCGGTGATGAATTGGGAGAGTTTCTTGAAGAGAATAACGCTCTTGATGAGATGGATGAGCTTACTTCAATGATCCCCGGTCTCAATCTGAATAATATAATCGACCCGGAGAATATCGAAGAAGCGAGGCTCTGCTTAAGAGGCAATCTTGAAGCTTCGAAGCCCGGAGACCTTAAGCTTGGAGCAGCGATCTGCGTTACATATAATGATGCGGAGACGGCTGCCGATGTTGCGGACGATATTGATAATCTTATCAGCCTTGGAACATCTTTGATGGGTATCGATTCTGACGATCTTTCTTCTGAAGAGTATTTCTATGATGAGGATTCCGGAGAATTCAATATCGTACTCAATCTTGATGTAGATGGGCTTTTGACCTCGGTATTTGACTCCCTGGGAGGGATGTTCGGTGATGCAGTCACATCAGGTAGCGATGAACCGGAAAAGACAGGTATTGTAGTGAATCTCTGTGTCAGGATCGACGGTGAGAATCTCCTGCTTACTATCTCGGCCGGTGAAGACTATACAGAATCTGTTGACAAGATCCATACGGATGCAGGATTTGATGCACCTTCTTCCGTAGAGAATACAGAGGAGCTCACAAGCGCTCTCTATGATTTCCTGGCAGAGCAGATAGCTTCTTATATGTTCAAGGCATTTTCAGCGATGGCATCTAATTGATCGAGTCATTAAGGATAGTAAGGGCCGTTCCTGTGAGGGGACGGCTCTTTTGTTTATGGAGTCGCGCCGTAGTTGAACTCTCGGGGGTGAGGATTGAGACTATACCTAGGGTATCAGTTCCTGATATACATGAACTTGACCGTAATGATTACATGAAGCTTTTCGAAAAGGAAGATTTCTCACAGATTAGGTTAAGTGCCAAAATTATACTGTAAAAGAAACCTATCATTTGTTATATTAATAAAGTGTGTAGTTTGGCTTATGCTACCCACAAGGAGGACATTATGTATCTTATTAAGAAGAAGAGTGTTCTGCATCAGAGTATATTCCTTATGGATGTCGTAGCTCCGCGTGTAGCCAAGTATTGTCAGCCCGGTCAGTTTGTCATTATCAGGACTGATGAATTAGGCGAGAGGATCCCTCTGACTGTATGCGATTACGATAGAGATGCAGGAACCGTAACCATAGTTGTTCAGATTGTCGGTGCCAGCACTGAGAAGCTCAGCAAGATGCAAGAAGGGGATTATATCCACGATTTTGTCGGACCACTGGGATGTCCTTCCGAGTTGGTCACTGATGATCTTGAAGAGGTCGCTAAGAAGAAAATCCTGTTTGTTGCAGGCGGTCTCGGCACTGCGCCTGTTTATCCTCAAGTTAAGTGGCTCCACGAACACGGTATCGAGGCTGATGTTATCGTGGGCGCTAAGAATAAGGATCTTATTATCCTTGAGGATGAGATGCGTAAGGTGGCAGGTAACCTCTACATCACTACCGATGACGGTTCCTATGTCCGTAAGGGCCTTGTTACTGAAGTGATAAGCGATCTGGTTGAGAAGGAAGGCAAGAAATATGATCTGTGCGTTTCCATCGGACCGATGATCATGATGAAGTTCTGCGTAATGACTACGAAGAAGTACGATATTCCTACCATCGTCAGTATGAATCCGATCATGGTAGACGGTACCGGAATGTGCGGCGCATGTCGTCTTACGGTAGGTGACGAAGTAAAGTTTGCTTGCATAGACGGTCCCGAGTTTGACGGATTCAAGGTTGATTTCAATGAGGCTATGGAGAGAATGAAGCTCTATAAGACCGAAGAAGGAAGACGCCTGCTGGAACTCCGCGAGGGTGATACACACCATGGCGGATGCGGAAACTGCGGAGGTGATAACTAATGGCTGCACCCGGATTTGAGAGAGTAGCGATCAGCGAGCAGGAGCCCGCTGTCAGAGCAAAGAATTTCGATGAGGTATGTCTCGGTTATACTGAGGAAGAAGCTGTTGTTGAGGCTGCAAGATGTCTTAACTGCAAGAATCCCCGTTGTGTGCAGGGCTGCCCGGTTAAGATCGATATACCTGCTTTTATCACGGCTGTTAAGGAGCGCGACTTTAAGGGCGCATATGACAAGATTTCTGAGTCCAGTGCGTTGCCGGCCGTCTGCGGGCGTGTTTGTCCTCAGGAGACTCAGTGCGAGGCTCTCTGTGTAAGAGGTATTAAGGGCGACGCGGTCGCTATTGGTAAACTGGAACGTTTTGTAGCGGATCGTGCGCGCGAAGAAGGTATTAAGCCCTCGAAGACTGCCGAGAGCAACGGTCATAAGGTTGCTGTTGTAGGCTCAGGCCCTGCAGGTCTTACTTGTGCCGGCGATCTGGCTAAGATGGGATATGAGGTTACGATTTTCGAGGCGCTTCATGAAGCCGGCGGAGTACTGACTTACGGTATTCCGGAGTTCCGTCTTCCTAAGGATACAGTTGTTGCTTCCGAGATCGAGAATGTCAAGTCTCTTGGTGTTAAGATCGAGACCAATGTTGTTATCGGAAAGTCCGTTACCATTGACGAGCTGATGGAGGATGAGGGATTTGAGGCTGTATTTATCGGCTCCGGTGCCGGGCTTCCCATGTTCATGAAGATCCCCGGTGAGAATGCCAAGGGCGTTTTCTCCGCTAATGAATATCTTACGAGAAGCAATCTTATGAAGGCTTTCCGTCCCGATTCCGACACGCCTATCTTCCGTCCTGCCAAGGTCGCAGTCGTAGGAGGCGGTAATGTAGCGATGGATGCTGCCAGAACGGCTCTCAGGCTTGGCGCCGAGGTCACCATCGTTTACAGAAGAAGTGAAGCTGAACTGCCTGCCCGTGTGGAGGAAGTCCATCACGCCAAGGAAGAGGGCATCAAGTTCGAGTTCCTTACGAATCCTGTTGAGATCCTTGAGAACGAGGAGCATTTCGTAAGAGCAATGAAATGCGTAAGGATGGAACTGGGTGAGCCTGATGCTTCCGGCAGACGCCGCCCGGTAGCGATCGAGGGATCTGAATTCGAGCTTGAGACAGATGCCGTTATCATGGCTCTGGGTACATCTCCTAACCCCCTGATCTCATCTACTACCAAGGGACTCGAGACAAATAAGTGGAAATGTATCGTTGCTGATGAAGAGACCGGTGCTACTACAAAGGAAGGTGTCTATGCCGGCGGCGATGCCGTAACAGGAGCTGCCACGGTTATTCTTGCAATGGGCGCCGGCAAAGCTGCAGCTAAGGGTATCGACGACTATTTTAAGAATAAATAAATCTGACAGCTATAGTCACTATCGATGTCATAAAAGAACCGAAGACATAAAGTGCTTCGGTTCTTTTTTGTCCTGTCACATGTGACTATTATTTGTCACTTTACACTGTGTTATCGAAAACATATACTATATTCACAGATAGTAAGAATTCCAGATCCTAGTCTTATAGGAGATATCCGTATGAAAAAAGCATTTGCGCTCGTGATGGTTCTTGTTCTTATAACTCTCCCGCTGCTGTCTTGTAAAAGAAATGACGAGGAGACTGCCTCAAAGAAGGGAAGAGTGATCAAGGCAGATGATCCATGGTATGAAGTTGAACAGATCGATTTTGATAAAGAATACTTTGACCGTATCGGCTATGGAGATCAGGATTACACTTATGTACAGAGCGATATTATAGGACAAGTCGGGGAAAATTGGCTCATACACCTGACTCTGTCGCCTGCAGATAATAGTGAGGCTATAGATCTTCTCGAACTTTATAGCTCTGACGGTTCCCTGATAAGAACTCTGGATTGTGGTGAATTGCATGTTCAGAACTTGGCAGGTATGACTGATATGGGTTGGTATCCGCAGACTATTCTCATAACTGACGAATCGATCACATATCAGTTTAATGACGGAATAGTTCTTGAGATAAGTCCCGATCTGACTTATATGATCGATTGTAGGCAGCCGTCCGAATATCAGTCAGACTTTCTGGAATACATGGGAGAAGTAAGTTTTGACAATATGAGCATAAGCAAGTATTGGGCTTCCGGGAGCAGTAATTCCACAGTGCTTAAGATCGTGAATGATGACGGCGAGACAGTAACTGCCGACCTCAGGGAGGATTTTCCCTATGATGTTATAGAGCCATATGAAGTAATGCCCTATCATGCCGGAGAGATGACATATATACTGCTGGCATCGAGCAACGGCTTCTATAAGATCGATCCCTATTCGGGAAAAGCAAGTTATATGGATGCTTCTTCATTTTCATGGCTGGATGGTTATGATACTTCTGATCTTGTATATATCGAAGGAGAAGGATGTTTTCTTATGGACACTTCCGGTATTTACAGGGTGGATGTGGACCAGGCAAGTGTAAGTGAGTATTTCCTTTTCGATGAGTGTAACATCAACAGATACTTGCTGGAGACGCTTGAGCCGTACTATGTAAGCGATACGACTATAATCCTTAAGACTCCGGCCGATTGGTTTTATTCCGATCAGATTTCATCTGTTGTGACTCTGACAAAATGCGAGACAAATCCGAATGCCGGCAAGACCGTGATTACGATCGGAGGTTATTTGTCGGGTGACATATATGAAGCAATAAGGCTGTTTAACGAGAGCGACAGCGGTTGCTTCATAGTTCCTGATGATCGATATTACTACACTGATTATCTTGATATTCCCGAAGATGTGGATGCATTTGACAGCGGAATATACTACACTCAGGCTGAATCTAAGATGAGCGACCGATTGGCGGTCGACCTGATAAGCGGGGAGGGGCCGGATCTTTTCTACGGAGCTTCATCTTATCCTCAGCTGATGAACTCGGATCTTTTTATCGATCTTAACGGGAAAGTTGAGACCGATGATTTATGGACTAATATCGTGGCAGCATACGAGTCCGATGACGGATGCCTTTACAGCATACCTTTGTCCTTTGATCTGAATGTCATTCTGACAAGCGCCGAAGGCTATGGAAATGAGCTCTATGGTATGAGCTTAGATGATTATTCAAGATTTACCGATGAAGTTATGAACGGCAAGAATATTCTGACCTATAACAGGTTGAATTTCATCAAGATCATTTTGCCTTCGGTAATCGACTATTGTATCTCGTCTGACGGTAAAGTCGACTTCAATAATGATGCCTTCAGAACACTTTGCGAATACACGAATGAGAATATTCATGATACGTCATGGTCTGATCAATCCGGCAATTCTCAGGCGGAATATGTCTATATTACAGCTTTAGGAGCCTATCTTGATTATGCATCCTATAATATGATGGATCCGATGACGGCTACGCTTCTGGCGACTCCGTCTTACGATGCATCCGGTATAAGGATCAGTCCTTCGGGCGACTCGATCTCGGTAAGTGCCGTCAATTCGGATGTTGACGGGGCTGTCCGTTTTGTCGAGTTCCTTCTGTCCTATGATCTGCAGATGATACACGCATCCCGATCTGTCGTGGGGGATGATCGGGGCCGTAATCTTATTAACATAAGCGCTTTCGAGGATTCTGCAAAAATGGCCATAGATTCATATAATTCCGAGTGTGATTATTACTTAGAGATGATGGGTGACGATGCGATCTATAACGGCGTGCCGTCTGTAAAGGTTGATGAGACGGCGCTGACACGCTATGAGGATATCATCAGGACGATAACTGACAACAGTTCGGTAGATCCGGCAATAGATGTTATTGTCTATGAGGAGCTGCAGGCTTATTTTGAGGGGCAGAAGACTCTTGATGAGGTAATATCCATTATTAATAACAGGGCTCAGCTGGTGATGGACGAGCGATGATCTTGAAATAAAGATATGACCGCAGTCACTTTTCCGGGTCATGATCTAAAGATACTATTTAGTCATGATCGATGATAAGGCGAGACCTTATCAGGAAAGGAAAAGTAAAATATGTCAAGATTATCGGCGCTTAAATATGTTGCCAATAATAAGAGATCGGTCGGAACGATGTTGCTGGCTTTCGCGATATCTTTCATGACTATTTATCTGATCTACTCAATATTAATCTGCACGGTGATTAGTGATAAGGTCATAACGGAGGAGTTACCGAGATATACCACATATCTGGATATGTCCGATAAGTCACTCGGAGTTCACCGTGAAGATTATGAATCCTCTGACGACTATAATGAGGCTCTACGGCAGAAGCGAGAGGAACTGTGCACGAAACTTAAAACGATCGACGGTGTAGATGATGCCTACTATACACAGGTCCTGATGGCAAAGTATCAGGCTATCATGGGGATGATCATGTATGAGTTCCCCTTGGTTGAACTTGATAAAGTAGAGCCTTATATGGAGCATCTTGATGCGGAGCTGGTCAAAGGCAGACTTCCTGAGGGAGATGGAGAGATCGTTGTTGACAGTGTTCTGATGAAGAATCAGAAGTATAAGATTGGCGACTGGTATTATGAAGATTCCTACGGACAGACATTCACAATCGTCGGTGTTATGGATGCACCATATCCCACCTGTATCGGTACACCGATGGCTTATACCAATTCCGGCTGGTACACAGTGATCCTTAATGATGCTGATCATGCATATGTTGAAGAACTTCTTAAAGAGATCGGCATGGAACTCAAACCTGAAGATGATTTTTATGATAAATCGACCTATGAGGAGGCAATGAACGAGATCAGCGGGATCATGGACGGGGTCAATATGGCCATAATGGGGGTAGTCGTCATTTTTACGGCATTCTCGGTCTTTATTGCTTATATTTCCCTCATGCGTAACAGGATAAGCGAATACTGTCTGTACGCCTCCATAGGATACAGCAGGAGCGATATTTATGGCATGATGATAAGGGAAATGCTGATAATAATAGGAGGCGGAATTGTGCTCGGATCGGGCCTGGCTTTGCTGGGGAGCTGTTTACTGAAGGTCTGCGCAATGGAGCCGCTTGGGCTTATCGGTTACATATGGTACGGTGATCAGTTCTTAAAGATAATCGCAGCCTTCGTTCTTGTCATAGGCATCCTTCAGATCCCGATACTGGTAACGATGAGCAAGATTAAGACTATTGACGCTATAGAAGATTGATATAAGGAGTATCGAAAATGTTTAAGATCAAAAATATCAGCATGATATACGACATGAATACCGATGAGAAGCTCTACGCGTTAGGAGGCTTCGATCTGGATCTTCCTGATAAGGGACTGGTAGGTGTTATAGGACCTTCGGGAAGCGGCAAGAGCACTTTAATGTACTGTCTGTCAACTCTCAAGGAGCCTACGGAAGGCTCAGTTGAGTATAACGGCAGGGATCTGACGAAGATCACTTCCTCCGAGAGAGAGCATCTCAGAAGAAGCGAGTTCGGATTTGTATTCCAGAAGCATTACTTGGTGCCTTATATGAGCGCTGTGGATAATGTGATGGTAGCAGGCCTGGGCAAAGATCCGGAGGTCAGGAAAAAGGCAGAAGAGTGCCTTCAAAGACTCGGACTTGAGCAGCGCGAGTTCAAAAAGAAGCCGGCGAAGCTGTCCGGCGGCCAGTGCCAGAGAGTTGCGATCGCCAGGGCTATGATAAATGATCCGAAAGTTGTTTTCGCCGATGAGCCAACTGCATCTCTTGACCATGTGAATGCATTTAATGTAATGAAGATACTGAGAGAATATTCCCGTGACAGGCTCGTTATAGTAGTAACCCATGACAGGAGCATCCTCGAGGGAGCGGATATGACAGTGGAACTCTGGGACGGAAACATCAGTAAGATCACAACAGCGTGACAGGCAGGAGATTAATATATGAAACCTTTATCGGCTTTTAATTATATACGCGCCAACAAGGGAAGATCAGCGATAGTGATCTTTATGCTATTCATGACGATACTGGCTTCCTTCGCAGGTAACTATATCGCGAGTGTAGACTGGTATTGGGCGAAGGCCATAGAATATGACAAAGAGGCGGTTTTAATCTCGGGCCTGTCCGTGGACGAGGAATTTGAAGATTATGAAGCAGTCATAGAGGACCTTGAGGCAGATGAAGACCTGACAGTATTACAAAGATCTTCTTACGGATATAGCGGGATCGAATGGATGTGTACCATGGGATTTGAGATGGGATCATCATCGTTTGTTTTCGATAATAAGGATGATCTGAAGACCTTTTTCGATCATGTCGGAGTAGAATGTGATTACAGCAATATCCATGACAAAAGTGTTGTTATGAGCCGGGCTCTGGCAAGGAACAACGATCTTGAATTAGGTGATGTTGTGGATTACAGCGTTAATCATAATATCTCCGGTGAATATACTCTGGATGCTCTTATTGATGATGACAGCTTTATCGTTTTTTATGTCGAGAGCAGACCCAATAACAATTATCGTGCTTATATCATGAGTGAGACGATGAGCGGAGACGAGTTAAGATCTCATATCAGGAGCGTCATCGGAGATCGTAAGGTCAAGATCGAGAGATCTGTTGAAGAGGAAATGTCGGAGGAGCTTTCCATATTCTACATAATGTTCTTCCTCGGAGTCGTCCTTCTGTCCGTTATGTTGGCAGTTACCGTAAACTCCGTTCTCACCGGACACTATATCAAGAGGACTTACGAGTTCGGTGTCTATAGAGCCATCGGTCTGTCAAAGAGAAATATCCGTAGAAAGGTCTTTTGTGAGATAATGACAATGGATATCATCGCGATCGTGATAGCTGCCACTATGGTGTTGCTTGTTACATTCCTGTTGAACGAGCTGCTGTATCTGCCTAAGGGACAGTACCTGCCGTATTTCTCCGGAATGGGACTTGCGGGAGCGGCAATATCGAATCTGCTGGTCATCATTCCGACCATCATCTTTAAGGGACGGAAAATGGCAAAGGCTGATGTGACGGAATTCTGATATCCTCGGAGGAAATATTTGGCAATAGCGATAATAACAGATGCCATTTTGATGCTGATAACGCTCGCAGCCGTCATAACGTCAGGAGAGTCCTATCTGACGATGCTGGCTGCGGGCTGCATGCTTGTGTTGGTAACAGCCCGCTTTATGAAGGTACAGTCAGAGCCGGAATCACGAAGTCCCTCTGTGATCGCCGGTCTGATCTTATGCTATATTGTCGGGGCAGCCTTTGCGATCTTAAGCGGAAGTTTTATCGGTTTTGTTGTCTTTGCATGTATTCCTTATGTTCCCGCCATTTTTGTTTTTGTCCCGGCTTGTCTGAGCTATGTGATAATGAGGCTGGCGAGCGGCCATATCGGAGAGCGCAGTATCGCTTTGATGATGCTCGAACTGATATTGATCATCTCCCTGATAAGCCTTGTCCTGCTGATAAGATATGTGGTAAACAGGGCGCATAATAAGCAGGAAGAAGATAGTCGTAAACTTATGAAGGCCGGGATCAGCGAGCTTCATGAGAGAAAGCGTAATCAGGAGCTCCTTGCTTCGAATGTATATGCTGAGAAAAATGCCCGCCTGATCGAACGTGAGAATATAAGCCGTAATATCCACAATAGCGTCGGTCATTCGATCACGGCTGCGATAATGACATTGGATGCTGCGGATATGCTTTACGAGAAGGATCCCGAAGCGGCGCGCGTCAAGATGAATGACGCGGGAGTCAGGATAAGAAGCAGTCTTGAGTCGATCAGGAGTGCCGTCAGGGCTCTGGATGAAGAGTCGGATGACAGATCGATAAAGGATTTTATCTGCTATGTGGACAATATCATTGACAATTTCACGATGGATACGGCCATTAGGGTGAATAAGGTCTATAACTTTTTCGCTGAGGATATGATACTCCCCGGCCAGCATGCCGAATTCATGACAGGAGTCCTTCAGGAACTTCTGACTAACGGGATCAAGCATGGTTCAGCGACAGAATTCACGGTAGTTCTCGAAGGTGATTCCGGGCATATCAAAATGGATGTCGAAGATAACGGTAAAAGCGGCTTTAACGAGGGGAACAGTCAGGAGCTTATCGAAAAAGGCTTCGGACTAAAGAAGATAATCGCCTATGTTGAACGATATGGTGGAAGCGCGTCCTTTAAGAATGAAGAGGGCAGGGGCTTTAAGGCACAGGTGGAGATAGCCTGGGTATGTAAAGATAAGGAGCAGGAGGAATAGGATGTATAGAGTAATGCTTGTAGACGATGAGGATATGCTGCTTGACAGCCTTGAGATCATCCTCTCGCTGAAAGATATGATCATAGCGGGAAAGGCCCACGACGGTATGGAAGCCTTGGCTGTCATGGCCGAGAAAGAATGTGATATTGCCCTGGTCGATCTGAATATGAAGGGTATGGGAGGCATAGAGCTGATCAGCCGCATCCGCGAACTCTATCCCAAGGTAAAGATCCTGGTCCTGACGACCTTTTATGACGATAAGAATATTACGGCCGCCATAGGCAGAGGCGCAGACGGCTATCTGCTCAAGGACAGCGGCAAGGATTCGATCTACGGCGCGATCGAACAGATAATGAACGGTTCCAGCGTCCTGGATCCCAAGGTGGTCAAGCGCCTTACCAGTCTTATCAGCGCCGCCCCCGCTCATAATGATCCTGATATCATGAGCGAACTGTCTGAGCGCGAGAAGGAGATCGCGACTCTTCTGGCAGAGGGCCTTAACAACAAGCAGATCGCGGCTAAGCTTTATGTCTCGGAAGGGACAGTCAAGAATTATATATCATCTATCTATGACAAGACCGGTATCCACGACAGAGTCAAGTTGGCGATGCTGCTGAAGTGAGGCGAATAAGCAGCGAAGGATCTTATTCTGCTCCTTTGAGCTTCTCGCGCCTGATCCTGCGCCTCTCTCTGATGGATTCGCTTATGGCGGCCCTGGTGCTGTCTGATGTGTCGGCAAGTTCATTAATATGCTGTTCGAGCAGATCCAGAAGCTTGCCTTCATCCATGAGACCGATTCGGCCCCAGCTTGCATGAGATTCAGCCTGCCTTACGACTTCTTCGCCTGCATTCTCCGGAGTCGCAATATGAGACAGATCGTCGAGTATTTCTGCGGACATCTTCTCTAGTATCGCGTTGCTGTCTTTTCCTAAGATCCATTCAAGCTCCGTAGACAGTTCATTGCGTGCTGTCTGAACATGTCCGGCATCAATTGTTTTGACCTGTTCGTGGTCGGGATCGATATCCCCCTCGTACTTTTCGACGGGGTAGGGCATATGCATACCTGCGTCACGCAGCGCAAGTATTATTGTCCGGCGGATGGTACCGTTATATAGGAGCTCGCGGGCGCCGGATGTCCTGAGCTTATCGTTGAGTGCGCCTACATGATCCGTCATATACAGACTGATTCCTCGAGCCCTGAGATTGTTGTTTAGTATGACAAGTCTTTCGGCGGCGGTTACATCCACATCACCGATGCTTGTGGCGTAGATGATGACATATCGTGTGTCTTCTTTAAGGGCTCCCATGATGTCATTTTCGAGACTGTCTATATTAGCGAAAAAGAGATTTCCGCCGAATCTGTAGATCACTGTATTTTTTATGGGACGCGCATCACGATAACGCGACAGAGAATAGAAGCCGTCCTTGCCGGGGATGATGCCGACGAACTCTCTTGGCGGCACGACTGCGCGGATGATGACAGCCAGAAAGGACAGAAGAACACCGATGATAACGCCGTAGATAGTACCGAATAATAGGACGCCTGCGAAAGCAGACAAGAAGATATAAAACTCTTTCCGATTAGTCTTGATCAGCTCTGATGCTACGTCGAATTCACAGGCGCTTATAAGTGCTGCGATAACGATGCCGGTAAGGATCGGCACCGGCAGGTATTCGATAACGGGAGTCAGGAACAGGAGCACGGCAGCCATGGTGACGGAAGCTGTAACTGACATGAACTGTGAGTTAACTCCATATTGGCGGGCGAGGGAAGATCTGGATACGCTGCCGTTGACAGGACAGCCGCCGAAAACCGCTGAGGCAAAGTTTCCGAGCGAATAGCCCAGAAGCTCGCGATTGTTATCCATACGACGGTATTCCCGAAGCTCGATGCTGCCTGATGCAAGCAAAGTCTCTGACATTATTACAATGGCGATCGTCAGAGTGGGGAAGAGCAGATCGACTATCGGAGCGGCCTTGATGTCCGGGATAAAGAAATCCGGCAGGCCTTTCTCAACATGGGGAAGGAGCTTAACACCGTGATCATCCACATTAAAGCAGACAGTCAGAAAGTAGCCCAGGATCATCATAATGATCTGAGTGGGGATCTTGGGGCGGATCTTACGAATGAGCAGTATCAGCGCCACGGTAGTTATTCCGAGAAATAACGAAAGAAGGTTGAGATCGGGGATCGTAGCGATTATGTGGCGGATCAGCTCATAGCCTTCGCCTGTTCCCGATGCCGAGCCGTAGAGTTTGGGGATCTGCATGAGAATGATGGTGCAGCAGATCCCCGAGACAAAGCCTGCCATGACAGGTTTGGATATGTAGCGTACTGCATTGCCTGCACGGACAATAAAGAAGAGCATCAGCCAGACAGCAACCATCAGGGAGATGATCGCGACTGTGTTGATCGCCTCATCGCTCTCAGACTCGATCCCGAGATTTGTAAGGATCGCGCCCACCAGCACGGCAGGAGCCGCATCCACGCCGAAAACAAAATTACGGGTAGAAGTGAACAGGGCATATACCAATATGGGTATCAAAGAAGCGTAGAGACCGTATTGCATCGGAAGCCCCGCTATCTGAGAATACCCCATGGAGATGGGGATGGATACCAGAGCAACTATAATTCCGCCGAAAGCATCTTTCAGCAGGCTCTTTCCGGTAAAGTTCATTGATTGGCTCTTCATGTGAAGATTATAGCATAGAGCCGTCCCCTTTCGGGTGAAATGTAAAGTGGTCTTGATACCTTTCGAGTGCTATAATCAAATTATCTTTATGAAAGTATGGGGGGATCCTGGCATGAATTATGTTGTTCATTTTGATGTCTGTGCTCTCATACTTACGGCCTTCTCGCTGATCTGCGTCCAGATGAAGAAGGGCATAAGAAATCACCAGAATCAGTTTTTTGTGTTGATACTCATCTCTAACATCTTCGCGGCATTTGCCGATATCTGTTCGGCTTTGGCCGACATGGATACCGCCTCTTACGATGTAGGCTATCTGTATTTTGTAAATGCGCTTTATCTCTTCTTCCATCTTATGGCACCGCCGCTTATCTGCTACTACATTTATTATCTCTACGGCTTACGTCAGCGCAAGGATCACAGCAAGCCTTTTTTGCTGGCAGGGCCCTATCTGATCTGTGTTGTCATGATATTAACGACGCGCTTGACGCATTTTGTGTTCTTTTTCGATGAGGAAGGGGAATATACACGTGGCAACGGGATGATACTCTTGTATCTTGTAACATTGACCTATCTTATGTTTGCCGTGATCGTCATGATCAGATACAGGAGGGCGGTCTCTATCGAGAAGCTCACTATGCTGATAGTCTACATGATCCTCGGAACTGTGGGGATGATAGTTCAGTTCATCTTCCAGCACTTGCTTCTGGAGCTGTTTATCGAATCCGTCGCATGCTTAGGGGTTTTGTTTACCATCGAGAATTATGACGAAGTCATCGATCCTGACACCAAGGCTTTCAACCGCAATGCCCTGGTGAGTGACGCACGTAAATATATCGTTACCCATGTTGAATACAGCCTGATAGTTGTAAGGGTTAAGGAAGCCGGCTATATCGGCAGTACATTTGGAGTCGAAGGGATCCGTGAGCTGGAGAAGAGGATCGTTGAGTATCTGAGGAGCTTTGACATAGTGACGGTCTACAGATATGCCGGCGGCTCCTTTGCGCTTATCTCTTTTGATAGAGATAATGTCTCCATGTTAGTCGATTCCATAGCTGAGAGGTTCGAAAGTGAGTGGCAGGTCGGAAGCGCCAAGGTTTTACTCGGAGCAAGGATCAGCTGCGCCAACTGTCCGGAGGATATTGATTCCGATGATATGCTGGCTGTTATGCTGGATGCTCCGATGGATATCTTGCTGGTGGACAGACACAATGTCGACGTGGTTCTTTTCGAGGATTATTCGCGTGAGATCGAGATAGGGAAAGCCCTTCAGAGAGCCATGGCCAATAAGACTTTCGAGATCTACTACCAGCCTATTTGCGAGGTAAATGATCACAAGATACACGCTGCCGAGGCTCTGCTTCGCCTGAAGGATGAGGTGCTTGGAGACTTAGGACCGGATGAGTTTATACCTGTCGCGGAGAAAAGCGGCTATATAAACGAGATAGGTGAATATGTTACCGAGGCGGTATGTGCTTTCTATCGGGATAATGATCTTGGCCGTCTCGGTATCGACTTCATTGACATAAATCTGTCTGTTCTGCAGTGTATGAGTGAAGGCTTCGTAGGAAGGATACGTGACATCGTAAGACGCTCCGGGATCGAGCCGAGGCATATAAATCTTGAGGTGACCGAGTCTTCGCTTGTCCGGAACAAGGAAGTAATGCATAAGGTGATCGACGAGTTCGAGAAAGAGGGGATAAGGTTCTCGCTGGATGATTTCGGCACGGGTTATTCGAATTTCTCCTATATTCTGGATTATCCTTTCCACATTATCAAGATAGACAAATCTCTTCTATGGAGCGCGAATGCAGCAGAGAACGGCAGCAGGGTATTTGAAGGTATGATGAGTATGTTCCGTTCCATGAATGTGAAGACCCTGGTAGAGGGCGTCGAGACCGACAGTCACCGCTATCTTGTCGAGACCAACGGCTGCGATTATATACAGGGCTTTTACTATTCAGAGCCGGTCTGTGCTACCGAGTTTATCGAATATATAAGTAAGATCAACAGCTGATCATGATTATCATTCAACTATCCTCTCGAAAATGCGTTATAATCCTACAAGTTGCTATGGAGGATGAGTATGGAGAAGAATAGAGAAGGCATAATCGTAAAGACATCGATTATAGGTATCGCCGTAAATGTATTGCTGGCAGGGTTTAAGGCCTTTGTGGGACTCGCAGCGGGATCCATTGCCGTTATCCTTGATGCAGTAAACAACTTGAGCGATGCTCTGTCATCAGTTATTACTATAGTTGGTACCAAGCTTGCAGGTAAGGCGCCTGACCGTAAACATCCTTTGGGTTACGGAAGGATAGAATATCTGTCGGCGGCGATCATATCCGCGATCGTCTTGTATGCCGGTATAACTTCCCTTACCGAATCCGTCAAAAAGATACTTCATCCGTCGGCGGCTGATTATTCAGCTCTGGCACTTATAATCGTCGGGATGGCAGTCGTTGCCAAGATCCTTCTCGGTCTTCATGTAAGCAAGGTCGGAAAGAAGGTAAATTCGGATTCCTTGATGGCTTCCGGTAAAGATGCTCTTTTCGATTCCATAATATCCGCATCAACACTGGTTGCGGCGTTTTTCTCAATAATGTGGGATATCAGTCTTGAAGCATATCTCGGAGTTCTGATCTCACTCGTGATCATCAAGGCAGGCTATGAGATGCTGTCCGATACCGTAAGCGACCTCCTGGGGCGAAGAGCAGATGATGATCTTGTTAAGCAGATAAAATCGGTGGCTAATGAAGTGGACGGAGTGCTCGGGGTATTTGATGTGGTGGTGAGTAATTACGGTCCTACGGTAAATATCGCCTCTTTCCATATTGCTGTTGATTCCTCATATGATGCAGCGAAGATTGATTCCATTACCCGTAAGATCCAGGCCCGTGAGATGGAGCTAAACGGTATCGCGGTCAGTGCGATCGGAATCTATTCTCATAACACTGATGATGAAGAGATCATTGCCGTAAGGGAGAAGATCAGTGAGATCGTAAGGTCACATGAAGGCGTTAAGCAGATACATGGTTTCTATATGGATAAGGACGCCAAGTTCATAAGTTTTGATGTTGTTTTCACGTTTGATGTTAAGGATCGGAAGACGGTTTTCGCGACGATAAAGGAAGAATTGGCGGAAGAGTATCCTGATTATAGATTCAATATTGCGATGGATCTTGATATAAGCGACTGATTTTCGATATTTTTGACCGACATTAGGGATAATCCTTCCGTCTGATTGTGTAAAATAATATCAGATCAAAACGGAGGTGTCCTATGAAATATCATGCATTGAGAACTAATGAGATCACGGATCTTGAGAAGCGCAGTTCCGAGGCCGTAAGAGCTTTCGCGGGAGAATGTGCCGTTGTGCTGGAAAACGATGGGACACTTCCGATCAGCTCTCCCTGTAAACTGGCCCTTTATGGCAGCGGTGCAAGACATATGGTAAAGGGCGGAACGGGATCAGGTGACGTTAATTCCAGATATGTCGTAAATATCGAGGAAGGTCTTGAAGAGGCAGGGTTCGAGATCACGACAAAAAACTGGCTTGACCGTTACGATAAGGTCGAAGCAGTATTCAAGACCGATTATATGGAAATGGTCAATAAAGAATCCGAAGAAAGCGGCATCCCGGTCATCATGGTCATGTTCGAGAAGCCTATCGGTCTGCCGCCGCTTCCCGCTGTTAGTGAAGAGGATGCAGCTGACGACGCCGATACGGCGATCTATGTAATCTCCAGAGACTCAGGTGAAGGCGGAGACCGTAATTACAGAAGAGGTGATTATCTCTTAAGAGAAGACGAATTATCCGCTATCTCGTTTATTGCTTCTCACTATAAGCATACGATAATCCTCTTGAATACTGGTGGGATCATTGATCTGAGTGAACTCAAGAGAATCGACGGTATAAGTTCCATCGTGATCGTAAGCCAGCTTGGTAATATCGGAGGTTTGGTAGTAGGAGATATCATCAGCGGTAAAGTGGAGCCTTCGGGAAGACTGACCGATACATGGGCCAAGAGCTACGAGGATTATCCTGCTTGGCAGGACTTCAGCCACAATAACGGAAATACCGACGATGAGTATTACAAGGAAGGCATATATATAGGCTACAGATACTTTGATACTTTTGATGTGGAGCCGGAATATTGCTTCGGCTATGGTCTCGGTTATACAAGCTTTGATATCGAGACGATCGATGCTTTTGTCAATGGCAGAGAAATGGGAGTCCGCGTGAAAGTAACCAACAGCGGAAGACTGGCCGGCAAGGAGGTCGTGCAGGTATATGTTTCTGCGCCCTCCGGCAAGATCAGTAAGGTTTATCAGGAACTGGCGGCCTTTGCCAAGACACCCAAGCTGAATCCCGGTGCCTGCTGTGAGATGGAGATCAGCTGGGATGCCGAGAGGCTTTGCTGTTACGATCAGGAATCTGCCCGTAAACTGATCGAAAAGGGTGACTACATAATCCGAGTCGGCAGAAATTCCAGAGATACCAAGGCCGTAGCCGTAATAAATGTCCCTGAAGATCTGATACTTGAGCAACTCCGGAATCTTTTCCCGGATAGCAGTAAGTTCGAGGAGATCAAGTGCGAGGAAAGCAAGAAGCCGTCATTTAATAATGATGCTGTCGATCTTGCCAAAGCGCAAAGGCTGACATTTGACTGCAGTTCGATCATAACAAAGGTCGCTCAGTATAGCTCAGAAAGAAAGGCACTGGAAGACACCGCCGGCTATAAGGTTCTTTTCGATGATGTATTGAAAGGTAAGGCGACTGTGGAGCAACTGGCGGCGCAGCTTAGCGTCGAGGAGATGGCCTATCTTTGTGTCGGCTCTTACCAGGAGGGCGATGCGGACGAGAATGTTGTCGGTTCTGCATCACTGCTGGTGCCGGGTGCCGCGGCTGAGACTACGGATAAGCTTCTGGAATCCAGAGGGATCCCGCCGATGATCCTGGCTGACGGTCCCGCAGGACTCAGGCTTCAGCCTCATTTCAAGACTGCCGGCGAAGAGGGCAAGCCGATGAAGGGCGGAGAAGTTTTCGGTATAAGCGTTAATCCTTTCCCGGATGACCTGCCGGAGGATACCGTGGATTATTATCAGTATTGCACAGCGATCCCCATCGCGACGGCCCTGGCTCAGAGCTGGAATCTGGAGCTGGTGTGCGAGGCCGGAAGAATCGTCGGTGAGGAGATGAAGAGATATTATGTTCACTTCTGGTTGGCTCCCGGAATGAATATTCATCGTAATCCCTTGTGCGGCAGAAACTTTGAGTACTATTCGGAGGATCCGCTCCTGTCCGGCAGATGCGCCGCGGCCGATACTGATGGTGTGCAGTCGCTCGGAGGGCAGGGCACGACGATCAAGCACTTTGCCGGTAATAATCAGGAAGACAACAGGATGTTCAGCAACTCGCATATTTCAGAGAGGGCATTGAGAGACCTGTACCTGCGCGGCTTTGAGATCGCGGTCAAGGAGTCCCGGCCTTTTTCGATAATGACATCCTATAATCTGCTTAACGGCACACATTCGGCAAATCATTACGGTCTGATCCAAGGGGCGGCTCGTGACGAATGGGGATTTGACGGCGTTATCATGACCGACTGGTTCACATCGCAAGATACCACATTTATGGGCTATGCATCCGATATCTACCCCTGGTCGTCGTCGCCTAAATGTATCCTTGCCGGCAATGACTGGCAGATGCCGGGCTGCGAGCAGAACGTTACCGATATTATTGAGGCAGTAGCCTCCGGCGAGATCGGAATCGCGGATCTTCAATACTGCACAGTAAATATCTTGAAGATGGCGGTTAAGTGCTTCAAGTAGCTGCCGCTCGAAAAGTTTTTTACATTAAGTTGTCCTTAAGTGCCCGTACCCTTAACTTTTGTTAGGGGTGCGGGTATTTTTTCTCCGGGATTACCTCGGGTGTTAACCCAGCTTGGGTTAACCCGGAAGTTAAAACCAAATAATTTGATTTTGTGTGCAATTGTGCGGGATTGTGACAAATTGTGTGCAATTGCGAGACAATTAGCTCTTGCGATGCGCTACCATTAATGCATGTATAACCGTAGACTTGAAGAATTAAAGCTCTCATATTATTATGATCGCCTTGTGAAAATGCCGCATGGCAGTTTTGTCAATGTTAAGGGAAGACGAGCGGTAACTGTTGTTTTCTGCCCCGATGACCCGAGGGTCACTCACAAGCACAAAAGGAGGTATTATGTTGACTCGGTCAATGGCAGAAAGTGGTCTGAGAAGATTAGTGAGTACATCGCGACCAAGTCAGAATTTGACAGATTATTGAATAATTGGAGATTAAACTACCGCGGAGCTCCGGATCTGAACTCTTATTCGCAAGAGGTCAATAAAGGCGAAAAGCTTTCGCCTGCTTTATGGGAAAAATTAAAGGTGGAGTCGAATCCTATGACAAGAGACAGTGACATCGTTTTCCAAGGGCAGCATTTCAGGTCCAAAAATGAGCTTGCCGCTTGTCAATTGATAGACCGGATGGGCTACGAATTTAAGACGGAAGTAGCGATCCGGATATCGTGAGGGGAAAGACATTATCTTCTTCAGGATAAGCGGAGGAAAGGATCTGAATATTGATATGCTTGAAGCGATGATCCGTTCTGCGATAATGTCTAATATCCCGTGTTACGACATAATGGCAGGGATCTTTGCCTGATTCTTGCCACTCGCGCAGATGTCCTGCTTATGTTAAACTTAATTGGTTTGTTTTAGTGAGGCGTATATGGAAGAGATTTACGAGTCGGAGAGCTTTAATCTTCGATACGACAAAAAGTATAATTCGGTGATCCTGACCTGGAAGAGTTGCAAGAACAGCGAGCAGTTCAGGACTCCTGTAATGCATGCTGCCGATATAGTCAGGAAGCATAATGATGCTATCCTTATTGTTGACAGAACCGTTGCGCCGGAGCTATCGGATATTGATCGTAAATGGCTTAAGAAAAATGTGATCCCCGGGCTTAAACGTGCCGGACTTAAGAGGATTATATTTGTTTCACCTCTCTACGGCACCGAGACGGATAAGGACGGGGATGAAGAGAAGAAAAAGCATAGTGTTTATGATGCTTACCCCGAGGCGCTTTTCGCCTATGATTTCAGGGTGGACAGGTATAGCACTGTAAAAGATCTTTTCGATGTGCTGGATCGGGATGTGAAGAATGAGGCGTCTGAAGCGGTTACGAAGATGACCAGGAAGCAGGCTCTTGAGTATATGGGGCTTAGTGAGACAGCCAACGATTTTGCCATAGATGAGAAATATTGGCAGTTGTCCAAGCGTTACAGGAGCGAAGAAGGCGATAATGGTCAGAAGCTGGCTGATCTGACTGCGGCTTATGATATTGCGACCGGAAGGCGCGATACGAGGCAAGAAGCGATCCAAGTGCGCGAGAGGAGCAAGAAGTTCTTGGGGAAGACAGCGGATGAGTGGAAGAATCATTTCGCTTATTCATGGTACAAGTATGTCCTTGCCATTATTCTGATTATCGCGGGCAGTAATCTGATCTATAATATGTTCTTTAAGCCCAGATATGATTGTGGAATCGTCTCTATAGGACACTTTGATATTACGGATGATTCGTATTTTGAGACTATACTGACAGACAAGATGGACTTTGATAATCCCTATATCACCTATGTAAATGTGGTGGTGCCCAATGATGAGGGGGAGACGGGTTCGGCCTATGAGGACCAGAATGCGACCACGGCGCTCTTGTCGCGCCCTAATGTTATTGTGACGGATGCCAAGACTGCGCCCTATTATTATGAGCAGCTGATGGATTTAAGTGATGTCTATACAAGACTTGCGACTATCCTGCCGGCCGGCAAGCTAGAGAAGATCACGCCTGTCTATTGCAGTGAGAGTCAGTATCACAGATTGAGTGATTCCTATGTCAGCGGTCTGTACATCGGCGAGGGCGGTGATGCAACTGAATCGACCTACAGTACCAAAAGAGAGATGATCGGGCTTATGATCGAAGACGCTGACATTATCGAGCAGATGGGGTTCGAGACACTTTGGGATGAAGAACCGAATCTTGTTTTCGGGATATATTATGACAGCAGGGACTTCAGTGAATCGGTTGATATCCTGATAGAGATCCTTAATACCATCTGATCAGACAAGGCCGGTTGCCCGACGCAGAGCAGCGATCTGATCCTTGTCCAATTCCATAAGTCTGCCGCTCTTGCCGTCATCAAGCGTGATCGGCCCCAGACTGATCCTTCTGAGTTTTTTTACCTGTAGTCCGAAATGGGAGATTATCCTTCTTATCTCGTGGGTCTTGCCCTCCGTGAGAGTTATGGTGCAGACATTCTCGCTGATATTATTAAGGATCGCGGGCCTGAGTTTTGTTTCTTCCTCTTTATCCGTAAGAGTGAGACCTTTTGACAGTTCCTCGGCCTCTGCCGGCCCGAGTTGACCCTTGCCTTCATATTCGATCAGATAAGTCTTAGGAATAGCATACTTAGGCGATGTCAATCTGTGGGACATCTCACCGTCGTTGGTTATCAGGAGCAGGCCGGTCGTGTGATAGTCCAGCCGTCCTACGGGGCTGAGCTTCAAGCCTTTCAGCTCTTGGGGGATGTAATCGGCAACTGTCGGCAGCCTTTTATCCTCCATGGCCGTCAGAACTCCGTCCGGTTTATCGAAAATATAGTAAAGATATCTCTTGCCCTCTGTCTGTGCGCCATCTACCGCGACGCTGTCACTGTCCTTTACATGCATACCGGGATCACGGCAGATCATGCCGTTCACACTGACACGTCCCTTGTGGATCATGTCCTTGATCATATTCCTGCTGCCAAAGCCGGAATTTGCTAACATTCTGTCTATACGCATGATCAGATTATAACAGATAGTGTATAATCCTTTTATATCGAAAAGGGGACTTTATGTATATCATCAATCTCGAGAGCGGACTTCCGGATACGGCCACAGCAATGAGCAGACTCAATAATGCTCTATATGCGGCCCGAGCCTCCGGATCCAAATATGCCAAGATAATCCACGGCTACGGATCCAGCGGCAAGGGAGGCGCTATTAAGGCTGCCTGCCAGCGTGAGTTGAGAGTATATAAGAATAGACGGGTGATAAAGGATTACTGCTCCGGCGATAAGTTCGGCCCCTTCTCGGAAGAGGGAAGAAAGATGGCGGCCTCAGATCCTTCCGTAAAAAATGATCGTGATTGGGCCAGAAATAACGATGGTGTCACAGTTGTATCTTTCAGGTAATAGGGAAGCATATGGAGAAAGCTGAGTTTGAAGCCAGATGGAACAGATTCGAGGATAACTGCAGGCAGTGTCATGCCTGCGGGCTTCGAGACGGAGCGACCAATGTGGTTATCTACCGAGGAAGCAAAAATGCTCCTTTGATGATCATCGGAGAAGCTCCCGGCGGAGATGAGGATGTCAAAGGTCTCCCTTTCGTCGGAAAATCCGGCATGTTACTTCAAAATCTTTTGGATCTTTATGATATAGATGAATCGTTATATCACATTTGTAATATCGTCAAATGCCGTCCTCCGGAGAACCGCCGTCCCGAGAGGGAGGAGATTGCCGCCTGTAAACGTCACCTTGCTGAACAGTTCAGGCTGGTTCGGCCGCAGGTTATACTACTGTGCGGCTCAACGGCATATGAGGCATTCTACGGTCAGAAGCCGACCATGCGGGATGTGCGCGGCCGTTGGGATAGCAGGAACGGATATCAGATAATGACCAGCTATCATCCTGCCTATGCTCTGCGTAATGAAGAGATGAAGATCCCCTTTTACGAAGACATCGGCAAGGTGAGAAACAAGCTGGAGGAGTTGGGCTTGGCGGCGCCTCTTGCGCCTCTGTCGAATTGACGCGAATTTTGATTTCGGGTATTGATTTAAGCTTTTTGATTTGCTATACTCTTTGTCGTTGATTGATTCAACACTGCCGAATTGTGTAAGGGTAGCACTCCGGTTTCTGGCACCGTCTGTCTGGGTTCGAATCCTAGTTCGGCAGCCAAGATGATAAAGGTCCGTTAGTCGGGCCTTTATTTTTTTGCCTTGTCGTGAAGGCCCCGGGAGTAAGCCTGACAGCTATAAATCGACACTTTTCGATCAAGTTGTTGTTCAGCTGATGCGCCGAAGAAATTACAATCGTCTTAAGAACAGAAAAAGACGGAGGTGGATCTATGTCACACAATAAGATCTATTTGGTTACAGGCGCAGCGGGCTTTCTCGGAAGCACGGTAGTCAGACAGCTTTTGGACAGAGGCGAGAAAGTAAGAGCATATGTACTGCCCGGCGACAGATCGGCAGAATACCTGCCCGAAGACGTGGAGATCGTTTACGGTGATCTTCTGGACAAGGAAGCTTTAGAGAGGTTTTTCGATACAGAGGAAAAGGATGCCGTAGTCCTCCACATTGCAAGTATTGTAACGGTCAATCCCGAGTATAACCAGAAAGTTATGGATGTAAATGTAAAGGGCACCGAGAATATCATCGAAAAGTGTCTGGAACACAAGGTCAGCAGGCTCGTATATTGTTCGTCGACAGGCGCCATCCCCGAGGAGAATAAGGGCGCCATAAGGGAGTGCGACGGAATGATCCCTTTGGATCCTGATCGGATCAAAGGCTGTTATTCTTTGTCCAAAGCTCTCGCCACCAATCTTGTGCTCAAGGCTTCAGAGGAAGGACTTGACGCCTGTGTCGTACATCCTTCCGGAATAATGGGACCCGAAGATTATGCAATGGGGGAGACGACGAAGACTCTGGTCGAGATCATCAAGGGTCAGATGCCGGCAGGTATCAGCGGAAGCTTTAATCTTTGTGATGTCAGAGATCTGGCGGCGGGGATAATCGCAGCCTCGGAAGAGGGAAGATGCGGCCAGTGCTATATTCTGGGAAATGATCCGGTTAGCTTTAAGGACTTCAGCAGGCTTGTAGCAGAGGAGAGCGGCTGTAAGCAGATGAAAGTTTTCATTCCGATATCTCTTGCCAATCTCATTGCCAAGACCTTGGAGAAGAAAGCGAAGCGGAAGGGGCAAAAGCCTCTGATGACAACATTTTCGGTGTATAATCTTGCCAGAAACAATAATTTCGATTCAGCTAAGGCAAGGGCAGAATTAGGCTATGTTACCCGTTCCTACCGTGAGACCATCAGAGACGAGATAAAATGGCTTAAAGACAACGGAAAGATAGCATGACAGGGGGACATTATGAATAATCTTGATAAAGTATATGCAGAAAGTATTGCAAAGGAGTATATGCCCAAGCCTACAAGCAAGGTAAGGCAGCTTAAGAAGCTTGATAATAAGGCCAGAAAGCCGGCTTTTATTGCGGCGATTACCGCAGGTATCATAGGGATCTTGATATTCGGCACGGGATTGAGCTTTGGCCTCGGGGCATTAGGATCGGGAACATCAGCTATGGTGATCGCTATTGTACTGGGGCTGATCGGCGCGGCAATCTGTATCGTAAACTACCCGATCTATAAGAAGATGCTCAAGAAGGGCAAGGAGAAATATGCTTACGAGATCCTTGAACTTGCCAGGGAGATAACGGAAGGCAATGAATAAGAACGAGAGCAAGTATTTCAATACCGCCAGGAAGATGCACGAAGCCTTGATCCGCCTGGTCGACAGGAAGGATTTTGAATTCATAAGCGTCAAGGAGATCTGCGTGGAGGCGGGCGTCAACCGCTCCACCTTCTATCTTCACTATGACAATCCCAATGATCTTCTGACTGAGACAATGGAAGAGGTCTATAAGGACTTTCTGGCGCGTTTTGAGGAAGCAGGGAAGGGCATATCTTCTCCGGATCTCGAATCGGCGGGACAGGCGGAGCTTTTTCTTATGACGCCTCAATATCTTGATCCTTATCTGGATTTTGTAAAGAAGAATCGCAAGCTGTTCAAGATAATGAATCACAAGAGCGGCCTTGTTGGAACTGAGAAGACATATGCCAGGTGGTTTACCGAGATCTTCGCTCCGATATTGTCCAGATTCGGCGTGCCCGAGTTTGAACAGCCCTACATTATGACCTTCTATCTTAAAGGTTTGATAGGTGTAATAGAAGAATGGGTCGACCATGATTGTGATTTGTCAAATGCAGATGTTATGGAAATCCTAAAAAAGTGTATTATGACTCCTCCATCAATGAATGTATAATCATTGGTAGAGGAGTTTTTATATATCTATACCGGAGTCTGAAAGTAGGCAAAGTACTTTGGAAGGCTGAGTCTGATGAAGATCATAAAGAATGATAACAAGTCTTATTATGAATTAGATTATCCGAAGACCGGGGCAGCATATATTGCGTGGGTCTGTCTTATAGGGATATCTTTAATGATCCTGCCGATAGTTTTATTTACTGTTGCTACTATTCTGATCAGAGTTAAGGATCATCACGACAGCCCCTTTGTTATCCTTGCTTTTTTGGTGCTCTCCGCCGCTTTCTTCTATTTGTGGTATGGCGTTATATTCAAGAAAGCCGCCGAGCATCGGATACTCGCGCCCAAACATAACGACAGATACCGTCTTAAGATTACGGATGCTCACCATTATATCAGGATAGAGCCTCTTACTGATCACGCCTCGATTACAGATCTTTTCCATAAGGGGGCATTGTACTTTGTAAAGGGCGATGACGGTTTTATGGATTATTGCTATAACCTTTTTGCTGATAAAGGACTTATACAAGAAGGTGACGAGTTGGTAATATATGAGATCTCCGGGGACAGCTTCCTTGAGACATTCAGCTATTATGACAAGATTTATTTTAAGTATGATCGGATATATGTCCTGCCATACAGCGCTCTTGCCTGTGACAAAGAAAGCTTTATTAAGCTTAAGGCGGATCCGAAAATTTTTCAAAGGTGGATCAATTTTTTTGACTACGGTGACCTTGTAATGGGCGCATATAGCGTTGTGGATTATGGCATCGTTTACAGATATAAGGATTATTGGAAACAGGGGGAAGATGATGGAAACGATAATACTGGGAGAAGCTGAGGCAAAGAAGGTCCTGATACAGGCGGTAGACGAACACGATCTTGCTGTCATCGAGAATGAATATAAGCTGATAACAGAGCCTGTTAAAGAGGACATCTGTTTGATCGCCCTTAAGGTTGACGATTGGAACGATGACTTGTCGCCCTGGCAGTCGGAAGCTGTCTTCGGTCAAAAGTCCTTCGGCGGGAGGGCTTCTGATACTTTGGAGATCGTAAAGAGTCTTTGTGTGGATAAAGATCGAAAATATTATATCGGGGGATATTCTCTGGCAGGATTATTCGCTTTATGGGCAGCATATCAAACGGAGCTGTTCGAAGCAGTGGCGGCAGCGTCTCCTTCAGTCTGGTTTCCGAGCTTTACGGATATGATGCGCGAGAAGACGATAGGTTGTGACTTTGTCTATTTGAGCCTCGGCGACAAGGAATACAAGGCAAGAAATCCCCTGATGGCAACTGTGGCGGATCGGATCATTGAGGCTAAGGATATCCTTGAGAGCAAGGGAGTTGCTTGCCGATTTGAATGGAATGAAGGCAATCACTTCAAGGATGCTGATATCAGAACGGCTAAAGCCTTCGCGGCAGCTCTTCAGTTTAAGACGGATACTTGATCTTCTTATCGCGTTTCATTTTGACTGTAAAGTCCTGTCTGGGCGCTGTTCTGATCCCTGCGCTTACATATACGCTGGCCGTTTTTGTCACGGCTATGATCAATATGCGCGGCAGCGCTATCGAGATGATAAAGGGCCTGTCAGGGAAAAAGAACAAAATGCTCGGCTTAAGAAAATCCAAGCTTAACTTCAAGACCAAATACAAGATACGCGCCATGATCGGACATCTGCCCAGAACATTGCTCGTAATAGGCGGTATCGCTCTCGGAGGGATCCTGGTCGCTTTCTGTTTCTCCTGCACTGATTCTATCCAGCGATATGTTGACAGCAGCGTCGAGAACACAGGTGATTATGAGTATGAGTACTTCCTTAAGACTATGGAGAACGGCAAGGCCGAAAAGGGAAGTTCTGTTATCGCAGCCTCCTTTGAAGTCGAAAATAATCCGGACCTTGTTACGATGATGGGCGTTGATGATGACAGACTTCTTAATATCCGTGATGAAGAGGGCAACGACATAGATATCGAAGATGGCAGATTCTATATCTCCCAGATGAGTTCTTATGCCTACGGCCTTAAGAAAGGTGACAGCATCAAGCTCCTGAATATATCTGATCTTAAGGAGTATGAGATTGAGATAGCAGGCATTTTCGTAAACGGCTCTCAGTCGCTTATCGTATCTGACAGGGAGACTGTCAACTCGCTTCTCGGTCTGCCATCCGGCAGCTATAACGTAGTCATGAGTACAGACAAGATCGATTACAAGGACTCCGAGCTCCTTCGGGAAGTTAGTAAACAATCTTTGGCTGATGCGCTCGATAAGACAATAAACAAGGGTATGCACGGCTTTCTGCTGCCCATTGCCATTATAGCTATAGTTATCTCGGCTATAACCACATATCTGATGGTGAATATTCTGCTTAATGAGAGCACGACCGTGGTATCGATGTTGAAGGTACTGGGATACAGGGACAGGGAGATCAACCGCATTGTTATTAATATCTACCATGCGCTTGTTCCGTTCGGAATTGCACTCGGCATCGTGGCCGGACTGTGGCTTAACCGATTGAATTTTAACCAACAGGCGGCTAAATACAATTCTTATATCGAAGCTTGTGTGACCCCGAGGTCTGTTCTTATCTGTATTCTGGTCCCGCTTGTATCTTATATCCTGTCGATGATGCTCTTAGGACGCAAGATAAGAAATATCGAGATGGTCGAGAGTCTGAAGGATAACAGAGAGTAATGTGTTGGTGACTAACCGCTGTAGATCCAAAAAAATTGCTATAATAGTAATAATCGGATTGTACCTGATACGGAGGTGTTTCTATGGCGAAGGTATTACTGTTAAACGGAAGTCCGCACCCCAAGGGCTGTACAGCAACGGCCCTTGAAGAGATGATCAGGATCTTTAATGAAGAGGGTGTTGAGACAGAGTTGGTGCATGTGGGAAATAAGGCTGTCAGAGGTTGCATCTCCTGCGGCTATTGCTCAACTAACGGGAAGTGTGTTTTCGATGATGATCTTGTTAATAGCATTGCTCCGAAGTTCGAGGAAGCTGACGGGTTGGTAGTCGGAAGCCCTGTATACTATGGTTCACCTAACGGGACGATATTGTCATTTATGGACAGGCTTTTCTTCAGTACGTCATATTCTAAACATATGAAAGTCGGCGCGGCTGTGGTCAGTTGCAGAAGAGCCGGGAATACAGCCAGTTTTGATGTGCTTAATAAGTATTTCACCATAAGCGGGATGCCGGTTGCATCTTCGACTTATTGGAATCAGGTGCACGGGCATAGCCGCGAGGATGTTTTGAAAGACCTCGAGGGGCTGCAGACGATGCGCAATCTGGCTCGTAATATGTCCTTTATGATCAAGGCTTTTGCTGATGCCAAAAAGACATACGGATATCCCATCGTGGAGAAGGAAGTCTATACCAATTTTATGGATGGCAAGTGAGGTATTAGGTTCTCTTGACAGTTTGACATACTATCTATAGTATGAACCCGACTGACGGTCGAATAGTTTGATAAGCACTGACAGTCGATATGCATATAAGGGATAGATACAAATGGGAAAAAAGAATAACTATGCCAAGTTCCTCCTGCTTTGGGCGGGGGAGCTGATCTCGTCCATAGGAGGAGGGCTTACAAGCTTCGGTCTCGGAGTCTATATTTTTGACCTGACGGGAAGTGCTTCAGGGATGGCACTCGTGACTTTGCTTGCATTCTTGCCGACTATAATTCTAAGCGTCCCGGCAGGCGTTCTGGCTGACCGATATGACAGGCGCATTCTGATGATGCTCGGGGACGGCCTATCGGGCTTGGGGGTTCTGTTTATCCTGATCTGCTTTCTGACCGGCGGCGCGAATATGCCTGAGATCTGCATCGGCGTTTCTATCAGTGCCGTATTCTCGTCGTTGCTGGAGCCGTCATATAGGGCAACCATTACCGATATCCTGACCAAAGAGGAGTTCTCAAAAGCCAGTGGCATGGTCTCACTTGCAGGAAGCTCCCGCTATCTGCTTTCTCCCCTTATAGCAGGTTTGCTTTTGACAGTATGTGATATATCCGTCCTTCTTATTATCGATATCTGCACCTTCTTTATTACGATCGTAACTACTGCTGTTGTAAGGAGGGGGATCGAGGCCGAAGCTTGCGGGAATAACGAAGACTTCAAGGATAGTATTAAGAGCGGATGGGAAGCTGTGAACGGGCGCAAGGGGTTATCTACACTTATTATTATGTCTTCCGTGATCACTTTATTTATGGGTATCCTGCAGGTTCTGGTCGAGCCAATGATCTTATCATTTGAAAGCTCGAGAACTTTAGGCATTGCCGAGACAGTCTGCGCGTGCGGCATGCTCGTGTCGAGCCTGATCCTCGGTATCGTCGGTATTAGGAAGGGTTATTCCGGGTATCTGGGGATGTCGCTTGCCCTCGCCGGCATTTTCATGATAGGAATGTCCCTTTTTGAGAATATGATCCTGATCTGCGTCTTCGGCTTTCTCTTTTTCGCCATGTTGCCTGTCGCCAACAGTTGCCTGGATTATCTCACCAGGACTAATATTCCCGTCGAAAAGCAGGGCAGGGCCTGGGGCCTTATCGGATTTATATCTCAGATAGGATATGTACTTGCTTATGCCTTCTCCGGTATTGCCGCAGATCTTCTGGGCAAGATCGGCGACCGGGGAGTCGGAAGAGGCGCCGCCCTCATGATATTTATATCGGGAATACTTTTAATCGTAACATCCCTGATGATCTGCGGAAGATCTGATATAAGAACTTTGGAAATATCTCCCGGCGATCCGATCGATCAGAATGGGAAGGCCACGGCTTCTTCATAAAGCTTCTTAAGTATTGAGAGGAAATCTTTGAGACTCTCGCGTGAGTCATTACGATGAGTCAATAAGACGCAGTCAAAACTCTCTTTACACTCAAACGGTATCCACGCGAACTGACCGCTGTGATCATTAAGGAAACCCGGCGCCAGACAGATCCCTTTGTCTGCAGCCACATTGACATATGTGGAGTCGTGATCCGGACTGTTAAAATAGCTGATCCTGCCGCTTGACATCAGCCTTTGTTGGACAGCCCTAAGCGCCGCAGGCGATCCCCCGCCGACCATCAGCGTTCTGCCATAAATATCCTCTTCTGTTATCATATCCTTGTCTGCCAGTGGATCATTTCTGTTGCATATCAGATATATATGACTCTCGAAAAGCTCATGCACAAGCACACCGGCCAACTGCCTTGTGTGCTCCCGAAGTGTAAAAAGAATATCCGACTCATTCTTCATAAAGCTGTCCATCCCGCCTTCATACTGAAACATAGGCCTTATCTGAACTCCCGGACACTTCTCGTCAAAGATCCTTATTGCTTCCGGCAGAAAGTAAACTGCCTGTCTTACCATTAAGCTGATTGTTATTGTATCGGTATACTTACTGCTGAAATTCTGTCCCTGTTCGATCGCTCGCTTCATCTCTTCTCTCATGGTCGTCAGATAACTGATAAACTGCCGCCCGGCAGGTGTCGGTGTCGCGCCCTTGCCGTTCCTGTCAAAGATCGTAAAGCCGACTTCTTCTTCCAGCAGCTTGATCTGATATGAGAAGGTGGGTTGGCTGACGAACATATTCTCCGCTCCACGACTGAAATTCTGCGTGCGCGCCAGTTCTATGCAGTAATCGATCTGTTTTGTGTTCATAAAAGACCTCGTGTTATTTAATAATTAAATCGGATATATAAGTTTTCTATTGGATATTTTATTGCTGTAGGGAGAGAATGTAAATAAGAAAAGCAAAACACCAAGGAGGAAATAAATATGACTAAGACATTGATCGCATTCTTTTCGAGAGCAGATGAGAACTACTTTGGAGGAGCTATGAGATATGTTAAGGTAGGCAATACTGAGATCGTAGCAGAGCTTATGAAAGGCATGATAGATGCAGACAGCTTTAAGATCGAGATGAAGGACCCTTATTCTCCTGTATATATGACTTGTATCGATGAAGCTAAGAAGGATTTGAGAGCTAACGCCAGGCCTGAACTTGTTTGTATGCCTGAGAGCCTTGATCAGTACGATACTATTATCCTCGGTTATCCCAATTATTGGGGCACGATGCCTATGGCAGTACTGACCTTCCTTGAGAATTATGACCTCACAGGCAAGACGATCCTGCCATTTTGCACCAATGAGGGCAGCGGTATGGGTTCCAGTGAGAGTGACTTGAAGAAATATGCCAAGGGAGCAGAGATCGGACGCGGACTCTCCATCACGGGAAGCAGAGCGGCTGATTCTGCCGGTGCGGTAGAGAAGTGGTTTACAGCTAACGGACTTATGTAAGGAGAGCGCGAATGGAATATCCTGATGGTTATGTATATGAATTAATGGATAAGGGTGGCCCGACGGATAACAGGGAAGGCTACTTTAAGGAAGCGGTGGACGAGATGATGAGGGCTCGAGTTCTTTGCGCCAAGGCCAATGCCTGTATGCCGGATAATCCGGGCTATGTCGGTTATCTTGAGGAGCTTTTCGAGAGAAAACTTGATGATGTAAGGATCCTGACGCCCTTTATCTGTGACTTCGGTAATCGGGTCAAATTCGGTAAGGGAGTATTTATCAATCATTCGGCTATACTCTCGGCATCGGGCGGCATTGAATTCGAGGATGGCGTAATGTCAGCTCCGGGGCTTAGGATCGCGACTATCAATCATGATATGAACGATCGTCATCGTATCTATACCTACGGCAAGGTTACGGTCAAGAAGAATGCGTGGATCGGTATGAATGTAACGATCTGCCCGGGAGTTACCATCGGTGAATATTCGGTTGTGGCAGCCGGAGCGGTAGTTACAAAGGATGTGCCGCCTTACGCGGTAGTCGGAGGTGTTCCGGCCAAGGTCATTAAATATCTTGATCCAAATGAACAGAAGGAGTAGTTATGGACGACATAGAGATGATCAAGGGCCTCTATTACCGTTACTGGGAATATATGATCAGTAAGGATCAGCAAGGGCTTAGAAGTCTAATGGCGGATGATTATTACTTGATGCATATGACGGGTGTTAAGCAGTCGGCGGACGAGTTTATAAAGGGGCTCTCGGATGGAACATTTAATTATTATTCGGCTTCTCATGACAGCATAGAAGTCAGTATAAGCGGAGATTCGGCACAGATGACAGGAAAGAGCAGAGTGACTGCTGATGTCTATGGCGGCGGTCGACACAGCTGGAGACTTAGAGGAGATTTTACTCTGCGTAAAGAAAAGGACGCTTGGTTATTCACGAGTTCAAGAGCATCAACATATTAATAAGGAGGCTATATCATGGAAAAGATCATCTTAAACAATAAGCTGGAGTGCCCGGCAGTAGGCATAGGTACTTTTATGCTTCAACCTGCCGATGCGCAGAAAAGTGTAAGGGAAGCCCTCAAGATGGGCTATCGCCTTGTAGATACGGCAAATGCATATGTAAACGAGAGAGCAGTAGGGCGCGGAATTAAGGAGAGCGGTATCCCCAGAGAAGAAGTCTTCCTGTCAACAAAGCTATGGCCCAGCGAATATGAGAACGAGGAAGCAGTCGACGAGACCCTTGCCAGATTGGGCGTGGATTATGTGGATCTGCTCTATATTCACCAACCTGCCGGAAACTGGCTGTCAGGCTACCGACTTCTGGAGAAGGCCTATAAGGAAGGAAAAGCAAGGGCGATAGGTATCTCTAATTTTGAAGGCAAATATATAGAAGAACTTGAGACAAAGTGGGAGATAGTCCCACAGTTTATACAGGTTGAGGCTCATCCTTACTTTACCCAGAAGGATTTAAGGAAAACTCTCGAAAAGTATGATATCAAGCTTATGAGCTGGTATCCGCTGGGACATGGAGATAAGTCTCTGATAAACGAATCGATATTCGCGGAACTTGGAAAGAAATATGGAAAGACTCCTGCACAGATAATCCTTCACTGGCATACTCAGATGGGATTTGTGGTTATTCCCGGCAGTAAGAATGTCGATCATATAAGAGATAACCTTGATATCATGGATTTCAAGCTGACAGATGAAGAAATGGATAGGATCGCAACACTTGATAAGGGGCAGAGATACTACCATCGCACAGATTCTCAGTTGGAGAGCTTCGCTAATTGGAGTCCTGCATACGAGATGGCGTGAATCCGTCAGGGGGCAAGATATAGCGGCTGCGTTTGCGGCCGCTTTTTTAGCGGAATTTTAAGCATTGTGATCAAGGCTCGCACGGCTTCGGGTAAGGTTGATGTAAAAACGCCGGGATCCATTCCAAAGGATATTCCAAGCTTTCAGTGAAGAAACCGAAAGCCTTTTATTATTCGCCTGCTCTGATTTATCGAGCAGGTGATATGGTACAATCTATAGGCAGGGGCTTTTATAAAGCTCCACGGATCGGGAGGATAGAATATAGAATATGGTAAATGAAGGGAATAAAGTAATCAGTCTTATTTACCCGAATTGTAAGGCTGAATATAAGACTATGTCAGATACGGCATGTCACGACCTTGGCCTTGATAATATCGTGGGCAAGATCAGCTCAGATCCTAAAGAACAGCAAATGATACTGAGGACTTTGTGTAAGATGACTTCTTCTTCGGAAGTCGCTTCCTACAGGCAGGAGATTTTCGATGATTTCCTAAGGCTCCCCGAACTTAGTGACAAGCTGCTCGAGCTCATGAATCAGATCGAGTATCTGAAGGATTACGGAACCTGGCGTAAGAGCGCTGATGAGAAGCCCGGATTGTGGGATCTGATGCACAGGCTGGATGAGCTGGTCACATATATAACCTGTATCGAGGCCTTGAGAGACTGCCTTGCAGACGGACGGATAAAGGCTAAGGGACTTACGGACCTTAGGAGATATATTGATGATCTTTATGAAGAAGGTCGCTTCGAGGCAATGAAGAAGGATCTGGCGGGGCTTAAGACTGATGCTTCCTCTATTCAGAGCGTTACCATAGGGATCAATGTCAACTCCAGATTCGAGGCAGAGAGTCTGGGGCTTGTATCGGTCAATGCCAAGCCATTTAAGAAATCAGGCATAGTGAGCAGTTTTGCAGATGCGTTGTCTTCCGGAGATAAGCTGAATAAGACGGGCGAGTGGGAAGGCGATATGCATTATGAGCTTGCAGATGCGCCCGGAGCTGACAGCTTCCTGGATAAGCTTGATAAGACCGCAGGCGCCATGGCTAAATACACCAATCCCGTCTTATCTTCTGAGGCGACACTGGCATCTGTTCCCGATGGTGACGGGACGGCTAATTCCACTTTCTATCTGTCTAATGTCGCATCCAAGATGATGTCGCTTCTGGTTAAGAAGCTTCGCGCGACTCTGTCTGTGTATTCGGATATATCTATAGTAACTATTTCCAAGCTGATACCGGAACTTATCTACTATGTGCGTTGCGCAGAGTTTGCTGCCTCTCTTGCCGATAAGGGGATGATCCTCAGTAAGCCGGTTCTGATCGGGGATGACAGTTCCGGCAAGACGATGGAATCCAAGGGCTTTTATAATCTTAAGCTGGCTGTGAATCTTACTAAGAGTGATGAGATCGTCTCAAATGATCTGATCTTTGATGAAGAGAATATGATATATCTTCTGACTGGTGCCAACAGGGGAGGTAAGACCACTCTTACTCAGGCGATAGGACTCCTTTTTGTACTGGCTCAGGGCGGCATAAGCGTACCGGCAGAAAGTTTCAGTTATAAGCCGGTGGATATGATCTATACCCATTTTCCGGCAGATGAAGATAAGACAATGGATCTGGGCCGTCTCGGAGAAGAATGTGTGCGTTTTAAGACGGCTTATTCGGATGCGACCTCTTTATCGCTCCTGCTTCTTAATGAGAGCTTCTCGACCACTTCCTTTGAAGAGGGCTATTATATTGCGGCAGATGCCGTCAGGGCCCTTCTGAAGAAAGGCGTAAGAACGATATTTAATACTCATATGCATAAGCTTGCGGAAGAGATCACGAATAAGGGGGTATCTTCCATCGTCATGATGAGTCAGGACGGAGTCAGGTCCTTTAAGGTCGTAAAGACTGCCCCCGAAGGCCTGTCTTATGCGCGTGATATAGCCGAGAAATACGGCGTTACATACGAGATGCTGACGGAAGGATGAGATAATGATATACGATTGTCTGATAATCGATGACGAGAAGATGCTCGCAGATAACACATGCGAATACTTTAATATGTTCGAGGTGAAGACAGCGGCTGTGTACTGCAAGGAAGATGCTATGGCCTTTCTCAAAGAGAACGGAGTCAGACTTATCCTGCTGGATATCAATCTCTCTGACGGAAGCGGATTCGAGCTTTGTAAATATATAAGGCAGGAGAGTGATATTCCCATTATCTTCATATCTGCCAGAAATACCGATGACGACAAGATCATTGCACTTAATATCGGCGGCGACGACTATGTGGAGAAACCATACTCTCTGGGAGTCCTTCTGGCTAAGGTCAAGGTCGTGTTAAGGCGATTTGCCGAGACCTTCGATCGCAATCCGGATGTCGGCAGCATATATGAGGATGACAGGATCAGGATCGACAGTGTCAATAAAGAGTTATATGTTAACGGAGAGCTAAAAAAGCTTACGAATATGGAGTTTATGCTTTTGGAATATCTTGTGTCCAACAGAAACAGACTCGTAACCAAGACGGAGCTTTTCGATAATGTGTGGAAAGATAAGTTTACATCGGATGGTACTCTTAATGTGCATATAAGAAAGCTTCGAGAAGCGATAGAACCTGACTCGAGAACTCCCAAGTACATAGTTACCGTATGGAAAGAGGGCTACAGATTCGTGACCGGAGAGAGCTGATGAAGAAGAGTCTGTTTATAATCTTACTTGTTGTGACCTTTATCATTGAGGCTGCGCTGTGCTTTGAGCTATATGGCAAGATGTCATCCGTTAGTATGGATAATGTTGTCGTAAACCGACTTGTTAAGACTATCGAGGCTTCTTACGGCGATGATTTCGTCTATGACGGAGAGTTGGATTATGTGCTTCTTGACGAGGAAGGAAAAGTCCTTATGAGAACTGGAGAGGGACTTAGCGAGACTGTCAATGAGGCCGTCTCCAATTCTGATATCATGCTTGATGTCCGCTTGCCTTCCTCGCAGAAAGGAATGCTCATTGTAAGAAATACTACATCAGACAGGATCCAAAGAGTCAAGAATGATATCATCCTCACCGTGATCATCATATCTCTTACGCAGATCATAATAGTAGTAGTTTATTTTGCCTATATAGACAAATATGTAATCCGTCCTTTTAAGGATCTTCGAGCCTTTGCTGCAAGAGTCGCAGCAGGTGACCTTGATATTCCCATCAATATGGATCGAAAACACATTTTCGGTGAGTTTACCGAGGGCTTCGATATTATGAGGAGCGAACTTAAGCGGGCCAGAGCTGCCGAGAAGAAGGCCTATGACGACAAGAAGGAGATGGTAGCCAAGCTTTCACATGATATAAAGACGCCCATTGCTTCCATCAAGACCACATCTGAGATCGGCTCGGTCTTAAGCGAGAATGAGAAGACAAGGCAGTATTTCGATCAGATCAATATAAAATCGGATCAGATCACCGTGCTGGTAGATAATCTCTTTAACTCGTCAGTAAACGATATCACGGAGATCCCCGTATCTCCTGTCGAAAGGGACAGCTCCTTTTTGTCGTCCCTTATCGCTGATTCGGACTTCCTTAAGAAATCATCCGTACCTTCGATCCCTTCCTGTAAGATCTATGTCGATAAACTTAGGTTACAGCAGGTCATGGACAATATCTTCATGAATTCCTATAAGTATGCAGATACGGAAATCGAGTGCCGGGCAGAACTTAGCGAGGATTATCTGATCATCAGCGTAAGGGATTTCGGTCCCGGCGTAGAGGAAGAGGAAATCCCTTTGCTTACTGAGAAATATAAGAGGGGCAGTAATACTGAAGGGAAGGAAGGAGCAGGTTTGGGGCTCTTCCTGGCCGATTATTATATGAAGAATATGGAGGGTAAGCTTGCCCTTGACAAGGCTGATCCCGGCCTTAAGCTGTCAGTCTATATCCGCAGGGTCAAGAACTGATATTAAACCCGATTTAAGGTTTATTTAAGATTTCCTTAAAGTCATTTAAGGATATCCTGCGTATGATTAAGACAACAGGAGGATAGATCCATGAAAAATATTATCGAAACAAAGCAGTTATCCAAGACATTCTCGAACGGCGGCGTACAGCAGCACGTTCTTCGTAACATCGACCTTCAGATCAGGGAAGGTGACTTCACCGTTATCATGGGCGCATCAGGCGCAGGTAAGTCAACCTTACTATATGCCCTATCAGGGATGGATAAGCCTACTCTGGGCGATGTTATTTTCGATGGCGAAAATATTTCTAAGAAGTCATCCGATGATATGGCTTTCTTCAGAAGAAAGAATTGCGGATTCGTATTCCAGCAGACTTATCTCGTAGACTCCATGAGCGTCATGGATAATGTCCTGTCAGCAGCGCTTCTTGTTATGAAGGATAAGAAGCAGGCGCTTGCCAAGGCAAAAGAAGTTCTTAAAGCAGTGGATATAGATGAATCAATGTGGGATAAGTTCCCCACCCAGATCTCAGGCGGTGAGGGACAGAGGGTAGGTATGGCAAGGGCTCTTGTAAACGAACCGAAACTACTTTTCGCTGATGAACCTACAGGAGCCCTTAACTCGAAAACAGGTAAGGATGTGCTGGATGCTCTTACGGCATTTAATAAGAGAGGCCAGTCCATCGTTATGGTAACTCATGATATAACAAGCGCCAGAAGAGGCAACAGGATCCTTTATGTTAAGGATGGTGAGATCTCCGGAGAGTTGGATCTCGGCGAGTATGTTTCCGGTGATAAGGAACGTCATCAGATCCTTCGTGATTTCCTCGGCAGAATGGGGTGGTGATCATGAATAAAATATTACTTCTTTCCAAGTCGCACATTCGTAAGAACAAAGGCGTGAGCGTCGGAATGCTGCTGCTTATAATAATCATGACGCTTATGCTTAATTCCTGCCTGATGCTGGCTTTTGACGTCTACCCCAAGGCAGAAAAAGAGACCGAGAGACTTCACGGCGGAGACGGTTTTTTTCGTGTAACGGGAGACGTCGAGAAACTTGGTGATGATGAGATAGCAGATATCTTCGAGGCGGAAACAGACGAGTATTTTGCATATGATTGCCAGGATTTTTTATGTCCCGTAACTTTCGGTAACGGTGAGCTCGTGATTGATAACACCTTTGTCGACTCTTCCGCTTTCTCCTATGAAATGGCATATGTTGAACCGACTTTGGAAGATCTTGATATTACGGAGAACTATATCTATCTGCCTTATCAATTCTATACCGGCGGCGGTTACAAGACAGGTGATGATTTCAGCATCAAGATCAACGGGCAGAACTATGATTATAAGGTAAGAGGCTTTATCTATACCGGATATATGGGCTGCAACAATACAGGAGACTTTATCTATGTGCTGGATGATGCTTCTTATGAAGAGTTAAAAGCTTCCTACGCTTCTTCCAACAGTGCCAAGGTAATCATCTATGATCTTGCTGACGGGGTAAAACACGGCAAGTTCAGGATCGATGTCAGTAACAGAATAATTAATGAAGTTCCCAACGCGGAGATCGGAGGCCTGACGGCTGAAGATAATAACTCCAACAGAGGTTTTATGTCTTTGATCATAGCGGTTTCTTTCGGAGCCGTATCAGCGATAATCATTCTTGTAATCATAATGATGCTCGCGAACTGTATTTCTAACTATATCAAGGAAGAGATGAAGACTATGGGAGCGCTCAAGGCGATCGGCTATACCAGCAAGGACCTTAAGACTTCAGTGGTTCTCCAATTCACATCGATAGCATTGATCGGTTCGATCGTGGGATTAATTATATCCTACCTGATGATGCCTCTGTTCATCTCCTTCTCGGTCAACCAGATGGGTGTAAAGATAAATGTGGATTTTGTGCCGGCTATTTCCATAGCAGTATTGCTTATAGCGGAGATCCTTATTGTTCTTACATCGCTTGCTGTTACCCGTAAGCTTAAGAAGATCGAACCTATCATTGCCCTCCGTAACGGCGTCGAATCACATAACTTCAAGAAAAACAGAGTAAGACTTGATAGGAGCAGCTCGAATGTCAATCTTGCTCTTGCCATGAAGACCATGCTCCAGAATAAGAGGCAGAACCTGATAACCTTCTTCGTTACCGGAATGATCATCTTTATCTGTACGATCGCATTGCTGATGATGGTTAACTTCAATCTTGATCTTAATGTGGATCTTCTTACAACTGAGACCTGTAATGCCGTCATAGTTGTTGAACACAATGATGAGACTGAAGTCGAGGCGTATCTTTACGGCAGGGAGGATATCAGAAATATAAGAAGAGTACATGATGTGTCGCTTTTCTACAATTCCGAGGAGCAGCTTTACGCCACTGTTTTCGATGATACATCAAAGATCAGTAATCAGAATGTATGCTACCAGGGTGATATGGCATCTTATGACAACGAGATCTGCATAAGCGGTAAGTTTGCCAGAGACTATGGGTTCAAGATAGGTGATGATATTACTATGCAGTATGGAGATATGGAGGCAACTTATCTGATCACCGGCCTGATCCAGACATCAAATAACTCCGGACGCGAGGCGATCATGAGTGAGGCCGCCATGGAAAGGCTCATCTCTCCGGACTCTGTCATCACTAGCTACTATTTCGATTGTGATAAGGCTGATACTGACAGGATCTTAGGAGAGATCGAAGATGAATTCGGGACAAAGATCAAGCAGACTGTAAACTTTGATAAGATCATAGAAGGTTCTGCGACGACATTTAAGACTCTGTCTTCGCTGATGTTGACCGTCATATGCGTTACGAGTGCAGCTGTGATCTTCCTGATCCTTTATCTCCTGATCAAGTCACTTATCTACAGCAAGCGTCAGGACTTCGGTGTATATAAGGCGATCGGCTATACTTCCTCCAATCTTATCTATCAGATTGCAGTGAGCTTTATGCCGCCGATCATATTGTCAGTGATAGTATTCTCTTTTGTTTCCTATCATTTGGCTAATCCTTATATGAACATCGTAATGATGTCATTCGGTATCGTTAAGGCATCTTTTAAGATCCCGATCCCCGGAATGATCCTCATCGGCGGAGTATATATCCTGCTATCCTTATTCTTTGCGATATTACAGGCTCGCAGAGTTAAGAATATTGAACCATATAAAATGCTGATAGCCGAATAACAGATAGCCCCGAAGTGTTGAATGCTTCGGGGCGTCTTTATAGGATTTGATATTGTTGTTGATAATGGCAGTGCTTTGCGCAGTTGCAATTACACTTAGAAGGAAGTCGCGCGCAGCTTGTCGATAAAATCTGAGATCTTCTTTTCCTTCTCCTCGGAAGGGGAAGTCTTGGGATCAACGAGACTAAGTTCGGCCAACAGAGAATCCGCCCCGGCAAGGGCCCTCATGTTGTCGGCGCACTTCTTGGAATCACCGCCGGCGCTACTGCAGATAACGGCAATATTCTTTCCGGACAGGTCATTATCCTCAAGGAAGGTCCTCATAGGCGGGGTAAAGGATCCCGCCCAGACAGGGCTTGCCAGAATTATCAGGTCATAATCTGATGCGTTAAAACTGTAACTTTCCAATTCCGGCTTTTTCTTAAACATGACGGCAGAGCCGCCCCAAATAAACTTCTTCATGCCCTTATCAGGATATGTCTTAACAGGTTTCAATTCTATAAGGTCGGCGCTCAATCCGGTGGCAACTTTCTCGGCGACGTAACGGATGTTGCCTTGAAGTGAGTAGTATACGATTGCTGTTTTCATTTTTGAATACCTCGACAGGGAATTATTAATCTAAGGATATCATACTCGAAAAGCTTTTCGAGCAGGAAAGATAAGATATTATCAAGCACCTGTAATAATAAGGGAATTGTGTGGTAGAATAAATAAGGTTTATGTGAAAAAGAGGGACGGAGTCTGATCATATCTTGAGTGGGGTTTCTTTTTAAGTACTCTCTTTTTGCCGTTAAATCGCGAGAAAATCGTTATATCAGTAACAACGGAGGATTCTATGAGCAGATTATCAAATGTTAGCTCAACATTGGCTCAGGAAACAGTTGAAGAGCTCTATAAGGATATAGAGCGTAACATTCAAACCAGTCAGCCCGGCCTTTGTCCTGTCGATCTGGCAGCAGCTTTCCTGCATCTGAGTCACGCGCGTTCCTGCGGAAAATGCACACCGTGCCGCGTAGGTCTTGGAAGACTTGAGGAACTAATCAATTCAGTACTTGACGGTAAGGCGGATATGGAGACGCTTGATGTTATCGAGACCACTGCCGAGAGTATATTCAGGTCAGCAGATTGCGCCATCGGATCAGAAGCTGCAAGAATGGCTGTAAAGGCAGTAAAGGGATTCAGAGACGATTTTGAAGAGCATATTCTTCATGGAAGATGCAAACTTCAGAATTTTAAGTCCGTTCCCTGCGTATCGGAGTGTCCTGCTCATGTAGATATTCCCGGCTATATAGCCCTTATTCACGAAGGCAGATATGCTGATGCGGTTAATCTTATTCGCAAGGATAATCCGCTTCCTGCAACCTGCGGTATGATCTGTGAGCATCCCTGCGAGGAGCATTGCAGACGTAAGCTGGTCGATGATGCAATTAACATCAGGGGACTTAAGAGATATGCTGTTGAGCACGAGGGCGAGATAAAGAAGCCTGCTTGTGAAGAAGCAACCGGCAAGAAGATCGCTATCATCGGAGGCGGCCCTTCCGGTCTTACAGCAGCTTATTTCCTGTCAAAGATGGGTCATGAGTGTACTGTCTATGAACAGCGTGATAAGCTGGGCGGAATGCTCCGTTATGGTATTCCCAGCTACAGATTGCCTCGAGAAATACTTGATCGCGAGATCGAGGGAATGAAGCTGACGGGATTTAAGACGATCACGAACTTCTCTATCGGTAAGGATATGTCTTTCGATGAGTTAAGAAAGCAATATGATGCGGTTTATATTTCTATTGGTGCTCATATCGATAATAAGATAGGCATCGATGGCGAAGATGCAGACGGTGTAGTGTCAGCTGTTGAAATGCTCCGCGGGATCGGAGACGGCAAGATGCCTGACTTCAGCGGCCTGAAGATTGTCGTAGTAGGCGGCGGTAATGTCGCGATGGACGTTGCGAGATCTGCTGTAAGACTCGGAGCCGAGTCCGTTAAGATCGCATACAGAAGAAGAAAGGCAGATATGACTGCTCTTGCAGAAGAAGTCGAAGGCGCTGTCGCCGACGGCTGCGAGATCATGGAGCTTAACAGCCCCGTAAGGATCGAGAAGAATGCTGACGGGAAGGTTGCTGCCATCTGGCTTAAGCCCCAGATCGTCGGCGAGGTTAAGTGGGGACGTCCTGCGCCTGTTAATGCCGATGCACCCGAGGTCAGGATCCCTTGTGATCGTGTTCTTGTTGCGATCGGTCAGGGAATCGAATCTGCCCAATTCGGGGAGGCGGGCATCCCGCTTAAGCGTAACAGGATCGCGGCATCTGACGAGGGTGACTTCGAGGGTATCGAGGGCGTATTCTCAGGCGGTGACTGCGTAACCGGACCTGCTACCGTTATCAAGGCCATTGCCGGAGGTAAGGTAGCCGCGGCCAATATTGATGAATATCTCGGATTCAATCACCTTATCACGAGTGATGTTGAACTTCCTCCTGTCAGATTTGCTGACAGAGAGCCTATGGGCAGAGTCAATATGACTGAACGTCCTGCAGGGGAGAGAATAAAAGATTTCTGCCTCATGGAGAATTCCATGACAGATCAGGAAGCATGTCAGGAATCGGCAAGGTGTCTGCAGTGTGATCACTTCGGATGCGGACTTCTGAAAGGAGGCAGAGAGTTCAAATGGTAAATGTTACTATTGACGGTAAGAAGATAAGTGTACCCGAGGGTACTACAATACTTAAGGCGGCCAAAGAATTGGGGATCAACATTCCCACCCTCTGCTACTGGGAAGGTCTCAACGAGATCGGTGCCTGCAGAGTTTGTGTTGTTGAGGTCGAGGGCAATATCCGACTCCCCGCAGCCTGCAATACTCCCGTAGAAGAGGGAATGGTTGTAAGAACAAATACCAAGAAGGTAAGGGATGCCCGTAAAGCTAATGTCGAGCTGATCCTTTCAGAGCATAACAGTAACTGTACAGCTTGCGTCAGAAGCGGCAACTGCTCGCTCCAGAAGCTGGCCAACGAGTTCAATGTGGGAGAGATCCCTTACCGTAAGCACCTTCAGGAGAAGAAGGGAAATACATCTTTCCCTCTTATCCATGATTACACCAGATGTATCAAATGTATGCGCTGTATCCAGGTGTGCGACAAGATCCAGGCTTCAAGTATCTGGGATCTTGTTAATACCGGATCAAGATCTACAGTTGATCTTGCTTCTTCTTATTCACTTGAAGAATCCAAGTGCGCTCTCTGCGGTCAGTGCATCACTCACTGTCCCGTCGGCGCTCTTAAGGAGAGAGATGATACGGACAGAGCTATCGATGCCCTTGAGGATCCGGATAAGATCACGGTTATCCAGATCGCGCCATCTATCAGAACTGCATGGGGTGAGGCCTTCGGACTTTCTCCCGAGGAAGCAACTGTCAACAGGCTTGCGGCTTGTCTTAAGGAGATCGGATTTGATTATGTTTTCGATACGAATTTCTCTGCTGACCTGACCATTATGGAGGAGGGAAGCGAGTTCCTCTCAAGGCTTGGTGACAAGGAGAACAACAAGTTCCCCATGTTCACATCATGCTGCCCCGGCTGGGTAAGATTCGTAAAGGCCAACTATCCTGAGTTTATCGATAATCTGTCTACTGCCAAGTCGCCTCAGCAGATGTTTGGTGCAGTTACAAAGAGTTATTTTGCCGAGCAGATCGGTGTAGATCCTTCAAAGATCTGTTCTATCTCGATAATGCCATGTCTTGCTAAGAAGCACGAGTGCGCTATTCCCGTCATGAATGATGCATGCGGTGATCCGGATGTGGATATCGTTCTGACGACAAGAGAAGTTGACAGATTGATCAAGTCTGAGCATGTCGATCCCGCTAACCTGAGCGATATCGAGCTGGATTCACCTCTTGGCATCGGAAGTGGTGCCGGTAATATTTTCGGTGCAACAGGCGGTGTTATGGAGGCGGCGTTAAGAACTGCGTATAATCTCGTTACCGGCAGTAACCCTGATCCTGACGCCTTCAAGGCGGTAAGAGGTCAGCAGGGCTGGAAGGAAGCTGAGTTTGATCTGGCCGGCTCTACTCTTAAGATCGCGGTTGCGAATGGCTTGGGCAATGCGGCCAAGTTGCTTGATGCACTTAAGAAGGGCGAAGTGGAGTATGATTTTGTTGAGATCATGGCCTGCCCCGGAGGTTGTGTCGGCGGTGGCGGACAGCCTATCCACGAGCAGTGTGAGATGGCGCCTCTCAGAGCTCCGGTGCTCTATCAGCAGGATGCGGATATGAAGCTTCGTTTCTCTCATGAGAACCCCTCGATCACAAAGATCTATGAAGAGTATTTTGGCAAACCTTTGTCTGAGAAGTCTCACCATCTGCTGCATACGGACCACCACAAGTGGACTATGCCTAACGGTAACTGATAAGTTGAATCCTTTTGAGGGACTGTCCGTCGGACAGTCCCTTTTAGTATCAGCGAAAAGCTTTGGAACTCGCCGTAAGCTACTGTGCCAAGCGCTACTCCTAATGCCTTAGCGTATCTTCACGGAAAGCTTGGGATAAAGATTTAAGCAAAGGCTTAAGCATGTTGCTTAAGGTTCTGCTTAAAAGTGGCGGTTTTTCACACAAGGCTTCACCATGATGCTTAAGGATCTGCTTAAATTCATGACCACAGAGACAGCAAATCTGTTGACGGCGAGGGCGGCGACAACTCAGGCGACAACGATTCCGCTTTTTTGTTGTCGCTCCCGGTGTTGCGAGCGCTGATTCGAAGGCAACGACAACTCAGGCGACAACGATTCTGCTGTTGACGGCAGCCTTGATCATGACCACAGAAAAGTCAGATTTCTCATTCTCTGTGGTCAATGTGCTTCGGTACATCTTTCGAGACGGAGCCAAGAGTCCAAAAAACTCACATCAGCCAAATCTGTCGGGGAGAATTCCTAGGATTCCGCGAATACCCATTTTTATTACAATAATCACACATTTTTCGCCAGAATCCGATATTAGTTATCCTTCTCGAAAAGTATAATTACATACATCAAGTGAAAACTGCTCCCGCAGAGAAAGTAGGTAGCTATGACTGAGAAAGAGAAGATGCTGGCAGGGAAGATCTATGATCCCGCTGATTCTGTACTGGCAGAACTGAGAGCAAAGGCCCACGGGCTTTGCATGAGATATAATCAGATCCCGGAGACGGACAATTCCCGTAATGAGCTGCTTGCTGAGCTTATTCCGGAGCTTGGGGAAAATGTCAATCTTCAGGGACCGATACAATTTGATTATGGCTGCTTCACGACTATAGGCGACAATACTTATGCCAATTTTAATCTTACAGTATTGGATGTATGTCCCGTTAAGATCGGAAGTAATGTCTTTTTCGGCCCGAATGTGTCAATACTGACGGCTGTGCATCCGATAAGATATCAGGATCGTAATGCTTATTTCAGACCTGACGGAGTTATGACGGACAAGGAATATGCCAAGCCGATCACCATAGGTGACAACTGCTGGTTCGGCGGAAATGTAACGGTTCTTGGCGGAGTTCACATAGGCGAAGGCAGTGTAATCGGTGCCGGCAGCGTTGTGACCCATGATATTCCGGCCGGAGTTGTGGCAGCAGGTGTTCCTTGCAGAGTCATCCGTGAGATCAGTGATGCGGATTCTCTTGAGAATCATCCTGAATTATTCTGAAAAAAGACCAATCACATTTGGCGGTGAAGCAGCCTGATATAGTATAATTAAAGGGTACTTATGGCACGGAGGTTTATGACTATGGAGAATTATACTATCTGTAATTGTATGCAGGTTACACGTTTTGATGTCGAAGAAGCAATGCACGATCATGATAATTTCGGCAGTGTAGAAGAGGCTTTCAAGGAAGTTCAGGCGCAGACACAGTGCTCTACCGGCTGTGGCGGTTGCTACAGCAAGATACTTGACGCAATCTCGGACGTGATGCACGGCTATTGATGCTGCTAATCCAAATGAATCTAAATGAAATCAAATGAAAGAAATTGTTTGACAATGAAATTAGCACTTGCTAATATCAGAATGTATGATTAATTTGGAACGCAGAAAACAGATACTTGAGATTTTGGCTGAGGAAGGCTCGATCAGGACGAACGAGCTGTCGCTCAGGCTCGGGGTTACGGGCGCTACGATCCGTACTGATCTTCGAGACCTTGAGAGAGAAGGTGCTATCGAGCGCTTCCACGGCGGTCTTCGTTTGCCTGAACAGCACAGGATCGAGATCGGCGAGAACTATATGGTCCGCTCGGTCATGAATGTTGATCTTAAGGATAAGATCGGAAGAGCCGCCGCCCAGTATGTTAAGAGTGGTGACACGATCTTTATGGATGCAAGTTCAACTGCTTTTCATATGATTCGCTATTTGAAGAATACAGATGATGTAACTGTTATAACCAACGGCATTCATACGGCTATGGAACTTCAGCGCAATAATAATTTCAAGTCGATCATCTTGATAGGCGGTATGTTAAGACCTCACTCGGGTTCTATCGAGGGGGTAGTCAGCCGTGAGATGTTGAGCCGTTTGTCGGCCGAGTCCTATTTTGTATCCGGCAACGGATTTACTGTCGAGGGCGGACTCTCGGGCAATAACTTTTTCGAGCTGGAACTTAAGAGGATCTGTGTGGAGAGGAGCAAGAATATCGTCGCTCTCGTAGATTCCACCAAGATCGGTCACAGTTCGGCTTCCGTCTTTATCAGTACAAATCGTATAGATACTTTGATCACCGATGACGGCCTGTCCGCGGAGAATCGTTTGGCTTGCCGTAAGGCGGGGATCAATCTGGTAATAGGTAAGTGAGATCAGCCGAAGCCACGGCAATTATTTGGCAACCAGAGCTAATCTACGTATTTTTACTTGCTTCCGTATCTTAGCTTATATTGCTTCGGTGTCATCATACGGCGTTTCCTGAACTGGGCGATATAATAACTGGTATTCGAATAGCCGACCGCCATTGCAATGTCTGCTACGGGCATGTCGGTGTTACGAAGGAGAACCTCACTCTCATCGATCCTTTTGCGGTTAAGATATTCGGAGAAAGTAAGGTTCATGGTGTTTTTGAAGAATCTCGAAAAGTAACTGTAGCTCATGCCGGCAATTTCCGCCATTTCTTCTGCCGTCAGATTGTCCATATAGCGCTCATTAACGATCTCGAGAACGTTCCCGATCCTTGATATCCCGGCTCGATCTGCAACCTTGTCGCGAGTCAGTACGTTCGCATCCTTCCACTGACGCAGGATATAAAGCGACAGGAAGGCGAGATGAGATCTGACGGCCAGCTTATAGAATCTGACCTGTTCAGTACATTCCTCCACAAGACTATCGAAAATAAGCGAGATGTCACGAGCGCTGTGATGTCTGGAATTAGGATTACCGCCGTGGGTATAAAAATTCTTCATCCTAAAGACACGGAGCTTATCGCCGGGAAGGATATACTTCAGATCGTCGCTGGAAAGGGCTGAGGAGAAGATATAGTTCTGATCAAAGTCCAGGAGGATATATTCGCTGTCATCAGATGCGGGAATTATCTCGTGATGCTCTCCCGGAAGGATTATGATAAAGTCCTCCTTGTCGAGCTTGTAACTGCTGCTTCCAATAGTAACTGTCAGATCTGAACTTAGCGACTTAACCATCTCAACATAATTATGGTAATGCCAAGGCATTTCAGAACTGCTTCTTATGCATTTGAACATCTCGCCGCAGTCATTACGGATATCTTCAAATACCGCCTTGGGGCGGTTTGTAATTGAAACGAATGTTGCATTTGTACTATTGTTTGTCATAATACTCCTGTTTATAGTGTTTTAGCTCACTAAAGTGCAATGGTCAAAATTGTTGCACATTCCTATAATAATAGTGAATTTTTGCAGTTGCAAGTGTATGCGTGAAAAATTTTCGATATGTATGTATAATTAAAATGTTTTTTTATAGCTATTAAGAGGTGTTGAATATGCAGGTGAATTCCATCACGTTACCGAGTTGGCTCGGGAACAAGGCCGTTTTCCAGCAGGGAGTGCCGTTTTATATTGACGGTAAGGCTGCCCCCAGCGCCACTGTCACCCTTGAGATAGTCAAGGATCCGACTGATGGAAGGCGAGTATCCAAACTTGATGCTGACTATGGTGTTATCTTAAGTCTTGAGACGACTACATCTGCCAAGGGCAATTTCAGATTCAATGTTCCTGCCTATAAGGCCTCTTCGGATACTTATACATTCGTTTTCAAGTGTTTTGGGGAATCGGTCTCCTATAACGACATCAGATGCGGTGATGTCTGGGTCTTCTTAGGTTCCGGACTTCCGGCTATTCCCATGAGCCATGCAAATGCACCGGCGGCTCCTCTTAAGAGAGGGGTAATGAGTAATCTCAGATTCTTTACTCCGGCCAGATCCGGTCTTGAGAGTCATGAAGAGGATATTGCTTTTGAGCCCAAGGAGCATTTCAGCGAGGCGGAGTGGATAAGGATCGAGGACACCAAAGCTCTGTCTAATGTATCATCCACCTGCTTTGCTTTCGCTTATTCATTGGCTGATCAGATCCAGTATCCGGTGGGTGTTGTAGATCTTTCTGCCGATAATTCCACGATCCTTAATTGGATCTCCGATGATGCCATTGCCAATCAGACGGCTCTCAGGGATTATATCGAGGAACTGGGGCTTCTTACCGATGAGGCCAGATATCAGTCTCTGATCGCGGGGGACCGTAAGAAGAGGAAGACCGCTAAGCTTGAGACGGAAGTGTCTCAGGGCAAGAGCTTCTTTGATTTTGATCTGGAGAAGAGCGACGAGCTTAATAAGCTTCACGGCGAAGATACTACGGCTGAAGCGTTGGCGAAGATGGGAGATCTCGATTTCCCCTCGTCAAGCAATTCCACGATGCGAGGCAAGCCTGTTGCTAACGAGAAGAAGGAGACGACGGTCTCTGCCAGCAGCGCCATGAATCTTGACTTCGGAATGATCTCTGAGATCAGAGTCAAGACTGACAAAAAGGCGGAGGATTCGCGCTTCATCAAGTTCAAGTATCGTCCTTCGGTTTACTGGAGATCCAAACTCTATCCTGTGAGGCAGATGACGATCCGCGGTATCTGCTATTCGCCTGATACTGATGAGAGTATGTTCGGAAGATATGACCTGCTGCTTATGGGATTGCTGGAGACATTGGCTTCCAACTTCGAACCCAGAGAAGTCTACGAGGATGAGCTTATGCCATCCATGCTCTTCGTTGCAATGCATCCGGGCAGCGTGGATTACGAACATCCCTATAAAGTCATCGAGTTTAATGAGAATCTTACGGCCTTCACGAGAAGACTTGCCATGCCTACGGGCATCATCAGTCTTCATGATCTTTTATTGCCCGATAAGACAAAGAGCTTTACCTTGGGAACGAGGCTTGCCGTAATTGCTCTTGGTATTCATTTCACGCCTAAGATGCCTGCTTCATGCCCGGAGTGCATAGGTGTTGAGAAGGCCGGTAACAAGTTGATACTTAAGTTCAATAATCTGGGCGACGGTCTGCGTCTTGCCGAGGGTGAGACAGAGCTTCGTGGCTTTGCCGTCTGCGGTCAGGACAGGATCTTCTATCCGGCTCAGGCCAGGATCCTTCACGGCGTCCGTGTAATGGTCTGGAGAGATGATATCAGTGATCCCGTATCGGTAACTTACGGTTTCCAGCCTTTCCCGCATGAGGCCACATTCCGCAATCTGAACGATCTGCCTGTACTTCCTTTCAGATTTGACAGGGAGCCTGCGTTTTATTCGCCGGATCTTTTCTTCAATAATTGTGACAAGCTGGAATTTGTCGGAATGAGACATGCCGGAGATGAGTTCGAGAAGCTCAAAGTCTACAAGACATTTAAGGGCAACGGTGTAATAACCGAGGATACTTTGAATAAGACAGAGGGAAGCGCTTCTCTTCATATCAGATACGAGACTGAGAACTCTCTTTACGGTTTTGAGCCGAATCTGGAGTATGCGTCCCTTTTCGCTCCGATAACAATTTATGGTAAGAATAAATTGCTGGTTGATGTGTTTAATCCCGAGCAGAAAAAGAAGAAGCTTAAAGTGGATTCTTTTGGTGAATGCGAGATAAGACAACAACTGACATGGCAGACGCTGACTCTCGAATACAGGGGGGAGGGTGATATCGTGATCGATCACCTGAGATTCCTTATCGAAGACAGTGACAGGAATGGCGAGATATACATAGATAATATCCGCTTTGAATAGGAGTAAATGAATGTACGACGAACTGGTTCCCGCTATTGAGGATTACATGATCGCCACTTCGGGTGCTATCCCGGTCGTTTTCGAGGGGCTTTCTCATACCCTTGAGAAGACTGCGCCTGATGTCAAGGTCAGCTCCCACACATCCCACGAGCTCCTTTATGTCCGCAACGGCAAGCTCGATGTCATGATCGAGGGGCACAATATAGTCATCGAAAAAGGCTCGACTCTCATAATCCGTCCTAACTCTGCCCACTCGGTTAGAGTCACATCAGGGACGGCGGATATCTTTGTGCTTTATTTCGGCTTCTCGCGCGATGCCGGCGCCGTTAATACGATGCTCGGTATGGTAAGAGAGGTAAAGCCCAAGAAGGCACCCGGTCCAAGCATTGTGATACCGCCCAGCATGGATCAGACATCCGTCGAGAGCTTTCTGGATTTTGCTTCCGGAAGTGACAGGGATGAGCTTCAGAAGGCTCCGTATCTGACCATATCAGGTGGTTATAAAAAGAGCATCAGCAATATAGTCGAGAGGATCGTTGAGGAGAATAAGGACAACCTTTATTCCAAAGAGGTAATGATGCAGATCCTGACACTTGAGCTTATGCTTACTCTGGCTCGCGCCATGAAGAAGGAGTGGGAGGAGAGCCTTCGCGTTCGTAACGGCAAGGCCCGTGAACTGGTCCTGATCGCCAGAGATTATATAGACCAGAATTACGAGAGAGGCATAACAATAGCAGATGCTGCTTCCTATGTATTCTTAAGTCAGGGCTATTTTACCAGAGCATTCAGGGATGAATTCGGTATAAGCCCCATGGGATACCTGATGAAGAAAAGGCTGGATCGTGCATGTGAGCTCCTGGGCAACGACGGGATCAAAGTCTCCGGAGTTGCTTCCCAGTCAGGCTTCTCAAGTCCTCAGCGTTTTAATGCGGCTTTCCGCAAACAGATGGGGATGACGCCTATGGAATATCGTAAACAGATACTCAGAAAATAATTCTTACGGGGGATAACAAAAGTGGCATACGATTATGCAAACGACAACAATATACCTGAGGAGAGCCGCGCCAATATGGATCTGCCCAAGATCGAAGCGGCAGTAAGAGACATCCTTGAAGCGATAGGAGAGGATCCTGACAGAGAAGGTCTCCTCGAGACCCCTTCGAGAGTCGCAAGGATGTATGCGGAAGTCTTCTCCGGCATCCACAGAGATGTTTCCAAAGACATCAAGATCTTTAATGAGCCCGGAAATGATGAGATGATCCTTATAGGTGATATACCTTTCTATTCTATGTGTGAACACCACCTTCTGCCTTTTCACGGCAAGGCTCATGTGGTTTATATTCCAAAGGACGGCAAGATCTTCGGTCTCTCCAAGGTTGCCCGTATAGTAGATACTCTGTCCCGTAAGCCGCAACTTCAGGAACGTCTTACATCGGAGATTGCAGACAGTATCGTTAAGAGCATCGATCCTACGGCTGTCTGTGTGGTTATCGAGGCTGAGCATCTCTGCATGACCATGAGAGGCATTCGTAAGCCGGGCTCCAGGACTGTTACTTCAGCCATGAGAGGCGGCTGCAGAACCGACGCCCGTACACGTAACGAGGCCCTGGCTCTCATCAACAGACAGAGGACTTCCTGATGATTATCGAAAAGCGCAGCGGCACTCTTGATCTTCGAGGCAAAAAGATCGAATACGGACACAGGACCCTTATAATGGGAATCCTGAACGTAACGCCGGATTCTTTCTCTGACGGCGGGAAAAACTATAAATTAAGCGATGCTCTCTTTGCAGCCGAGAAACTTATCCGTGACGGAGCCGATATTATTGATGTCGGCGGCGAATCGACCCGCCCCGGATATACCATGATAAGTGTTGATGAGGAACTGGAGAGGATCGTGCCGGTGATCGAAGCTATTAATGATGCTTTCGATACGATAATCTCGGCAGATACCTATAAGGCAGATGTGGCCGAAGGCGCGCTTAAGGCCGGAGCGCATGTGATCAATGATATCTACGGATTTATGTATGACCCGAATATGGCTTCCAAGGTTGCAGCCTATAATGCCGCGGCAGTCCTGATGTTCAACTGCCGTCGTAATGGAGAATGCCTTAATGAGAGTATAACAGGACGTGCGATACGGGAGCTGTCCGGGAGCGTGGAGCGAGCCAAAAATGCAGGTATTAAAGATGACAGCATCATCCTTGACCCGGGGGTCGGCTTTGGCACATCAAGGGCACAGGACCTTGAGTTGATCAGGGATATGAACAGGCTTTCCATGAGTGGCAGATATCCGGTCCTTCTGGGAGCATCTCGTAAGAGGATCACGGCAGATGTCCTTGACTATGATACTGTTCCCTATGAGCGGGATTATGTGACCGGGGGCATCCATCTGGCAGGAGTTATGTGCGGAGCATCGATCTTGAGAGTCCATAATGTTAAGGCTGCATATGAAGGCCTTAAGGGCTTCGAGTCTGTTATCGGAGGTTGATATGGCTAAGATCAGAATGTGTGATATGGAGTTTTACGGTTACACCGGCTGCCTTCCCGAAGAAAAAAAGCAGGGACAGACCTTTATCGTAACTGTTGAGATGGATTGCGAGAATCTTGTCGGCTGCATCAGTGACAGACTTGAAGACACAGTAGATTATTCCAAGGTCTATGATATCGTTAAGAACATAGTTGAATCCTCCCATTGCAATCTGATCGAGCATCTGTGCTTCAGTATTGCGCGCGAGGTTCTGGATTCCTCTGATCTTATAACTGAGGTGAAAGTAACGGTGTCTAAACCAAATGCGCCTGTCAACGGAAGATTCAGGACTATGGAGACGGAGGTAATACTTCGTGCATAAGATATATCTGTCGGCGGGGAGCAATATGGGTGACAGGCTTGAGACCTTGAGAACTGCCGTCAATTTGCTCATATCGAAGGCCGCCCTTCAGAAGGTCCGTATATCGGGTGTCTACGAGACTGAACCGGTCGGCTACGACGATCAGCCCTATTTCCTGAATATCTGTATAGAGGCAGAATCCGAGACAGATGCTTATGATCTTCTAAATGTGATCCACAATATCGAGAGGGAACTTCACAGAGAGCGTAAGATCCGGTTCGGACCAAGGACGATAGATATCGATATATTGCTTTTCGATGATGTCAGATCGGATGATCCGGTGTTGACACTTCCGCACCCGAGGATGTACGAGAGAGCCTTTGTTCTACGCCCTTTATCCGAGCTTATCTCCCTTGGGGAAGATGTGATCATACCGGAAGATAAATCGGTAGTAAGAATCGGGGATTTCCCGGGATTTGAAGTTTGATACTCGAAAATATATAATCATATGGTTAAGTAACAGTACATATTTTAATCGGAGGAAGCGATGGCTGACGATCAGAATAAGAATGCAAACGCAAATGCAAATGGCGGAAACAACGGTCAGCGCCAGGGTGGCGGCCGTAACAACCACAGAAGGAGAAATAATCGCAATCGTAACTACAATGGCGGTGAGCGCCAGGAAAGAAACAGCGAGCAGGGCGGCGAGAATATAAACTCCTCCGGCGAGATGCGCCTGCAGAATCGTAATCGCAATAACGACCGCAATCGTGACCGTGACGGCCGCGAGCAGGGAGGAAGGAATAATCAGTCCAAGAAGAATAATTTCAAGGATAAGCAGGATAATCGCGAGAAGAATCCCGGTGAGGGCGGACAGCAGAAACCCTTCAGGGAGAAGCGTAGCCGCAACAACGAGCGCAGGGAAAGAAAGCCCCGTGAGTTCACCCCTGTAAAGGTTGAAGAGACGGCTGAAGATATCCGCCGCGAGAACGACAGGATCGAGAAGGAGATCTGGCTTGATATTGCCGAGATCCATACTATAAAGCTTGAGTGACGAGAAGATGGAGAAGGGACTGTTCATTACTTTCGAAGGGATCGACGGCTGCGGCAAGAGTACGCAGCTGAAGATGGTTGCCAGCCGTTTTGAAGAAGAGGGCAGGCAGATCATGCTGGTCCGTGAGCCCGGAGGGACTGTGATCGGGGAGAAGATCCGCGAGATCTTGCTCGACCGTAAGAATGATTCCATGGTACCGATGGCAGAACTCTTCTTATATGAGGCTGCAAGAGCCCAGATCACGGAAGAAAAGATAAGACCCTTCTTAGAGGCCGGCGGAGTAGTTCTCTGTGACCGTTTCTATGATTCCACCACAGCCTATCAGGGTTACGCAAGGCAGCTCGGTTCTGATATCACAACGACTCTCAATGAGATAGCAACGGGGGACCTTAAGCCTGATATTACATTTATTTTCGATATTGATCCCAAAGAGGCTCTTAAGAGACGGATGGAACGGGCAGAAGAGCCGGACAGGCTCGAAGCTATGGGAACGGCTTTTCAGGAGAAGGTAAGAGACGGATATCTCAAGTTGGCAGAAGCTGACAAAAGCGGCAGGATCGTGATCATCGATGCTTCCGGAAGCAGAGAAGAGATAGCTGAGGCGGTAAAGCTTGCTATCGCATCTAAGACCGGAGACAGATGATCGTTATGGCTTTCGGGAAGTTTATCGGACAGAAAGAGATAAAGAGAAGACTGTCGGTGATGATGCAGGGTGAACCGTCGCAGTCTTTTCTTTTTACGGGGCCTGTAGGATCAGGCAAGCGAACGATCGCAGGGGAGCTTGCCAAGGCTTTGGTTTGTGAGAATCCCACAGCTGACGGTGCCTGTAACAACTGCAATTGCTGCCGTTACTACGATGCAGGGACACTTCCGGATGTGGTAAGGCTCGACGGCGAAGAATCAAATATCAAGGTGGCAGATGTCAGACGTACTGTCGTTTCAGGATCTGCCATGCCTCCTCAGATCGCGCGACGTAAGGTTTTTCTGATCGACTGCGACAAGCTGAACGAAGAGGGACAGAATGCGATCCTTAAGTCCGTGGAAGAGCCGCCTGCCGGAGTCGTATTTATACTTATGGCAGCTGACAAGTCACACCTTTTGCCGACGATCTTATCGAGGGTTATCGAATTTAAGCTGGTTGGTTATAGCGAAGAGGAGATCCGCTCTATCGTTAAGACGAGATACGGCGATATAGATAACGGGAGACTCGAGTTCATCACTGATTTCTCGGCAGGCCTGCCCGGTAAAGCTATTGCCATGTGCGAGGACGAGGAGTTCGGGGAGCTTCGAGATAAGATATTTGATATCATGATAAAGATGCCCGAGAAGTCTTATACTGATATACTCTATGATGACTTTGCATTTTGGGACGAGAATAAGAGCAGGGTGGATGATCTCCTCGTCTTTATGCTCTGGGTCATAGGTGATATTGCCATGATGCTCAAGGCTCCGGATTCGGCTGATATAAGATATAAGGACAAGAAGGATGAGATAAGGGGAATGATATCACGCCATAGTTATCTGTCCACAACAAGACTGGGAAATTGTGCCACTGCCGTGAATGAGATGATACGTGGCATGAATGTAAATGTTAATTACGAGAGCGCATGCTGCAGCATGTTGCTTAAAGTACATAAGGAGTTAAGACAATGACCAAGATAGTAAACGTCCGTTTCAGAGAGGCGGGAAAGTTATACAGATATACATGTAATGGAATGAACCTCAGCATCGGGGATGCCGTAATGGTAGATACTCAGTTGGGTATCGATCTGGCACATGTAGCCGAAGAACCTTATGAGACTGATGTTGAGATGGAAGAGGACAGTGAGCTTCAGCCTGTCCTTAGGATGGCTGATGAGAAGGAATTGGACAGATATCAGCTTAAGCTTGAGAAGGAGAAAGAAGCCTACGACAAGTGCCTGTCCCTTATCGAAAAACACGGCCTGGACATGAACCTGATCGAGGCAGTTTTTGCCTTTGACGGTAAGAAAGTAATCTTCTTCTTCACATCCGAGAACAGAGTTGACTTCAGAGAGCTGGTTAAGGATCTGGCAGCCGCCTTCCGTGCAAGGATCGAACTCAGACAGATAGGCTCCCGTGATCAGGCCAGATTGGTTGGCGGTATCGGTGTCTGTGGACGCGAACTCTGCTGTTGCTCTTTCTTGAATCATTTCGCTCCTGTTACACTTCGAATGGCCAGAGATCAAGGTCTGTCACTTAATCCGACCAAGTTAAACGGCGCATGCGGCAGACTTATGTGCTGCCTTCAGTTCGAGAAAGATGCATATAATGACGCCCGTAAGCGCATGCCCAAGGTTGGCCGTAAGATCAGGACTCCCAGGGGGATCGGTACTGTCTGTGAGGTCAACCTTATCGAGGAGATAGTGGCAGTTAAGTTTATACAGGATGATGTTCAGGAAATAGAGAAATACGAGTGGGCCGGACTCGAACCTTTGAATTCCGACTTTAAGCCCGGTTGCCCTGAATACTCCTGTACGACCTGCCCAGGATGCGCCAGTAAGTTTGATTCCAACGGCAAATATACCGGCAACAACGCTGACAAACGAGACGAGCGCGAGGACGTGTAAGCGCCGGTTTCTAATATAGAACGTTGTTATAAATTAAAAGATTGTTAATGTGCTCGCGAATTGAATTGACTTTTCGCGCCGATATGTAATAATCGAATCAGTACATTTGAAAGGGAGGTATTATATATGGCTTATGTAATTTCCGACTCATGCATCTCTTGTGGCGCTTGCGCTGAGGGTTGTCCCGTTTCAGCTATTGCTGAGGGCGAGACACAGTACCAGATCGATCCTGAGGTTTGCATCTCCTGTGGTGCTTGCGAGGCTACTTGCCCCGTATCTGCGATTGCCGAAGAGTAATTTGAGCAAAGAGATGAGTTAAATGAGAGCTGTCCGGAAGGGCGGCTCTCTTTTTGTGGTTCTTCACGGAAAGCTTGGGATATAGCGTGAATGCTTTAAGCAAAGGCTTAAGCAACGTGGGGGGCGACAACAAAACGACATAGTAAAAGATTTACTATGTCGAAAAATTGTCGCTCGGCCCTTTTGACCTGCATATTTAAAAATCCGGAAAGCATCGACGCCTCCTGCGCGCGGCGGCCGCATTTCTTACAAGCCGACAATTATTCTTTTCTGATTGTGTTGTTTCCTATGTCGTATGTCGCCGGGGGCCTCGCCGATTTGTCCGCGCTCGCCCGATGTGAGATAATTGCTATAGCAAATTGACGGAGGACGGAAGATGCCGGATATCACAGTTGAAGATCTGGGAAGAGGAGATCTAAAGCTCAAGCAGCTTAAGGATGGCTTCAGATTCGGTACTGACAGTGTGCTGCTGGCATGGTTCACGGCGTCCTTTGTCAGGCAGAATGCCAAAACGCGCCTTCTTGAGCTCGGTAGCGGTTGCGGGGCGGCGGCACTCCTGGTATCAGCCCGGGCCGGCGCTTGCTCGATAGACTGTTGTGAAGTTATGCCGGAGCCTTACGAGATACTTAAGCAGAATATAGATGAGAACAATCTGGCGGGAAGGCTCAGAGCCTTTAATTGCGATATCAGACAACTGCCGAAGGAAATACTTGGGCAGCAGTATGATCTGGTCTTATTTAATCCGCCTTTCTACAGAAGAACTGAAGGCCCGGCTGTGGACTGTAAGAAGGCAAACCGGTTGGCAGGAAGGTTCGAAGAGCACGGCGGACTGGAAGACTTTGTCAAGGCTGCTTCGGCGAGACTTAAGCCGTCTTCGGGTTATGCGGTGATGGTTATGAAGAGCGAGAGACTGGGCGAGGCCGTGAAGCTTTTCGAGGATAATGATCTGAGTCCGGTAAGGCTTATGACAGTGCATCCGGCGGTTGATAAGAATGCGACGCTTTTTCTTCTGGCCGGGCGTAAATGCGGGCCAAGAGGGCAGATGCGCGTGCTCCCGCCCTTGATCACTCATTTTCGAAATGCAGATGGTGATATAATCGAGACAGACAAAATGATCGAAATATACAATAAGGAGCACAGAGATTGCTTTATCTGATTGGAACACCGATAGGAAATTTGGGCGATATCAGCCCGAGAGCGACAGAGATGCTCGCTGCTGCCGACATCATCGCCTGCGAGGATACGAGACGAACGGGACTTTTGTTGCAGCAACTCGGCATTGAGGGCAAACTTTTCTCTTATCATGAGCATAACAAGGTTGCCAAGGGCCGGGTGCTTATCGAAAAGATGAAGGAGGGTGCTACGGTCGCTCTTGTATCTGATGCGGGCATGCCATCTATCAATGATCCGGGGGAGGACTTAGTAAAGCTCTGTATCGAAAACAATATAGACATCTCAGTCGTTCCGGGCCCGGTTGCCGCTATCACGGCCTTGGTCATGAGTGGACTTGACACGACCCGTTTCCATTATGAGGGCTTTCTGCCTTCGGAACAGAGCGAACGACGTAAGAGGCTGGAAGAACTTAAAAGAATCCCTGAGACGATCATCATTTACGAGGCCCCCCACAGGCTTAATAAGCTGGTGGCAGAGCTGGCAGAGAACGGTTTCGCTGATTGCCGCGCTGCTTTCTGCCGGGAGCTGACAAAGAAATATGAACAGGTAGTCAGGATGACCGTGGGCGAAGCGGTTGACTATTATAAGGAGAATCCTCCGAAGGGCGAATTTGTAATCTGCCTTGAAGCCCTGCCTTCGGTATCTGATGTTCAAGAATACAGCGACAGCGATGTAGATGCCCTTATATTAAAGCTTGCAGCTGATGGAAAAACGACAAAAGAGATCGCTTCTGAGCTGGCTTCTGTTACAGGACGACGCAAAAAAGAAATATACGAACATGCTCTAAACATGTTAAAATAGAGAATATCAAATATGAGGCGTCATGCCTCTTGCGGAGAAATAGTATGGACGGCATTGATGGCGATTTTCTCGTTAATCGGGAAGAGATGCTAAAGCTCATAGAGGAGTTGGAATTCAATGATATCAGGGATGTTCTCTCTGATACTGTTCTTGGCGCTGTTATAATCGATCCTCGTGAGGAGAGGATGTATTTCTCTGACAGCATGCAGAAGATCTTGGGTGTTGCTGCCACACAGGACATGCTTTTGTCCTCTTTTCTGCAGTTTGTTCCCGAGTTCAGAAGGCTGGAAGTAAGCAACCAGTATCAGGCTTGCGTCAGGGATATGGCTATCGGCGAGAGAAATTTCTGCAGTGTCAAGCATCCGATTACGAAGGGTGACATGAGTACTTACGATATTGAAGTTCGCCTTAAGACTATCGGAGATGACGTCAAGACAAGGCTTCTCGGCGGCATCGTGCTCGACCGCACCCGTAACATCGGAGAAATTTCCGGCAACCAGCTCTTCAGCGCCGCATCCAATGCATATCTGTTCACCTATGATCTCCTCGAGGACCGCTGCTATGTCAGCAACAAGTTCGTCGAGGATTTTGATCTTATGGGACCCGTTGTCAATCGCTTCTCCCAGGAGGCTCCGAGATTCCTTCAGACGGATGATATCCTGGCTTTAAGGCGTGCGCTCGGGGCCTATCTTGATACACATGAATCGGTTCAAGAGCTGATCCTCCGTTTCCTGACACCTGCAAGGGGCGAGCTTTACTTAAGGCTTAACGGTTTCTCTGATTCGGATAAGGACGGCAATCCGGGCGGTGACAGCCGCTTTGTATCGGGCGAATGTGTTGACGTTACCGAATATGTACAGAGTGAATCGCTTAGAGAGAATCTTATCGACGGCTCTTCGGCTATAACCTTCTATGCGGATGCTTCAGAGGGCTGTATCTTTTTTTCGCAGAATATAAGCGACATCTATCCTGAAGCCAGGACTGAGATCCGTGGCGATATCGTAGAGGAACTGGCTCAGCTGGTCATCCCCGAGGATAAGAAGCGTTTCCGTAATGATATGCACAGGGTAGTAAATGAACCGAACTCCAAGTTCGCGATCGAGATCAGACTGGCGCTTAAGAATAATCGCACCGTGTGGATTGCATGCCGTGGTAAGTCCTACTTCGATACGGCGAGACACAGCACTATCGTTGTCGGAACAGTTTTCGATCTGACACAGATGAATGAGGTTCGTGAGAATGTCGAGAAGAATGCGGCATGCCATGAGCTGACCGGCCTGCCTTTAAGAGAGAAGCTCCTTCATGATGCGGGTAAGCTCTTAAGAGATCCGAATCTGTTGTCTGCCGCGCTGGTGTTGGTGGACCTTAATGATTTTAAGTCGTTTAATGACCGTTACGGGCGTTCTATCGGTAATGAGCTCCTCATATCGATGGCATCATTGCTGAGCAAGGATCTGCCGGCGGAGGCTATGCTCTATCATATCGGAACGGATACTTTCGCTCTCCTGTGGCCTCATGCTTCGCAGATCAAGGTTACCGAGTTTATGAATAATCTGCAGGAGAGAGGCAATCAGCCTTTCGAGATTAATAATGGTGAATATTTTGTAAGCTTCAGTGTGTCGGCGGCATTCTATCCCTTAAGCTCCAATGTTGACGAGCTGCTGATAAATGCCGAGATCGCGCTTCATAAAGTAAAGCAGAACAAGAAGATGAAATATGCGATATATTCGCCCGTCGATAAGAATGAGCTGAAGGAGAGACTGGACTTTGAGCTTCAGATCACTCAGTGCATCCGTAATAATATGGAGAATTTTCAGATGTATTATCAGCCCCTGATCGATGCTCGTACCGGCTGCCTTGCAGGTGCTGAGGCGCTTCTAAGGTGGCAGTCTCCTTCGGGAGATCTGGTCAATCCGGAGAAGGTTGTCACGGCTCTGGAGAATACCGATCAGATGGGTGCGGTCAGCGAGTGGATCCTGGATCAGGCCATCTCACAGTGCGCTTCATGGATCAATCATGGCGCACCCGCAAATTTCTATGTGCATATCAATGCGACGGCTGATGACCTTATCCGTAAACATTTTGCCGATCATGTTACAGAGCTGCTTCAGAGCTATAATCTTAAGCCTGAGAATATCCTCATAGAGATTACGGAGACATCCCTTGTCAAGAATATGGCTGTCTGCCGTAAGAACCTGCATGAACTTCAGAATGCCAATATCCGTACTGCCTTGGACGACTTCGGTTCGGGCTACTCGTCATTCAACTATCTGAAGGAATTGCCTGTCGATGAGATCAAGATCGATAAGAGCTTCGTTGACGACATGGATACGGTAGAATTCAATCGTTCCTTCATCTCGGCTATTACGATGCTGGCCCATTCCATCGGCAAGAAGGTCGTTGTAGAGGGTGTAGAGACGGAGAGTCAGGCAGATGCCATCCGTAAGATGGGCGCAGATATCTTCCAGGGCTACTACTTCGGCAAGCCCATGTCAGTATTCGGTTTCTCGAATAAGTATTTTACTTGATCTCAGCTTTCTATTGTCTTGGTGATCTCAATGCCGTGTTTACGGAATTCATCGATGATTAGTTCTGCTTCTGTCTCGCTTCCTGCCAGGAAATGTTGTTCTTTGCCCTCTTCAACGGTGGTTACCCAGTAACGGTTTGCCACCGGATTTGACGAAGGCTTTTTGATCTCGTGCTTAGTGATATGAGCGCTGCTGACCTTCGAGAGCAGGCCAAGGTAGCACGTCTTCTTGCTGTAGACGATGTAATAACTTATTCCGATGACCATCATTCCCTTGAATAGGGAGTAGGCTCTTCCTGACATAAAATCAGTGTTGACTCTTATAGGGTCTTCCCGGCGTTTGGCGATCTCGAGCTTAAGGTCTTCGGGACGCTTAAATGACATGTCTTCTCGAAAAGCCCCCCTGCCGAAGATGATCATAAGCAGAGAGACTCCTGCCATGACAGGGAAGAAGATCCACCAGGGAAGGTCGGGCTTGATGTCGTGAGTCTTGATCGTGATCGCGGCAGATGTGGCAAGGATACCGATTGCCAATATGATCCAGACATTTTTCTGACTTAGCAAGCGAAAAGCCCTGCAGACTTCATACATATCTTTGCCCTTCGCTATAGAAGAGACAGTTCTTATAGAGGCATCCGTGTCGTCTGACTTGCTCTCGCGAAGCTTGCGCCGGTAATAGATATTACAATAGATCGCAAAACCGGCGAATAAAACAGTAATTGCTATGCTGCCGAATAATGCGGCATTAGCCTCCCGCTCAATGATATACATTCCGATAGTTACTGCGATCAGTGCCAAAGTACATATCAAAGAAAACCGCGCAGCGCTTCGAAGTGATCGAAGTCTTTTGTTCTCGTTATTCATGATCATCCCTCTGCATTCCTAAAAATGTTTTGATGATTATAGCATATCGAAGTATTAATTGGAATGTACATGCGTGTGCTATAATGAGCAAGGATATAAGGGAGGAGAGAAATGGCATTCGTACAGGCAAAATGTGTTAACTGCGGCGGGATCCTTACCGTTGATTCAGATCTTAAGACGGCCAACTGTCCGCACTGCGGCGTGACCTATGTTGTTGAGGATTCCATTAATTACTACAACACTGTCACCAAGGTCGAACATCTGCATGCAGATGTAGTAAATATTGCAGACGAGAAATCATCGGAGGGCCTTCTTAAGGCGGCCGATGCCTATGTTAAACTCGGGAAATTTAAGCTCGCTCGTGACAAATATGAGCAGGCGACGACACTGGCGCCGCAGAACTGGCGCGGCTGGTGCGGACTGATCGTGGCTACCACTCACAACTTCGAGAAGAGGATACAGTCGAGAGGCACACTTATGATGCTGGAAGACTATGCCCGATCGGCCGAAGCTTTCGCAACAGACGGAGAGTGCAACAAGTTGATCAAGCGATTTAAGGAATATGAGGCTGCTCAGAAGGGACTGAACAAAAAGGAGATATCTGAGCTTCGCGATTCTGTCAGGGAGACTGAGAATAAGCTTCAAGCCCTCGGCGTGTCCGAGAGAGATTGCAGAGCCTTTATAGAACAGGCTCATGTCGATAAAGATGTCACGGAAAAAAAGATCTACAAGCTTCGTCAGAGTCATACAAGACCTGTGGGACGGGCAGTTATCGGAGCGGATATTGTTATAAGCATTTTCGTTAAGATCTTCATTAAAGGGTTATTCGGACTAAAGGCACTTTTGCTGCTGCCGGCTATATCTCTCGCGGGAGTTCTTATTCATTCTCATTTATCGGAGCATAAGCTTACTAGCGCTCTTCGGGATATTGACAGCAGATTGCCTCAGTGGTCAGCATCAGTCGATTCCATAAGGAAGAATAAGATCAGCATCGAGCATGAGAAGGAAGCGCTGTTGGAGACACTAAAGGCGTACGAATAAGTCTTTCGAAAAGCAACCGTCCGGGCGGTCTGCATCCTTCTATAGATGTTTTAGTATCTTGAGTTGTTGATGACAAAAAACTATCCTTTGACAAACGACACGGAAACGACACTGTCAAGGAGGTTTTTTATTGTCGTTTTGTTGTCGTTCGGGCTTTGAGAGGGTGTTTTCGGCCAAACGACACGGAAACGACAATGCCTGGCAGGGAATCCGTTGTCGTTTTGTTGTCGCTCGGTCGTATGGTGTTATAATTAAAACAGCTATAGGCACACAGAATTCTATATTGAAGATGTTACTGTATACCGTCTGTCCGGGAATGAACCCTGGTTGATCTATGATTTTGATGCATTAGAGACTGAGATCTATGCAGAATATGATAAATGGTATGAGGAGACTTTCGGTGAACCTTCTCCAGGCTGCGATGGATATAATGTCATCAGGACAAGTGTCAAAGACATCAGAGATAATCCTGAACCTCCGAGTAGTACAGATTATCAAAGCCGCTGAATCTTGTGACACGGTCGCGCACAAACAAATGTTTCTTTTTGCCGGGATTAATGTTATAATCACAGTCTGAGATATTACCATAAACGGTAGGCGGTTTGGCCTCTATCCCCGAAGGGAGATAGGAGGTGATGCTTATGAGTGATTATGAGATACTGAGCCTTGTGCTCACTGTTGATCTTCTGATCGTTTCAGTTATAGCACTTTGTCTTAAGGGCAAAGATTAAGCCGCCCCGACCAAGGATAACGGCTTAATTATCTTTATCCTGAGGCCAACCGTCGACCGGTAAGGTCTCTTTCTATATAGATTTTAGCATCAAGGGATTTAAGCGTCAAACAAAGAATCTTAATCTGCGTTTTGATGTATAATTACGTATATCCGTCCCGGGGAGGCGTCTTTATGAGATCTCGAAAGTTTATATGCGCATTACTTACAGCCGCGTTCATCGCCGGTTCGTTTGCATTCTCATCCGGCTCGAAAGTCGCATCTCTTGATCCCGCATCCACGACCGTCAACGCTGCATCGTTCAACGAGCAGGGAGTGACAGATTTTGTTACCAGACTTTACGATATCTGTATTGGAAGAGCACCCGATGCAGCAGGACTCGCAGACTGGACAGGCCAGCTTAAGAACGGCAAGGCAACAGGTGTATCAGTAGCCTATGGATTTATCTTCTCTCAGGAATTCCAGAACAAAGGCTATACCAACGATGAGTATGTGGAGATCATGTATAACGCCTTCTTCGGAAGAGCATCAGATCCCACAGGCAAATCTAACTGGCTCAACAGCATGAACGCAGGAATGACCAGGGAAGAGCTCTTTATGGGTTTTGCAAATTCAACAGAGTTCTTCAACCTCTGTAACGAGTACGGCATCACTGCAGGATGCCACATAATGGGAAGAGATTTCACACAGACAGCACAGATTAATCTGTTCGTTGAGAGACTTTACAACGTCATTCTCGGACGTCCGTGTGATCAGTGGGGTATGCAGGACTGGTCAACGAGACTCGCGAGCAGAGAGATAAGCGGAGCAGAAGCAGCCTATGGTTTTGTCTTCTCTCCTGAGTACAGGAACAAGAATAAGTCAGACAGTGATTTCCTCGAAGATCTATACAATGCTTTTATGGGCAGAGCATCTGATCAGGGCGGAAAAGCATACTGGCAGAACCAGATCAACATTGGAAGGACAGACAGGGATATCTTTAACGGCTTTACCGGTTCTCAGGAGTTTATTGGTATATGCAATGACTATGGAATCGATAAGGGCGGAGATATCACGACCGGTCAGACATCTGCCAGAGCAGGCAGATCTCCTGCTCCTACAGAGCCAGCTCCTACACAGCACGTACATAATTATGTTGTAGT
>CAMNGC010000010.1 GCA_946537885.1 uncultured Clostridia bacterium
ATTTTGGTGGCACAAGAATTAGCGACGGGCTGGCGCTATGAATGCGCCGTATTCACTTTCTCAACAAAATGATATATGTCATTCTTGCTCCAACAATGCATACGTGATATCTTAATAACGTGTTCATGATGCATTTTGAAGCGCCTACGCTTTGCTGTATCTGACTTAAGACCCGCATCCGCCTATGATGCGGGTCTTGCTATGTCAGTACAGTCCTGTTAGTTTCCCATGGGTCTGTACCTCGTCTTCTCTAGATTTTACTCACTTTCGCCAATCAACAAACTTACTCTGTTATCAATAATCTCAATCACATCATCAAGATTCTTCTGTCCTTTAAGGTATGCCTGTATCTCCTCAGATAAGATTCTCGTTATCGTATAATATGTCGAGTAATAATGATCTCCGCTATTTATCATATCCACATAGTTATCTATTACATGCTGATCGATCAGATCATCACTATCGTATTCATTTATACATTCGATCAATGCGGCTTTATTAACAGGAATATGATCAGAATACTCTTGAACATCATCACTAAGCAACTCCTGTATGAGCTCTTGCCCCCCATCGCAACATGAAGAGCATGTTGTTATTGATACTGCAGAAGAGGCTATATAGGATGCGCTCCTACCGTCACAAGAAGGAAGCCCTATGAGTTTTATCTCTGCAAGCGAAGGTCCATACATCATATAATCCGCCGCGAACCCTTGCAACACCGAGTAAGTTACTCTACTCTTGTTAAAGATAATCATTTCAGGGATATTATCATATAAATATGAGGCTAATTCCCTGAATTCACTATTATCAAAACTAATTCTCCCGTCACTGTCGTTATATAGATCAAGAGACGAACTCACCAGGATATTGAAATACGTTATTCTGTCTTGGACAACATAAAGTGGATCATTTCCATCACAATAATCTCTCACAAAATCAGGATAATTATGAAATTCTATCCCGTCCTCTGAATAACCGGAGTCAGTTCTTATTGTCAATCCTTGCAAACATACATCTATGGGCAAAAAATAGTATGCTCCATTTTCCTCGGACGCATTAAATGCATTGGCCAAATAATCTTCTTCGGAAAGATTGAGACCGGAGATATACGATGATAGATCAACAAGATACTGATTATTATGAAGCTCACAATACTCCGCTCCTCCAAGAACAATATCCGGCCCTTCACCTGATCGTATATCTGCCATGAGTTGATTAATAGCTGCACTACGACTCCTAATTAATTCCAAATCATAATCGTCTTCGGATATCAGCTGATCGAAATAATTCCAGAAATTATATGTGTCACTGATCACTATGTAGTAACTATTGTCCTCATTGTTGTATCTGCGAATTCCCTCTGCCTCCACAGCAGTCACCTGTTCAATATAAGCCGCTTTAATTATCTGTTTGCCTGCATTTGGATTACTGTCAGATTTGTTAAGAACTACAAAATCCGTATCGAACACTCCCGGACTGATAATAATACGTTCGTCTTCTACAGATACTATTCTGGCATTAGAATAAAGACTATAGGATAAATCAGTATTATTAAAGTCCAATAATATGTGTTCTTCACCATTTCCATCTGATTTGATCAGGTTGCTTGATTTGATTGAATAAGTATCCGAGAGTTCATTAGTTTCTGACAATTGATAAGAATCAGTATTAAGGAGCAACTCAGTTTCTCTTCCAAATCTGGTGACAGACAATATGATATTGTCTTCATTTGATATGCTTATATCCCCAACAAAATCAACGTCTTCAAGAGGGATTCTGTCAACTTTATCGCCATCATAAACATAAACCGAATAATCTGAATTCCCTTCGTAGCATTCCAAAAATACTTTACCATTCAAGAAGACGACATTATTTACTGATACAAATGCAGAATTATCTGTAGAAGCAATATCAATTAATTGAAGATCACTGATTTCCTTGTTTTCATAATCCATATTGGCTAAGTATGTTTTTCTCCCTCTGTAATCACTATACTGCAGTGTTAAAACTATGTAGGTCTGTCCATTGTTTTCATATATCCCATCAACATTATCAACAATACAATCTTCCTCAGAGAAAATACTGCTTAGATCTATCACTCCGATTATTGTTCCCTCTTCCCCTTTCTCTATACTGATACAGGTTATTTCGGATACCTTTCTATAATCATCCCCGACGTATTCATAGCCTCCATGATAGATATATAATCGGTCAGCTGTAATAGCTTTTATAATACTGTTAACTACAGCATCAGGTGATTCATAATCAAACGACAAGTCCTCAGTGAGAGCAGTGAATGTAGTCGATTCCCACCATATGTCGTTCTCGCTGATATAAGCCGGCGTATTCTTGACGTTTTCATCTTTATTGCCATCCTTAATAAGATTGCAAGATGAGAAGGTAAAGATACCTATTAATACAAAAAGAAATATCCCGATCTTACTGTGCTTTGTCATTTTTTGTTTTCCTTTCGAGCATTTCTATGAGATATAGTTATATACACCAGTATTGAGATAAAAAACAAATAATACAAGAATGAGTACCAAACAGGGAAAGTCTTTCCCACATATATCATTTTGAAATGTTCAGCATAATTAGCATTTGTTAAAGGCAACAACCATTTAATCGAACTCCCCTCATGTGACATCAATATATTAGCTAAGCAAATAATAAGTATTACAAGCACACCGTTTATTCTCTTAAATCTATCCTTCAATACTATATACACCAATGACAATAAAATAATCACTAAATATATGAGTATCACGGAGCAACCGAAAGCCGCGGCAATGGTATTTCTAGTGTATAGATATGGGGGGATATCATTGGTACCCTTTATAGTTTGATAACTCCAAAGTCTTCCAATGTAAGAAATCGGCATAGAAGCAACGCAAAGTATAATAAATACAGCAAACAGAAACAATCCAGATGAAGCAAAAGTGCACATTACTTTTTGTGGGCCTTCGAAAACACTATAGTTCAACCTTGATAGCGTAAGAACATTTACAACTATTCCACAAAGTACCAAAAAGTACTCATACTTTGTATTAGTAATTAACACAAATGGCTCTAATATATTTACAGGATACGAGAACAGATAATAAGAACTATAGCAATCGTGTACGCCCATTGCTATCACATATATTCCCGTAAGCAATACGATACTCTCATAAATACGTTTCTTTCTATCACACATATTAATATCCTAAATTGACTATACGATAAGCTTGTACACTCCCATCAACCGGATCAACGATTAATGCTTCGTTATAGCCTGTCTCAGAATTATGAATAACAATTTTCCATACCGGGTATAAAAGAAAACTCTCGTTCCACCGAACCGGGATTTTATTCATATAAAGCGAATCGTACATTCCAACAGGAAAGCACTCATATAAGAACTCAACCTTATCAACAACAAATAATCTTTCATGAGATAGTGCATCACTGACGGTATCTAGTGCATATTTCAAATGCTTATTTATATTGATTTTTTCAAGACAAGTAACATCACATAGTCCCCTGAAACTATCAATTGCATCAATAGTATGATCATCCACGTAAAAAGTAACACATCGCCATGTACATGGGAGATCAGTCTTTAATTCTGATGTGTATCCGTCTTCATAATCAATCGGTACACCGAACAATGCAGCTTGACCAAAGCATGCCACAACCTTTTTGTTATCTCCTAAACTATATGATCTGATTTTTTGTGTATAAAGCTCAATCGACTCATCCATATATGGTATATGTAAGCCTGATAAGAACTCGTTATTATAACTTACTATATCAGCTAGGCTTGTAACTCCATTTATTAGATTGAAAGTATCGTTTTTATGTGTGTCAAATTCTGTATAGTAGTACTCTTCATCAAATGTTACAAACTCAGGGATATAGCTTGTCGAATAAACATCTCCTGCGGCAGTTGCAATCTGCCCTTTATTTAAATGAACAGTCGAATGAAGGTATTCTCCTTTTACCTCATTACTATCATATGATAGTATTAAGGGCTCATCCTGCAAATCAGCAGTTATGGCATCCCTGTCTACTAATACTCCAGTTGAAAGCATAAAACTATAGAACTCATCGTAATCATCATTAGATAACGGAGTCAAAGGAATTGCCGACATCTTATATGAAGAACATGCGCTTTCAATACCAGGAACTGAAAAAAGAGTCTTAGAACAATCCAGATTATCATAGCATGAATAAACCAAGTTGTAATCATTTGTATCATCACAATTTTGAACTTGTGGCATAGGTTGACAAGCTGTTAATAGCATTGTTTCCAAAAGTAATAACAGACAATTCCGCAATTGATATTTCATAATCATCACCAAAACAATCTAGGAGGAGCCATTAAGCTACTCCTAGATTAAGCGTTATCTCTTGGATATAGTTCCCTTAATATGTGCGGTTCCACCACTATTGTAATTAAGAGTAAAAGTGAAAGTTACATAATTGGCCCATGGCAAAGGTGCGGCATATCCAATATGATATGTTCCTGTAGATGATAACTGCGCAGGAACCCCGGTTGCATAGGGACAAGTAATGGTTACCGCTTTAAGTGTAGAAGTTCCAGAAACTTCTGTTACAGAAACATCATACCCAGCTCCAGATACAAAAATATCCCTAGTTTGACTAAATACATTCCCATAAGATGAATTAGTGTATACTAATTCAAAGTTTGCACTGTTGTATGCTGTTGCGCTGGAAATTGTGAACATAGATCCCATTACAAAAACTATTAATGCTAATATCAAAAGTATTTTTTTCTTTAACATGCCATTTTCCTCTACATCGCATAATTGTTTTTCCTTGCCTCACCCCCTATACACGTGATATCCTGTTAATGCACTGGATGCAGGGTATGAAGCGCCTACGCTTTGCTGTATCTGACTTGGAAGACTCGTATTTCCGGTACGGGTCTTCTTTTATGTCAATACAGCCCTGTTAGTTTCCCATGGGTCTATACCTCCTTGTTCTTATCTGTCTGTCAATAGCTTGTGAAGTGACCTGTGCTGTCACATGTAAGTGTTAGTGTATATGATTTGCTCTGACCATTACTTGAAGCTATTCCATATATGCGTACATAAGCTTTGCTTGTCGTAATACTTCCGGAAGTAATTGTCGGACTACTGTTCCATGTGCTATAAACAGGTTTTGTATAACTACCATCACGAGAAATAACATTACAATATCCGGTTCCATATGTGAACGTTCCTGATACCGAAACAGTAAAGATCTTAATTCCCTCATCTGTATAATAACTTCTGGATACACTATTACTTGCACCCTGAGTTCTGACAAGTGCAGGCTCACCTATAATCTGAACTGATACGGTTCTATCATCATAATCTATCTCTATGCTGAATTCGCTAATATTCTCAGGAACATATTCATAGCAGTCTGCTGAATCCGGATGAACCGTTTGGACAAGATCGATAAACTCAGAATAACTCTCTACTTCATGCGTCTCGAGATACTCAATAAGACTGAAGTCGGTCCCATCAATTTGCTCTTGATTTGGAGAATACCCCATAACGCTTAGTGTTGAGATTGTCAATAGTGTAGCGATCAGTTTCCTCATTTGTGTTACCTCCCATTATTATTCACTGTATTAACAGTTACAGAATCATCCTCCATCGTGAAATATGATGGATTTCCCATTTCTATTGGCCCTTCCTTAATCTCTCCCCTTAAACCATGATTCATCCAAAAAAGCCATGTAAAGAAGACAAGTGCAAGGATAAGCAAGCAGGTAATTATCACAACTGAACTTTGAAGCCTTTTGTGTCTGATGATCGTCTTGATCTTCTCATCATCAAAGGAACTCTGATTCGCTTCGATCTTACTTACCTGATAAAGAATACTGTCAATTCGATCTGAAGTTTCACGTATTACACTATCTGTATCTTTTTCCTCAATCTCAGCAGAATCTTCCAAATAAGAATCACCAAACAAAGCTCTAATGCGTTCCATATCTTCTTCAGTAGGATCGAGCTTATTATTTTCCCAACGTGATAAAGTCGATCTGGAAACATGAAGCTTCTCAGCCAATTCAGATTGAGAAATACAATTATCTACTCTATATTTGATGATTTTTCTGCCGTCCATATATTTTCCTCCATCATATCTTGAGTCTACATATGCAAAATTGCTTGTCAATGCAAAAACTGAATGTTGCACATATGTGCACGAGAGAACGCCCTGTTTTCAGGGCTTGTGCAAATTGTGTGCAAATATATGCACATTAGAACTATTCTAATAAAGCTTAATACATAGAATAATTACATAATAAATAGGCATTCGAACGAAGTTTTAGCTTGCGTGAAACACCCTTTTCGAGCAGCAGGATCCTCACCTGAGATAAGAATCTGTTGACAGCCAAATCAGTCTCGCCATCTGAGAATCTGTCCATAACAAAAATGCCGCACCTTCAAATGAAGATGCGGCCTGATCTTTAACGGTCGATTATTACTTGGCAAACTCCGCGCCCTTGTCAAAAGCCTCAAGGTTACCCGGTATCAGCTTGTGACGTCTCTCGGGAAGGATCTCATAGAGAGCCGACTCGAAAGAAGCTCTGCTGAAGCATCCCGTTGCCGCTGAAAGGCATCCAAGCATCGTGATCGTAGCAAAAGCCATGCTGCCAAGCTCTGATGCGATCGAGGAAGCATTCATCGGGATGAACTTGATATCATCACGAGACGGAGCATACTCGAAGAGCGAAGAATCCGTTATAAGGATTCCGCCGGGCTTGATGGAAGGTTCAAACTTCTCTGCTGAAGGCTGGTTAAGGCAGATAACAACATCTGCATCATTAACTACAGGAGAACCGATAGCCTCGTCAGAGATGACAACTGAACAGTTTGCCGTACCGCCTCTCATCTCAGGTCCGTATGAAGGGAACCAGGAAACCTCCTTGCCTTCATGAAGTGCAGCCTCTGCTGCAAACTTACCGGCAGAAAGGATACCCTGTCCGCCGAATCCTGCGAGGATAATAGAGAAATCTATCATGACTTCACCTCCGCATCTGATTGGCCGAGATTCTTAAAGTCGATATCCTGACCCTTGAAGCATCCGAGAGGATACTGAGGGATCATCTTCTCCTTGAGCCAATCCATAGCCTCGATAGGCTCCTTGCCCCAGTTGGTGGGACAAGTGGACAGGAACTCTACCATGGAGAATCCGAGGCCTGCCTGCTGAACCTTGAAAGCATTCTGAACTGCCTTCTTGGCATTCTGGATATTCTTGAAGTCAGTAAGGCAGACACGCTCGACATAAGCTGCACCCGTAAGCTGTGAAATAAGCTCACTGACATTAATGGGATAGCCCTGATAAGAAGCATCTCTACCGAACGGAGATGTAGTCGTTACCTGACCTAAGAGCGTAGTAGGAGCCATCTGACCGCTTGTCATACCGTAAACTGCATTATTTACGAAGAAAGCTGTGATCTTCTCGCCTCTTGCGGCAGCGTGAATGATCTCTGCTGTACCGATGGAAGCCAGATCTCCGTCTCCCTGATAAGTAAATACGATCTTATCCTTGAGAGTTCTCTTGATACCTGTAGCGACAGCCGGTGCGCGTCCGTGAGCAGCCTGAACTGCATCACAGGCAAAATACTCATAACTGTTATATGTACAACCAACGGAAGCAACAGAAACAGTATCTTCCAGGATTCCCATCTCCACCATAGACTCGGCGATTATCCTGTGGATAATACCGTGATGGCATCCGGGGCAATAGTGAAAGGGCTTATCCGTAAGACCCTTTGTCTTCTCGAAAACAACAGCCATCAGACTTCCCTCCCTTCGTGAATAGCAATGATCTTTTCGAGGATTTCCTTCTGAGTGGGAAGGTTACCGCCCATTCTTCCGTAGAAATAAACAGGCTTCTTACCACATACAGCAAGGCGTACATCCTCAACCATCTGACCTGCAGACAACTCGATATCAAGGAAAGCCTTGACATTGTCTCTGTCTGCGGCAGCTGCGATAGGCGCACTCGGGAAAGGCCAAAGTGTGATCGGACGGATCATGCCTACCTTGATACCAAGCTCGGCAGCCTGTCTGATTACATTGCGGCAGATTCTCGAACATGTGCTGAAAGCGGTGATGACGATCTCGGCATCCTCGACACCGAACTCCTCATACCTTACTTCGTGCTCCTCGATATACTTATACTTCTCCTGAAGCTCTCTGTTCTTAGCCTCGAGATCATCAGGATTGATATAGATGGAAGTAACTGTATTATGCGTCTGTCTGCCGCCCCTGCCAACTGCAGCCCAAGGCTTATCAACGACCTTGATAGGCTCCTCATCCCTGAAAGCAACAGGCTCCATCATCTGTCCCAAGGTACCGTCGCCCAGGATCATAACGAGCATTCTGTATGTATCTGCAAGATTAAATGCCTCGACAGTAAGCTCATAAAGTTCCTGAACGGAAGCGGGCGCGATAACAAGATTCCTGTAATCGCCGTGACCGCCACCCTTGGTAGCCTGCCAATAGTCACCCTGTGAAGGCTGGATACCGCCAAGGCCCGGGCCTGCTCTTACGATATTTACTGCAACGGCAGGAAGCTCGGCACCTGCGATATATGAGATACCTTCCTGCTTCAGCGAGATTCCCGGCGAAGAAGATGATGTCATAACTCTGGCACCGGCAGCAGCTGCTCCATATACCATGTTAATGGCAGACACCTCGCTCTCGGCCTGTACAAAATTACCGCCGATCTCGACCATCTTCTTGGCCATATAATGCATTACCTCAGTCTGAGGTGTAATAGGATATCCGAAATAATTCCTGCAGCCGGCTCTGAGAGCAGCCTCGGCAATTACTTCGTTACCTTTCATCAAAACTCTTTTTGTAGCCATAGTCCCTCCTTACCTCTCTACCACAATGACAGAATCGGGACACTGAACCGCGCAGAATGTACAACCGATACAGGATGCGGGATCAATGCAGACAGCGGGGTGATAACCCTTGTTATTCAGTCTGGATTTGTCAAGCTCGAGGATCTTCTTGGGACAGGCATGCACACAAAGGCCGCAGCCCTTGCACAGATCGTCACTAAATGTAACTTTTGCCATAGTCATTCCCCTTCATGCTTTGATATTCAAATCATTATATATCGAAAGGTTGGTATCTTCAATTTGTTTTTGTTCATTGTATTTATCGAAAAGAGTAATAAAAGCCTCTTCACGGAAAGATCTCGAACTTATTTGATCAGACGCGGGAAGCAAAAAGAAGGCTGTCCGAGGACAGCCTTCCGTTAATCTGACTTATTACGCCGGGATTACTCGATCTTGTTACCGCACTCAGGGCAGAACTTGCCAAGCTTACCGTCAGCAGGTGTATAACCGCACTTAGGGCAGGACGTAGGAGCTGCTGCGGGCTGAGCTGTACCGCACTCTGCGCAGAACTTACCCTTGTTGACAGTACCGCACTGGGGGCATGTCCAACCATCTGCTGCAGGAGCAGGCTGGGCTTCACCACACTCGGCACAGAACTTGCCGGTATTGCCTGCATGACCCTTCGAGCATGTCCATCCGGCAGCGGCTGCTGCGGGAGCTGCGGCTGCTGCCTGCTGCTGAGCCATCTGAGCCTGCTGCTGACCCAAGAACTGGAATGCAGCTGCATTGCCTCCGCCAAAGCCACCCTGCATACCGCCGATCATACCCATACCCATGAGACCGGTAGCTGCACCTGCAGAATTGCCTGCTGCAGTATTGAGAGCCTCTGTTGTTCCGAGAACCTGCTGAGCTGCAAGAGCGCTCGGATCGGAGCCAAACATCTTGGCCTGATCGACCTGCTCGATTCTCTGACGGGACTTATCATCAGGTGTGATCGTGCCGATGGCAACGGAATCAACCAGAATACCTCTGTTCTGCAGCCACTCTTCGTCGAGAGCTTCCTGCATATACCTGCGAAGTCTTCCCTGCTCGGAAGGAAGATTGGAGAACATGATCTTGTCCTGACCGCCGCACTTGTTAAGAACCTCGGAGAAGCTGTCAAGGAACTCTGTACGAGGCTGCTTAGGATCAGAGGGCTTACCCATAAGATCGATAGTTCTGAACTCACCTGTGATATTACCGACACATCTGAAGAAAGCTACGGGATCCTCTACATGGAAAGAGAAAGCTCCGTTCAGTCTGATGTAGATATTTCTATACTCAGGATCGTTATATGCCAAAGGTGTTGCGGTGCCGAACTTGTTGTCCCTCATCTCCATCATATTTACAAAGTAAACTCTCTGCTGCTTGGAGATCTCACCGCCGTGACGCATTCTCTCCCATGTATCGGCGACTACTGCCTTAGCATTTGTCAGGAAATGTGAATCCGACAGAACGGAAGGAGAACTTGAAGAATCCCATGTGTACATACCGGGCTCTGTAGTAAAATCGATGATCTTACCATTATCTACAAGGAGAAGAGCCGTCTTCTCGGGAACGGCAATATGCGAGCCGTTTGTGATAACTTCAGAATTACCCTTATTCTTTCCTTTCTGAATCTGTGCTGCGCCCTTACGGACCAGAACATCCTGACCGAGAGAGTCGCATGTGAAGAACTCAAGATACTGATCTGCTACTTCCGAGCTGATGGAAGAGCCGATCACACCAATTACATTTGCTGCTGCTCTAATCAATCCCATAACAAATTCCTCCGATGATTATGTTTTACTGTTTTAATGGCATTTAACAATGCTCACCACGAAAATCATAACATTTTTCGACAATTATGACAATAAAAACTGTCACGGCATCTCTCATGATCAAGTGGCGATCCGTGTTTGTTTTCTATCCTATTAATAATTTGATCTCATCGATCAGCGATGCTTCGTCAGTCACCCTGAAAGCCTGCATTCCGCAGTCTATTGCCCCCTGTACATTTGTCGGACGGTCATCGAAAAAAAGACACTCGCCTGCATTAAGCCCGTATTTGTCAAGCAGATATTCATATATCTCACGATTCGGCTTGATCTTATGGATCATATACGAAACGACCGCACCGTCGATATATTTGAGAAAAGAAGCCCCCGCAGTATGCCTTGCAAAGAGCACACTCGAATAATTAGACAGCAGATAGATACGATAACCGGATTCGCGCAGTCTCGGAAACAGATCCCACACATCGGGCCTTTTCACCTGCATGAGACCGGTATTCTCCATCATCCAGCGAATGTCCTTTTCCCAATGCGGATATTTGGCGCAGTATCTTTCGACCACCTCGTCAAAGGGAATATTCTCATAGTCGAATTCCAGCCATAAAGGATCATCGAAGATCGTGCGCCCGAAAACAAGCGCATCCTCGTAAGCCATGCCGTGATCTTTGGTCAGCATATCCTCCCACCTGTAACCTAAGAGCACGCCTCCGACGTCGAAGACAAGGTTACGGATATCAGTAGTCATAGTGTATGGTTCTTCTCAGTCTTATGATCTCGGGAGCCGTAAGCTCAGACTGCTTTTCGACAGGAACAAATTCATCCATCACACTCGTTGCAAGTAGCGGGATACCGGTATACTCCCCGGCCTTACGGATTATTTCCTCTCCCTCGATTATTTCTTCCACAGTCGTCTGCTCCAATAGATTGGTGTTGCAGATATAGCCGTCGATCTTAAGACGCGCCGCATCCTCCAGCTCGCGTGTCATCTGCACCACAGACTCGGCATCAGCCGTAAAAGGTCTTCTGGTATTGACCACCATGTAAAGGTTAAAATCAATTCCTTTGAGTCGCGAATAGAGCGATCCCAGAACATAAGCACCCATATCCTCGCCGCCGATGTCAAAAACCCCGCTATAAGCCGGATCATCGAAAATAACATACATCTCACCGCTTAATACCGGAGCATCTACATTAGAGTTTGCATATGACGGATAGATGACTCTGATGCCGTCCTCACCCAGCTTTCTGGCAGCGTCGGCAGAACGGTAGAAAGGGTTCACTATGTCGAGATCCGCCAGAAGTATCTTACTTTCCGGCTTGCTCTCCTTCATCATCAAGGCCATATTCACCGACAGTTCGGATTTACCGCTGCCGTAGGCGCCGATTATTATGTTAAGTCTTTTTTCGTTGATTATACTCATTTATCTCACCTGCTGTTTCAGTTTAGGAAAGCGATCGTCACTCCGTCATCGCCTTCGCCCTTAATGCCAAGACGGTGATCCCTGACTCTGGCATCGGCCGACAGGAAGGAATCGACAGCGCTTCGAAGGGCCCCGGTTCCTTTGCCGTGAACGATCCTGATAGATTTTATTCCTGACAGCTGACAATCGTCAATGTAATTGTCAAGGGCGCTCTCAGCCTCGGCAACGGTCTTGCCGATAAGTAATATCTCAGACATGGTATGCATGGTCTTTTCCATGCGAAGACTATTGGAAGAATCCGGTTTATAGTTGCTTACGGTCCTCTTGCGGCTCTTGTAGCTGTTGTCAGTTGTTTTCGCTTTGTTCTCGGCAGTCGGCATTCTAAGCTGTGACTTCTCAACGGTGTAAGTCATACTGCCCGAAGAGATCCGGAGCTTGCCGTTCCTGCCCGGAGCCGAGATAACCTTGCCAAGTATATTCAGATGAGGCACAAAATACTCCTCGCCCTCTTTGACATTCACCGGCACTTCGCCCGGCAAAGAGACAGAATCCAGCAATTCATCCTCTTCGTCGGAAGCCAGATCCTTTAGCCCTGCTCTTAAACGTCTTCTGATCTTATCAAGCTCATCTGCCGCATCCGCAGCATTATCCTCACGAGCTCTTTTACCAACGCTTCTGATCAAGTCGGTCAACTCTTCTTCCTTCTCTTTAAGAAGCTCGCGCTGCTGCGCCCGTGACTCATTTAATATCTTCGTCTTGGAACTCTTAAGAGCAAGCCGCTCTGCCTCGAGCTCTGCTATTTTCTCGCTTAAGTTGCGATTCAGGACCTCATTCTCCTGCCTGAGCCTCTCTGCTTCTTTACTGTCAGTCTCAGCCTTGGAAAGAAGCTTCTCATAGCTCATCTCCTCTTCACTAAGCTGCATCTGAGCCTCGCGGATAATACGCTTGGGCAGTCCCAATTTCTCGGAGATCACAAAGGCGTTACTTACACCCGGTGTACCGATTATCATTCTATAGGTCGGCGACAAGGTCTCCGTATCGAACTCGAAAGCAGCATTGATTACGCCTTCCTTGCCGATAGCATAGGCCTTGAGTTCCTTGTAGTGAGTCGTAGCCATTACGGTACAGCCTTTAGCGAAAAGCTCATCTAATATGGCAACTGCCAGCGCCGCGCCCTCTGCCGGATCCGTACCGGAACCGAGCTCATCCAGAAGCACAAGCGATCTGCCCTTCACATTCTTCAGTATGAATACGATGCTCGACATGTGAGCCGAGAAGGTTGACAGACTCTGCTCAATGCTCTGCTCATCGCCGATGTCCGCCAATACACGATCAAAGACTGCTACTTCCGAACCCACACTACACGGGATCATGAGTCCTGCCATAGTCATGAGAGTTAATAGACCGCAGGTCTTAAGAGATACTGTCTTACCGCCGGTATTAGGGCCTGTGATTATCAGCGATCTGTAATCATATCCGTTGATTATATCGACAGGAACTACCTTATCTGCTGCGATTAGCGGGTGGCGGGCCTTATTAAGGCGTATCTTGCCCTCTTGGTTGAGAGCAGGCTTTACGGCTTCCATGCTGATGGCAAGATTCGCTTTAGCCGAAGCAAGGTCGACGAACTCGATCACAACCATAGCTGACCTTAAAGAATCCTTTAATGCCAAGACTTGGGATGTCAGCATCTTTAAGATCCTCTCGATTTCTGCCTTCTCCAGAGTGATCAGCTCGCGGATACGGTTATTTACCTCGACTACTGCCATGGGCTCGATAAAGACCGTCTGCCCCGTGGAAGATGTATCATGGACAATACCGGGTAAAGAAGATTTGCACTCGGCTCTTACCGGCACACAATAGCGGTCGCCGCGCATTGTGATTATAGCCTCCTGAAGAATATCCTCCTTCTGCCTGATAACACGGTTTAAGAGAATTCTTATATTATCCTGAATGCTCCTCTTCTCCTGCCTTATCCGGAAAAGCGCCTCGCTGGCACGATCATTCATCTCGTCCTCATTATCGATCGAACCTGAGATCGACTTCTCAAGATGCGACATATCATCGATCGTGGATATTGCAGCGAAAAGAGCCGTCTCATTCATCTCACTTTTCTCATTGGAAATGATCCCGCGAAGCTCCGCCGCCCCCCTTAAGAAAGACGCAACATTCAGGAGCTGCTTCATACTAAGACAGCCACCGGCCTCCGCATAGCTGATCAGGCCGTCCAGCTCCGGGAAATTTCCCAGAGGCAACTGGCCGTATTTATTGATATATTCCAAGACTTCATTTGTCTCTTCAAGCGTTCGCTTTACGGTGTCGTAATCTGTAGTCGGAACAAGGCGTGACGAAGCGCGCCTTCCGTATTCGGTGCGGGCGAAAGCCGTGAGCTTTTCGATGATACGATCGAATTCAAGGATCCGCAGCACGCGCCCCTTGATCTGCTTTCTTAATAACTCATCTTCGAAAGTACTGTATTGGTACATTTTCACCTTTTCCTGTAAGTTTATTCAGCTCATTATACACTACCTGCAAAAGAGTAGAATTAATGCTTGTGCGCAATCGGTTGTTCGTATAGAATTAAGCTATCAAAACTCTCATAAAGGACGGTCCGATCCATGAAGAACAAACTCAAGCGATACGCCGCGGTGATCCTGGCAACTTCGATGCTTTGCGCCGCCTGCAGCAAGAAAGAAAAAGAAGTTTACGAACCGGTTCTTCCCACAGCCTCCGAAGAGGCCGATATCTTTGTCGAACCGATACCGAATATGCCCGATGATTTTATAAAGGGCATGGATATCTCCTCCCTCATTGCCGAAGAAGAGAGCGGAGTTAAATACTATGATGAGAACGGAGAGGAGCAGGATCTCCTTAAGATCCTTGCCGACAACGGGATCAACTATATAAGAGTACGAGTTTGGAACAATCCATACGATGCAGAAGGCAACGGATACGGCGGCGGCAATTGCGATGTAGAGAAGGCGGCCGAGATTGGAAGCCGCGCTGCCGATTACGGTATGAAGCTCCTTGTAGACTTTCACTACAGTGATTTCTGGGCTGACCCCAACAAACAGTTTACTCCCGTAGAATGGAGACGCATCTCCGTTGAAGAGAAGGCACAGCTGCTCTATGATTTCACAGTCTCTTCCCTGGAGGAGATCATGGACGAAGGTGCAGATGTCGGCATGGTCCAGATAGGAAATGAGATCAACAACGGCATGTCAGGCGAATATGAGATCCCCAACATCATGACGCTCTTGACATCAGCGTCCGAAGCAGTACGCTCTGTCGATCCCGATATAAAGATCGCGGTGCATTACACGGAGATAGATGCACGCGAGGATACACTTCAGAAGGCCGCCACACTGGAACAGTATGGTGTTGACTATGATATTTTCGGTGTGTCCTATTATCCTTATTGGCACGGCACTATGGATAATATGGAAGATGTACTATCCACAATAAAATCCACATATGGCAAAGACACCTGCGTCCTTGAGACATCCTATATGTTTACCGGGGAAGACGGCGATATGTTCGGCAATTCCCTATCAGGAGAAGATGTGATAGACGGATATCCTGCAACAGTTCAGGGACAGGCTTCATGCATCCGCGATATCATGGCACATGCGGCAAGCGCCGGTTCGCTCGGAGTCTTCTACTGGGAGGGAGCTTGGATCCCTGTCGGAAACTCATACGAGAGCAATTATTCCATCTGGGAGGAACATGGTTCAGGCTGGGCTTCGAGCTATTCGACTGCCTATGACAGTCAGGACGCCGGCAAGTATTTTGGCGGATGCTCCTGGGATAATCAGGCCTTTTTTGACTTTGAAGGCCATGTCCTCCCTTCACTTGGTGTCTTCAAGTATGTGAATTACGGTGCAACCGCCCCCCTCGAGGTCATGGCATACGGGGATGTATTCGTTGAAGTGCAGATCGGCGAAACGCTTATCATGCCGGAGACAGTCCCCGCTTACTACAACGATCCCAAAGTAACGGACGGAGTGCCGGTAACCTGGGACGAGATTGACATCGACACCAATGTAGCCGGAAGCTATGAAGTCAGCGGAGTTACGGAAGACGGAACCGCTATCATCGCGACGGTCAAGGTCGCTAATATCAACTATATTGTTAATCCCGGCTTTGAAGACGTTGACATGAGCATGTGGGATGTCAATGATATGGGCGACGGCAACTCGACTGACCGTCAGACCAAGGCAGGAGATGCCTACGACGGCGAAAACTCTTTTCACTTCTGGAGCACCTCCGACATTTCCTTTACAGTATCGCAGACTTTCACTGACCTGCCCGCGGGAAGCTATGCTGCAACCTGTCAGATCCAGGGCGGCGACGTTGGAGACAATGCGCAGATCTATATATTTATCGAAGTAAACGGCAACGAAATAACTTCATCCCCCGTTGAGCTTGCCGGATGGGTAAATTGGCAGACCGCACTTGTAAACGGCGTCCAAATAGAGGAAGGCGATACTGTCACCGTAGGCGTACATGTCGAAGCAGCTGCAGAAGGCTGGGGCACGATCGATGCCGTAGAATTCTATTCTGAAATGGCGTAAACGTTCTGCGTAATATCAAAGCCGGATCATCTAAATGGTATACATTTGGATGGTCCGGCTTTTTTATTCTCACCTATATCTGAGCTTGAGGTAATCCGTGGGCCTTTTACCCACACAGTTAACCCAAGCTGGGTTAACACTCAAGGTAATCCGCGGGCCTTTTACCCACGCTGTTAACCCAAGCTGGGTTAACACTCGAAGTAATCCGAGGACCTTTTAAGCGAGACCTTAAGCAAGTTGCTTAACCCTGCACTTAAAACCCTGCATTTTTAAGCAAACCCTTAAGCAATGTGCTTAAGCTCCCACTTAATCCGGCTTTTCGAAAAAAATCACTCGATCACTACAAATGCCTGAGCCCCCAGATCGATCCGCACGCACTCGCCGGCAACCTTAACGGAAGCGTCACCGATACTTGCAAGCACTCGCCCCGATATCCCCAACGACCGGCTTATGCTGACATTAGAACCGCTCGGGTTTATCGCGCACACGACCTTCCCCCTGCGGTAAACAAAAGGCTGCCCGTCGCAAACAACGGCAAAATCACCGTCCGCCTGAAGATCCGTTATCGAATGGCGAAGCGCTGTCAGGCGGCGCACACAGTTAAGGAGGGAATCTGTCTGTTTTTCTTCTTGCTCCACAGTCGGCGCATCTGTTGCAGGATCCACCGGCAGATAGAGCTTATCCGGGGCAGCCGCAGAGAAGCCGAGATTTGCAGCCTCGGACCACTGCATCGGCGACCGACTGCCGGTACGGCCATAACCTCCTTCGTGAGTGGGCAGATCAAGATAACGCATACCGATCTCGTCGCCATAATAGATAAAGGGCACGCCGGGCATAGTAAGAATAAAGGCCATTACAAGCTTTACTGCAGCTATATCAAGGTTTTTACGAAGACGCGGCGTGTCATGATTGCCGCTGATAAATGATATATATCCATAGTCACGCGAATTGTTATACCTATAAAGATAATCGTCGAGGAAGCGTCTTATGTTACCGCCGCTGTCTTTCAGGAAATAGCTTTGATCTCTCCCCTGACTCTCGTAGTCACGCACCAGTGTGTTATAGCCATTACCAACATGATCAAGATAAAAATCCATATGAAATCCGGCTTTAAGCGCGAGTGTAGGATCGCCCCATTCGGACACCAGAGCAGCCTCCGGATATTCCTGATCCAGCATCGCCCTGATATCCGTCCAGATCCTTGCTGTCGCGCTCTTGACGTTATCATCTTCCTTAACAAGAGAATCAGCCATGTCCACGCGGAAACCGTCGCAGCCCTTTGAGAGCCAGAAGCGCATGATATCTTTAAGCGCCTGCCTTGTAGCCATAGGCCCATCATCTTCAGTCCCCTGCTGCCAAGGAAGTTCAGGCTTTGCAAACCCATAATTCAAGGCCGGCTGACACTTAAAGAAATTCAGCATATAGACGCCGTCACGCTCGCATTCTCCGCTTATATATGGATGACCTCCGATACCATGCCAGACACTGTCTGTCCAGATATACCTGTCGCTCATGTCATTACGCTCTGCTCGCGAACTCTCGATAAACCACGGATGCTCCTCGGATGTGTGTCCCGGCACGAGATCCAAGAGCACGCGGATTCCCATGTCATGAGCCTTTTCGAAAAGCTCGTAAAGATCCTCGTTGCTCCCGTATCGTTCCGCCACTTTAAGATAATCACGAACATCGTAACCCGCATCCTTAAAGGGCGAATCGTAAACAGGGTTAAGCCATATGGCATTACAGCCCAGAGATGCGATATATGGCAGTTTGGAGATGATGCCTTGTATATCTCCTATTCCATCCCCATTGCTGTCCATAAATGACTGAGGATATATCTCATAAAAGATCGCGTCTTTCAGCCAAGACGGCATAGTCATTCCTCCCGGATAATCAGCCCTTGAAATCTCTTATAACCGCTAATGTCTTAAGTACTTTGCCCTCATAATCGAAAAGCGCCTGATTAGCCCACTCGTTACCGCCGGGGCCTTTCTCACCCGTGTATTCAAGCGCATATTCACTTGCCCAGCCGCAGCCGGGAACCGGAACCCAACCGGGCTCCCAATAGTAAAAACCCCTGCCCTTTCCGTCAGGCAGCGATGCGATGCGATTCATGACATCTGTCATAAAAGCCGACTGACCGTCAACTGTCATAGGATATTCAAGTGAAGCTAAGAGTTCCTGACGAGTGGCCATACCTTTGAGCTCATCTATAGGACGGCCTTCGTATTTACGATAATCCTCAGTGGAGAATCCCATTGAGACTTCTGCCACAACGATATCTTTGCCGTAACGGGCGATCATGTCCCTCATGTTATTTTCGAGCTGGGGGATACTGCCGTGCCAGAAGGGGTAATAAGACATGCCGATGATGTCAAAGTCCTCTCCCCTTTCCATATAGTGATCGAACCAGTCAACATACATCTCATTATTGCCGCCATTATCCAGATGTATCATGGTCTCGGCCTTACAGCCGACATCCTTGATGGCCCGCATGCCGGAGCTTACAAAAGACGCAATGTTATCATATTCCGGCTTACGGCCATAGGGCCAGAGCAAACCGTTTGTGATCTCGTTTCCCACCTGGATCATATCAGGTTCAACATCTTGGGAACGCATGGCCAGAATAACATCGGAAGTATAGTCATAGATCGCCTTGCTAAGCCCCTTGACGTCAAGGCCCTGCCAGGCTTTGGGGATTGTCTGCTTACCGGGATCTGCCCAGAAATCGCTGTAGTGGAAATCCAACAAGATGCTCATGCCGGCCCTTTTGGCTCGCCCGGCCAGTTCAATAGTCTTCTTAAGATCGTTTGTACCGGCGCCGTAGGGCTTGCCATCACGGCTGTAAGGATCGTTCCAGAGTCTTAATCTTACCGAATTTACTTTATGTTCTGCGAGGATCTCGATAAGATCCCGCTTATTGCCATTCTCATCATAGTAGACCGCGCCGCAAGCTTCTTCTTCGATCAGCGTGGATATATCCATTCCTTTAATAAAATCACTCATCTCATTACCTCTGTCATAAAGTATGCTCCCCCGCCAAACGAGGGGAAAGCGGGGGAGCAATCGAAAGTTATCACTGTATCAGTCGAAATCTGTTATCCGCTCAAGCATCCTCTTATAGCGGAATCTTACCATCTCATTCTTTGCCAGTACATCCTCTTCTGTACCTGTATACTGACAACGTATGCAATAGTATTCTTTCTTGTCTTTGTCATAGAACATATCGATGTCCAGATCTCTCATGAAGCATGAGGGACAACGATAGTTCAGTCTGCCTTTGCCAGATTGAGCCATGTGCTGAATACCTCCTTGTCATGAACCTGTTTTGTATAGCCGAGTGTAAACATCGGTGAGAATGCGTAGCCTTCCTTAATATAGGCTTCCCCATCTTCGCAATCAGTCCTGAGCGTGACAGCCGTCTCGATGGCGGGGATCACGGCACGTGCCTCCTTGGCTCCCTTAACGAAGGCCTCACGACACTTATACGCATAATCGATCTTCTGATCACCAACCGTCAGCGTGACACAAGTCATATCTTCGGGATACTCTGTTGTACCATAGCAGGCAACGATATACTCATTGATCGTAACCTCGGCATCCGGATCACTCATCTCGAGAATATTACGTTCGATCCGGATCTCCGAAGATCCCTCCTCGAAAATAACTCTCGTCTGAAGTTTTACCGTCATATCCGCAAACTCGATATCCACAGGATCAAGCGTCAGGATCCTTGCCTTACCCTCCTGAGAGAACTTCGCATGTGTCCTGCAAAGAGCCAGATCGACTTCTTCTCCGTTGTGGCAGACCTTGGCACTTCTTAATGTGCCCTCACCTGCATAGTGTGTGAAATAACCTGCTCTGTATTTCTCCTGGATCAGGAAAGGATATGAAGCATCCTGAACATGTTTGGTACCGATACCTACTTCCCACTTAAGCTTCGCAGCATAGGGGCGAAGATCAACGACTGCACCGCCCTGGTCCATGTTTACACATGCTCTCATATAGGGATCGGCATACCAGAAGATCTGCTTGTTCGAACCGTAAAGGATATCCTTCCACAGAGCGCATTCAGGCTCCGTATAGCTCTTGTTCGCACGATAGAAGTCAGCGAACTCGGCCATGGTCATATCGATAAGCTTTCCCTCTTTCTTGAGTTGACCGTAGTAAGCCATGCCCTCTTCATAGGACTTGCAAAGAAGCTCATAAGGTGCCTCCCAACGGCCCATCTTATTAAGCCATCCGGGACCGACGAACATCATGTTATAAGAATATCCGTTGTTAAACTTCTCGAGATGCCTGTACTGATCAACGAGATTGAAGAAATAAGGAAATTCCCATGTCTTCGTGTCATAGATCATGCCGCGGAGAACATTCTGAGGATGGGTTCCGAAGTTGGATCCGTTTCCGTCATAGCATGCCATAAGGTCTCTCGACAGATGCGGAATCGCAACTATTCCGGAATCCTCTTCTTCATTGGCGGCAGGCGCGTGGGTGTTCTGCTTGGAGGGGATCCATGGATTCCACGGGCCGCCGTCAAATAAAGTGTACCAGGAGTTATTACATGTGTGGTAAGCCTTGGGGCCCTCTTCCCAACATGTAGCGACTGCAGCCTTGACCGAAGGGTATTTCTCCTTGATGTAGTTGGTCAGATCGGCATCCATATAATAGGAGCCGGTAGATTCAGGATAGAATCCGAATATGTCATGGAACTTTTCGAAAACATCATCTACGATAGCTTTCTTATCCTCCATAGAGAACATCCAGATGCAGAAATCCTTCGTCTTATACTTCTTACGGAACTCTTCACAAGGAAGTCCCAGAAGAGAGAGTGCGATCTCATCACCGTACTTCTCATGGTGTTCCTTAGCCAACTGCACAGCCTCCTCATTGAAGAGGCTGGCGTAGGTCATCTGAATCGTTACCTTCAGGCCGTTCTTATGAGCTGTTTCCTGCTGGAACTTAAAGATATCCAGTGACTCGGTAAGAAGCGACTTGCGACCGATGTCTTCGGTCTTACCCTGTCCCGTAACCTTCTCCGCATATTCGGGGACCATCTCGGGACGATGAATAATGTTGACTGCAAAAGTCGTGTTCATATACTTGCTTCCTTTCGAGGCTCGAGATTATTCTTTGCTCGAACCGCTTGTAATTCCTTCTACGTAGTACTTCTGCATGATCAGGAAGAGAATTGAGATCGGGATAGATACCAACAGACCGCCTGCGCAGAAATGCGTGAAGTGTGCGTTCAGTCTGCTCTTATCGAGCATGTTGTAGAGACCGATAGCCAATGTCCACTTGGAAGAATTGGTTCCGAGGATGAGCTTGGCAAATACGAAGTCTCCCCAAGGCATCAGGAACGAGCTGATGACCTGATATACGATGATAGGCTTACACAGGGGCAGTACTACTCTGAAGAAGATTCCTGCCTCGGAGCAACCGTCGATGATGGCAGCTTCTCTGATACTTGTCGAGATCGTATCCATATATCCTTTTACGATCAGATATCCGAGACCGGATCCGGCAGAGTATACGATGATCATTCCGATGTGGCTCTGAGTAAGATCCAATGCCTTCATCAGGAAGTAGATAACTACCATGGACAAAACGCCCGGGAACATATTGAGGATCATGGAGATGTTCATTATGAATCTTCTTCCCTTGAAACGGCAGAAGCTCAATGCATAGCTGACCATCAATACGAATGTTGTAGAGATAAGACAGGTGAAGACCGCTATGATGAATGTGTTCTTGAACCAGATCTTATACTTCATGATACCGTCAGTCGTATACTTGGTATCCTTGAAAAGGTCTACGAAATTATGTGCTGACCACTTCTCAGGGAAGAATTTGGATACGCTGATACCGGTGTCAAGCTTAAAGGATGTAACTATCAGCCAGATGATCGGGATAAGCCAGATCAGTGCCAGGACTGCTAACAGAATGTGTTTTATAACAACACTTATATGTCTTCTCTTTTCCATTATCTGTAGTCCTCCTCTTTGTTACCTCTCATCATGATCGCGAAGGAAATGAGTGTGAAGGTCGCACAAGCGATGAAGACAATGATACCGATTACGGAAGCTATGTTATAGCTCGCGTTCTCATTGGTAAGGCGGAACAGCCATGTAACCAGAAGATCCGGTTCCTTTGCATTGGCCGCAGCCATCTTCAGATCGTGTGTCTGGTAAATATCCTGTGTCAACAGGTAGATAACGTTGAAGTTGTTGATATTACGTACGAAGTCCGTAATAAGAGCAGGGCCCTGAACAACCAGGAAGTAGGGCATGATGATATGAACAAATATCTGGAAGTTATTTGCTCCGTCAAGCCTTGCGGACTCAACCTGGCTCTGAGGGATATTCATCAGTACGCCTGTAGCGATCAGCATCTGATAAGGTACGCCAACCCAGATATTGATCATGACGATCATGAACTTGGTCCATTTGGGATTCGTCAGGAACGGAATAGTATCGGGCGTCGGGATCAGATGCATATTGTACAGAAGTTTGGTAAGACCGATGTCCGAGCAGATCGTATTGAAGATACCCGAATCTCTGAAGAAATTGCGGACCAGGATAAGAGATACGAACTGAGGAACGGCGATCGTAATAATAAAGAGTGTTCTCCATACTCTTCTGAATTTGATACCGTCGGAGTTGATGAGCTTTGCAAGAAGTATACCGCCGATAAAGCAGGTAAAGGTTGCAAGAAATGCCCACAGGAGTGTCCATCCGGCAATGCGCCAGAAAGCATAATTGAAATTGGAATTCTTATTGCTGAAGAATGTCGAGAAATTGTCCCATACCTTACCGACTACTTCACCGCTTGCATTCTTAACTCTCCAAGTCCAAGTAAACAAGTGCGTTGGAGGAGTATGCTCAAGTCCGCCATAGTTGGTGAAAGCGATAGCAATAAGGATAAGGATCGGCAGGATGTTGATAAGGATTACGCCCAGTGTAGGCAAAGTCAACAATGTGAGATGGAAATTGCCTTCAATAAGAGAACGAAGATCCTGCTTAAAGTTATTGATAGGTCTTCCGTGTTCTTTTCTCACCTGAAGCTCATATACTGCCTTCATATTGTGGATCCAGAAAAGGATAAATACAAAGATAATGAATATGGCTACTATGGAATTGAGTAAGATCAGGAAGGAATTGTCATAGTTATTGATACGGGTGTTAAGTCCGACCTTCTCATATGCGTACTCTACAGTACCGAGTGTTCCGAACTTCGCAAAGTTCGGAGCCGCAAAGAATATCATCGAGAGGATAAACAGGATCTGAACAAGGAATACCAGAATTCCTTTGATCACCTGCTTACGTGCGATATATCCGGTACCCATAGCGACAGAGGACAGGCGCACATACTTATCACCGTTCTTAAAAGCGGCGATAAGATCCCTGAAATAGCCGAAATGGCCACGGGATGTATTGTTGGGAGTCTTCTTAAGAGTCATGGTGATACCTCATAGACAGTGATAATTCGAAAAAAAGATAAGGGATTGTTTAGAAAAGGAAAGCCTCATATGCCTTCAAATGACATATGAGGCAATCCGTGTGTTTTATGTGATTGTAGACCCTTAAGGATCAGTATTCACAGTCATCAGATTACAGCTGCTTCAATACCGGCAACACACTCATCAAGGAGAGTCTGCAAAGCGGTATTATCAGGATTTCCAGCTGCAAGGATGCTACCGAGGGAAGCTGCGGGAGCCCAGTAGTTGCCACCTACACGTTGAGGTGTAGCATAAGCTGCCTGAGCGGCGAGAGCTGCGATAGCGGGATTGCTCTGAACTGCGTCAGAAGCGGATGCGTTGATGTTTGAGGGACCAAGGCCACGAGTTTCAAATCTTGTTACCTGGCTCTGCTCGTTTGTCAGGTACTCAGCAAGGAGTGTAGCCCAACCTGCCTGAGCGGACATAGCATTAACACCGATAAGCTTATAGCCGGAGAAGGAAGACATCTGAACCTGCTCACCATTCAATGTGAATGTAGGAAGCTTTGTTGCAGCATAACCGTCACCGTAAGCAGCTTCGATAGCCTGAGCATTCCACATACCGGAAACAACTGCAGAATAAACGCCGTCGTTTACGCCTGTCATAATGCCTGCATCGTCACCAGCATTTACAAAAGTGCCACTTGTGCAGAGGTCGATGATTGCCTGAGCAACATCTGTTCCGCCTTCTTCGTTCCAGTTACATGTATTTGTAACACCGTCATCTGCAAGACCCAAGTCAAAACCTGCGCCCTTGAAGAATGAATATAAATACCATGCATCGGATACGCACATACCGATCTTTGAGCCATCGGCAGCAGCGGCAGCCATCATTGCGTCAAGAGACTCAACATCAGACTCAGAATAAACATTGCTGTCATAGTAGAGGAAGTAACCGTTATCAGCTGTCATAGGATAAGCATAAAGCTTGCCGTCTACTGTAGCTGCTTCAACGGAACCGGCGAGATTCTCTTCGGAAACATTGAATGTGTAGGAATCTGTAACCTCGAGCAATGCACCTGCGCGAACCAGCTCATTGATCTGGTCATCAGCGAAAGCAAATACGTCTGCTGCAGCAGAGATATCAGTAAGAACAGTATCCTTTGCTGTAGACTCGGAGCAAGCTTCAACCGTGATGTCAAAAGATACATCGGGATACTCTGCCTTGAATCCGTCGATAAGTGTTTTAGTAAGTTCCTGATCTTCCTCAGAAGCCCATACTGTAAGCTTTACAGTACCGTCTGTGGAATCGATGAGATCCTGGATCGCATCGCCTGATCCTGCCGAATCACCGCTGTCGGAATCCTTGTCGTCGCTGGAACATGCAGCGATGCAGGACATTACCATCATTGCGGAAAGGATTACGGCTACAAATTTCTTTGCCATGTGTTTGTCCTCCTTTATTAGGTGATAACCTTCTTAACCTCGTGCGCAATCGGTTGTTCTACTCGGATATTAGCAAACTGCATAAATGCTGTCAACAACAAATTTAATCGATTTGTAAAATTGTGCATAGCCGGCCGGCTTAATGTGCGCAAATAGTTATTTTCGATGCCCATGAGATTATCTATTGCGCAGAATTAACACCGGCAGGCTGTCAGGCCAGCGAGGTTGGCGGAAGCGACAATTTTTGGACATGATCAAGCTGTTACTCTGTCGTTTTATTGTCGCTCGCCTTCCCCAAACACCGATCCGTCAAGGATCAGATTCTTTAGCATATAGTCCACGCCGGCTCCTTCCCTTCCAAATCCTCCAAACAGAGACGAAGCCTCTCGGTACATGACCGGGAAGCTTCGTCTCCAGACCTTATTTACAGCAAAATTCAGAGTGTCGATCCTTTAAGCATTACTTCGTAACTTAGCATTACTTTCTCATTTACAGGCTGTCCGTCAATATAATCCAGCAGAGTCCTGCATGCAGTCATGCCGAGCTCTTTGGGATCATATTGAAGTGATGTGATAGGAGGCTGATTACGATCCAGCAAGATACTGTTATAGAAAGATGCAACCTTGATATCCCCGGGAATACTTATGCCGTCACGGTTCAGATTATTTATAACCGTGTAGCATATATGGTCATCGGCACAGACGATACACTGGACTTTATTGCGCAATGCCTCGTCAAGAGCCCTCTCTATATCTTCATCTGTATCACAATCCATATAAATATTGCTGTTATCCGGCTTTACCCCACCGGCTTCAACACCATCCATAAAACCTTTGAGACGTGACTGATTAACAACATGATTACTGTTTCCGCATATAAAAGCCAGCTTTCTGATGCCCTTAAGGATCAGTATCGAGGTCAATTCCTTACAAGCGGCAACATGATCATTATCTATCTGGATAACGCCTTTCTCGGGTGTACTGCCTATGACCACAAAGGGAATCTCCCCCTCCAGCAGGCATTTAACATTAGGGTCATCAAGAAGCGTTCGTGCAAGGATTATACCGTCAACCTTGCGGTTATTGATGACTCTCTGAAGACCTGACAGATCATTATCGAAAACAAGCGAGATCAGGATATCATAATCAAAAGCAGCCGCGATCTCTTCCACGCCCATCATACAACGCTGAAAAAAGGGCAGCGCATCATTATCCGAATCACCGGGAACGATCCAGCCGATATTATAGGTTTTGGAGTTTGCAAGTCCCCTGGCGAGTTGATTGGGCTTATAGTCATGTTCAGCAATAAAGTCGAGAACCTTGGTCCTGGTATCCTCACTAATCCTTCCCTTCCCTGAAATGGAACGGGAAACAGTTGACTTGGAAACACCCAGTGCTTCAGCAATATCAGCTATTGTGAGCTTTCCACCGTCTAAAGGATTGTTGGGATTTAACTGAACCATATCTTGCCTTCCTTTACAAATACAATCGTTCGTGTTATATTCTGCGCAAACGGTTGCGTATCTGTTCCTACTTCAATCTACCAATAGTTGCGCAGGATGTCAACCTAAAATAACTTTTCGACGAGGAAATAATGATGTTTTACAAGGACCAAATACTTTTCGGCGCGGCATATTATGATGAGTACATGCCCTATGACAGGATCGACACTGACTTTAAGATGATGAAGGATGCCGGAATGAATGTCATAAGGATCGCGGAATCCACATGGAGCACATGGGAAATCGAAGACGGTGTTTTCGATTTTACAAAGTTGCACAAGATGCTGACAAAGGCCAATGAATACGGGCTTAAAGTGATCATCGGCACCCCTACTTATGCCATTCCCTCTTGGCTTGCAAAGAAGTACCCGGAGGTCCTTGCGGTAACTGCATCAGGACGGCATCTTTACGGTCACAGGCAGCTCACGGATATTACTAATCCGGATTATCTAAGATACGCCGAACGGATCATAAGGCGGCTGATGGAAGAATGCCGCGGTTATGACAATATCATAGGTGTGCAACTGGACAACGAGACGCGCTCAGCCGGGGCAGCTTCCGAAGCAACTCAGGCCTTGTTTGTTGCTCAGATGATGAAGAAATACCCTGATATAGAAGATTTCAATCAGGCTTTCGGTCTGGATTACTGGAGCAACAGGATCTCGCGTTGGGAGGATTTCCCGGATGTTCGCGGAACGATAAACGGCAGCCTGTCCGCCGCATACAAGTATTTCCTGCGCAACGTAATAACGGAATTTCTTGAGTGGCAGTCGAAGATCGTCAGAGAGTATCTGACAGATGATCAGTTCATTACGCATAATTTCGACTTCTCCTGGATCGATTATTCATATGGCATTCAACCAGAAGTCAACCAGCAGGATGCGGCTCGGTGCATGGACGTGGCAGGTGTCGATATCTACCACCTGTCGCAGGATCGATTCGACGGTTCGACTATAGCGTTCGGCGGAAGCGTCGGGAGATCGCTCAAGAAGGATAATTATCTGGTACTCGAGACACAAGCCCAGGGCCGTGCGAATTGGGTTCCCTACCCCGGGCAGCTCAGGCTCGCCGCCTATAGCCACCTGGCCTCGGGCGCCGACAGCGTCATGTACTGGCACTGGCACTCGATCCATAACTCTTTCGAGACATATTGGAAGGGCATCTTAAGCCACGATCTTAAGCCCAACGAGATCTACAATGAATTATCCGCCTTCGGCCGCGAGATGCGTTCTATCGAATCGCACCTGATCAACCTGACCAAGTCCCCTTCCGTGGCTATCCTTGTCGACAACAGAAGCCTTACCGGTCTTAATGAATTCCCCTGTGACGACACAGATCCGAACACGCCGGATTATAACAAGATCTTAAGGACATTCTGCGACGCCCTCTATAAGCTCAACATCGAATATGACCTGGTATATAAGGACGATCCTATCGAAAAGTATACTTTGGTCTTAGTCCCCGCCCTCTATTCAGCCACCGAGGATACCATTGCGCGCCTGAAAGCCTATGTTCAAGGCGGCGGTCACCTGCTTGCCACATTCAAGAGTTTTGTCGCCGATGAGGAGATCAAGGTCTATCACGATCTGCAGCCTCATAATATGACTGATTGTCTGGGACTTTCTTATCAGCTCTTCACTATACCGAGAGATGTTACGATCACGATCGACGGCAATAGCTACCCTGCGCAGGGTTTTATGGAGCTGGTAACTGCAGCCGAAGCTGACAGTATCGCATGTTATGAACACCCGATCTGGAAGAAGTATTCGGCCCTGACAGCTCATAAATATGGCGAAGGAACAGCATATTATCTGGCAACACTCTTAGGCCACGACGGCTCTACTGCCCTCTTGCGTCATATTCTTCCCGAGTGCGGCATCAGTATACCGAAGAACCTCTACCCTCTCATCATCAAAAGCGGCATTAATCAACTCGGCAGAAAGGTCACATATATGTTCAACTACTCGACTGCCAAAATAAGCGGACAAATATCCTGTTCCGGAAGGGATCTGCTGTCAAAGAAGGTGTATACAGAAGGCGATCCTTTCGAGATAGAAGCTCTGGATCTGATGATAGTGGAAGAATAAAGACGGATCATTAACGAGTATCGAAAAGCCCTCGGGACTTCAAGAGTCCCGAGGGCATCTATTGTCTTTATTCCTATCCTGACGTTCTCCCTTTACTTCACGATCCCATACTCGGAGCATATGTTACTCCACTCGACAGATCCCGCGAAGCCCTGGAAAACACTTTCTCTGCTGACGCCATTGTTAAGCTGATTCAACCAGTCATTGTAGCCGGCGCTATCAGGCTCTCTGTTCATAAATGTTCTGTAAAGTCTTGTTACATACTCAGCGTTCGAGAAGTTCTGGCTCTGGAACTCATCACTGAAGAAGAACCCGTGCGCGACTTCAGATCCGCTCGCTCTCCTGTTGGCAAGCTGAGTCGACCAATCGTTAAGACCTGCAGCATCGGGATTACGGCCAAGACATGTTGTATAAAGTCTTGTTGCGAAGCCGATTACCTGCTCACTCGGCTCCACGGTTATATTAGGCACTCCGGTACCTCCTGAAGAGATACCGAATTTGAGGCAAAGATTTGCCCACTCGGTAGAATTGATAAAGCCATTAAGAACGCTCTGACGGCTGGCACCGTTTTGCAGCTGGCCCATCCAGTTATTAAATCCTGCCGTATCAGGATCACGATCGAAAAATGTATGATAGAGTCTGTTAAGGAACTCAGCGTCACTGAGGTTCATGGCAATGAACTCATCACTTAAGAAGAAGCCCTTTGCAGCATCTGCACCCGAATAGCCCTGATGGGTAATTCGGTCAACCCAGTCAGCCTTTCCCGAAGGATCCGAGGCTCTTCCGAGAGCAACGGTATAAAGTCTCTCTACAAATCCGGAGACACCGGATCCGGAGGATGATGATGCAGCCGTTGTGATGATAGTTATATTTTTGTCGACTGTAAGATCACGCTTATTAATATAGTTATAACACCCCTCCTCCTCATTATAAACTACATCCTCAGTGAAATAACAGATAGCAGTATCCGGGATATTAGGATCCGGATATCCGCCACCGGCATTATAAGCTTCTATAAGATATCTGTTGTTGGAGATATTAAGGCTTGTAAAGTCATTAGAATAACAATCAAGAAATGTTATTTCCGTATTATGACTAATATCAAGAGAAGTCAGTTTATTAGTATGACAATAGAGAAGATCCAAAGCACTATTATGGCTGACATCAAGTGTTTTCAGATTATTATTATAACAGTAGAGCTTTTCGAGCTTAGTAATTCTACCAAGATTAAGGCTGGTCAGATTGTTATTATCGCACTGGAGCCATTTAAGAGCTGTATTATTGCTGACATCAAGACTTGTCAGATTATTATTCGGACAATAAATACTTTCAAGAAGAGTATTCTTGCTCAATGACAGGCTGGTCAAGTTGTTATGGTCACAAGACAAATCTAAAAGAGCTGTATTATTGCTTACATCAAGACTTTTGAGATTATTATCGCTACACGACAAGGTATAAAGTGCCGGATTCTTGCTAACATCAAGAGAAGACAATTGATTAGAGTAGCACCACAAAAAACCAAGTAAAGAATTATTTCTTAAATTAAGAGAAGTCAGGCGATTGCCGGAACAAATCAGACCTTCCAATTTACTATTATTGCTGACATCAAGACTGGTCAGATTATTCTCTCCGCAACTAAGCCATATAAGAGCAGTATTCCGGGAAACATCAAGATTAGATATGTTATTGCCGGCGCAAGCAAGACTCGTAAGCCCGGTAAAGATCTCAACACCTTTAAGCGAAGTTATCTTTTCCCCACTTTCCGACGAGCACGTCACATCAATATCGGTAACTGCTTTGATCTCAGCGGTACTTAATACGCCGTCTTTATTCGAGTCAAAATTAGTACTGACATAATTTCTGAAAACCGCATCCGGGAAATTCTTTGTGTTAATAGCAACATTAGCATCGGCACTGACATGTCTCGGACCAAGCGGCCCGGCTACAGGCGCTGCTGCAGTAAACAACGCAACAAGAAGAATCGTACTTACGACTTTAACAATGCTCTTCATAATAGTCCCCCTCAAACTGTCAAGATGACCACACCAAAGTTTCTTGTCTATTATTACGACAGTCTCTTGGCGTTCTCGATATCTTCGGCAGGAATGGTCTTCTTCATATTGATACCTTCCTCAATGTCGATATCCGTGATCTTGCCGTCCTTTTCGATAATAAGACGATTGTATCTCTTCTCAAGCAGACAATCAATGGCATGAACGCCCATAAGGCTTGCTGTGGTTCTGTCGCGAAGCGTCGGCGAGCCGCCTCTTTGGAGATGTCCGAGGATCGTAGGACGTGACTCTATGCCGGTCTGCTCCTCGATCTTCTTGGCGATGTCTGACGCGGATCCGACTCCCTCTGCAACGATTACGATGTAATGTCTCTTGCCCTTGTTACGGCCATCGAGGATCGTTCTGATAACATCACGGTTGAAGTCATACTCGATCTCGGGGATCAGGATACACTCTGCACCTGTCGCGATACCGACATTCAAAGCGATATAACCTGCTCTTCTACCCATAACTTCGATTACGCTGCATCGCTCGTGGGAGGATGCGGTGTCACGGAGCTTATCGATTGCTTCCATAGCCGTGTTCATTGCCGTGTCATAACCGATGGTATAATCTGTGCATCCGATATCATTGTCGATGGTACCCGGGATACCGATGACAGGCATGCCGATTCTGGCGAGCGCTCTGGCACCCTTGAAGGAACCGTCACCGCCACTTACCACAAGTGCGTCGAGGTCATAAACCTCCATCATACGAGCGCCCTTGAGAACACCTTCCTTTGTCGTGAAAGTCTTGGATCTCGCAGTCATAAGGAAAGTACCGCCACGCTGCAGTGTCTCCGAGACATCTCTTACCGTGATCTGAGAGATCTCACCCTTCCACAGTCCATGGAAGCCTCTTGTAACACCATAAACCTCGAATCCGGCGTTGATACCGGCTCTTACTACAGCTCTGATAGTAGCATTCATTCCTGGAGCATCGCCGCCGCTGGTCAGCACACCGATCTTACGGATCGGCTGTACCTCATCCGGATTGACATTGTCATAGTTCTTCGCTACCAGTGTATCGATATCAGGAAGATTGGATTCATCATATAGAAGTCTGGACATATATACCTCCGAGGGACATGTCCTGCCATTCGGCGGTGTCATGCAAAATTCTGGAACTATTATACACTACCCGTCGTTTATGATGAACTGCTTTGATAGGATTTTCGAAAAGAATCTCTTCACCGACAGTGACGCCGTCTCACATCTCCGCAACAGCCTCGATCTCTACCAAAACGCCCTTTGGAAGATCTTTAACAGCGACACAGGAGCGCGCCGGCTTAGATACAAAATAGCCGGCGTATACCTCATTAAAAACAGCAAAATCATTTATATCAGCCAGATAGCATGTGGTCTTGACTACATCCTCAAAGCCGACACCTGCAGCCTCCAGGATAGCCCCCACATTACGGCAGACCATATCAGCCTGCCCTCTGATATCGGTCGTTTCGACCTTGCCTGTCTCAGGATCGATCGGGATCTGCCCCGATGTGAATAACAGGCCGGCTGCCAGCTTAGCCTGCGAATAAGGTCCGATTGCCTCCGGTGCTCTCTTCGTGTAAACCGTCGATGCCATGATCAGTTCCTCCCTGCAGTATGCCTATGAGATTCAGCCGAGGAGCTTTGCTTCCAGCTCTTCTACGGTTGATACTACCACACTTGCGCCATTTGTAAACAAAAAATCTTGAGTCTTAAAACCCCAGTCCACAGAAATAATATCCATGTTACAGTTACGGGCCAAGCGGATATCCACTTCCGAATCGCCCACAAGCACGGCATCTGAAGCTTTTACACCGAGTTTCTCGAGAGTCAGCATAACAGGCTCGGGATCCGGCTTAAGAGCCACCCCTTCCCTGTGGCCCCTGATATCGTCCAGCATATCGTGGAAAAAGAAATCACATAGCTTAAATGTTGCATCGTGATCCTTGTTAGATAAGACTGCGATCTTGATGTCCGCATCATGAAGATGTCTCAGCATAGCGATAACGCCGTCATATGGAGTCGTGTAGTCGATGCAGCACTCAAGGTAGATCTTACGGTCTATCGCCAGAAGTTCTGCTACCTCATCAGAATCGATAACATCTTCCGCGGTAACTGCCTCACCCTTATCACGCGCAATGCTTCTGGCAATGAGTTTTCGAGCACCGTTTCCTACCATAGAGGCAAGCTCTTCCACCGGTTGTTCATCAAGTCCCATGGCCACGCGAGCTTTATTAACCGCCACGGCCAGTCCCTGAGCGGTATTGAGAACAGTACCGTCCAGATCAAAAATAATAGCTTTGTATGACATTTTATTGACCTCTGTCCATTGATATATTCAGGATTATTCCGAAGGCTATGTAATTAACCATCATCGCTGTTCCGCCCAAACTGATAAACGGCAACGGAATACCGGTAATAGGCAAGAGTCCTACAGACATCCCCATGTTCTCGATAAAGTGGAAAGCAAAAGATGCGGCAATACCTACAACGACATAAGAATATGCCGGTCGTGAAGCTTTACTGCTGACATACATGCAGCGGCAAAGGAAGAAAAAGGTCAGGATGATGATAGCCGTCGTCCCTATAAAACCCAGATGTTCTGATATTGCCGAATAGATAAAGTCACTTTCCTTAACCGGAACCTTAACATAGATACCGGTACTGTTTCCTGCAAGTCCCCCTGAGGCTATGGCCGCTTTGGATTGGACCAGATTATACTCTGTCTTCGGGTCGGATCCTTCAAATACCAGTGACAGGATCCTCTTCTTCTGATATGAAGCCAAGTAAAAATTCCAGACAAAAGGAACTCCGATAACGATAACCGCAGATATGGCCAACAGGAAATATCTGTATTTAACGCCCCAGACAAACATGATACATACAAAAGAAAAAACGATAACCATCGCGGTACCGAAGTCCGGCTGATGCAGGATCAAGAGCATGGGGGGAGCGTATACTCCCGCCAGATAGCCGAAGCCTCTGATTATCCCAATCTCCTTCTTTCCCATCTGCTCGAAAATATCCGATGCCACGATAACAAGTCCTATCTTAGCCAGCTCCGACGGCTGGAAAGTACCTATAACAGGCAGGTTGAGCCAGGCATCGGCACCCCACGTATCGACCATGGTGTAACCATCCAAAGGAACCAGTAACAGAAGGAAGAGTGAAGCTCCGTATATCACCCAACCGATCATCTTCAGAAAGTGAGTATCCAGAAGACATATGATCAAGGCGATAAAGATACCCATTGCAGCAGCGGTAACCTGTCGATAGAAGTTGCCCGGATAAGCATCATAACCGTTTGACAATACTCGATTAAGGACAAACAAGCCGATAATCGTGATCAGGAGAATAGGCACCACCAGAAAGTAATCGATGGAGCGAAGAGAGCCGTTATTACGCAGTCTTACTATTCCCGACTTCTGTCCTGCCATATCAGTTGTCAGAACCTCCGTCAACTGCCTTGTCAGCATCAGACTTGTCTTCCGTCATATCCTGAGCTACAGGATCTTCTGCATCTTCCTCGTCGGCAGGGACAGCCTCTCCGATCTCATCAGGCATCTTATCCCCTTCTCCATCTTCGGCTTGCGCCGGTGCGATGACGGGTCCATCAGAGATCACCGTCTCATTAGCGAAAAACTTCGCGGGGATCTCCTTACGCTCGTAGTTCTTCAAATGAGCTACAAGTATATAAACCAGTCCGCCGATCACCAAAAGAAGTGACAGGAGCTGAGATGTTCTGATGTTTGTTGAACCGATATAGAGCGAATCAGTCCTTAAGCCTTCGATAAGGAATCTGAAGGCGCCGTAAACGATCATATAGACAGCGGTCGTCTCGAAAGCGTGCTTACTTCTCTTTCTTACCCGGAGCAGGATAATAAACAAAGCGAGATCTACGATCGATTCGTAAAGGAATGTGGGATGAACAGGCATCGTGCTGTCAAGGTCCGGACAGTGCTTCTCGAGATAAGCTGAGACCTTGCTGCTTGTCATACCCCATGGGAGCTTGGTCGTCGTACCGAAAGCTTCCTGATTGAAGAAATTTCCCCAGCGGCCGATAGCCTGGCCCAAGGCGATATAAGGAATACAATAGTCAGCGCATGTTGTAAAAGGAATCTTACGGATACGGGTCATTATGAAGGCCCCAAGGAAGGCTCCGAGGATACCGCCGTAGACAGCAAGTCCTCCGGATCTTGTATCAAAGATCCTTTTAAGGTCGCCCGAATAATAATCCCATTCGCAGAGAACATAATAAAGCCTTGCTCCAACGATCGCCGAAGGAAGCGACACCAATAGGATATCGTAGACCAGATCCGAGGGAAAATTATTCTTTCTTGCATGTTTGATCGCCAGAATAACGCATAGGACCATACCAAGCGCTATCAGTAAGCCGTACCAATATACTTCAAGTCCTCCGATCTTAAACGCCACATCATTGATCGTCACATCGGCATCCATCTCGGGAAAGCTGACTTTTACTTTATCATAATTCATACCTTTTACCTCTGTTTGTATGTCTTTTGACCATAGGCTATGATACCACAGCACTAATTAAAATTCTCACTGATATATGCGGCAGCTTCCGCCTTATTTGCCTCTACCGCCAGACGCAGGTCTTCTTCACTCGCGAAGCGTGTCTCACTTCTCAGGAAATGAAGCAGTTCAACACGGATCCTGGCGCCGTAGATATTCTCATCAAAATCGAAAATAAAGGTCTCGGCTATATCTGCCCCCTCACTTTCCACAGTCGGACGTCTTCCAACATTAGTAACACCGTAGAGCACCCTGTTTCCAAGTCTTATACGGGACACATATACACCTCTTTTTACAATAGCCTTTGTCTCCGGTATCAGGACATTAACAGTAGGAAATCCAAGTTTACGCCCTAATTGCCTGCCTCTTATGACCTGCCCTTCATAGCTGAAGGGACGTCCGCCGCACAAGTCGGTGTATAGATCCATATCCCCACTCTCGATACATTCCCTGAGCCAGGTCGATGCGATCCTTCTGCCGCTCGTATCGTCAGTTTTATCCGGGATGATCTTATAATCGATTTCAGCCTTCTCACACATACTGCGGAGTAGTTCTGTATCACCTCCGGCATCCTTACCGAAGCGATAGTCTTCTCCGGTGAATACTGCCGCTGCCCCCATCCTTTGTATGAGCATATCTCTGACAAAATCTTCAGGCGCCATATCTCTGACTTTCTCGTAATCGAGTATGATCAGCTCCTCTACGCCCATATCCGAGAGGATCTCAAGCCTGTCGTTGATGTCAGTCATCAGTCTGCCGTCATTCTTCGGGAAGTTGACAAAAGTCTGAACTGCCGCAACAAGCCCTCTGCCGCGCGCAGTCCTTACCATCTTCTTTATTATCTCCGTATGCCCCTGATGAAGGCCGTCAAAGTAGCCCAAAGCTACCGCTCTGCCATAGGGCAGAAAGGCCATGCTGTCAGGATAGACTTTTACGGTTCCGTTAATCATCTGTCGCAAGCATCCTTTCGATGCGCAGGAGCTTCCTGCCGTTCTCCATGGCGGTGTACATTACCGCCGTGACGCGACCTTCATAGAGGGCGCGGTATTTTGTTGTGCCGATGTCATTTTCGAGCAGTTCATTCATATGCGAATCAGCCGGTATCTTGCGTCCCAGCCTCACATCCTTATACTCACTGTCACTTAGCATGATCTTCGGCATATAATCCAATGTTATCTCAGGATCAGCCATAAAAGACCAATCACCGCTGTCTGCCATTGTCTTAAGCTCTTCTTCGCTATATGCATCTTCAACGCGAAAAGGCCCGCAGCTCATGCGTCTTAAGCTGTCAGCATATGCCCCGAATCCGCTCATTTTCCCTATATCATCGCAGATCGTCCTGATATAGGTACCTTTGGAACATTCTACGGTAAAATCCGCCTCGAAAGTATCTTCCCTTCTTCTGATCTCGTTGATCGTAATAGAGAATATCTTAACCTTATGAGGCTTAAGCTCCACTTCATCGCCCTTTCGAGCCAGCTCATATGCCTTGCGGCCATTGATCTTTTTGGCAGAAAACTTAGGCGGCATCTGTTCAGTTATCAAAGCTTCTTGCTCGAAAAGCTCTCTTATTGACTTATAATCCTCTGCCTCAAGCTTTTCCAACTCATCAGCCGTGGGCATGCGCCCCCCTGTCACTTCGCCGTCACGATCCATACTGTCGGTACTCTTACCGAAGACCGCCACACACCTGTAGGATTTATCAAAATCATCAGCATAACGAACGAACCTGAGGGCTTTGCCGGTATAAACAGGCAAAAGCCCCGTTGCAAAAGGATCCAATGTCCCGTGATGACCGACTTTCTTTGTTCCAAGCAGCTTCTTGACATAAGAATCCACATTCATGGAAGTGATACCGGGCTTCTTATCTATCAATATAAGACCTGATCGGGAGTCACTAAGATTCATAAAAGCTTATTCACCCTGTCCGTTATCTCGTCTCTTAGCTCATCTAACTGCCGGTCTTTAACCGTAAAACCGGCAGCTCTCACATGTCCGCCACCGCCGTAAGACTCGGCAAAAACAGAACAGTCAAAGCTCTCTTTAGACCTCAGGTTGGCTCTTATTGCGCCATCCTCCGTCTGTCTTAGGACAACGGCCAGTTCAACGCCCTCGATATCACGAAGTCTCGAAACTACATCAGCTACTTCGTCGCGACCTGCTCCGAATCTGCTGAACATATCGTTGTCGATACAAGTAATCGCCAGCTTCCCGTTAAGGAGCAAGGATGCATTGACGCAGGCAGCGTTCGAGATAAAGAACTCACTCGGCATCTTACGGTCGAACTGGTAGTAGCAGATGATCGCCACATCGGCTCCAAGCTCCATCAGCTCCCCTGCAACGATCAGGGTCTCTGGCGAAGTATTACGATAAGTGAACCTTCCCGTATCGGTAACGATGCCCATCAGGAGGCATTCAGCAGTCCTTTTATCGATCAGCTCTTCGACAGGGATGCCCTTTATATCAGCAAGGGAAACAGCTGTATAGTAGCATAGCTCACAGGCAGAAGATGCTTCCGGCCTGATCCACATATTCTCACCCTTGAGTTTTACGCTGGCATGATGATCTATGATCAGCTTGTCGGGACAGGCATCATAGATCTCGCCGCAATCTCCCATACGGTGTCCCTCTGAACAATCCACGGCGAAAGCAATGGCGCAGTCACGATCCTCCTCATTTTCCAACGGGAAAACAAGAAGATCATCAACGCTCAGGAAAGCCATATTATCCGGCAAACGTTCGGGCATCGCCACATAGGCCTCTGCACCGAGTTTTCTCAGCAGGCTTACCAGAGAACAGGATGATCCGATACAGTCACCGTCAACGCTCTTGTGCGGAAACACAAGGATCCGGCTGCCGGATTCTGTCGCCCTCTTGGCGGCCTCGACCATCTGCCGGGCCATCCTCAAAGCATCATTCCTGTATATTTCCTTCATCAGTTGCTTCTCCTTCTTCTGCTGTCAGTCCGAGCTCGCGTCTCCTGACTTCGTCATCATGGAGAGTGCGGTCAATAAGGTCGTTCATCCTCGCTGCATCCTCCAGCGAATTATCCGCCTCGAAATGCAGCTCGGGAGCGACTCGCAAGTTGATCTGCTTGCACATCTCACGTCTGATAAAGCCTTTGGCGTGCTCAATTGCATCCATACAGCCCTTCTTTGTAGCCTGATCTCCGTAAACGGAAACATAGGCCGTGGCATGCGTAAGATCGGATGACATCTTAACGGATGTCACCGATGTAAGGAAAGGGATCCGGGGATCCTTGACCTTATTGGATATGATGTCGGATAGGACTTTCTGCATCTCATCTCCGACAATTGCCGCTCTGTTACGACGCATAATCTGTCTTCCTTTCAAAGCTATCAGGTCCTTGCGACCTCACGGATCTCATAAGCCTCGATGATGTCACCGATCTTGATGTCGTTATAGTTCTCGATAGAAAGACCACACTCATAACCTGTGTTTACTTCCTTAACGGCATCCTTCATCCTCTGGAGTGATCCGAGGTGACCGGTGTAAACGACAACATCGTCTCTTACGACACGAACATCGCTGTTACGAGTAATCTTACCGTCGAGTACATAGGCGCCTCCGATGGTACCTACGCCGCTTACCTTGAAGAGCTCTCTGATCTCAACATGACCGAGCACAACTTCCTCGAGTGTAGGAGCAAGCATACCCTTCATGGCATTTTCGACATCCTCGATAGCGTTATAGATGACGCTGTAAAGTCTGATATCAACATTTACTTCCTTGGCCATCTCGGTAATGATCGCGTTAGGACGTACGTTAAATCCGATGATGATGGCGTCTGATACATCAGCAAGCGTCACATCCGACTCGTTGATGGCACCGACGGCACCATGGATTACCTTAACTCTTACCTCGTCATTACTGAGCTTCTCAAGCGACTGAATAACAGCCTCAACAGAACCCTGAACGTCCGCCTTAACGATAAGGTTGAGATCCTTAACATCACCTGCAGCGATATTGGCGGCAAGTGTCTCAAGGCTCATTCTGGAGCTCTTATGCATATGATCCTCACGCTGCTTGATCTTACGCTTCTCTACAAGCTGACGAACAACCTTATCATCCTTACCTGTAACATCATAAAGTGTCTCGCCGGCCTCAGGTACTTCAGGAAGTCCCAAGATCTCGACAGGAATTGAAGGTCCGGCCTTCTTGATCTCGCTGCCCTTGTCGTCATACATGGCACGGATATTACCCAGCATGGCGCCGCAGACAACGCTGCTGCCGTGCTTCAGAGTACCCTGCTGAACAAGGACTGTAGCAACAGGACCGCGGTTCTTGTCAAGCTTGGCCTCGATAACGGTACCCTTTGCCTGTGCCGTAGGATCCGCCTTAAGCTCAAGAACATCCGCAGTGAGAAGTACCATCTCGAGCAGATCGTCAATACCCTGTCCCTGCTTGGCGCTAACCGGAACCATAATAGTAGAACCGCCCCACTCCTCAGGGATCAATTCATAATTGGAAAGCTCCTGCTTAACCTTATCGATATTGGCGCCGGGCTTATCTATCTTGTTGATCGCTACGATGATCTCCGTATTAGCTGCTTTGGCGTGGTTAATAGCCTCGATCGTCTGAGGCATGACACCGTCGTCAGCCGCTACAACAAGGATAGCAATATCTGTTACCTGAGCACCACGGGCACGCATTGTCGTAAAAGCTTCATGACCCGGAGTATCAAGGAATGTGATCTGTCTGCCTTTAAGTCTTACCGTATAAGCACCGATGTGCTGTGTGATACCGCCGGCTTCACCTGATACAACGGAGGTTGCTCTGATGCGGTCAAGGAGCGAAGTCTTACCATGGTCAACGTGACCCATAACAACAACGACCGGAGGTCTCTGCTTAAGTTCGCCTGTTTCAGTCTCCTCCTCGAAAAGGATATCTTCCTCCGTAACTTCCGTAATAGGCGTGGCATTGATGCCGAAAGCATCTGCCAGCAGGCAGGCTGTATCAAAATCGAGCTCCTGATTGATGGTAGCAAGCATTCCAAGCTTCATCAACTCCTTGATAACATCTGCGCTCTTCTTGCCGATACCCTCTGCAAATTCCTTTACGGTAATAAAAGGAGGCAGCTGGATATCTGTTATCGTCTGCTCTACAACCGGTGCGGCGCTGAAGGAATTCTTCTTTTTCTTCTTGCGGCCGTATGAATAATCATCATAATCTCCGTCCTCAGAGATCCTTCCGCTGAACTGGGAATTCTTGTTCTTCATCCTGCGATCATTGCCGTTACCGCCCTTGGCATTGTCACGGCTGTCATACTGACGCTTCTCGATGGCATTACGTTCAACGAAATTAGCCCTGCTCTTTCTTACCTCATCTACGGGAGTATCAGTCTTGGGCTTAGAAGCTTTCCTGGGTTGCTGCTTTGTATTAGGTTCATCATCCTTATCCTTTGCAAAAGCGCCTCCGCCATTACCGCCTCTATTCTGGTATCCGCCGCCACGGCCGCCGTTCGCGCCGTTACCGCCGCGGTTCTGATAAGAGCCTCTTCCTGATGCAGCGCCTGCTCCATTACGATTACCGTAACGATTATTTCTATTATCGGAGATCACGGTAGAACTCCTTATTGTCTCAGGCATAGCAACAACAGCGGAAGAAATCTTACGCTTATCTATAACGGGTGTCTCATTTTTGGCGGGAGCTTTATTCTCGCTCTCGGGCCTCTTTACTTCCTTTTCCTTCTTCTCCGGAGCGGACTCAGGCTTAGAAACTTCCGTCTTCTCACTCTTAACTGCAGGCTTCTTCTCAGCTGCACTGTTTTCCTTAACTTCAGTCTTGGGAGCAGCTTTCTTCTCGACAGGCTTTTCCTCTTTTACTTCTGTCTTAGGAGTCTGTTCTACGGGAGCAGCAGTCTTTTTCTCCTCTTTCTTAGTCTCAGCAGGTTTATTCTCCTTCTTGGGAGCTTCCGTTTCAGCCTTTTTTACCGTCTTGGCAGGAGCTTTCTCGGCAGGAGCAGGTTTGGTCGCAGGGGCGGCCGCTTTTTCTGCTGTAGTCTTCTTCTCGGCAACAGCTGCATCGGCTGACGAATCAGTCTTCTTCTTATGCACTCTCCTTATCTTAAGCTCCTTATTACCGGACACTCCGCCCATTATTATCTGAGGCTGTTTATTGTTATCGGTGTTATCACTCATTAACTTTCTTCCTCCGTATCATCGTATTCTTCAAGCATTTCCGTAAGTCTCTTTGCCATTCCCTTATCGGTTATGACCAGGATCGCTCTGTCGGGTTTGCCAATCGTCATTCCCAGTTCGGCTTTGGAACCAAAGCTGAAAGCCGCAGGGAACTCACCTTCATATTTCTCTGCCAGGTTCATCAGGCTTTCTAAAGTGTTAGTCGAGATATTTTTCGAAAATATTATCAACTCACCTCTGCCCGCTCTCAGTTCCGAAGCAACTGCATCATATCCTGATACAAGCTTACCGGCCCTCATCGCAAGTCCGATGAACCTTAAGATATCCTGCTTACTCTTCAAGAGCTTTCTCCTCCGCACAAAGAGCAAGGATCTCATCAGCGAGAGCCTTAAGCTGATCATCAGTCAAGCTCTGCTTCAATCCCTTGGACAATCTGTGTGCCTTAAGCTCCGTCATTATGCAGGACTGCTGTCGGCAAAGATAGGCACCGCGTCCGGGAGCCTTGCCTGTCGGATCATAGATGATATTACCATCCTCGGATAAGACCACCCTTAACAGATCCTTCTTATTCCTGCGCTCGCGGCAGGACACACACATTCTCTGAGGTATCTTCTTCATCAGTTCTCACTGTCCTCTTCAACAACCGTAAACTTGTCGAGCATCATCTGCGTTGCCTCGGAAGCCTCATCGGATTCTTTCTTGATATCGATCTTGAAGCCCGTGAGCCTTGCAGCGAGACGTACATTCTGACCGCTTCTGCCGATGGCAAGTGTGAACTGTTGGTCAGGTACGATGACTTTTGCATAGTTCTCTACCGAACCGTCTTCCTTTTTGGTGATCTCAGTATCTACTCTGATGACCTTGGCAGGCTGCAGAGCCTCGCTGATAAAGAGAGCGGGATCTGCGTTCCAATCGACGATATCGATCTTCTCTCCGCCCAACTCTTCCATAATGTGCTGAACTCTTGCGCCTCTGGGACCTACGCAGGCACCCTTGGCATCAACATTCTCATCTCTGGAATAAACAGCAACCTTGGATCTTGAACCGGGTTCTCTTGATACAGCATTGATAATAACTTCACCGCTCTTGATCTCAGGAACTTCCAACTCGAAAAGCTTCTTAACCAGGTCAACGGATGTTCTGGAAAGAGTTATGGAAGGATGACCATTATGTTCTTCAACACACTGTACCAGGAACTTCATGGAGCTGCTCTGTCTGTAGACCTCACCTCTGATCTGGCCTTCACGGGGCAGAACGGCCTCTGCTCTGTCAATATCAACATAAATATTGCGAGCATCATTACGAAGGATCGTACCTGTGGCGATCTCACCGATCCTGCCGGAGAATTCGTCCTGGATCCTTCTATATTCAGCGTCTCTTACCTTCTGGGAGATAGCGCTCTTAGCTGCAGATGCTGCGAGTCTTCCGAGCTGGTCTACATCGATACCGATCTCGATCTCATCACCGAGTTCGATCTCGTCATCCATAGCCTTTGCTTCCTCGAAAGCGATCTCGTTATCGGGATCCATTACCTCTTCTACAACTGTAACGAGCTTATATACGAACATCTCGCCTGTCTCTCTATCGATCTCAGCCTGAACATTTTTGATCTGACTCTTATCCTTATCGCCGGCAAACTCACGTTTAAATGCAGCGACCATACCCTCCTCGATAGACTTTATAAGTACTTCCTCATCTATACCGCGCTCCTTAGCCAGAAGTCTGATAACGTCCAGCACATTCTCGCGCGGCTCCTCATTCTGTGTTTTCTTTGCCATTTTCTTATCCTCCTTAAATTATTTACTTTGTAATTAGAATTCTATATGCCTTGTTGCCTTGGCAATGTCTTTATACTCTACTCTGATGTTTGTTCCGTCCTCTGCCGTAAGAACAACTGCCTCTTCTTCACCTGAAGCTATAGTTGCAACAAATGTCTTGCCCTGATCAATAGCCTTGAAGAGTGTAACATCAAGCTTCTCACCCTCGTATCTTCTATAGTCAGCGGCTGTAGTCAAAGGTCTCGTAAGCCCCGGACTGGACACTTCGAAATAATCTGCATCATGCTTAAGCTGTTCATCAAAGATCGGATCGATCACCCTCGTGAACTCCTCACATTCGTCAATGCCGATACCGCCTTTACGGTCAATAAAGAGCCTTAGGAACATATCCGGCCCTTCTTTCTTATACTCGGCATCCACCAGCTCAAGTCCCATCTGTTCGGCTACCGGCTTAGCAATATCAAAGGCCGCCTGCGCCGTCTTGGATCTTCCTGCCATCTCTCCTCCTTACAAAAACAAAAAACGGACTCAAGAGCCCGTTCAGCGATGTAAATATCTAGAACACATCAATCTTAACACAATGAGTGTAGTTAGGCAAACCTTTTCGAATTATGTATATTTTGACCAAAACAGATAAATATTTTTGTCAGTTTACTATTCAAATTATACTGTAATTAAAGTAAAATAGATTTATCCAGTAATCCAATGGATAGTTTGTAACCAAAGGAGAATAAATTATGATCAAGATTATTGCAGGTGAGAAGGGTACGGGAAAGACCGCCAGACTTGTTGAGGACATCAACAATGTGGCTACAACAGATACCAATGTAGTATGTATCGAGAGCGGCAACAGACTGGATCAGCTTATTAAGTACAGCGTCCGTCTCGTTAATATCAAAGAATATCCGGTAAAGGGATACGATCAGCTTCTCGCTTTTATCGGCGGTATCTGTTCCAAGGACTATGATCTTACACACATTTATATTGACAGTATATATAAGGTAGCCGGTGACGATTCAGTCGCTAATCTCGAAGCCTTTGTGAATTCACTTGATCAGTTCACTAAGGATACACCCATTACGATATCCATCTTCCTGAGCGGTTCTCTCGACTCCCTCACAGACGGGATCAAGAAGTTTATCTGAGTTAATATCTTGAGAACACAGGGCTGTTCCTTCGGGGACAGCCTTCTTACTTGCTCTTTTTATTTTTTTGTAATTTAACGGAAACTTACTGTAATAAGACTTAATGTATCATTAAATTACTAAATATATTTTACGGAGGGTACCATTATGGGCAATTTCATCAAGGAATTTAAGGCATTTGCTCTTAAGGGTAATGTTATGGATATGGCCATCGGTGTCATCATCGGTGCTGCTTTCGGTAATATCGTAACTGCTCTTACAGACAGCTTTATCAACCCGCTGCTTCAGCTCATCCCCGGTAACGGAGAAGTCGGCGGAGCATTCTATATCAAGGATGTTGCATTCACATACGGTGCATTCATCACCGCTGTTATCAACTTCATCATCATGGCTTTCGTCCTCTTCCTGCTCATCAAGGGCATCAACAGGCTCATGGCTATCGGCAAGAAGGAAGAAGAAGCAGCTCCTGCAGAACCTTCTGATGAGGTTAAGCTCCTTACTGAGATTAAGGATATTCTGGCTAACAAGTAATCAAAGGATTACTGTTCCCATAAAACACACGAAACCTGCCAACTAAGTCCAACGACTTGTTGGCAGGTTTTGTTTATCTGCTTATTATTAAAGGATCATTTATTGCGGCGTATCTTCCCGCCCGACGAGGCAGCTGCGCACTTAGGGCAATAGCCGCGTGCAGTAACTTCACAATTCAATATTTCAGCTCCCGGGAGTTCATCAAGAAAATCAGCTGTCTTACAGGAGATATCGAAAAAGTTCCTGCAGTCCAGACAATAAAAGTGTCCGTGAAACTTCGTAACACCATCATAATGACGCGTACCGTCAGGAGCAGTAATCTGCTTAATAAGCTTCGCTTCGGCGAGCTTGTCGGTAACATTATAAACTGAAGCAAGAGACAAAGAAGGATTAGTATCCTTCAAGCTGTTATATATCTGCTCGCATGTCGGATGAGTCTTGGTACTCAGTAAGTAACCGAATATTAGAATTCTGGGAACAGTAACCCTTATATCCGCCTCTCTGAGAAGTCTTGTGGCTTCAGCTTCGGCGTTCACTTTAGTTCTCCTTAATTAGAATGATTACAAATCTATAATCATTTTAATAAAACAAGAGTTGATTTGCAAGAGATTTTAATTATTAAGTATTCGCCTCTATATCACTCATTACGGAAGAAACAGCTTCATTGTGAGCTTCCATTACACTTGTAGCACTGTGAGCTCTATTCAAGTAATCAGAAACCTGAAATATCATAACAACTGACAGTATTACAATGATAGCAATTACCAAAACCATTTCTATCAAAGTAAACCCCTTCTTACTCTTATTTAATCTCTTCATACGTTGATCCCCCTCGGATTAACTTTATGAATAAATTATAAACCAACATTTATATATAATCCACACTTTGTTCACAATCTTTTCACATTTATCCGAACTTTTTTATAAAAAAACGCACTATTTTCGAGAAAAAAAGGCTTCGCAATTTGATAGGGCGAAAAGGTGTTTATGCTGGCGCATTCGTTCCTGCCGTCAACAGATTTGATGTCCGGAGGCCATTTCTGTTGACGCCTTTTCAATTACTAATCCCCACAGACTCTATAAAAAAAGAAGAAGTTATTCACTTCTTCTTCTTTTTATCTTTGTCTTTTTTCTTCTTATCCTTATCTTTTTTCTTCTTCTTCTTCTCTTCAGCTATTGTCGAGACTTCATCATCGGCAGCTTTCACGGGGCGTTCCTTCTTTGGCAAAGATCTTACCGCCCTCCTCTTCGAAGCCACGGGAATCGTCTTTTCCTGCTCTCCCGAACGAAGAGCGTTGGCCAAGGACTCGATAAGTATTATCATCTTCTCGTTTATGGAATACAGGCTGCGACGTCCGTCCTTGCGAACATTGACCGCCCCGCAGTCAACAAGAACACTCATATGGTGTGACAGCGTCGGTTGTGTAATGCCCAACTCCGGAAGAATATCAGCTGCACATATTTCGCCGTGCGAAGAGATCACAAAAAGGATCCTGAGCCGCATGGGCTCGGCGATCTCGGCAAGAATAGAATAATCCGTTTCTTTTGTTCTCATTGTTCACCCTTATGCAATAAGCTGATCCTTGAGGGCCTCTTCAAACTCAACAAGGTTAGCACAGGCAATTATCTCTGTATTGTCTTCGAGAAGTATCTCGTCTTCGCCTCTTACTAATACTGTCATGGGAACGCCCATCTTACGAAGTAGAAGCAACTGATAGTCTTTACTGGCTTCAATGGATAAATATTTACACAGAAGCTTAATGACCTGCTTGGCATCTTCGAGATAGATTCCGGAAAGTTTCATAAGATGATCAACAACATACATACCGAAAACATCATTGAAATCAAGCAATTCTTTTCCCGGGTATACGCTGGTAAATGCAGTCAGGCTGAGCTTAGATACCAGATTAAGCTCAGTAAAATCCTTAAGAGGGATCTTAAAGCTCTCAACGTTGGCAGAGAAAAGTTCCTGCATCTGCTCTGCAGTCAGTTCACCTTTCAGATCTTTGATCCTGTCGATCCTGGCAAGCACTTTGGTCCTCGGAAAATAAGTAGCCTGTCCCGTTTCTGTTGCCTTATGGATGAACCAACTCTCGGGGATCAGACCCATGCGCTTCCATCTGTACAGCGTTCCGTAGGATATCTGTGCAATTCTAAGTAGTTGCTTTTTCGAAATAAGTTCTTCGTCTGCCATACAGTTCACCTCACATATAGTTTCCGTTGTTATCATTCTATAGGAGCAATGTTACAAACGAGCGACACGGGTGTAAAAAAATAAGCACAAAAACACAAAAGAAAGGACTGCCCCAAACGGAGCAGTCCTGACAGACATATCTGATCGCTCAAGATCAACCGATCTTAAAAGCCGAGAAGATCTTCCTTATTGCATCAAGCATATCTTCCATTCTGTCTTCATCAATATAGTGTCTCATAAAGAGAGCCAGAACAAGAAGCGCTATGATTATGACCATGTGAACAGCCAACATAGCTCGACCGAAATTCTTGATATTCTTATTTCTGGGGATTATAGACAAGATGATTGAAACGATAATTCCGATACCCGGCAATACACCAAGGAGTCCAAGCCAGAAGAACTTGGATGTTGAGACAGGCTTATAGACCTTAGGACACTGATCTATGAGAGCCTGAACAGCAGCAGCCTTCTTGGCCTTCTTCTCAGCCTTCTTAGCTGCCTTGGCGTCTGCCTTTGCTTTTGCTTCTGCTTTCTTCGCTTCAGCCTTAGCCTCGGCCTCTGCCTTCTTCGCTTCTTCAGCAGCTTTCTTGGCGGCAGCTTCCTCTGCTCTTCTCTGCTCTGCCTGAGCTTCTTCTAAGGCAAGAGCCTCAGCTTTGGCAGCTTCCTCTGCCTTTCTTGCCTCTTCTGCTGCTTGTGCCTTAGCAGCCTCCTCGGCCTTTTTTGCCTCTTCAGCTGCCTTAGCCCTTGCCGCTTCCTCAGCCTTTCGTGCCTCTTCAGCAGCTTTAGCCTTTGCTGCTTCCTCTGCTTTTCTTGCTTCTTCAGCTGCTTTAGCTTTTGCAGCTTCAGCTTCCGCCTTTGCCTTAGCCTCTGCTTCTGCCTTAGCCTTAGCTGCAGCCTCAGCTTCTGCTCTTGCTCTGGCCTCAGCCTCTGCCTTTGCAGCAGCAGCCGCCTCCGCCTGAGCAGCTTTCAATGCTTCCTGGGCTTCCTGTGAAGCCTGCGCAGCCTTCTTTACATCATCGGAATCACTCATAACCAGCACCTCCGTATAGATCAAATATGTTTAAGTATAACACATTCGAGAGTGCTGTGTTAATAAGGAGCAGCGTAACCTTCAGCCTTCTTTACAGCCTCTTCCAGACTCATCCCCTTAAAGTCTCCCGCGGCGAAAAGCCTTCCGGATTTCAAGTCATCTACAAAGGCTCCGACGATAACACCGGGCAGAGCATCTTCGGGTGCATTAGGAGCATTCGGTCCTCCGAGATCCGTTCTGCACCAGCCGGGATCAGTAAGGCTTATGATCACATCCGAACCATTAAGCTTGGATCCGATGTCGATCGTAACTTTATCGAGCGCCGCCTTGGATGCAGAATAACCGGCCTGTTCAGGCTCAAGTCTTATGCCGCTCGTGGTATTGACGATCCTTCCAAAGCCCTTTTCGACCATCTTAGGCAGAAAATGATAGCAGATCATCATGGGAGCTATGGTATTGATCTTAAAACTGATATCGTAGTCAGAGACCGGTGTTGTGAAATAATCACTTCTATATGCGATCTGCATACCCGCATTATTAAGAACGATATCTACGCGGTAGCCCAGGCTGTCGATCTCAGCCAGCATCCCGGAGACGGATTCCGGATCGGATAATTCCGCTGCCACACCAATAGCCATGACACCCTGTTTCCTAATCTCGGTCAAAGTAACTTCCGCATGAGCCACGTCTCTAGATTGAGCGATTATATTACATCCTCTTTTGGCCAGTTCCAGCGCTGCAAGCTTACCTATTCCGCGGCTTGCGCCCGTTACAAGAGCCCATCTGCCTTTGATATCCAACATATTTCAATCCTCCGATTCGATATTGCTTTTATTGTATATCATCTTCTTTTCGATGAGTCCGATAACACAGCTCGAAAATTGTATAAATCTATCATAGCAAAAACGGCACGGAAAGAATCCGTGCCGCCTTAGAAGTCTCGTAGACCTGTTATTACTTCTTGATAAGCAAGGACTCACCCGTCATCTCGGCAGGCTGGGGAAGCCCCATGATCTGCAGAAGCGTAGGTGCTATATCGCACAGTCTTCCGCCCTCGCGAAGTGTATACGAAGGATCATAGTTATAGAGAATAAACGGAACAGGGTTCGTGGTGTGAGCCGTGTGGGGCTGACGTGTCTCATAGTTGAGCATCTGCTCTGCATTTCCGTGATCTGCGCAAATGAAAAGAACGCCGTCCATCTTCTTTACAGCCTCAACGGCAGCTCCAACACACTGGTCGATCCTCTCAACAGCAGCTATGGCAGCCTCAAGCACACCCGTGTGACCTACCATGTCAGGGTTGGCAAAATTGATGATGATTACGTCATAGTCACCGGAAGTAATAGCTGCATTAAGTTTCTCGGATACTTCAGGAGCACTCATCTCGGGCTTAAGGTCGTATGTGGCAACTGCAGGAGAATTAACAAGTGTTCTGTCCTCACCTGCATTAGGTTCCTCAATACCGCCGTTGAAAAAGAAAGTAACATGCGCGTACTTCTCTGTCTCAGCGATACGAAGCTGACGGAGGTTATTCTTGGCAAGATACTCGCCGAGAGTATTAACGATCTCTACCTTCTTGAAAGCGACATACTTATTGGGGATAGTCTCATCGTAATCCTTAAAGCAGACATATGTAAGAGGCATAAAACCATTTGCCCTCTTAAGATATGCAATGCTCTTTGTATCATCAGCAGAACCACCCTGAGCCTTAATATCTTCGTCACTGTAGCAGAAAGCCTTGGTGATCTCACGAGCGCGGTCAGGACGGAAGTTAAAGAAAATAACGGAATCGTTAGGCTTGACCACAGAGATGGGCTTGCCGTCCTCATCTGTAATAACCGTAGGCAGAACGAACTCATCCGTAACACCCTTATCGTAGGAATCCTGCATAGCCTGGATAGGATCCTTGGCCATAACGCCCTCACCCTTAACGAGAGAATCATATGCAAGCTGTATCCTGTCCCAGTTATTGTCACGATCCATAGCATAATAACGGCCGGACAGAGATGCTACTTTACCTACGCCGATCTCAGCCATCTTGTCGATGAGCTCCTGCAGATAGCCTTTACCGGATGCCGGCGGAGTATCTCTTCCGTCGAAAAACGGATGAACATATACATTCTCGAAGCCCTCTCTCTTGCACAGTTCAAGCAGAGCATATACATGCGTGTTATGGCTGTGAACGCCACCATCGGACAAAAGACCCCAAAGGTGCAGGTCGGAATTATTCTTCTTGCAGTTATCAATAGCACGAAGCAGATCCTCATTCTTAAAGAAATCGCCATCCTCAATGTACTTGGTAATGAGAGTCAGATCCTGATAGATGATTCTGCCTGAACCGATATTCATATGTCCGACCTCGGAGTTACCCATCTGACCATCGGGAAGACCAACTGCAAGACCTGATGCATATCCCTTAACGAAAGGGCACTCTGCCTCAAGTTTATCCATTACAGGAGTATTTGCCATATAAACGGCATTTGCCTCTGTGTTGTCGGACAGACCGTAACCGTCCAAAACCATCAATACAACCGGTTTTTGTCTCATTTCTGTATTCCTCCTTATAAAACGATTCAAAGAGTTGTCGTAAATATATCCGTTACCGGCAAGCTTCTCTTGTATCTCCGACTCAGAAATATCGAGATCGTAGCAAAGATCTTCCAAACACTTAAAGTTGTCGCGAAGCTGAGTATTAATGTAACTGAGCAACATCGCCGGATCTTTTGGAATCATTTAACTTCTCCTTGATCATAAATCTTAAAAACCTGTATGATTGTATCACAATTACCCTCGTCTAACCACAATGATTATTAGATTATCCCCATACTTGCAAGAATTTGTCCATTCGTGTTATACTTTTCCTTGCTTAAAGGGCGCTTAGCTCAGCTGGTCAGAGTACCTGCTTGACGTGCAGGGGGTCACAGGTTCGAGCCCTGTAGCGCCCACCAGATGTGAAGGGAGATACAAGTCATTGGTATCTCCCTTTTAATTTCACTTATTAATGAACAAAGGAGCCCCCTACGAATGTCAAAAGAAAGAAAACATTGTCTACTGCGATTTGCTTGAGCATCTATTATTGCATGTTTTGATTTGTTACTACCCCCATCCTGAGAAAGTAGCTCAACATACCAACTGAATTCTTAAATTCTTTTCTCAGTGGGTATTGAGCGCCATCTTACTACCCACCGGATTATGTTTTTTCGTTTTCAGTTGGTAAATTCAATGCCAAATACCCACTGAAAATATTTTTTTCTTCTTCAGTTGGTATTTTTCGAGCATAATTACCAACTGAAAATGAAGCTCTTGTTTTCAGTTGGTAAAATCCTTTATGCTGTAGCTTAAAATGAGCTCCTGGCTGAGCTCAGAGATCCCATGCATACGTAAAGAACAGATTTTGCGATCATGTATGCGCCCGGCGTTCACAGCTTATCGTCCGACCGGTCCCTTATATCACCTGCAGTATAAAGAACTTCAGGTAGTCCGTCTCCCCTACATTCATCAATATAGGGTGGTCGGGCGCCTGCTGCCTCTTCTCGATCTGCTTCAGGCGAACACCCGCATCACGGGCAGCAGACTCCAACATCTTGATAAAGCTTTCCTCATCCATAAAGTGAGAGCAGGAACAAGTCGCCAGATAGCCGCCGCGAGGCAGAGCTTTCATGGCGCGGTAATTGATCTCCTTATATCCTCGCTCGGCGTTGGACTTGGTCTTACGAGATTTTGTAAAAGCCGGCGGATCCAGAATGATCATGTCGTACTCCCCTTTTCGCAATTCAGGAAGCAGATCGAAAACATCCGCGGCTTCAAAACTCATCCTGTCTGCGAAGCCGTTCAGTTCAGCATTTGCTCGCGCCATCTCAACGGCAGTCTCAGACACATCAACGGCGTGAACGTGTTCTGCTCCGCCACGCGCAGCATTAAGCGCGAAGGATCCGGTATGTGTAAAGCAATCTAGCACTTTCTTGCCGTGCGCTATGGAGGCTACGGCTTCGCGGTTATACTTTTGATCCAGGAAGAATCCCGTTTTCTGACCATTTACGACATCCACATGATAACGGATACCGTTCTCGACTATCTCTGCCAGCGTATGATCCGGTTCTTCCTGTCCATCCGGCACATAAAAACCCTTATACTCTTCGAGCCCCTCCAGCTCGCGGATCTTTACATCATTACGCTCGTAGATGCCGGCGATCTTCTCGCCGCGAGATCTCATGACGTCGAGGATACAGTCGTAGATAAGAGCTTTTCGCTGATCGATACCCAAGGACAGCACCTGAGATACAAGAAGATCTCCGAAGCGATCCACTGTCAGCCCCGGGAATTCATCCGACTCGCCAAAGATAAGTCGGCAACAGCTCATATCTTCCGGACGCATGACCGTCTTACGGTAATCCAGAGCATATTCCACCCTTCTTCTCCAAAATGCCTCATCGAAAACATCGTTGGCATTACGGGAGATTATCCTTACGCGTATCTTGGAATGGGAATTAATAAAACCGGTGCCGACGTACTTGCCGCCGCTCGTAAGAACGTCGACAAGCTCGCCGTCTGCCGGTTCACTTTGAATCTCGCTTATCTCGTTATCATAGACCCAAGGATGAAGACTCTCCTGTCGTCTCTTCCCTCTCTCGGAAAGTATTACTCTCTTATACTGACGTTCTGTCTTCATCGTGGCTCCTTACCGAGCCCATTGGGGCTCTTGTTTTGTCAGGATACCGCGTCGGCCTGAACCTTGTTGAGAGCATTTCTTACCGCGGGGATAAGAAGCACTACAACCGTCAGAGCGCACTCGGCACCAAGATATATACCATTATACGCCAAAGAATAGAGAGCGCCGCTGGTAAATCCCCAATCGGATGCATATTCACTGAAGAAGAGCCATCCGGACAGGAATGCAAAAGCATATCTTCCGAGCACCGACAAGATATAAGCAGGCACAATTCCGTATCTCATTTCCTTGATCTTAGAAGGGATGGCACCTGAAAGACCAAGAGCGCCGAACGCAAAGATATAGTCAATAAGCATCTGGGGGATACTGATAATATAAGGATCAACCAGCATCTGCAGGATACCGTAGGCCACTCCGACCGTAAGGCCAGTGCCGAGACCATACCAGAAACCTATAAGTGAGATGAAGAGCATGCTGAAGAGTGTGATGGATCCGCCCATAGGGAACGAATACAACTTGGCAAAGGATGTCAGAAGCGCCAGAGCCATAGCCATAGCCGAGAACGCCATCTTCTTCGTGCTCATCTTCTTTTTGCTTCCGAAAATAGACACGCCGATGATCAGGAACACAATAGCGATAACTACAAGAGCCGTATAACCGGCATCCTTGAGTTCGTACATGGTTCCGCCGTAACCGTCGTCAACCTTCTTTGCAAACAGACCGAAAAAACTACTCATAAAAAAAGACCTCCCTCCGTCGGCATTACCCGTGCAGGTTCATCGGGTCGATGCTCAATAGCACCCTCTCAGCCGGTCACACCAGCTCCCCGTGTAATAGTGAACATCTCGTTCACGGTCGCAAATATACTACATTCTTCCGATACTTACAAGACGTACAACACATTCTTCCACAAATTTACGAACTTCACGTTCATAAACAGCCGGAGATTTGTCATAACACATAAGATGCCCGGCGTGATCCACCTGCACCAGGCGCTTAGGCGCTCTGATATTGTCATAGATCCGTTTAGATCCTTCAGGCGGGGTCACATCGTCATTTCCGCCCTGAAAGATCAAGACCGGCACTCTGGTTCGATCTGCATGAACAGCCGTGTCACACAGCCTTATATCCAACCCCTTGCGTTTAATTGCCATGCGGCGGACAGAACTGAGAAATAATCTGCCGTCGAGCTTGTAATGCGCCTTGATCTTATTTTCGAGGATCGTCTCAAGCTGCTCATAGGGGGAATCTGCAATTATTCCGGCGACATTCTCCGGGAAATCTTTCTGCTGGGATGCCAGTAGAGCCGTCGATGCACCGAGGCCCCTGCCCATAATGAAGATACGGCAATCGTTTCCCACCTGCTGTCTTACAAAATCGATCCAGCGAATGAGATCGACGCTCTCGTAAAGGCCGTATGTGCAAGTCTTACCTCCGCTCATCAGATGAGCTCTGCCGTGAGCTATGAGAACATGACATTGGATCTGTTTCATAAGAAGCCTCGCATAAGCGCTCATCTCGCTGGGGTGCTCGTCATAAGCATGAAGCAGGATAACCGCAAATCTGCTGCTCCTGTCAGCTGATGGCCTGAAGTAGCCTGACAGTCTCACTTTATCAAAAGAATCGATCCTTACGTTCACGAATTCCATCCTGTTGGTGTAGAACCAATTACGACCGCGCCCATAGACCGTACTCTGATCGATCTTCGAAGGTGAACGGTCGACCTGGGGCATGGGCTTGGGGCGCTTAAAGATCTTCACGTAGAGCTTACGACAGACGGTCAAATAACCGAGGTAGAGCGCTGCTACTGCAAGAAAGAACAGCAACACCAATAAGATCACGGCTATAGTCAGTTTGCCCGAAGCGAGGATCATCATTTGATTACAACATCCTCCACCCTTTCCTGTCCGCCTGTCAGAAGCTCACAACCGTCCTCCGTCACAAGTACATCATCCTCGATCCTGAAGCCCACATTCCACTCGGGAATATAGACTCCGGGTTCGATAGCAAGGCAATTTCCCGGCTCGAAAAGCTTCTGCTTCACAGCACAGTCATGCACATCGAGACCCAAATGATGTCCCGTGTTATGCCAATAATACGCTCTCGCGTCTTCAACTCCAAACCCTTCATCAACGATCCCCTGTTGCTTAAGCCAATTCACGGTTATTGTCTTCATTTCTTCGTTGAGCATATTGAAATTAACACCGGGCCTTATATAGTTGAAAGCCGCCTTACGCAGCTCGGTTATAAGATCCAGCAGCAGAAAGCGTCTGTCCTCATTCTCAAAGGCTCTTATTCCCTCAGATCTGTCACCCACAAAATAAACCCTCGATATATCGGCACAATAGCCTGCAACTCTGGCTCCGACATCGATCTGAATCAGATCTCCCGGCTGAGCTATGACACCATCCTCTCCCTCAGGATCTCCATGGTGCAGATAAAATGAATTAGAACCTATTGCCGTTATGGTGCCGAACGCAGGTATCAGACTTCCTCTCGAAGCCATACCATATTCCAAGGCCGTATAAAGTTCCAGCTCGGTAACACCGGGGCGGATATGTTTCTTCATGTCTTCGAGTGCAGCTTCTGTGATCCTGCCTGCCGCTTTTATCGCTTTTATCTCTTCGGGCGTCTTTACCATGCGAAGTTCTATGAGATCGCGGCTGATATCTATCGGCATCCGCTCTTTATTAATGGCGGCAAGCCTCCCGCTTATATCCTTGCTCTCCTGCATGATGGATTCCCAATCCGAAGCAGGCGTTAAAGGACTGTCGCCTCCGAATAATTCCATAAGATCATTATCGAATTCATCAAGCGGTCTTATATCAGCCGTATCGATGCCGGAAAGCTCCGCAAGCTCCTCAAAGGACAAAGTCTTACCATGCCATCTCTCGACCATGGCATCCTTTACCGGGGCATAGAGCCGCGTCTCGAACAAATCACCCTTATGCTTTATCAGGATCAGCTTGCCTCTCTGATAATCAAGCCCTGTCAAATACCAGAAATTACGGTCAGGCAAAAAGCGATATTCCGTATCAGCGCACATTGCCGCCGCTTCTCCTGCGAAAATAAGAACCGCTGTCTCTTCCGGCAAGCGGTCCATTAACTTCTTTCGATTATTAATATAAAAACTACTGCTTAATCTCATCAACTTCTCACGTCCGAACGAACATTATACTCATCGAACGAGATGGTATTATTGATATAACTGAGTGTCGCACCGGGAGCTCTTCTGATAAGACCCGGATTACCGATAACAATAGATCCGTCGGGCACATCAAAATTTACATATGCGCCGGGAGCGATCAGAACATTATTACCGATATTGATATTACCTACGATAACGGCATTGGCACCGATCCACACAAAGTTACCGATATGAGGAGAACCCTTACGCTTACCTCTGAACTGTGTACCGATAACAACGCCTGTAGAGACATTACAGTTATAGCCGATGACGGACTTCGGATGAATAATGACACGACCGAAATGAGCAAGATAAAAGCCCTTGCCGATATTAGTGTCATATGGGATCTGTATGTGATACTTACGCGACAACCTGTCAAGGTAGAAATTAAAGACCTTGAACTTTGCCTTGTTCAAAACGCGTCTCCATCCGTCATATTTGGAGATCTGATCATAATAATATCTCGTTCTACGGAAAGCACTGATATAGCTGAACTCGGGACTCGATCTGAGTTCCTGAAGATAAGTCGTATAGATAGCCTTCGTGCGTCTCGCATTTCCGGTATATCTGAACAGATCACTATAGACTATATCTTTCAATTCGTCGTTCATAAATTCCCTCCGCTATTCTTACACTAAAAATTTTATAACTTTTAGAAAAATAACTCAATATGCCCAACAAAAAATCTCAGTATTTTCGCCCTTAATTCTCTATCTTAAGCCAGGGATTATTATGCGACGCATCATCGAAAACTCTCTTTATCGCGATCATGTACTTGCCCATCTTCTCGTCGGCAGCATCCATTCCCGTCAACTTGACCTTTACCGGCTCATCCTCACAGCCCACTTCAGACAGGCAATCGTAGAGTGCGTCAAGATTGCGGCCATAATATGAAGGAAGTTCGAGGCTGTTGATCAGTATGGAATGAACCTCCCAATAGCTGGCAACCCCGGTAAAATCAATCGTTATAACATCTTTCATCCTGCTATCCTCCATCAGTTACTCTTCGCCGTATAAAAGCGTAAATGTCTCATAGTGATCATCGGTGTAGTAGATCTGTCCGTCACTTGAATAGATCAGTCTCTCGGCTCCTCTCGAAGATGCCCCGAGAGTGTTAATATCGCACTCGTGATATTCCCTGCCGGGTACCTCGGGAAGAGTGCCCTCATAGTTACCGTACCAGTCGCCTCCGATACACATGCCCGGGGCGTAGACCTCGACCGATCCGCCGCTCCAGCCGAGTTCCCGGGCCTCGTTCTTAGTGATGAAATTACCGGGCAATTCGCCGTAAGTGTGGATATAGAGGGCAACATCTTCTGCTGTGGTATATGAACCGTCGCGATCGATAGCGGCAGAGGTCTCAGCAGGCTCTGTAACTTCCTCTGTAGTCTCAGATACGCTTGTATCAACTTGTGTCTCTTCGTCTTCCTCAAGCAGGATATCACATCCGGCAAAAGCAAAGATCATAGCCATTATCAGCAATAGCGGCAGGAATAGTCTTTTAAGTCTGTTCATCTTTATCTGTCTCCCCTCTGTGCAGGATAGGACTTTTCGATGAGATTATTCTAACACAGCCATGCGACCTGTTGGTGGAAAAGCCTCAAAGTGGTATAAATAATACAGATCGAAAAGGAGGTATTCTCATGACAATACAGGAATTACAAAAGGAAATGATCACAGCCATGAAAGCGCGCGACAAGGTTCGCAAGGAATCCATCTCCAATCTTATCGCCGCAGTAAAGAAGGTAGCAATCGACCGCGAGTGCCGCGACAACATAACCGAAGATCTGGTAGATGAGGTTATCCTTAAGGAGACAAAATTAGCCCGCGAACAGGTAGATACCTGCCCCGACTCAAGGCCCGAGCTCAAAGAAGAGTACACACTGCGCTACAATATCTACAAGGAATTTGCGCCCGCGCAGATGGACAAGACTCAGGTCGAGGAATTTATCAAAAAGAATTTTGCCGATCTGGTCGAGGCCCAAAACAAAGGCGCGCTTATGAAGAGTTCCATGCAGGCCTTAAAGGGTAAGGCAGACGGCAAGCTCATCAATGAAGTCGTAAGCAAGATCTGCGGCTGATAAAAATCGAAAAACATAAGAGGGTCGCAAACTTATAGTGTGCGACCCTTTCTTATATCCAAAATATATCAGACGCGACAGCCTGCCCGCGCCCTAACGGCTTATGACCTCCCCATTACCTCACAATATGCAAGAACGGCATTACGGACACACATATCACAAGGGCAGAGCACCTTGCCTGTATCAACACCTTTAAGCTCGCGGCATATAGTGGCCCCGCCGCATTTCTCTTTGAAAGCTTCGGATATCTGTTTGCTGTATCTGACGGAGCCTTTACCGCCGCTTTTAAGACCGGCAATGATCCCTGCGCCAATAAGAGATCCGCAGGTCGCCTCAAGATTTCCCATGCCGACCGCAAATCCGGCAGCGGCCTGTCTTAATATCTCAGGATCGACATCCGTCTCCCCTGCCAGCGCAGCCGTCACCGCCTGGCAACAGTTATAGCCGCCTTCCTGTTTAAGGTACACAGCCTTCTCGGCCAGCATGCTTATTTCGGGATCAGTCATAGAGAGCACCTCCGGGATTCTTTTCTCTAATCATAGCATAAGCTGCCGATTACTCCATCAGCGTGGTGCCTCCTGATCGTGAATATTTCTTATTGCAGCGTCCTTCCCCCAAGCAAGAGCCCCACAAAACGAAAAAACCGCCTCAAAAGCAAGCTTGAGACGGCTTTATTGATTTTAAGATCGGATTACGCGGTAACGATCTTGTTAGCATCCTCCAGATTGTGTCTCTCAACAGCCTGCTCACGCATCTTGTACTTTAAGATCTTTCCGGCTGCATTCATGGGGAACTCCGAGACAAAATCAACATATCTGGGAACCTTGTGTTTTGCCATATGGTCTCTTACATACTGCTTGATCTCATCTTCGGAAGACTCCTCACCGGGCTTTAAGATGACGCAAGCCATGATCTCCTCACCATAGTCGGCATCAGGCACACCAATAACCTGAACATCCTGGATCTTGGGGTGGGTATAAAGGAAGTCCTCGATCTCCTTAGGGTAGATATTTTCACCGCCTCGGATGATCATATCTTTGATACGGCCTGTGATCTTGTAGTAGCCGTCCTCAGGGCGTCTCATGGCAAGGTCACCGGAATGGAGCCAGCCGTCTTCATCGATTGCAGCGGCAGTTGCCTCCGGCATCTTATAATAACCCTTCATTATGTTATAGCCGCGTGCACAGAATTCGCCTGCCACACCGTCGGGAAGCTCCTCACCCGTCTCAGGATCAACGATCTTAGTCTCAACACCGAAAATAGACGGACCGACAGTATTTACTCTCTGCTCGATCGTATCAGTCGTCTTACTCATTGTAGTTGCGGGAGAAGCCTCTGTCTGACCGTATGTGATAACGATCTCCGGCATATGCATCTTTTCGATTACTTCTTCCATCGTCTTGATAGGACAAGGTGATCCTGCCATAATACCTGTTCTCATATGAGAGAAATCAGTCGAGGGGAAATTCTCGTGACCGAGCATGGCGATAAACATCGTGGGCACGCCGTGGAAGCAGGTGATCTTCTCCTGATTGATGCAGTGAAGGCCCTTACGAGGCGAGAATGCCGTTATAGGCGACATGGTAACGCCGTGAGTAACGGATGCGGTCATAGCAAGCACCATACCGAAGCAGTGGAACATAGGCACCTGGATCATCATTCGATCAGCGGTGGACAGATCCATGCAGTCGCCGATAGCTTTACCGTTATTGACTACATTATAGTGGGTAAGCATAACACCCTTCGGGAAACCTGTCGTACCGGATGTATACTGCATGTTGCAGACATCATGCTTATCGATCGTTCTTCTTACCTTCTCCACTTCACTATAGGGAACTTTCTCTGCAAGAGCAGGCATATCATCCCAGTGGAAACAACCGGGAATGCGGGACTCGCAGGTAATGACATTTTTAAGATAAGGAAGTCTTGCGGCCTTGAGTTCGCCGGGCTTGCTGTCCTTGAGCTCAGGACAGATCTCATTGATGATCTTTACATAATCGGAGTCCTTATACTTGTCGATCATGACCAGGGTCATCGTATCCGACTGCCTTAAAAGATACTCGATCTCATGGATCTTATATGCGGTATTGACCGTTACGAGAACAGCACCGATCTTAGTCGTTGCCCAGAAAGTGATATACCACTGGGGAACATTTGTGGCCCAGATAGCAACGTGATCGCCCTTCTTAACACCCATAGCCAACAGGCTTCGGGCAAAATTATCCACATCGACTCTGAACTCGGGATACGTTCTCGTGTAGTCGAGTTCTGTATATCTGAAGGCATACTGGTTCGGGAACTCCTCACAGATTCTATCCAGGATATCCGGGAAAGTATAGTCGATCAGAGTTTCCTTGGGCCAGGGATAGTATCCGCTATCGCGCTTGTCCCGTTGAAGAGAATGCTTATGTCTCGTTCTGTAGGGTTCCATAAAGGAAGCAAAGTGCGGAACTGCGATGCCTGCATCACAGAGCTCGTGAGCCCATCTGTAAACCCACTCAAAGGAAACATAGCCCTGATAATTAATTGAATCAAGCGCATTGAACATATCGTCAAGGGGCATGTCACCATCCCCCATCAGCTTATAACTGACCTTACCATTCTCAATGACGCTGTCCTTAACGTGGGTATACTTGATATATTCGCCCAGGTTCTTGACTGTTATCTCGGGATCTTCATTGAAATATCTGTAAGGATGATGCAGATCCCAGAGAGCTGCGATCTTACGGTTACCGACACGATCCAGCAATCTCTTGAGTCTTGCAGTGTCAGCATATACACCATTGGTCTCCACCAAAAGTGTTACGTTATACTCTTCCGCTATAGGGATCAGTCTTACCAAAGCCTCATAGACAACCTCATCGTCTATCTCGGCAGCGGGGGCCGGATCCTTATCTCCGAGAATCCTTATATAGCTTGAGCCGAGCTTACCGGCAAGCTTAGCATACTCGGTGATCTCCTCAGCAGCGAGATCAAAATTCTCCCTGCTTGAAATAACCGTACCTGAGGACAGGCAGGGAATCTCAAGGCCCAAAGAATCAAGTTTTGCCTTCGTCTTAGCGATCTCGCTGTCGCGGAAAGGCAAGGCTTTATAAGAGAAAATGTTATTTCCGAGACCTCTTAGCTCGATTCCGTCAAAACGCAGATCTTTTGCCATCGAATAGATCTCAGGCCAGGAGAATGACGGGCAAGCCAGTGTCGAAAAAGAAATTTTCATACAAAAACACTCCAATTAAGCATATTTTCGATATTATATTGTATTGTTTAGAATAAAAGTGTCAATTAAAAAAACGATAAAAAACTTCAGCAAATACTGCTTTTATAAGCTCGAAAACATTTCGGCGCATATTAATAGCCGCCTTATCACTAAGACGGCTCCGTTTCTTAATATCCGATTGTCAGTTGTCGCTGTCGTCCTCGATGGCGTTCTTAACGATCTCGTCGATCTCGGAATCTGCTCCCTTGCCGCTGAACTGGGGCTTGATAGCACCCTCACTGTTACGTGCGCCGTAAGCATCCGCGATAGCAAACGCCTCTTCCTTCAGCTTGAAGAAATCCTCCCTGGAAGCCAGATCATTGGTGCTCGTCTGGAAGCAAACATCTTCATACACATCATCGAAAACAAGATAGAAAGTCTTCTGCTTGTTCCCGACTCCCGTGGAATCCAACATCGCCTCAGCCTTGCTGGGCTCGCCGTCTCTGGAATCGAGGTTCTCAAAAGGAATCTTAACCTTGGAGAACCTGTAGCGCAGGACGATCTCCTTCATATTGTAGTCAACAGCTACTCGATAGTCAGCGATCAGGAAGGTCTGGATAAAGACCATCACACAGATCAACGCTGCAATAGCGCAGAAGATCCCGAGACCAAGGCCGCCGTCACGCATAAAGAAAAAGCACGCACCTGCTGCGAATGCAACAAACAATATAGTTGTTACGATCCTTCTGATCGTAATCTGACGGCTGCTGGCTGCAAAGCAATGCACACCTTCCTGAGGCAAAGCCGCCACTTTCTCCTGATTCTCATATTCAGTTGCCATATACTAACCCCTTTCAAACACTTACCCGATAATAATACCACAAAAATCACAGAAAAATGACTATTACCAAAAATAATAGATTATTTCTGTGATCCCGGTATACATTTCATTTCTCTATCCTCATTCCATTACCGGAGCCTTCATCATCAGCATTAACATATAAGCTTCCGTACAGAACATCGTCATCGTAATAATCAACTGGTTCTGAACCTGAAGAAAAAGCCCTCGGCACAACATCCGAGGGCTTCACTTATTATTGTCTGCAATCAGATCTTGGATAGAATCTCGATCCTATCTGTGATGCTCTTATACATCTCAGTGTACTTGGCCTGCTTCTCTCGTTCAGCAGCAATAACCTTCTCCGGAGCCTTACTTACAAAGGACTCATTTGAGAGCTTACCTTCAACACGCTTAAGCTCGCCCTCGATCTTCTCTTTCTCCTTGGCAAGTCTCTCAAGCTCCTTGGAGATGTCGATCAGATCTTCAAGTGGCATATAGATCTCGCCGCCCTCGAAAACAGCCGCCACCGCAGTCGCAGGAATGCCCGCCTTGTCTTTCTGAGTATCGATCGAGCTTACCGACGCGAGTCTCTCGAGGAAAGGCAAACCGTCAGTAAATGTTTTCGCGATCGTGTCATCTGCAGTAACCAGGATAACGTGTGCCTTACGGGAAGGTACAACACCCATCTCCGCCCTGATGTTACGGATGGATCTGATGCCGCTCATAAGGATCGTCATCGTCTTCTCGTCCTCAGGGAACGAAGGGATCTTATCTGCATCAGGCCAATCGGAGATCATGATCGACTCCGAAGCTCCGTCCAGGAACAGATTTGAATAGACTTCCTCTGTTACAAAAGGCATAAAGGGATGCAGCAACTGCATGGATACGCCGAGAACATAATTAAGCAGGTATTGTGCCTCGAGTCTTGTAGGACACTCCTTATCAAACAGTCTGCTCTTGGCAATCTCGATATACCAGTCGCAGAATGTCTCCCAGATGAAATCAACGATCTTGGACAGTGCAACACCGTATTCATACTTCTCGAAGTTAGCAGTAGCCTCGGATACAAGTCTGTTAAGTCCCGTGAGGACCCACTTATCCTCGAGAGTGAACTTGGAAGGATCTGCCTTGCTGACATCGAGGTCATCCTCGCAGTTCATGATAACGAATCTCATGGCATTCCAGATCTTGTTGCTGAAGTTACGACCCATCTCGATCTTGTCTTCCTGGAATCTCTGGTCATTACCGGGAGCATTACCTGTTACGAGGGCGAATCTCAGGGAGTCGGCGCCGGACTTTTCGATGATCTCGAGCGGGTCGATACCGTTGCCCAGGGACTTACTCATCTTACGGCCCTGAGAGTCTCTTACGAGACCGTGTATCAGTACATCGCGGAAAGGTACATCATCCATATGAGCCATACCGGCAACGATCATTCTGGAGACCCAGAATGTGATAATGTCATAACCGGTAACAAGCGTATCAGTAGGATAGAACTTCTTAAGATCCTCCGTCTTCTCTGGCCAGCCGAGTGTAGAGAAAGGCCACAGAGCCGAAGAGAACCATGTATCGAGCGTATCAGGATCCTGACGCATCTTCTTTCCGCACTTGGGGCAGACTGCCTCGGAATCTTTGGTTACAACGATCTCGCCGCAGTCATCACAATAGAAAGCCGGGATCTGATGTCCCCACCAGAGCTGTCTGGAGATACACCAGTCACGGATATCATTCATCCAGTTGAAGTAGTTCTTCTCGAACCTCTCAGGAACAAACTTTATACGGCCGTCCTTAACAGCCTCGATAGCGGGCTTTGCAAGCTCCTCCATCTTAACGAACCACTGTAAAGAAACGCGAGGCTCGATAGTAGTTCCGCAGCGGTAGCATGTACCGACATTATGGTTATAGTCCTCTGTCTTGATGAGGTATCCGCCCTCCTCGAGATCCTTGACGATAGCCTTACGAGCTTCGTATCTGTCCATTCCGGCATACTTGGGATAATCCTCAGTGATCTTGGCATCCTCTGTCAGAACATTAATGATCTCGAGGTTATGTCTCGCACCTACCTCAAAGTCATTCGGGTCATGAGCAGGCGTGATCTTAACCACACCGGTACCAAACTCGATATCAACATAATCATCGGCTACTACAGGAATCTTACGACCTACCAAGGGCAGGATCAGCATCTTGCCGATGATATCTTTATATCTCTCATCTTTGGGATTAACGGCAACAGCTGTATCGCCCAGGAGTGTCTCAGGTCTTGTCGTAGCAAGCTCGACATATCCGGAACCATCCTCGAGAGGATATCTTAAGTGCCAGAAATGACCTGCCTGATCCTCATACTCGACCTCGGCATTCGAGATCGATGTCAGGCAGTGAGGACACCAGTTGATGATCCTCTCACCTCTGTAGATGAGCCCCTGGTTGTAATACTTAACGAAAACTTCCTTAACGGCATCCGAGCACCCTTCATCCATAGTGAAACGCTCATGACTCCAGTCGCAGGAAGAACCGATCTTCTTGAGCTGCTCAACGATCCTGCCGCCGTACTGCTCCTTCCATGCCCAAGCTCTCTCCAGGAACTTCTCTCTTCCGATATCCTCCTTGAAGATACCTTCCTTACGCATAGCCTCAACGATCTTGGCCTCCGTAGCGATCGAAGCATGGTCAGTGCCCGGCACCCACAAAGTAGAATAACCCTTCATTCTCTTATATCTGACAAGGATATCCTGAAGAGTATTATCGAGTGCATGTCCCATATGGAGCTGGCCCGTAATATTAGGCGGCGGCATTACAATACTGAATGCCTCCTTTCCGGGCGTCTCATCAGGCTTAAAGTAGCCCTTGCTCATCCACTCGTTATATAATCTGGGTTCTGCCTCATTCGGATCAAACACCTTATTGATTCTGTCGATCTTTGCCATCTATGACACCAACCTTCTCTTGTAGATAATTTAACAACATATTATTACGCATTATGCTCGAAAAAGCAATTTGGACATGAGATGAGGCCTCGGCACAGCATTCAGGATGTTTTCGAGCAGTACGCCTGACAGAATGTTATTCCACGGAAATGCAAATGACGGGACGCACGCCGAATGTAGCATTAACGACGTAAGCTGAACTGCACCACCAATCAACATTGCCGCACACAACATAGCACGCATCACCGGCTGACTCGCCGGGCGTTCTGAGCCACCACAAGCCGGAACCGTTTGGTGCCCCCCATTGCTCGAAGTGATTATTCACCACATACTGTGTCGCATCAGTTATCAGTGCATCGCTGGATCCGTACCTGTTGTCATTCTCATCAAGTTCTTCGAATTCAAAATACTGAAGTACTTCATCCATACTGAGCAGGAACACTTTGTCTTCCGTGTCGATCCCTCCGTCGACCCCGGTATAAGGATTCGCCGGATTAGTCAGCGTAACGGTCTGTATCCGTGCCCTCTCCTCGTCACTGAAAGCCGTGTAAAAGAATTCATCATTGAGCCATTGTCTTAGAGAACAGCCCGCCCACGTTACATCCGTATATTCGTCATTATAAGGCTTATTCTCCAGAACATATCTGCTTATGAGGAGCATCCTGCCGTCCTCCTGAGACAATATCTTCCACTCGATCGGCTCAGGTCCGTTATACATGTCCTCATAATACCTTCCCTTATCGTCCTGTTCATAACGCCCGAAAACGACATATCCCGCATCATTGATGACGATATCAGAAGCCGGGATTGACGGATCGCCTTGTATATCAGCTTCGATCACGAAGCTCAATCTGGCATCATCATCCCCGCGGTAACAAGGAATACCCGGCTCATATTTGAATGAGAATTCGTCTCCGTGAAGTTGATAGTACTCCATCTCATTCAATCCGCATTTCTCGGCAGCAGCGTAAAAAGCCTCCGAACCGGTATCTCCGTCAAAAAGATTTCCTGTGAAATGATTGGCAAAATCGAAAGCATAGACCTTCCCGACACTATTGTTGAATGCAACTATACCGGCCAGTCCGGTCTGAGGAATGATCTCCGACCATTTCTCGCAGTATTCTCCGTCGGAACCCATCTGATAGCAACTTGTCAGGAATAAGAATGTTCCCTGCAGATTCGCTTCGGACGAACTGTAGTGTGCTTCGAAGAACTTGGGGGTGACCGTATATTGACCACCATGTATAACTATACGGCCTTTACCAAGGTCATCCTTCCAAATGTTATTCGTCTCTGATGTTGCTTTCTGAACGAGCTTCATCATCGGGACCTTTCCTTCTGACCTGTAACTCAGACAGTTACCATGCATATAGATCATCAGTATATCGCACCTGTCGATGTGGGCCAGATCATCCAGAGTCACGGTATAATCGATCCTGGTATCTATCCCTTTATCCCGCCAGCTCTCTGCCATTTGAACGCACCATTCGGCTTTCAGCCTGTCAAGCCCGTCATCATGGTCGACCAGTGCGTCCAGTATGAGTGCAGATCCCATGTGTTCCGAACTGATGAATTCCTCATCGTTCAGATCATCGAAGGAACAGTTGATATAAGAGTCACCACCCCCGCCGCAGGTCTCATCATTTTTCCCAAAAGTCTCGGCGCCAAGTACTCCGCACTCATATTCATAAGTGATATAGAGTTCCTCGCGATCGCAGAGGACCGACTCTGCATCTATCTTCCCTTCATTTGCCAGAGTATTAATGGCGTCGATCATGACATCGAGCTGCTGTTCCGGCTCCATGTTCAGATACTCCACGTCACTACGCACGGCATTGAGCTTCTCATTTACATAATCGAGCTGCTCCAAGTCGCTGTCCGTCAGTCCCTTATCGCTTTTCCCGACGAAAGTCATAAGAAGACCCGCACCAACCGCCAGAAGTATAACAACCCCGGCCAGAGTAATCAGAAGACGTTTTTTGAAGCTCATAATCCCACCATCCTGATAATTATCATCCTACCTGATTATAGCACTCGGCGGGAAAAGCTTTTCGAGAATATATACACTTTTTATATTCACGGCTATTATTTATAATAGATAATTATAAAAGTTAAGGATCAGCGATGAGAATGAAGAAACTAGGTTTTGTTATACCGTGGTACGGCGACACGATCCCCGGCGGCGCCGAGGCCGAGCTCCGCGGAGTAGCCAAGCATCTGCAGGCAGCCGGCACCGAGCTCGAGATACTGACCACCTGCGTCAAGGAATTCGGCAGCGACTGGAGCGTCAACTTCCATAATCCGGGCTTATCTACCGAAGGCGGTCTCACTGTCCGCCGCTTCAAGGCCCGTAAGCGTGACACAGCAGCCTTTGACGCCGTCAACTACAAGCTGATCAACAACCATCCGGTAAACGCCGAGGAAGAAGAGATCTTCATGCGCGAGATGGTCAACAGCCCGGACCTCTACGACTATATCCGAAGCCACAGCGACGACTACTCGCTCTTCGTCTACATCCCCTACATGTTCGGAACGACATACTACGGGATCCTCGCCTGCCCCGAGAAAGCGGTCATGATCCCCTGCATGCACGAGGAGCCTTATGCGCATCTGAACATCCTTAAGAATGCTTTCGAGAAGGCCGCGGGCAGCATCTACCTCTCCCGCAGCGAATATGACACGACCAACTCGATCTTCGACCTCTCACACGTCAAGCAGGCAGTCCTCGGCGCCGGCGTCGACACCGACTTCGATTACGACGCCGCCCGTTTCCGTAGCGAGACCGGCATCACCGACCCCTTCATCCTTTACGCCGGACGCAAAGACGAAGGCAAGAACATCTACCTGCTCCTTCGCTATTTCCGCGAATACCGCCTCCGCCACCCCGGGTCGACCATGAAGCTCGTCCTCATCGGCGGCGGCACGATCAACATCCCCGACGACATCAAGTCCGAAGTCATCGACCTCGGCTTCGTTGACCGCCGGCTCAAATACGACGCCTGCGCAGCCGCTCTGACCCTCTGCCAGCCGTCAATCCACGAGAGCTTCTCTATCGTCATCATGGAGAGCTGGCTCTGCGGCCGTCCGGCCATGGTTCACGAAGGGTGTGATGTCACCAGGAATTTCGCGATAGAATCCCGCGGCGGGCTCTTTTTCGGAAATTATCTTGACTTCGAAGGGTGTATAGATTATCTTACAGCAAATCCCGAGAAGGCTGCTGCCATGGGTCAAAATGGCCGCGACTATGTTCTTAAGAACTTCACTTGGGATATTATCGTCAATAAATTAACGAGATTTTTCGAGTCAGTGATCAAAGATACGGAGGACTAACAATGAAGACCTTAAAGATCAAACTTCTTACAATAAATGACGTCAAGGAATTCGTCACTGCCGCCAACTACTGCACCTACGACGTAGACCTCGTCTCCGGGCGCTACACTGTCGACGGCAAGAGCCTGATGGGCATCTTCAGCATCGTCCCCTCCGAGTCACTGGAGCTCAACATCTACTCCGATGACTGCGATGCCTTCCTGGAGAGCATTAAGAAATTCATAGTTTAAGCAATTGGATAACGGCGGCGACTACTCAGGCGACAACGATTCCGCTTTTTTGTTGTCGCTCCCGGTGTCGCGAGTGCTGATTGTTCCGGTATAAGGTCGCCCTTGATCTGCTATGAAGCTTTTCGAGAAGCAGGATCATACCAAAACTCAAGTTATCCAATAGATAAAGGGTTGTTATACAATAATAATCTTTACAGATCCAAGGGCGAGATAAAGATCGCCCGGATCCTCGATTCTATCGGCTTGGAATACAGATACGAACCTCAGTTATTTCTCTCAGACGGACCGGTTTTCCCTGATTTCTGGGTTCATCAGAGGGAGACTCATAATTGTGTGATTCTAGAGTACGGCGGCATGCTCGACTCACAAAAGTACTATGATCACCTGGCCTACAAACGCAACAGATATCGCTCGAGCGGGCTGCGCGAAGGTATTGATGTTATTTTTATCAATGAATACTCGGATCTGGCAATCGAAGACGAGCTGATCTCGACTCTGGTACTCAGTGCATTAGAACAAAGCATCGTCTTGGATTAAAGTTTCATTTTACCGCTTCCGCGTCTTTCTTCCCTTGGCGCTCCTTCTCTCGTAGTTCTCGAATCCCTCATCAAAAACAAAATCCACATGCACCAGATCCGTATCAACAGCCGCAACAACGATAGGCACTTCCATACCGATCGTAAGTTTCTTTCCGCTTCTGGATCCGACAGCTCTATAAGCCCTCTCATCGAAAATATAATGGTCTCTCATTGACCTGAATGGCACGAATCCTTCAACGGTGTCCGGCAGCATTACAAAGACACCGGCGCCGATAATGGATGTGATCACGCCCTTATAGTGCTCTCCGACCTTATCCTTCATGTACTCTGCCACCTTGATATCGACAGAGGCGCGCTCAGCCTCTACTGCATTACGCTCCATGTCGGAGCTGTGAGCCGCCACATCTTCAACGCGGCCGGCAAAATAACGTCTCTTGCCCTCCTCATGGATATAGCTCTTGATTATCCTGTGAATATAAAGATCGGGATAACGCCTGATGGGGCTGGTAAAGTGACAATAGAATTTGGATGCCAGTCCGAAGTGTCCCAGACATTCGGACGAATAGCGGGCTTTGGCCATTGACCTTAAAAGCACCGTGTCCAGCATGGGCTTTGCCGACTCATCGCGAACATTTTCCATGTAGCGGACGATGTCCATAGGTGACAGCTTTACAGGCAGGCGTCCGACCGCACCGAAATTCCTCGCCACGTTACAGAATCGAGCTATCTTGATAGAGTCCGGCTCCTCATGCACACGATAGACAAAGGGATAATTCATCGTGGCGAAAGTCTGTGCTACGAACTCATTGGCAGCGATCATAAACTGCTCGATGATACCATGGCAGAAATTAATTGGATAGGGCATGACATCTGTGGGCTTACCGTCATTATCAAGAATTACCTTTGTCTCCGGGAATTCAAAGTTGATGGCACCCTTACCGTCTCGCATCCTCTTTAAAATATCAGCCAGCTCCTTCATATTCTGAAGCATGGTTACAACTTCACCATACTCGGAAGCGTCACTCTCGCGTGGTTCCGTAAGAATGCGATAGCACTCGTTATAACTCATTCTGTGATCACTTCGGATAACGCTTTCGTAGATACTGCCATCGTATGTCTTCCCCTCGCTGTCTATCAGCATCTCCGCAGTAAGCGTCAAGCGGTCAACATTGGGGTTAAGAGAACAAAGGCCATTAGAGAGTTTGGGCGGCAGCATAGGTATGACACGATCCACGAGATAGACGGATGTAGCACGAAGCAGGGCCTCGCGATCGAGCGCAGTATCGAGGCGCACATAGTGAGAAACATCGGCTATATGGACATAGAGCTTATAGTTACCGCCGGGCAGCAGTTCCAGCGAGATCGCATCGTCGAGATCCTTGGCTTCCTCCCCGTCGATAGTAATCGTCAGAAGATCGCGATTATCGGTCCTCCCGGCTTCTATCTCCTTCGTGACAACAGCAGGATCGGGATTGACCGGCAAGGGATCCGTCTCCGCCTTAACATCATCCGGAAAAGTCTGGGACAAGCCAAACTGCCTTAAGACTGACAGCATACGGACATCATTGTTCCCCTGATCCCCAAGCACTTCGATGATCTGTCCGCGGAATTCACGGTTAGTATTGGCAGGGTTTAAGATCTCGCAGACGACGGTCATTCCGAAGGGCGCGCCGTTCAGTTTATTCTTCTCGATACGGACCATACCGAAGTTGGTCTCCTTAAAGGCCGGATCAGGCAACACAAGGCCGCCTTCGCCGTTAGCCACCAAAGTACCGATGACCTGGTTCACGACCTGCATCGGCCCTCGAGGAGCCAGCTCCGAATAGTTGCTCGGCACATCAGGGTGAAGCCCCTCGTCAATAAAGCTCCTCCCCTTCTTCTGCTGTATTCTGGCAACCGTTATGTCAGAAGCTGTGACGGCCTTGGAACTTCTGCCGCCCTTGCCAGCTCTGGCTCCTCTTCCCACCGCCTTCATCTGTTTCTGGCGCGGGCTCATATTCTTAAATGATCTTCCCATAGTTATCCCTCTTTATTCTTTCATCTGTATTTATTATATAACAAAAGGGCCGCCTCGTTGTGAAGCAAAAGACTTCAACGAGACAGCCCTTGTAATTTGTTTGCTTAATTCTTTACCAGCCGTGTGCGATCGACAGATACAAAAGCACTGATGAGATCGTAAAGATGATTACGGCAACCTTGGTGTAGAACTTGAGTCTCTCCTCAAGTGAACGGCCCTTTGCCTTGCTGTAGTAGGAATCATTCGATGCGCCTCCTACAACACCCATACCTCTGTCATTGCCTTCCTGAACCAGAAAGAGAATGATCATGGTAAGAGCTGCCAAGATATCTATAATAGCGAGCAAGATACACAATGCACTCATTGATAAATCCTCCGTTAGTCATATAACCGTTTGATAATAACACAGCATAAAATCTTATGCAAACTTATTTTTCGAAAATATCCGGCACTCCGTTACCATCATCGTCCTTAGCCGTAATAAGCTTGAATATCTCGCTGGCGGCAAAGGGGATCAGCGCCAGAGGCAGGATCATGAGCCATGCTGTAGGCTTAAGCGCAACATTATCGAAAACACTGTTTACGCCGGGGATGTAGATAACTGCCATAGTCAACAGAAGAGATACGCCAACCGCATAGTTCATGAGCTTGTTGGTGAACAGGCCCAGCTTGAATACGGAGATCCTCTCGGATCTGGAAGCGAATGCTCTGAAGAGCTCGGCAATTATCAAGGTAGCAAAAGCTACTGTTCTGGCACCGTCAATTGTCTCAACAGATGAACTGAAGAAGAATGACGAATCACATGTAAGAGATACAAGGAACGCCGTTGCAACCGTGGCGAAGATCGCACAAGCCTGAACACCGATGTGGAAACGCATGGGCTTATTGATAATGGGCTCTCCCTTAGGTCTCGGAGGCAACTTCATGATACCGGGCTCACCCTTCTCACGACCTAATGCCAGAGCCGGGAACGAGTCAGTTACAAGGTTCAACCAGAGCAGCTGGATGGCTGTCAGAGGCGCAGCGATACCGGAGATAAGGGAATTCGGGATCAGGGACAGAAGGAAGATCACAAGGATCTCACCGATGTTACAAGACAGCAGGAAGCTTACGAACTTACGGATGTTGGCGTAGATAACACGTCCTTCTTCGACTGCCTTAACGATCGTGGCGAAGTTATCGTCCATCAGGATCATGTCGGCAGAGTTCTTGGCAACATCCGTACCGGTGATACCCATTGCGACACCGATGTCGGCGGATTTGAGTGCCATGGCATCGTTTACACCGTCACCGGTCATGGAAGCAATGTGGTTGTTGTCACGAAGCGCCGTAACGATCCTAACCTTGTGTTCAGGAGATACACGAGCATAGACATTCGTGGTCTCGCATGCAACTCTCAACTCCTCATCGGAGATCTTATCAAGCTCAGCACCGGATAGCGCGCCGGAATTCTCATCCATCATCTCCAGATTATTAGCGATGGCAACAGCAGAATCCTTGAAGTCACCTGTGATCATAACTGTCCTGATACCGGCCTGCTTGCAGACAGCAATAGCGTCCTTGGCTTCCTGTCTCTCAGGATCGATCATTCCGACGAGACCTACGAATACGAGATTCTCTTCATCGGCGAAATCAGGTTTATGACCGATCTCATGTTTCTTATAACCTACTGCCAGCACACGGATAGCCTTGATGGCAAAACTGTGATTGGCATCGGCTATCTTCTTCATAACTTCATCAGTCATGGGGTGTTCGCCTTCTGCATCCACATAGGCGGAGCATCTGGAGAAAACAATATCCGGAGCACCCTTGGTATAGCTGATCCACTTGCCGGCTTCAATGCCGGAGTGGAATGTCGTCATCATCTTACGATCTGAATCGAAAGGAAGCTCCGTCTCTCTGGGATAAGCCGCCATCATCTTCTCACGACCCATATCGCACTTGGATCCGAGCGTCGTCAAAGAACCCTCTGTCGGATCACCGATGCAGATATACTCACCGTTCTCGGTCTTGACGATATTGGCATCATTACAAAGAACGGCAGCTCTGATCAGGGACTCAAGAACGCCCTCAACCTTGATCTCATTACCATCTTCATCAGTAAGGTGACCTTCGGGAGCGTAACCGTTCCCCTCAACCTTAATGACTCTTTGGCCGTCGTAGAGCACCTTGACCGTCATCTGATTCTGCGTCAGTGTACCGGTCTTATCAGAACAGATAACATCTACGCAACCCAGTGTTTCTACGGCAAGAAGTCTTTTTACGATGGCATTATTCTCAGCCATCTTTGTCATACCGATTGCAAGAACGATAGTAACTACCGCAGCCAAGCCCTCGGGGATAGCAGCTACTGCCAGAGATACTGCCGTCATCAGGCCCTCCTGCCAGCCGCTGTCCTGAACAAATACATCAACTACAAATACTATGATACATACCAGGATACATACGATCGCCAGGATCTTACCCAATGAATTAAGGCTCTTCTGAAGTGGCGTGGACTCCTCTTCAATATTTGAGAGCTTATCGGCGATCTTACCGAGCTCAGTCTTCTTGGCGGTTCCTACAACAACACCACGGCCTCTTCCGTATGTGACTGCCGTACCCATAAAGAGCATATTCTTACGATCACCGATGCCTGCATCTTCCTCAAGGATGATATCAGCTTCCTTATCAACAGGAACCGACTCACCTGTCAGAGAGGCTTCCTCAGCCTTTAGGGAACTTGCCTCCAACAGTCTGATATCAGCAGCTATCGAGTCACCGGCATCGATCGAGATTATGTCACCTTCTACGATATTCTCGGAATCGATCATAACGATCTGCCCGTCTCTTATAACCTTAGTCTGAGGGGCGCTCATTTTCTTCAGGGCAGCCAAAGCCTGATCTGCCTTACCTTCCTGATATACACCGAGAATGGCATTAAGGATTACTATGGCAAGGATAACAAAAACATCAATCCAGCCTTCAAAGCCTTCGTCATTCATAACGGCCATAACAGCCGACAATATAGCAGCCGCTATAAGAATGATTACCATCGCATCAGCAAACTGAGCGAGGAACTTCTTCCAAAGCGGAACCTTCTTCTCTTCACCGAGTGTATTAGGGCCGTTCTTGGCAAGTCTGTCCGCAGCTTCTGCCGCTGTAAGACCCGTCACGGGATTAACCTTAAGCTCACTTGTTACTTCCTCGGCACTTCTGGAATATGCTCGTTCCATCTGTCCACCTCTTTTTTATTAATAAAGCAAAAGCAAAACAATTATATATCAAGCTTTCTGTAATGAAAATATCATTTTGCGTAATGCCGCAGGTGTTCACGCGTGCGCTCGAAAAGATACGCCAAAGAGCTTAACCGGCGATCATCCCGGGCGATGCACACCTGAGATAAGAATTGAGCATGACAGCTTCGGCGGCTTCGGCTTGTCGTAAAACTTGTCTCAAAACTTCGAAAATGGGATCTTTGCGACAAGAGGTTGAATCCCATGCGGGAATCCCGCAAAATCCGCGAAGAACCAAAAAAAGACCGCCTCCGAAGAGACGGTCTTGGTGCCCAGAGACAGAATCGAACTGCCGACACGGGGATTTTCAGTCCCCTGCTCTACCGACTGAGCTATCTGGGCAAAAAA
>CAMNGC010000011.1 GCA_946537885.1 uncultured Clostridia bacterium
TTTCAGTGGCACAACACCGACCGACGCAACTGGCTCTAGAAGAGCGACGTATTCAGAGAAAGAGGAATGCATATGAAAAGAAAAATAATCTCGATGACTATTATAGCGGCTATACCGGCAGTGGGTTTAATGTTAAACTAAGGGCGGAAAGCAATTATACCGCAACAGGTAATACAGTAGGTGTTAAATGGAATCTCGGATACGTATCAGCCTTGCCCTGATTATTTTGGTAGCAGTTGCATCTTCAGCATGCTCACGCAGCAGTAAGTCTGATCAGGTCTCTTCATCAATTGAAGCAGGTACTTCTCTATCTGAATCAACGACTGATCATACTAATGAAATATCCGACAATACTGAGGTCGCAGGCAGTGATGTCTGCGCCCCCGGTGTGCCGGATAAACCGATTGATCAACAGCTTGAGGATAATAGTTATTATCGAGTCAGGTTTTATATAGACAGAGACTTCTATTATCAGGATACATATGGGATCACGGCATTAGTAGGCGTGACAGAATATTCTTCTGATAATCTGCGGTACTACTCAAGTGATGAAGTATTTGCATACAATGTCGGTGATATTCTTGATATCGATGAGGATGTTAAGATCGAGATATCATCTATGGAAGTAAAGAGTGATTGTTTCATTCGCGACACATACTACGGACCGGATCAGGAGTTCATAAGGATCTCGGATGATTATATTTTTATAAGACCTGTGAATGACGGAAGTGATCTGTGGTATGACATAAAGGATTACTGGTTATTGGCAAGACTTAGTTCTAATGGGAACTATGATTATCTTAACGATTACATCGGAAATGCTTTGATAACGATCAGTCCTGATTGTGTGATCATTTCCGGGAATGATCATCTGAATTGGGAATACTCCGGGAGAGCATCTGATCCGTATGGAACTCCTGTCGGTTATATTGTCTCATTTGATGAGTTCATAGACTTCGTAATGAGTTATATGGATTCTTACAATTCCCCGGTCTGTTTTGAGGCCAGTATCCGGATATCTGACAATAAGGTTGTTTCCATCAGTATCAGGGATGGTGATGTAATATGTTTTCCCGAAGATCATTCATAAGAATTCTGTTAAGTACATTGCTGCTGATGGCAGTGACAGCTTTGACATCCTGCAGCAATGAGTCCGGGGCGCGTAAATACGATATTGACTCAAGGTATTATACTGCCGACATATATACTATTGATGAACGAACTGATTATACCTGGATCTATAAACAAAAAGGTAAGGCAGTGCTTATAACCGGTCAATTGTCCGATGATAATACAGATTGTGCATATTATCGTTATGAATTATCTGATGGTACACTGTTCGACAGAACACTTTTAGATGTAGATAATGCAAGTTGTTTCTGCGGAGTGGGAGATGACAGGACTGCCTGCTACTGTGAAGGTGCCGGGTTCATTCTTTTTGATCATGATGGTAACAGGATCAGATCTGAGGACAGACCTGCTTCAGGACTGTCTCCCAGACACGATATCGAATCAGCCGGTGACGGTTTTGTAGTCATCAATTCTCAGGAAGCTGTACTTTACGATCGTGAAGGTGTTGTAAAGGGACAGATAGTATTTGATAATATCGGTTTCCCGAGTGAAGAGATCTGTTACTTCGAACAGGAAGACAGAAGGATACTGTCTGTAGAATCACAATTTGCAACAACAGCTTTCTATGAACTTGATTTTGATGAAGGGACATATACGTTTATTGCCGATAATACTGCTTTCGGATTGGAAGATAATGATACTGTTTATAGATATGGCGGATTCTCCTATGATCAGTTTAACGGTCTAATAAGTAAACTGAGTTTTGATGAAATTGAATGCGTGCCTGTGGCTCGTATCGAGAATCTTATAATGCCTCCTCCTCTGGAAAAGACATCTTACAATCTGTATATGTATTTCTTAGACGAGGATACTTTCGCTACGATCTACAGATATGATACAGATAAGACGGATGTCATACTTGTTTCTCTAGATAATGATTCTTCTTATGAAGCAAGAACACAGCTTGTTATCAAGGGGAGCGGAGCGACGCTCAGTCCTGAACTTGTTTATGCGGCATACCGATTCAACACCAAACAGGATACATATCTCGTTAAGGTTGAAGATTTTGGCGATGAATATAGTTACAATAATGCAATTGAGGCACAACAGGCAAAACTTCAATTGATCGCCGATTTTCAAAACGGAGATGTTCCGGATATGTTTTACGGAAATGATTTTGATTACGATTATTGTGGACGAAGCGGTATGGTCAGAGACATGCTTCCTCTGATCGATCAGGAGGTTTTCGAGCAGCTCTCGGAGGGGATCCGTGAATTGATGATAAGTGACGGACACTGTTATAAGGTCTTCTCGGGATATACTCTGTTCGGGTATATAGGAGCGAGTTCCCAGTATCCTGAAGGTTCTTACAGTATCTATGATCTTCCGCCTCTTGAAGATGGACAGAGAAGGATATGTAACACATATGCTCACGATTTAGCAGATTTTATGATCAGGTATTCTGTCATGAACGATAACACCGGAAGTGCGATGCTTGACAGAGAAAACATGGAACAGATAGTACGGTTCAGCATCGAGAACGGGATAGGGCCAGATGATATGTCAGATGTTACTGACGGATTTCTTGACGGTGAAGACTCACTCTCCCTGCAGTTTATTGCTAATGATATACGTAATTATCTGAGCATAAACCGTGAGACAGAAGATCGTGTGTGTTTTGTTGGGTTCCCTGCTATTGATGGTTCGATCAAAGCGGTTAATCCGACGGGTCTGGTCGCTATATCATCCGGTACCGAATACCCTCAGGCTTGTGCTGAATTTGTCAGTATACTCCTGTCAGATGAAGTTCAAAGGCTTAATTACAATAACGGAAGCATACCGGTAAACGGAAGGATCCTGGATGAATATATCGAATATATGATATCACCTGAAACGATCCCGGCCGATGAACTGACATATCTGGCTATGGCAACAACTGTCAGGGGACAGATCGATGAGAACGGACATCTGACAGAGCGGGAGGTGTTTATCGAAGTATCGCCTGAAGATGCAGCCGGATACATGACAATGGTTACCGATGTCAATACTCTTATAACGCTCGACTGGGGAATCTATAACATAATATGTGAAGAAATAGATGCCTACTATACTTCAGGAAGGTCAGTGGAGATGATCACAGATTCACTCTGTTCGAGGCTTGAACTGTATATTCAGGAGAACTACGGTTAACCTGTCATTACGCGCCGCGTTGTGTAATAATACGGGGGTAAGACTGATCGTGGAGCAAAATAACCGATATGAGATTCGTAATACAGGTAGTAGATGAGTCATCCGTAAGAGTTAACGGTGAGACTGTCGGAAGCATAGGGAAGGGCTTTATGGTCCTTATCGGAGTCGGCAGGGACGATAACGAGCAGATCGCCGATAAGATGATCAAGAAGATGATCGGTCTGAGGATCTTTAAGGATGAGAACGGTAAGACTAATCTGTCGCTTTCAGATGTGGGAGGAGAGTTGCTCTTGATCTCCCAGTTTACGCTCTATGCTGACTGCAGGCACGGGAACCGTCCTAATTTCCTTAATGCAGGCGCGCCGGATCAGGCAGAGAGGCTTTATAAATATGTTATCGAGCAGTGCAGGAAGTCTGTGCCGGTTGTGCAGACGGGTGTTTTCGGTGAGCATATGGAAGTCAGCCTTGTAAACAACGGCCCCTTTACGATCCTGCTGGACTCTGAAGATATGAAATAAAAGTAACATTTCGTCAATTGCTTTGACCGACCTATAACTGAGTTTTATAATATTCTCGCATTGAGTTCGATTTTGAATAAGGCTCGCCGGGTGGGAGATTTTCGCTTGGCGTCCGTCTTCGGAAGGAGACAGAAGACGAAGATGAACAGCAGCAGACTGATAGAGGAAGAAGACGTTATACGTCGATTTATAAGATACGCCAAGATAGATACGGCATCTTCGGAGGATAGCGGTACACATCCCTCAACCGAGAAGCAAAAAGATCTCGGCAGACTACTTGTAGGAGAATTAGAAGAGATCGGAGCAGCAGATATCTTTTACGATGAGGAGCATAACTATGTATATGCGTCGATCCCTGCGATGGATAAACTGAGCGAGAGACCGGTTATAGGCCTGATCTCTCATATGGATACATCTCCGGAAGCACCAGGGCATGATGTTGTTCCTGTTTTTACATATAACTATGACGGAGGAGATATCGAACTTGGCAACGACGGTATGATCTTAAGTCCCGTAAGGTTTCCTGAGCTTGCGAATTATATTGGCAGGACCATAATACATACAGACGGTAATTCTCTTCTCGGCGCGGACGATAAGGCAGGGATTGCCGAGATCATGTCTCTGGCAAAGCTTTTGTGTGAAGATTGCAGGAAGGATGATCCTCGCTATATTCACGGCAAGATAGCTATTGCATTTACTTCGGATGAGGAGATCGGTGAGGGTGTTGAATTCTTTGATCTTGAACGCTTTGGTGCCGATTATGCCTATACTGTCGACGGCAGTGGAGAAGGCGGCTTGGAGTACGAGAACTTTAATGCTGCATCCGCTAAGATCCTGATAAAGGGTGTCAGTGTTCATCCCGGAGATGCCAAGGGAAAGATGATAAATGCAGCTTCACTGGCTGCGCAGTTCCAAGCCGGCCTGTATCCGAATGAGAGACCGGAGAATACGGAAGGATATGAAGGCTTTTATCATTTGACTTCCATTAATGGGAATATAGAAGAAAGCGAGCTGCACTATATCATCAGGGATCATGATAAAGAACTCTTTGAACAGCGTAAGAAGCTGATCACAGCGCGTGCCGATGAGTTCAATTGCCGGTATGGCGAAGGGACAGTAACTATTGAGATCAAGGATCAGTATTACAATATGAAAGAAGTCATCGATCCGGACAATATGTTCCTTATTGACAAGGCTTCGCAAGCCATGCGTGATAACGGTATCACTCCGGTCATTAGCCCGATAAGAGGCGGAACGGACGGCGCTATGTTGTCGTTTAAAGGCTTGCCCTGTCCTAATCTTTATACCGGAGGTCATAACTATCACGGGCGCTATGAATATTGTGTAGCCGAGGTCATGGTGGATATGGTCAAAGTCCTTGCAGATCTGATCTGCTCTCTCGGGGCTGATAACAGGAGTTAGGTCCATGGGATTTTTACTTGAGACCCATATGCATACAAAGGAAGCCAGTGCCTGCGCGACTCTTGATGCTGCATCTCAGGTCCGTCAGTATAAGGCTGCCGGTTACGACGGTATTATCGTGACGGATCATTTTGTTAACGGTAACAGCAGAGTTGATAGAAGCTTAGCTTGGGAAGAACAGATGAGAGAGCAGTTCAAAGGTTATCGAAAAGCATGTGAAGAGGGCGAGCGGATTGGACTGAAAGTTTTCTGCGGAAGCGAGTATGCTTATTATGGTACGGAATTTATTGTGATCGGGCTTGGCGAAGATTGGTTTTGCAGGCATCATGAAGTGATGGAGATGGAACCGACTGAGTTCCTGCCCTATTTCAGAGAAGCGGGAGCAGCGATCATTCAGGCGCATCCTTTTCGCAAAGCTTCCTATATCAAGGAAATAAGGCTTTATCCGGAGCTCGTGGACGCAGTCGAAGTATATAATCATTCCAACTGGACCGAATGGAACCGCAAGGCAAGAGAGTTTGCCGAGAGAACAGGCCGGCCATTCTCTTCCGGCTCAGATTGCCATCACAGAGCTACTTACGGCGGCGGGATCATCCTCGAAAAAGCGCCTGAAGACGAGGCCGATCTTATATCGATCATAAGAAGCGGATCCGGCTGGAAGATAGTAGAAGGGAAATTGCCATGATCATCAGGAATGCGAAGATAATCAATCCCGGAAGGGAAATAGATACAAGGGATATAATTGTAGATGATGAGACCGGCCTTATCTGTTCGGAGGATAAAGGCGGAGATGTTACGGATGCCGAGGGGCTGTTTTGTTGCCCCGGTTTTATCGATACTCATATACACGGATCTTTTGGTTCTGATACATCAGACGGTTCGCCCGAAGCGATACGAACAATGGCTTCCCGCCTTCCGGAATTCGGTGTAGCCGCTTTTTGTCCTACGACTATGACCACGGGCATTGATGTGATAAGGAAAGCTTTTGAGGCGACATCGGAGGTGGCGGATTCTCAGAATAGGGGCGAAGCGCAGATCTTGGGAATACACCTTGAAGGGCCTTTCATGAGTCCTGAAATGGCAGGCGTTCAGAATGCCGACTGTTGTATACCGCCAAGTAGGGCTATGGCGATCGTTGATGCCCTTGAGGCTGATTTCCCGGGGCTTATGAAGATAATCGATCTGGCTCCGGAGCTGGATGGAGGGATGGAGTTTATCCGTAAAGCAAGTGGTCGTTATGTTGTTTCCCTGGCTCACAGCGAGGCTGATTATGAGACAGCTATGAGAGCTTTCGGAGAGGGGGCGACATCCGTTACACATATCCTTAATGCTATGAAAAGCTTCGGCAAGCGTTTTCCTGGAATTCCTGCAGCAGTCTGCGATAACGGAAAGATCTATGCCGAGATTATCTGTGACGGCTATCATATCGAGGCGCCTATGCTGAGAATGATGTTCCGCCTGATCGATCCGGATCACATGATCATAATATCCGATGCAATGAGAGGAGCCGGTATGCCTGACGGAGTCTATAAACTGGCCGATGCCGATGTCGAGGTGAGAGGCGGCAGGACTTACTATGGCCCCGGCGGTAATCTTGCAGGCTCGGTGACCAATCTCGCGCAGGAGGCACACAGGCTTTACAGCTTCGGGATTCCAATGGATAGTATAATCCGCGCACTCACTATAAACCCTTTGAGAAGGCTCGGGATCAAGCCGGAAAAAATCGGGCTCGGATATGTCCGGCCCGGCTTCCGGGCATCTTTTAACCTTATGGACGACGAGTTCAGGTTGGTGAGTTCGTGTGTTGACGGCATTATCAGGGAGCCGAATGCCGACATCATTTAGGAAATCCATAAAACTATAGCCAAATCAGACTTTATGTTATAATAACAGTTAGACTAAATGGCGGAGGTCCTTGATGGGGACGTTTTCGATAATAGATCAGATAATTGATTTTATAACGGAACTCATTCAGAGTCTGAAGGACGGCTATCTGTTTTTCGGCAGTAAATGGGATATTATTCGCTATGGTCTTGATATCGTAATAGTTGCATTCCTTTTTTACTGGACTTTGCTGTTTATTAAGCAAACGAGAGCATGGCAGCTGATCAAAGGTATCGTTCTGATAATGATGTTCGTTCTGATAAGCGGACTTCTCGGACTTAATATGGTCGGCTATCTTTTCAACAGATTGCTCTATGTTTTTGCCATATTGTTCATTGTCATTTTCCAACCGGAATTAAGAAGAGGTCTCGAGACAGTAGGTATCAGGACCTTTGGTTCGGTAAAGAGCCTGCTGGCGTCGGATGAGGCTGATGATAAGACTGCGGCAGTTTCTCTTATCAATGAGATCTGTCTTGCTTGCCGGGAGATGAGCAGAACCTACACGGGAGCTCTGATCCTTATAGAGAGAAGCACAAGGCTCGATGAGCTCTTGGAACAGGAGAATGTCGTAAGATTTGATTCGACAGTATCCAATTCAGTGCTTCAGTCCATTTTCTATAAAGGTTCCCCGATGCATGACGGCGGACTGCTTATACGTAATGGCAGGATAATAGCTGCAAGGTGTCATGTGCCTCTGGCTGTGACTATGCATACCCTTGATCGTACCGGAACAAGACACAGAGCGGCTGTAGGGGCAAGCGAGATGGGCGATACTGTTGCTGTTGCCGTGTCCGAGGAAAGGGGCAAGACTTCCATCGCAGTTAACGGAAGGCTCTATGAGATGCATAGCAGCGAGGAGCTTGAAGCTAATCTTATGTATCTTCTCGGTCTGTCGGTTCAAAAAGAAACAAAGAAGGGCGTAAGAGGACTTCTCAGCAAGATCAAGCACAAGAATAAGAAGAACAGCAAGAGTCAGTCGCCTGCTACTGAGAATGCAACTGAGCATGTTTCTGTTACTGAGGCTGCCGGTGAACAGGCTGTTAAGACCGAACTTATCAATAAGGAAGAGCACCGTGCCAACAGCGCTCAACGCGCCGGCTTCGGTTCACGTGCTCTTATAATGCTTGCGTCACTTCTTATGTCCATCGGTCTTTGGATGTATATTCAGATTAATACCAATCCGGTTGTATCCACGACCATAACCGTACCGATCACATATTCCGAGAATTCCACGCCTGACAACATGGAAGTGTCATATCCTGTTGATTCGGTAAAGCTCGAGATCGTCGGCCGTCAGGATACGATAGAAGAACTTACTGAGAGTGATATAATAGCAAGAATCGATTATTCGGGAGTCAGCAATGTTGGCGTTGCTGAGCTGCCTGTTATAGTCAGCTCGGCCCAGAAGAATATCTATTTCCGAGTTGAACGGCAGATTCCCGAGACGGTATCCGTAACTGTTTATGCGGCCGATGCGGAGGGCGCAGATGCACAGTGATGGGGGATATCATATTTATGATCCTGTTGGAGGAATTTAATGGCAAGATTATTCGGTACTGACGGAGTTCGCGGCGTGGCCAATGAGAAGTTGACCGGCGAACTGGCATATAGACTCGGCTTCGCAGGCGCGAGAGTGCTGGCAGGTAAGGAAAAAGGTTCGTCTCATAAGCCGCTTTTCCTTATCGGAATGGATACGAGGATATCCTGTAAGATGTTGGAGACTGCTCTTATAGCAGGTCTTTGTTCAGCCGGCGCTGATGTAATCAGGGTAGGCGTGATCCCTACGCCCGGAGTAGCTTATCTTACGGGCAAATACGGATGTGATGCAGGTGTAATGATCTCTGCATCGCATAATACTTATGAGTATAACGGCATCAAATTCTTCTCGGGAGACGGTTATAAGCTGCCTGACAGCGTAGAGGACGAGATCGAGGAGATCGTTAATGATTTTGATGCTTACAGATCCGAGCTTCCCATAGGAGCTGATATCGGAAGCTATATGTTTAAGGATTCTGCGGCCGCTGATTATTTGCAGAGGCTAAAGGACGTGATGTCAGTGGATCTTAAGGGAATGAAGCTGGCGGTCGATTCGGCGAACGGCGCAGCCAGCGGCATCGCACAGAAGCTTTTCGCTGATCTTGGCGCGGATGTTGTGGCAGTAGGAGACAAGCCTGACGGCATCAATATCAACGCCGGTTGCGGATCAACGCATCTGGATAAATTGGCGGCGGTGACTGTGGCTGAAGCTTGCGATATGGGGCTTGCTTTCGACGGTGATGCTGACAGGTTCCTTTGTGTGGATAGGGACGGCAATGTTATCGACGGCGACAGGATAATGTCCGTTATCGGCTTGGATATGAAGGCGCGCGGCATTCTGAAGCAGGATACCATCACGGTTACGGTTATGAGTAATCTCGGTATGGATATCATGGCGCAACAGAAGGGTATTAAGCTTGCCAAGACCAAGGTCGGTGATCGTTATGTCCTGGAGGAGATGAAGAGGTCCGGTTACAATATCGGCGGCGAGCAGAGCGGACATGTCATCCTGCTGGATGTATCAACCACAGGAGACGGAATGCTCACGGCTCTTGCTCTCCTGACAGCCTTAAAGAACAGCGGCAAGAGCATAGCTGAAGCTGCTTCTGTAATGGAAGTCCTGCCCCAGGTTCTCGTGGCTGCTTATGTTAATGATCATGACAAAGAGGCGGCAATGCAGATGCCCGAGCTTCATTCCCGTATGGATGAGATGCAGGCGGAATTAGGTTGTGAGGGAAGGATCCTTGTCAGACCTTCCGGTACGGAGCCTATGATCAGGGTAATGCTGGAGGGCAAAGACATCGGGAAGATAACTTCTATGGCTAATGAGCTTGCAGCGATTATCAACAGCAAATATAAGATGGATTGAGAGGATATCCTATGTGCGGAATAGTTGGTTATATAGGTGATCGTAATATTTTAGAGGTTCTTCTGGGAGGACTTACTCATCTGGAATACAGAGGCTACGATTCAGCAGGTGTTACTTTCATCAAGAACGATAACATTGAGCTCATCAAGCGCAAGGGAAGAGTAGATGAGTTGAAAGCGGCCGTTAAGGAAGCGGGCTTTCAGATCTATGGTGAGGGCGATCCCGATATTACAGTAGGTATGGGTCACACCCGTTGGGCTACCCACGGCGTTCCCAGCGATGTTAATTCCCATCCTCATTTGTCCATGGACAAGAAGATCTGTGTTGTACATAACGGCATCATCGAGAATTATTCCGAGCTTCGTAAATTCCTGACCCGTAAGGGCTATACTTTCGTCTCTGATACTGATACTGAGGTAGCAGCTCAGCTTATCGAGTATTACTATGAGCAGGAGGACTGCGGTGATGTTTTCAAGGCGGTCTGCTCTGCACTCAAGGATATCATCGGTTCCTACGCTCTTGTAGTTCTCTGCAGTGACTATCCGGACAGGCTCATCTGCGCCAAGAAAGATAATCCGATCGTCGTCGGTATTGGTAAAAATGAGAACTTTGTCGCATCTGATGTGACGGCCCTTATCGAATATACAAGAGATGTTTTATATCTTGAGGATAACAGTATTCTGATAATGAAGAAGGACTCGATAGAGGTCTATGATGTTCACGGCGATCCTGTCGAATACAAGATCTCACATGTCGACTGGAGTGCCGACGCTGCTCAAAAGGGCGGCTATGAGCATTACATGATGAAGGAAATGTTTGAGGAGCCTGCGGCCTTCGAAGCTACCGTTAACCCCAGGATCAAGGACGGAGATATACTATTGGAGCATTTTCCTATCGACGGAAAGTTTCTTGAAGGCATCGACAAGGTTAATTTTGTTGCTTGCGGTACTGCATATCACGCCGGCTGCGTCGGTAAATATCTTATCGAAAAGCTCTGCCGCATCCCTGTAATCTGCGGCGTCGCCAGTGAGTTTATCTATTCAGATCCTCTTGTAGATTCCAGAACACTGACCATAGTCGTCTCCCAGTCCGGTGAGACTATCGACACCCTCAACGCCATGAGGGAGGCTCAGTCCAGAGGTTCCAAGACACTTGCTATCGTAAATGTTATCGGAAGCACCATCGCAAGAGAAGCTGACTATGTTCTTTATACCGCCGCAGGCCCTGAGATATCCGTTGCTTCAACAAAGGCTTATACGACTCAGCTGGGTTGTGTATATCTCATAGCCCTTAAGATCGCACATATCCTTGGTAAGATCGATGATCAGGCCTATGTCAGATATCAGGAAGAACTTAAGGCTATTCCGGGCAAACTGAACAGGATACTTGCAAAACAGAATGAGATCCAGAAGTTCGCTACTCAACATTTCAATGCCGAGAGTATCTTCTTTATCGGTCGTGGACTCGATTACTATCTGTCTATGGAAGCATCCCTTAAGCTTAAGGAAATCTCCTATATTCATTCAGAGGCATATCCGGGCGGAGAACTTAAGCACGGCACCATTGCTCTTATCGAGGAAGGAACCCTTGTTGTCTGCCCGATCACTCAGGATAATCTGGCTCACAAGATGATCTCCAATATAACTGAGGTCAAGTCCCGTGGTGCCACTGTTCTGTCCATCATACCGGAAAGGTTTGATTCAATGGAGCCCGCATCTGATGTGAGATTTACGATCCCTGATTGTGATGAGCTCATGACACCTATCCTGGGCGTACTGCCTTGTCAGCTTTTCGCTTATTATATGGCAGTCAATAAGGGCTGCGATGTTGACAAGCCGCGTAATCTGGCAAAGAGCGTTACGGTTGAGTAAAAGGAGAAATCGATGTATTCCATAAGTGATTATCTTGATCTGAAACATACCATAGCAGCGGAGCTTTTCGAGGGAAAAGAATATCCATGGGAGGTTCTGCCTGATATCGGTGATTTTATCATGAAGATTGGTCCGACTCTTCCGGAAGAGCTTTACGAGAAGAGGGGAGAAGACATCTGGATCGCTAAGAGTGCGCATGTTTTTGAATCCGCATATATTGCCGGTCCCTGTATCATCGGTCCCGAGACTGAGGTTAGACATTGTGCCTTCCTGAGAGGGAAGATCATTGTCGGCAGTAACTGCGTCGTTGGTAATTCTACCGAGCTCAAGAATGTTATTCTTTTTGATAATGTTCAGGTGCCCCATTACAATTATGTGGGCGATTCCGTGTTGGGCTATAAGAGTCATCTGGGAGCGGGGGCTATCACTTCGAATGTCAAGTCGGATAAGTCTTTAACATCTGTCAAGTCGAGTGAGGGTGTGGTCGATACCGGGCTTAAGAAGTTCGGTGCCATAGTCGGTGATCATGTCGAGGTCGGCTGCGGCAGTGTCCTTAATCCCGGTACCATTGTGGGCCGCAACACCCAGATCTATCCATTGTCTATGGTTAGAGGGGCTGTTGCTTCCGACAGCATCTACAAGACTGCCGGGGAGATAGTCATCAGGGAACAGAGAGTATAAGGAACTGAGCTTGAACTAGCTTTATGTTGACGCCCGGCTGGTAGCTAACGGGCTAACAGGCATTTTATCCCAATTGCAGTTAAGCGGATAAAAAAGGAGCGCCCCTACAGGAACGCTCCTTGAATCTTATTAGCAGAAAAGATCAGACAACATTTGTCTTCAGTCTGTCGAAAGCGGCCTTCGCAGCTATACGAACATTCGGGTCAGAATCAGCAAAAGCCAGTTTCTTGACATATTCCTCGCAATGCTTGGCTTCAATGTCTGCTGCTGATGTTGCCGCTGCAGCTCTTACCATGGGAGAAGGATCTCTGAGAAGGGGAATGAGTGCCATACCGCTCTCATAAGTCTTAATCTGACCCATAGCCAATGCAACTTCAGTGCGAACATTCTCGTCACTGTCGCCCGAATACTTGATCAACCCGTCCAGCTTATTCTTCTTAGCCAGCTTCCAGATCTTATCCTTAATAGCTTCAAGCTTTGCCATGCTATCACTCCTCACATAATAAACAGATGGTTATCATCGTCTATCCTTATAAAATATTATAAACGCTGGCGACAATTTGTCCATAAATAAATTATGTCGTGTTTGTAAACGAACAAGATTGCGCAACATTTACAAAAATTCACTATTATTATACACTTTAATCGAGCAAATACATAATTGTTTACAATTTTTTTTGCTAATTATGAGTTCAAGGAGACATAATAGATGAAACGCCCTGTTTTCGAAGCTTTAGTGCTTATTCTCGCATCTTCTTTTATATTTGCAGCTTGTTCTGAGACCTTGGAAGATGAGACCTTGCCTTCAACGGATGCCGTTCCCACTTCTATCGTTATCGAGACTGAGGAAACTACAACTGAAGAAGCCGAGACTACGCCTTCCGAGACGGAAACAGAGCCTTCGGAAACTGAGCCCCTTCACGGTCCTTTCAGCACGGCGATAGTGACAGACAAGATAGTTGAGTCTTACGGTCAGTTATCTGTTGACGGGACGCAGCTCGTAAACAGCAACGGCGAGCCGGTCAGGCTTGAAGGAATGAGTACTTATGGAATGAATGCCATGGCCGGATTTGTAAATCAGGCTGCAGTTCAGACGCTGGCTGAAGACTGGGGATGTGATGTCTTAAGGCTCGCGATGTATACAGAGGGAAATTCCGACGGATATATAGTTAACCCGGACAAGTATTTTGAGCAGATGTGTGAATATGTTGACCTTTGTATCGATCAGGGCATCTACGTTATCATCGACTGGCATATCCTGTCAGACGGTAATCCTAATACATATAAGACAGAGGCCATTGACTTCTTCTCGAGGATATCCGCTATCTACGCTGACTCGCCGAATGTCATCTACGAGATATGTAATGAGCCCAATAGTCGTGAAGAAGAGGTCGAGGTCGATTGGGATAATGTCATCAAGCCTTATGCAGAAGAAGTAATTGCTGCAATTAGAGCAAACGATCCCGATAATATCATTATTGTCGGAACACCTAACTGGAGCCAGGATGTGGATATCGCTTCTGCTAATCCCATCGAGGGCGAGAATATCATGTATACGGTTCATTTTTATGCCGGATCCCATGGTCAGGAACTGCGAGACAAAGTACAGACGGCTCTTGACAATGGTATCGCGGTCTTCTGTACGGAGTGGGGTACAACTAATGATTCTGGCGCAGGTACTGTATTTATCGAAGAATCTCAGCAGTGGCTGGAGTTTTTCGATGAGAATGGTATCAGCTGGTGTAATTGGTCCATCGGCGGTTCTCAGACAGAAGCTTCCAATGCGCTCAAGTTCATCTCAAATGTGCTGACGATCGAAGAGAAATATGCGGGACACTGGCCCGACGAGTTTATCTCGGATTCAGGATTATTTGTCAGGGACATGATCTTGGATCTGGACTCTGAAACAAACGAAGAATGATCATCGAAAAGGAGCGATTACCATGAAACCCCAAAAGATCAAAGCATTATCAGCCATCATTGCCGCATCTTTACTTATGTCCGCCTGTTCGGGCGGCAAGGATGAGGAGACTGCTGCGGCCGACGAGAATACTAGCGAGATAACAGAAACGGAGACAGAGACAGAGGCACCCACAGAGGCTGCTGCCGATGAGACGACGGAGAGTACTGCCGAACCTTCCGAGACAGAAGCAGCTGAGCCTACCCCAGCCCACGGTCCTTTCAGCACTGCAGTCGTGACTGACAAGATCGTAGAAAAGTATGGTCAGCTTCATATCGAAGGCACGCATATCGTCAGCAGTGACGGACAGATCGTTCAACTTGAGGGAATGTCCACATACGGAATGAACGGCATGTACGGATTTGTAAACAAGGATACTGTTCAGACACTTGCCGAGGATTGGGGCTGTGACATCATAAGAATGGCTATGTATACCGGTACAGGCGATGAGAACTATATCAGCAACCCGGATAAGTATTTCGATCAGATGTGCGAATATGTAGACCTTTGTATCGATCAGGGCGTCTATGTCATCATTGACTGGCACATCCTTTATGACGGTAATCCCAATACCTATAAGGCGGAAGCGATCGATTTCTTCAGCAGGATCTCCGAGATCTATGCGGACTGCCCCAATGTCTTCTATGAGATCTGTAATGAGCCCAACAGCAGCGGTGAGGATGTGGAAGTTGATTGGGACAATTGCATCAAGCCTTATGCAGAAGAAGTCATTGCTGCGATCAGAGCAAATGATCCCGATAATATCATCATTGTAGGAACTCCGACCTGGAGCCAGGATGTTGATACGGCTTCCATGAATCCCCTCGATGATGAGAATGTTATGTACACCGTTCACTTCTATGCGGGCACTCATGGGCAGGATCATATCGACAAGGTTCAGACAGCCATCGATAACGGCGTAGCAGTCTTCTGTACGGAATGGGGAACGACCTACGACAGCGGTAACGGTCTGGTCTTTGTTGATAAGTCCCAGCAGTGGCTGGATTTCTTTGATGAGAATAGCATCAGCTGGTGCAACTGGTCCATCGGAGGCTCTTCCAGTGAGGCATCTAATGCCCTGAGATTTATCTCTAATGTCCTTACCACGGAGGAGAAATATGCGGGACACTGGCCCGACGAGTTTATCTCTGATTCCGGTCTTTATGTCAGGGATATGATACTTGATGTAGATTATGTGCCCAGAGACGAGCGATAATCGTTAAAATGTAGATGTTTAGGCGGTAGTTCAAGCGTTGAACTGCCGCCTTATCTTTTGTTATAATCAGTTTTGGATTTTTTCGAAAGGGTGTGCGGATTTGAGTCGACGTTATATACCTGTGATCGGTGCCGCTTTACTTATGATCCCGCTGTTTGGCGGTTGTTCGGTCGTACGCGATAATAATGCTACGGAGACGACTCTTGAGACCCTTGTTACGATCGAAAGTATTGACGAGACCGAAGATACCGCTCCTACAGAGACTCCCACACCTACTTTTACACCGACTCCCACGCCGGAGCCACAGAGGATACTATGCAGTTTCATAGGTGACTGCACCTTGGCGGAGGCCCTTGCATGGAACGGCAGCTCAGCCGGCTTTGATGCGGTAGTGAACGGTGATTATGAATACTGTTTCCAGAATGCAGTTGAATATCTGTCGCAGGATGATTTGACCCTTGCTAACTTTGAGGGAACCCTGACGGATGCGACGAATCATCTGGTCAAGGAGTTCGTTTTCGGATCGCCCGCTGAATATGCCGAGATGCTCGTAAACGGAAGTATCGAGGCGGTAAACCTTTCCAACAATCACAGCTATGATTACCTTCAGGAAGGACTTGATGATACAAGAGAGAACCTTGAGGATTACGGGATTCTCTGGAGCGACAAGACTCAGTATGCGGTCAGCGAGATCAGGGGGATCAAGATCGGAATGTGCGGTGTGGATCTGGTATCGGGTGATTCCGTGTCAGAGATCTATCCTCTGATCGATTCCATGAAGGAGGAAGGCTGCAATATCATAATCGTTTCCTGTCATTGGGGAACGGAGAGGATGTATTCGCCTGAAAGCTCCCAGGTCAGTGCGGCTCAGGCGCTTATAGATTATGGCGTGGATATCGTTGTCGGCACCCATCCTCACAGATTGCAACCGATTGAGCTTTATAACGGCAAGTATATATTGTACAGTTTGTCTAATTTCTGTTTCGGAGGTAATACGGGTTTGTCTGATCCGGACTCGTGCATTGTTCAGTGTGAGTTCGTGATGGATGAGACCAATAGCTATGTCGAGGAGTATAAACTCAATGTTATACCTTTCTCGCAGACATCATTTACTTCAAATGACTATTGCCCGAGACCTTACGAATGGGGTTCGGATGATTACTACAGAGTAATGGACAAGCTCGGATGGACTCAGGAAGATGAATAATTAACGGAGGTAATACAAATGGCAAACGGAAAAGTATTAGTGATCATGGGATCGGATTCGGATTTCCCTGTGATGGAGAAATGTTTTAAGATGTTGAAGCGTTTCGAAATCGATTTCGAGGCTCATATCGCATCGGCGCACAGAACTCCCGCCAAAGCTATGGAACTGGCATCCAAGGCATATGATAACGGCTTTAAGGTAGTTATTGCAGCAGCAGGCATGGCAGCTCATTTGGCAGGCGTTATAGCAGCCAATACTACGCTCCCCGTCATCGGCGTTCCCTGTAAGGGTGGTGCTTTGAACGGTGTGGATGCTCTCTATGCGACAGTTCAGATGCCGACGGGTATTCCGGTAGCTACTGTTGCCATTGACGGAGCTGCCAATGCCGGTGTGCTGGCGGCTCAGATAATCGCTTTGGGTGACGAGGAGTTGTCACTTAAACTTAAGAGTTATAAGGAAGAGCTTGCATCCTCGGTCGGGGCTAAGGATGAGGGCCTTCAGCAGAAGATTGCCAATATGGAGGATTGATTTATGAGTGGCTTATTCGGATGTATTGACAGAGCAGAGGTTCCCTCTGAAGTAGCAAAGACTTTGTACTACGGTATTTTCTCATTGCAACACAGAGGACAGGAGTCCGCAGGTATTGCCGTAAATCATGACGGCACATTCATGGTTCACAAGCAGGCCGGAATGGTGGCGGATATTTTCGATGAGGTGACACTTAATACTCTTGAAGGCAGATGTGGTATCGCTCATACAAGAGGCGGTGAGGAGACAGGAAGTGATGCGATCCAGCCGGTTCTGATCAAGAGCCGCGTCGGTAATATAGCCCTGTCCTGTGATTCGGTTATATTAAACAGCTACGATATAAGGGAGAATCTTAAAAATCTTGGTGCTATCTTCCAGACCAACACGGATTCTGAGATCATCCTGTCACTCTTCTCCAGAAACCGTATTGTTACGGATGATTGTGAGCATGCGCTCCTTAAGACGATGCAGGAGATGGAAGGTGTTTATTCCATCATCATGATGACGGAAGATAAGCTTATCGGCGTAAGAGATCCCCATGGCCTGAGACCTCTTGCTCTCGGGCGCAAGGACGACAAGTGGATGCTCTCTTCCGAGAATTGTGCTTTTGATGCTCTCGGTGCAGAATTCGTAAGAGACCTGGAGCCCGGTGAGATCATCTCCATTTCCAACGATGGCGTTGAGTCTTTATTCTATGAAGAGAACAAGACTTCCGAGCAAAGGGTTAAAGACGGTAAGGTATGTATTTTCGAGTATGTATATGTAGCCCGTCCGGACTCCTTTATCGATGGAACAAGTATTTTCGATTCCAGATATAAGACAGGTATGGCTCTGGCAAAGGAGCATCCCTGTGACTGTGATCTTGTAATAGGTGCTCCGGATTCCGGTAATGCGGCTGCGCTGGGTTTTGCCGACGGGCTGGGAGTGCCTTTTGGAATGGGTCTTCTTAAGAACAGATATGTCGGACGTACTTTTATCAAGAGTACGCAGGAGCAGCGTGAACTGGCTGTAAGGATGAAGTTTGCTGTTCTGAAGACCGCAGTCAAGGATAAGAGAATAGCAATAGTAGACGATTCTCTTGTCAGAGGTACTACGACTAAGCACATTATCCGTTTCCTGAAGGATAACGGCGCCAAGGAAGTTCATGTGCGCCTGGCATCCCCTCAGGTTAAGTTCCCTTGCTGCTACGGCGTAAACGCTTCTGCCGGCAAGGATCTGCCTGCTAAGACCATGACAGATGATCAGATCTGCGAGATGATCGGCGCTGATTCATTGGGTTATATAAGTCTCGATTCATTACGTGAGTCTCTTGAGGGGATCCACTGCGGCACATGCTCAGCGTGCTTTGATAATAACTATGTGGCCGGACTTCCTACCGAGGATCCTGAGACCGTCCACAAAGTAACATATAACTGATCGAAAGGTATTTAACAGAATGAAGATAGCGGTATTTGTATCCGGTGGAGGAACAAACCTTCAGGCCATAATCGACAATATCAAGTCCGGTTATCTGGAAGGTGTCGAGATTTCTTTGGTCGTTGCATCGAACCCCGATGCTTTTGCTCTTACAAGAGCGGCGCAGAACGGCATCCCGTCGACAGTCCTGTCGGTGAAGTCATTTGCCAGCAGGGAGGACTGGGACGAGCAGGTGCTGCGTGAAGTAAAAGCATCCGGCGCCGAGCTCATCGTTCTTGCAGGCTATCTCTCGCTGCTTGGAAGCGCGGTTGTAAGAGAGTATTCCAACAGGATAATCAATATCCATCCGGCTCTCATACCCTCGTTCTGCGGAGCCGGTATGTACGGCATCAAGCCCCATGAAGCGGTCCTTAAGAGAGGTGTAAAGGTATCCGGCGCCACTGTTCATTTTGTAAATGAGCATTATGACGAAGGTCCCATCTTGCTTCAGAAGTCTGTTGATGTTAAGTGGGACGATACGCCGGAAGTCTTGCAGAAGCGCATAATGAAAGAATGTGAGCAAGTGATCCTGCCCCGTGCCATCAGACTTATCGCAGACGGCAAGGTCATTATCGAAAACAATATTGCATACGTAAAAGAATAACGGAGGTTCTTTAATATGAAGACATATGACATCGCAGAATTGCTCAAGGGCAATCCCTATCCCGGAAGAGGCATCATCATCGGTAAGTCTCCCGACGGCAAGAAAGCCGTTACAGGCTACTTCATCATGGGAAGAAGCGTAAATTCCCGTAACCGTGTATTTACGGCTACAGAGGACGGTATCAAGACTGAGGCTTTCGATCCTTCACTCCTTTCAGATCCCCATCTTATCATCTATTCTCCCGTTCGCGTTCTCGGTAACAAGACGATCGTTACTAACGGCGATCAGACAGATACTATCTATGAGAATATGGATAAGCAGCAGACCTTTGAGATGAGCCTGAGAGGCCGTGAGTTCGAAGATGATGCTCCCAACTATACTCCAAGGATCTCCGGTATCATGCATGTGGAGAATGGCGAATTTAATTATGCAATGTCTATCTTAAAGTCTGCTGACGGCGACCCGGAGTCCTGCCAGAGATATACTTTCTCTTACACAAATCCTATTGCAGGATACGGCCGCTTCATCCACACCTATATGGGTGACGGTAACCCGCTGCCTTCCTTTGAGGGTGAGCCTGAGAAGATAACAGTGGTCGATGATATCGACGAGTTCACTGACATTTTGTGGACAAGTCTTAACGAGGATAACAAGGTGTCTCTTTTCGTTCGCTATATCGATATTGCAACGGGTGAGGCAGAGACTCGTATCGTGAATAAGAACGTTAAATAATTGATCGGAGGAAATATAAATGGCAAATTCTATGGAATTAAAGTACGGCTGTAACCCTAATCAGAAGCCGTCCAAGATCTACATGGCTGACGGCAGAGAACTGCCCATCACAGTCCTGAACGGTAAGCCCGGCTACATCAACCTGCTGGACGCTTTTAACGGCTGGCAGCTGGTTAAGGAGCTTAAGAAGGCAACAGGACTTCCTGCCGCAACATCCTTTAAGCACGTATCTCCCGCAGGCGCTGCAGTAGGTAAGCCTCTGTCCGAGACAGAAGCAAAGATCTATTTTGTTGACGACCTTGGCGAACTGTCTCCCATCGCGAACGCTTATGCACGCGCAAGAGGCGCTGATAGAATGTCATCCTATGGCGACTTCGTAGCTCTGTCCGATACATGTGATGCGATCACTGCAAAGATGCTCCAGCGCGAGGTATCAGACGGTATCATCGCTCCCGATTACACGGATGAGGCCCTCGAGATCTTAAAGACAAAGCGTAAGGGCACATATAACGTTATCAAGATCGACGCCGACTATGTACCGGCTCCCATCGAGACAAAGCAGGTTTACGGCGTTACTTTCGAGCAGGGAAGAAACGAGCTCGACATCAACAAGGAGATGCTCGACAACATCGTTACAGACAACAAGGACATTCCCGAAGATAAGAAAATCGACCTGCTTATCTCGCTTATAACATTGAAGTACACACAGTCCAATTCCGTTTGCTACGTAAAGGACGGCCAGGCAATCGGTATAGGTGCCGGACAGCAGTCACGTATCCACTGCACACGTCTTGCCGGCAACAAGGCAGACAACTGGTGGCTGAGACAGCACCCCAAGGTCATGGGCCTGCAATTCGTTGATGATATCCGCCGTCCTGACCGTGACAACACGATCGATGTCTATATCTCTGACGAGTATGAGGATGTACTCGCAGAGGGACGCTGGCAGGAGCTGTTCAAGGTTAAGCCTGAGGTTCTGACCCGCGAGGAGAAGAAGGAGTGGCTTACGAAGAACTTCGATGTAGCTCTGGGTTCTGATGCTTTCTTCCCGTTCGGTGACAATATCGAGCGCGCCAAGAAGAGCGGTGTTAAGTACATTGCCGAGCCCGGCGGCTCCATACGTGACGATCATGTCATAATGACCTGTAACAAATATGGCATGGCTATGGCATTTACGGGAATCCGTTTGTTTCATCATTAAGGCGCTCGCATCTTCCGCGGAATATACGAACAGTCCTCGTCGCCGCAAAGCGGCTCCTGCGGAACTAATTCCGCGGAAGATACTCGCGCCTGCGAGGCTGTAGCCGGGAGATGGTGCGATTCGCTAGCGGCTTAAAGTAGCACGCCGACAGGCGGTGCGTACAGCCAAACCGCGGAATATACGAACAGTCCTCGTCGCCGCAAAGCGGCTCCTGCGGAACTAATTCCGCGGAAGATACTCGCGCCTGCGAGGCTGTAGCCGGGAGATGGTGCGATTCGCTAGCGGCTTAAAGTAGCACGCCGACAGGCGGTGCGTACAGCCAAACCGCGGAATATACGAACAGTCCTCGTCGCCGCAAAGCGGCTCCTGCGGAACTAATTCCGCGGAAGATACTCGCGCCTGCGAGGCTGTAGCCGGGAGATGGTGCGATAGAAGCTGTTTAAGTCTATAAAGCCTCGGAACAATCCGAGGTTTTTATGCTCTTCACAGGAGTTATGGAGTTGTCTACAGATCATGTCCCTCTTTCTAAAGAATGTAGACAAAAATGGTGCTTTGAGGGACTGTCTACAAAATGTGTTCCTTTTTCTCAAAAAGGTAGACAAAAAGGCCTCTTTTGAGGGACAGTCTACTAAACCGCGTCAGGCATCTGTGCGGATTACGGGATACTGAAGTAAGCTGACATACTATAGGCTATGGGACAGGGTCGCCGGCAGGCGGCCCTGTTTTCGATAGCAGATCGAATTGTTAAGATCTCTTCTCTGTTGCTAAAGCCCATTATGCAGTTACTCAAAAATAGCTCTTTGCCGAGTATCTTCTCCCAAGGATTCCGTGAAGAAGCTTCAACTTGGCTAGTCGCAAAAATGTAAATTATTCATTCATAAAATAAAAATAATTTGCTATTTGGGTAATTAGCTGTTATACTATACATAGTAGCTATATACAGTTTCTGTTATTGTTCTTTTAGATTCTTAGAGGGATAGTAATCGATTGAAGAAAGGAGGAGGGGGACTATGAAAAAGGGAAGATTTTTTATCTTATTGCTTGTAGTATCGGTTATGGTAATGTATACAAATCCGGCGTATGCATTGGCATTCACAGGTTCAGGGATACAGGCTGAAGATGCGGATAGCGGTATGTCGGGTGACATAGTGGAGATTTCAGATTCTGATCAACTTAATGCTGTCATAACCGAACTGAACACTAATGGTGGGAGTAAGACGATACTTTTGACTACAGATGTATCTCTTCCTACTAATGGAAGGATCATTTTAACCAAGGGTGCACTCACTGTTCTTGGAGGCGGTCATACTTTAACTGCCGCATTTAGTCTTCAGGGAGATGCCGTAGTTAATCTTGGTAATTCCGGATATGATGGTCAGCTTACATTATTGTCGAGCAGATCAGATTCAGGTGTTTTCGATGTAGCAGGCTCGTCAGTACTTAATATATATGATGGAACAACTATCGGGCCTTGCAGCAGGATCGGAACGGCCGGTGCTGTACAGGCACATCAATTGACGACAGTAAATATGTACGGCGGTACTATTACCGGATGTTCCAGCGCGTCGGTTGCCGGAGGAGTCTATCTTGACGGTAATGCTGTTTTTAACCTTATGGGTGGCAGGATCGAGAATTGTACAGGTACTCAGGGCGGAGCTGTCGGACTTTCCGGAGGCAGTCCTCTTGGCGGATCAGCGGTAAGTTCTGTCGTATTCAATATGTTCGGAGGAACTATCGAGAATTGTGTTGATCAATATATCGGCGGTGGTGCGGTTTGTGCATGGACTGCTTATCCGGTAGTCTTTAATATGTCCGGCGGTGAGATCAAGAACTGCAGTTCCACAAATTACGGATATGGCGGCGGTATATGCATTTATACTACTTCCGACACTACTTTCGTTATGAATGGCGGCACGATCTCAGGATGTTCGTCTACTGCCGGTAATTACGGATACGGCGGAGCATTGCTCATCTTATCAAGACATTCGAATACAGATATTCAGTTGAATTCAGGTAAGATCATCGGGAATAGTGCAAACTACGGCGGCGGTATTATGATATTTTCCGGTAATCTTTCCGTTGCTGACGGCTTCGGCCTTTATAACAACTCAGCCAATTACGGCGGAGATGATATTTATAATAACGGTGCCAATGTTACACTCGGAGCAGCCGATACGTCTGCTGTGCTTCAGGGCTGCGGGCATAATATCGACGGATGGTATGAAGATGCTGAGACAAGATGGAGTTATGAGGACTGTACAGGGGTTGAGGACCATCTTGAGCTCTTTACTCATACAGGTGAGCCGTATAGCGAAGAATACGGACTGAAAGCTGCTCACGGCCTTCTTACTTATACCGTGAATTGGGTTAATGATGACGGTACGATACTTGAGACAGATAATGATGTTCCTCTCGGTGATATGCCTGCTTACGATGGAGAAACTCCTTCTAAAGCGGCAGATGAGCAGTATACATATACTTTTGCCGGCTGGTCTCCCGAGATCAGCGAGGTAACAGAAGATGTGACTTATACAGCTGTTTATACTGAGACTATTAATAAGTATACGGTTACATGGGTAGACTCGGATGGTACAGTATTGGAGACGGATACGGATGTTCCATATGGTACGATGCCGGCATATGATGGTATCACGCCTTCCAAGCCTTCTGATGAGCAGTATGAGTATACTTTCAACGGATGGTCTCCTGAAATTGTTGAAGTAACAGGAGACGCGACCTATAAGGCTGTTTATGATGAGAATCTGCTTCCTACACGTTCACCGATTCCTGAAGATGAGATCGAAGAAAGAAGAATGGTTATAGATTCAATTCCGGCTGATGAAGGGGTGGAGACTGTAGACGTAGTTCCAATAGACTATGGAACACCTGTAATAATGCGTCGAATGGTCATTATACCGGAAGACGAGACAGAGGAAATCACAAATACATATACAGTTACCTGGGTGGATCACGATGGTTCGGTACTGGCTGTGCATACTGAGATCCCACATGGGACGATGCCGTCATACGATGGGGCATTGCCTATCAAACTTTCTGACGCAGAGTATACCTACACATTCAGCGGTTGGGATAAAACCCTCTCAGAAGTTAATGATGATGCAGTTTACACGGCTGTATATTCAGCTACACGTAACAGCTATATGGTAACATGGCTTAATGAGGATGGCACGGTTCTTGAGACGGATGCTAAGGTTCCTTACGGTACAATGCCGAATTATGACGGAGCAACGCCGGCTAAAGCATCTGACGGAGAATTCATTTATACTTTCGTCGGCTGGTCGCCTCTCGTATCGGAAGTGAACGGTGATGTTTCATATACTGCGGTATATTCTAAGACTGCTTCTGTCACGCCAAGTTCAGTTGTAGCGGAGACCGGTGAAGACGGAACATCAGTTATGAATATGTGGATTGGAATCGCTTTTGTCGGCGTCGGTACAGCTCTGATCATTTCTGTGAGAAGAAAAGAACTGAGATCCGATAAGTAATTGTCGAAAAACTATGTTGGGAGGGCCGCCTTTGTGCGGCCCTTTTAGCTGCGAAGCTCAGGTTTAAGGCTTTACCCCAACAGCTCCTTCACAACAACCCCTGCTATGATCAGCCCGACCACCGATGGTACGAAGGCATTTGATCCGGGAATATATTTCTTTTGAACGGTGCTGCCTGCCGCGGCATCTGCGGCTTCGGCCATGGCGGAAGCTGAGGGCTTTATGGGAACTTCCTCGGAATAAACAACTTTGACGTCTTTGATGCCGCGGATCTTGAGCTCGCGGCGCATTACTTTCGCAAGGGGGCAGACGGAGGTCTTGGAGATGTCTGCGACCTTGAACATGGTTGGGTCGGTCTTGTTGCCCGCTCCCATGGAACTGATGACAGGAACGCCTGCGCGCTTGGCGCACTCGATTATCCTGATCTTGCCTTTTACTGTGTCGATGGCATCTACAACATAATCATAATCTTCAAAGACAAACTCGCCTGCGGTCTCGGGCGTAAAAAAGACATTGTGACAGGTGACTTTGCAGTCCGGATTTATGTCATGTACGCGCTCAGCTAGCACCTCGGTCTTAAGACGGCCGACTGTGCTTGTTAGAGCGATTATCTGGCGATTGATATTACTTAGACTTACTGTGTCGCAGTCGATCAGGTCGAGAGCCCCGACTCCGCTTCGTGCGAGCGCTTCGACGACATAGCCGCCGACGCCGCCGACGCCGAATACCGCGACGCGGGAAGAGGCGAGCCGACTCATTCCGTCCTCGCCCCAGAGCATTTTCGATCTGTCAAATCTCTCATCCATATTCTTACCTTGCCTCACATATCTTACCGCCGCCGACGACCTTATCGCCATCGTAGATGACAGCCGATTGTCCTTTGGTCGGCGCTCTTTGTTCATCATCGAAAATGATCTCGATCCTGCTGTCTCCAAGAGGTCTTATGACCGCCGGCTGATCCTTGTGTCTGTAGCGCAGCTTGCAGCTGACTCTCATCTCGCCGGAAAGCTCCGGGATCGATATCAGATTGATGTCATCAATGATTACGGTGCGCTTAAAAAGTCCCTTATCGTGAGAGAGGATGACCTCATTATGTTCAGGGTCGATCCCTACTACGAAGAGGGGAGCGGAAGATGAGATGCCGAGACCTTTTCGCTGACCGATCGTATAACGGATTATTCCTTTGTGGCGGCCGAGGACCTCTCCGTCAAGCGTCACAAAATCGCCTTCAGGGCTGAGTTGATCGGTGTACCGTTCCACGAAGGCCGCATAATCGCCGTCCGGCACGAAACAAATATCCTGAGATTCTTTTTTGGAAGCATTGTCAAAGCCAAGCGCCTCTGCCATCTGCCGGACCTCGGCTTTTGTCAGATCGCCAAGAGGGAAGACCGTGCGGGCAAGTTGTTCTTGTGTCAGAGAGTAGAGGACATAGCTCTGATCTTTGCTCTGATCGGTTGCGCGAAGCAACAGATGGCGATCCAGGTCTTCATCGTAGACATGTCTGACATAATGTCCGGAACTTATCAGATCAAGTCCTTTTTCCTTAGCCAGCTCCAGAAGCCCGCCGAACTTCATATGACGGTTACACTCGATGCAGGGATTGGGCGTCCCGCCCGCGCGGTAAGTGTCAATAAAGGGCTGTATAACGCACTTCTCGAAAGAATCCTTGCAATCAGCCAGCTCAAAAGGGATCCCCAGTCTCTCGGCGACTCTTGCCGCATCCGCGGCATCTCTGTTGGATCCGCATTTGGAGTAGTTTGCTGCAGCCTCTTTCTCCAGTATATCTTCCGGCTCGAAAAGCCGCATCATAACGCCGTGGCACTCGTAGCCCCGTTCTTTCATTAAATAGGCGGCGACACTGCTGTCTACGCCGCCGCTCATGGCGATCAATGCTTTCATATGGCGTATCTTAGCACAAACGTGGTATAATTCACCATATGATACCGCAATATGACGACATCTTTGATACGGCGGCGACCGATATCGATCGTAATGTAATGAATCAGGAGGAGACTCCTGCCGGGTTTGCTATGTCATCTGATGGTGCTCGCAGGACAAGGACTCGCAGCAGTCGTTACGATTCTGTCGAGTTCACTGACACTTCCGCCGATTTCTACCGCCCAATTGAAGACGAGGATGTTATCTCAGGGAAGGTCAAGCCGACGGTTGTAGGTTACTACGACACTGACTACGACGGTTCGCCGAATATCTATAATCCATCCGAGGATACTTTCGGTGCGTCCGTGAGACTTAACAATTCCGAACCCGTTGTCGGTAAGCTGCCTCGCGAGGCGTATGGCAAGCCGGAATTCTTTTTGAATACATTCGATCTGGCAATTGCTTCTGTTATTTTAATAGCTGTAATTGTCCTCGAGATCATCGGCCTGATCGCGATCCTCTGATAATCCCGGATCCGGGGACTTGCTGCTGTACGGCTTTTGAGTCACGACTCCAGTGCGCAAAGTATCATCGCGATGATGAGATCCTCATCCATGGTTATATCCATAAACTCATTAATATAGATCACATCGATCCCTTCCCGCAGTCCGAGCCCGTAATAAGTCTCGCGTTTGACTGTGTTACGGTCATAGTATTTACGTTGGTCGATCATCCCATTGTATTCAATAAATATACAATTTCCGTTTTCTCTTGATCTGGCGAAAAAGTCAGGGCAGATATAGCCGTTCCCGGTATCAAGTGCAGTCTCATATTTGAAATCGATCCCCAGCTTGTCAAGTATCATTGCGATCCGCACCTCGCCCTTGGTTCGGTAAAGGTTGTTGTTGTACATAATGCCGTTCTCGGGTGTCAATGGGTAGCGATGATTCTGATATGGGAGCGCTTTGTCAAAGTTATCAGAGGTCATGAGCGGGGAGTGGCGAAAGGTATGAGTTAGGGCTTCGAGTGAAGGGACGGGTGCGTTATAGCGAGCATACCATTTTCGATGAAGGTAAGAAAGCTCAGATTCATATTGGGTACGGAGTTGCGATTGTTTGAAGAATTCTTGGCCGGCCGGTTTAGCAGCGCTGATGGTGAAAGGCTTATGCCCGGGATAAGTTACGCGGTGCTTAAGTGTGACGCTGTTCTTATTGCGCCTTTTGAAAGATTTGACGGTCGGCAACGTCTGTAATTGCTTTTCCAGATAGTTAATCCTTAATGCCTGGTGTTTCTGCAGGTAATCCATAATAACCTCCTTTTTTTACAGAATAATATGACTGTGGTTATATGTGGCACACAATTGCACACAATTTATTACAATCCGACACAATCTGACACAAATCTCACAAATCTCACAAAAACAGGGAAGCTGAACGACACAGAAACGACACTGCCGGGCGGAGAATCCGTTGTCGTTTTGTTGTCGCCCGGGCAGGGAAGGCAGGTTTCCGGACAAACGACACAGAAACGACACTGCCGGGCAGAGAATCCGTTGTCGTTTTGTTGTCGCCCGGGCAGGAAAGGCAGGTTTCCGGACAAACGACATAGAAACGACACTGCTGGGCAGGGAATCCGTTGTCGTTTTGTTGTCGCCCGGGCAGGGAAGGCAGGTTTCCGGACAAACGACACAGAAACGACACTGCCGGGCAGGGAATCCGTTGTCGTTTTGTTGTCGCTTTATCGAAATAACCATCACCACGACACAACCCATAATAAAGCATAACAAAGGGTGCCCCACAAAGCTGTGAGACACCCCTTGTTAAGTATAAGCTAATATCAGAGAATGTCCCTTAACCAGTCGATAAGGTTGTATTTGCTGAAGACTGCGACTGTTACAAGGGAGATGGTACTCATTATCTTGATCAGAATGTCAAGAGAAGGTCCGACGGTGTCCTTTAGCGGGTCGCCGACCGTATCGCCGACGACTGCTGCATCGTGAGCGGGCGAACCTTTCTTATGGCCTTCGATGGCACCTGTCTCAATGTATTTCTTACCGTTATCCCATGCGCCGCCTGCATTACCTGTGAAAATAGCAAGCATGATGGCGGAGATGGTTGCGCCTACGAGAACACCGCCGACGAACTCGGCTCCAAACAGGAAGCCTGATGCTACCGGGAAGATCAATGCCAGCAGAGCCGGGAAGCGCATCTCGCGGAGCGCTCCCTGAGAAGAGATACCGATACAGGTCTTATAGTCGGGTAGCACTTTGCCCTCGAGAAGTCCGGGGATCTCTTTGAACTGGCGACGCACCTCATCGACCATCTTACGGGCGGCTTTTGCAACCGCTTCGATCAGGATGCCTGAGAAAAGGAAGGGCAGGGCCGCTCCGATGATGGCGCCGGCAAGTGTCAGAGGACTGATAACATCCAGCATAATGCTGTCACTGGAATCGTTATAGGAATACTGATAAGAGTTCATCATCGACAGAGTCGCGAGAGCCGCAGAACCGATGGCGAAGCCCTTGCCGATAGCGGCAGTGGTATTACCGACCGAGTCGAGCTTATCGGTGATGTTACGAACGGACTCATCAAGGTAGCTCATCTCGGCGATTCCGCCGGCATTATCTGAGATCGGACCGTAGGTGTCAACAGATACTGTCGCCGCAACGAAGCTCAGCATTCCGATAGATGCGCAGGAGATACCGTACATACCGCCTAATACGCTGGATACATAGATGGCACCGCCCAGGATAAGTACAGGAGCCATACAGGACTTCATGCCGAGAGCGAGACCTTGTGTGATTGTGAGGGCGGCGCCTTCGACGGAAGAGCCTGCCAGGTAGCGGGTGGGCTTATAGTCATAGCTGGTGTAGTACTCGGCGATGGCACCGATGATGATGCCGGCTAAGACACCGATCACAGCGCAGACCCAAGGAGATACCCATCCTATCTTGAAGTGTATATTCTGAAGCTCGGATTTCGCATAGTCACCGAAGATCACATAAGTCAGTACGAAGCCCAGTATTGCCGTAATACCGGCTGAGATCCATGTTGAGAGGTTGAGTTCCATGTGAGGATCTTCTGAAAGCTGACGTTTCAGGAGGATAGATGCGATGCCGATTATACAGGAGATCAGTCCGACAGCAGCAAAAGCTACGGGGAACAGGAGCATGCGCTCCAGAAGTTTTGAGTCAGAGAAGGCAAGGCTCTTGCCGAATAATTCGCAGGCAAGGATCGCTGCGGACATTATTGCTCCGACATAGGATTCCAGAAGGTCTGCTCCGAGACCTGCAACATCACCTACGTTATCTCCGACGTTATCGGCAATAGTCGCAGGGTTACGGGGATCGTCCTCAGGAATGTGGGCTTCTGTCTTACCGACGAGGTCAGCGCCCATATCAGCAGCTTTTGTATAGATACCGCCGCCTACACGGTTGAACATGGCGATTACGGAACAACCGAGAGCGTAACAGGATATCGTCATCGAGAAGGGCGCATTGAGGCCAAGAAGTCCGGGAGTGTTCTCGACACCTTCGTAGACGTCGGAGATCTGTCCCGCAGCATAGCCGAATACAGAGTATACGATGAAGATTCCGAGAAGCGCAAAGCCTGCGACGCAGAGGCCCATGACGGAGCCGCCTTTGAAGGCTACCTTGAGCGTATCGCCGAGCTTGCCTGTCTCGCGAGCCTTGTTAGTGACGCGTACATTGGCATAAGTTGCGATCTTCATGCCCACATAGCCGGCGGATGCACTCATTATTGCACCGATTACGAAAGCGCAGGCGCCCTGCCAGGAGATAACGGCCGCCAGTATGACGGCAATGATAGCTCCGATGATGGCAACAACCTTGTATTCATAATTAATGAAGGTGTTGGCACCGAGTCTGATTGCCTGACCTATCTCGATCATTCGTTCCGTGCCTTCTTCGAGACGCTTGACCGCATAGAAGTTGATGCAAGCGTAACCGAGGGCGAGGAGCGAAGCCAGGATGACCAGGCCCAATAGTATACTCATGATTTTTCCCTCCTTATATATTGTTAATAGGTATATTCAAATTCTATAAAAACTTCATGTTTTTAACAATTATATTTTGACTTTTTGCATATATTTTTCGAAAAAGATATCACTAATAAGTTGTAATCTTCGTGCAATACAGTTATTGAGACATAATGGTACAATTAATAGTGAATATTTATATCTGCAGGTGAATATGGAATTTGAGTATAACAATGACGGCTTTTTGCCATATGATACTTTCGAGAGTATATATTCCGAGAGAGTGCTTCCGGAATTCGGTCTTGTAAAGTCACCTTATGTCCGCGAGTTGAACTCATGGAGATTCATGCTTGCAAACCGGCAGGGAGAGGTGCCTTTCGGTGTTGAGTCCGCATCCTATGATGATTCCGATTGGGATATCGTAAATACGCCTTCCACATGGCAGACAGAGGGCTACGGGCTTCCGCAGAACCTTCTTTATAACTATCCCGAAGAACTGGAACGTAATGCAAAGCGTAATGAGGAGAGTATCTCCGATAAATATATCCTTCATTCCACAGTAGATGATAACGATGAGGTCGGTATCTACAGAAGCAATATTGTTTTCGCTCCTGAGGATATCGACAGAGCGATCTATCTTGAAGCCTCAGGTATCTGCGGCAGCTTTGTCGTATATCTGAATGGTCAGATGATCACCGAGTCACATTCGCTTTTTACACGCAAGAGACTTCTGCTGTCTGAGGCGGCAAGAGCAGGTGTTAATCTTTTGACGATCGTCGTTAACAGGTGGGATCGTAACCGTCATGGCAAGATCATTAAGGAGATCGCCAACTACGGCTTCAGCGGAATCTTCAGACCCGTTTATATCGTATGTGAGCCCCTGCTCGAGATGAGCGGCCTTCAGATGAGGCTTGCATCCGCTCCGGCAGCTTATGTAAGTCAGCTTGTGGCTGCCGATCCTTCGTCTACCGAGTTGTCCACCAATTCCGTAAGGAACCCCCGGGGCGACTATACGGTTAAGGTTGATTTCAGACTTCGTAATCATACGGATTATCCCTTGCCCTATTCGATCGATGTATTCATTCTCGAGGCAAGATCCGAATATGATCCTTATAAGCTTCCATATGTTAAGCTGGTACAACAGAAGAATCTGAAGAATACCATAGATGCCCGCCAGACCATACAGGAAACGTATGATTTTGTTGCTCTTGATGTGGCTCAGTGGTCTGATGCCACGCCTTTCCAATACGATATGGTATTGGTCATCAAGGATTCGGAGGGCAGGACTATTTGTGCCAAGAAGAAGAGATTCGGCTTCAGGACTACCGAGATCTATACAGGTAAGGTCAACATTAATGACAGGCGGGTTCCCTTGATGCTGACCAGATATTATGAATTCGATCCCATGGGCGGTATAGCGGTACCTTTGGACCGAATGAGACAGGATATTATCCTGATGAAACGCTGCGGGATCAATGGCGTAATAAGCCAGGGCTTCCCGGCAAGTGATGAATTCCTGAACCTCTGCGATCAGTACGGTATATATGTGATCGCTTCTGCAGATCGTAAGATCATGGAGGATTATGTAAGTTCCGTCCAAGATCATCCTTCGGTTATTATGTGGGCTCTTAACGACTATGGTTTTAATGCCAACGAGTATCTGAATATCAAGAGCAGGTGTACACAGCTGGATGATACGAGGCCATGGTATTGCGGTGCCGATAATGACGGCAAGATCAGCGATCTTGCGCCTATGCCGAATGATGCGGCTGTTGTTTTCGGTCCTTGGGAGGATATTTGCCTCGACAGGAAGAATATCGTATCCAAGAATAAGACCGGGAAGAATATTTTCGAAAATATTGCCGGAAGGACACATTTCCGTGATGACGATGCAGATTATAAATGGATCCACCACGCAGATCTGGTAGGTGAGAAGCAGAAAGCCAACAGCAGCATCGGTCAGGGTATAGTTGACAGTGAACGTAACCCGCACCCGATCTATCTGGATATTAAGAAGCAGTGTCAGTCTATCAGTATTTTCGCTGCGAATGATGATCCCTTGTCGCTGACGATGAGAAACCTTCATCCCTTTGCCTTTACGCCGGATCTTCTCCTTGAGTGGAAGGTAATGGTAGGCGGCAATTCTGTCTTAAGCGGCAAAGGTAACATTAGCGAGATCGAGCCCTATGGGATCAGAACCCTGAGATTCCCGGCCGGTATAGCCAAGTTCCTGATGGACGGATGGGCGGCCGGCAATGCCAAGCTGATCGAAATGTATATGAATGCGCTGTCGCACGAGGTTGTTTTCGAGATAAGCCTTAAGCTGGCTTCTGCTACTTATTATGCTCCTGAAGGATATGAGCTTGCATTCTATCAGTCGATCCTGGCTGATGAGGCAGGAAATCCGGTCTCTCTTGTGAACAGTAATGATGTTAAGGCTATTGATTCCGTTACGGTGTCCGGTCTTATGATCGACGGCAGGATCAATGCTAAGCTTGTTCGCGATGTAAGTGAAGCGGCTATATCTGACGATACAAAGGAAGAGCCGGAAGAGGGGCAGGTCGCCGTTGTTAATGACGCTGAACTTGATGCGATAGCAGCTGCAGAGGAGAACGGCATCAATTCCGACGGGGAAGACAGCATCAGTAAGCTTTCTCAGACATTCAGGGTCGAGGCGACGCCTGATGCGATCAATGTAACGAATGACAATATGAAAGTTTCTTTCAGCAGGACAACAGGCGCTGTTAACGGAATAATCCTTGACGGCTACCAGTTCCTGAGAGGGAGCTTTATGCCGAGTTTCTACAGATGCCCGTCTAATATTGACAGGACGGATCGTAATTTTGTCCTCGCCAAAACTATCTTCTCAAAAGAGAGTGACTACGAGGAGATACAGGAGTCTCTCAGATTTGCCGGAAGCCGATACAGCACGGCCGGCGGCAAGTTCACCTATTTATCCAGATATAAGTCTTTTGCCATGAAGGATGATATCCTTATCTGCTATGAGATGAGCTCTGCTGACCACCTCAGACTGACTTTGAGCTTTACGCCTAAATATAATATGGTTCGTTATGGTTTCCGCGTGCCGCTCGTAAAGGATAATCTGCTTTGTAAGTGGTACGGAAGAGGCCCCGGTGAATCATATTATGATCGTAAGAATGCAACCCGCTTCGGGCAATTTGCCGCCGGTGCCGATAAGATCTATCACCCTTATGCTCGCCCTGCCGAGAACAGTTCTCACTGTGATACATCGGCTATGCAGCTGATCAGTAATGAGGGTCAGACAATCGAGATCCGTCGTTTACCGGTATCCGGCAATAACAAGTTCGAGTTTACTATCTTGCCTTATACCCCGGAGCAGATGAACGAATACCTGCACGAGGAGCAGTTGCTGCAGAATGATTACTGCGAGCTCTTTCTGGATTTCTGTTCCAAGGAGATCGAGCGAACGGCTGAGAATATATCCCAGCTGCCGCTGAAGAAGAATGTGGCTTATAAAGAGACTTTCGAGATAGTATTTAAGTAATCTAAACGGCGCCAATATTGCGCCGTTTTTGTATGCCCGGATTACCCCTATTGTTAACCCGGCTTGGGTTAACAGTTGAGGTAAATAAGATGGCAGATCGCCTTGAGAATTCTATTCTAAAAAAAAACAGTTCCGATCATTCGGAACTGTTTTGTCTGGTGCACCTTCAGGGACTCGAACCCGGGGCCCACTGATTAAGAGTCAGTTGCTCTACCATCTGAGCTAAAGGTGCTTGTCTCAAGCGACTTAATGATTATACCATTGAGTTTTCGGATGTCAAGCCCTTTGGAGGAGGATTGAAGCGATTTTTTTGAGAAAGTAAAATCTTGATCTCGAAAGCCTTGATTTATGGGCATTTACGGCTCGAACCTCAGATCGATTTTTTATTATTCTCGAAAAATCCCTGCATATCCATGCTGGAGAAATCATCTTCGAGGGGAAGAGTGACAGCTTTCTTAAGCAGGGCGGACTTGTAGATACCCATAAGCGTATCGACGGAGGTGTAACCGGATGCCGCATCTGCCAAAGGCTGTCTTCCGTCGTCTAGTGCATCAAGGAAATCTTTGTAGATTCCGGTGTGCGGATTAAGAGCATTAAGCATAGAAGAAAGGCCGTAGCTCTTAAGCTGTTTTCTGATATATTTGCCGTTAAGCTTCTTGCCGGAGCCGTTACGGATGTTCAAAGAGGGTTTGCCCTTACGAATTCCCAGATTGATCACGCCGTTCTCGCAGAATACTGTGAACATAGCAGCATGCTCCTTATCGGAAGTAGCAGTCGTGCCTTCAATGGAGGCCAGAGCGCCGTCATTCATGCGAAGGATGGCCATACCAAGATCTTCTGCTTCGATACTCCGAAGACGCTGTGCAAGCATGGCTTCAGCTTCTATTGGCGTAGAGCCCATAAGCCAGACCAGCAGATCTATGGCGTGAATGGTCTGATTCATCAGCGCGCCTCCGTCGGTCTTCCAGGTGCCTCTCCAGGCCGCAGTCTGATAATAATCATCTTTATGTCCCCAGCGTACAAAGATAGTTCCGTGGGTGACCTTGCCAAACTTGCCGGATGCTATGTCCTGTTGCAGGAGACTCACCAAAGGAAAATATCTGAAGATATGTCCCATGGCGATCTTACGTTCCTTGGCAAGGGATAATTCGTAGATTTTCCGGCTCTCGGATGAAGACATGGTCATGGGCTTTTCGAGAAGGAGATGACAGTCATGCTCGAGCGCATATTCCGCGATGGAATAGTGAAGACCTGATGGTACCGTTACGGCAACGATGTCCGGGTGTAGTTCTTCGATCGCAAGCTTATAGTCGCTATAGATCTTGATGTCGCCCTTCAGTCCGGAAGAAGCTAATAGCCGCGCGGGTGCGTCGGGATTATTATCGACGAGTGCAGCCAGATAACATCTGTCCTTGAGTTTCTTGATCGCTTTTATATGCTTGGATGCCACTCTGCCGCATCCGATTATTATCACAGATCTTTTGCTGTCCATTGGGGACCTCCGAATAATTTTTCGCAAATATTATATACCAGAAATGTATAATATTAACAGCGGAGGTAGCCGGCATGAATTTTGTGGATATTATTACGGAAAAAAGATATGGCAGGAAATTGAGCGATGAACAGATTGCTTTCTGGATCAAAGGCGTAACCGAGGGAAGCATACCTGACTATCAGGTATCGGCGCTGTTGATGGCGATCGTACTTAATGGCATGGATGAGAGGGAGATGACTACTCTTACAATGGAGATGGCCGCCTCCGGTAAGCAAAATGACCTGTCATATATCGATGGCATAGCCGTGGATAAGCATTCGACAGGAGGCGTAGGTGATAAGGTCACGCCTCTATTGTTGCCTCTCTGCGCCAGCTATGGCGTCAAAAGTGTTAAGCTCTCGGGAAGAGGATTAGGTTTCACCGGCGGTACCATAGATAAATTTGAATCGATCCAAGGCTTTGACGTGTATCCTGATGTGGACAGCTACCCTCAGCGTATTGCTGATGTCGGTATGGTCATATCAGGTCAGACCCCGGATCTGGCGCCTGCCGATAAGGTGCTCTACGCTTTAAGAGATGTTACAGGAACCGTAGATTCCATCCCGCTTATCGCATCCAGTATAATGAGCAAGAAAATAGCCGGCGGCGCAGGTGCCATCGTTCTGGACGTTACCTGTGGAAGTGGCGCCTTTATGCAAACTTACGATTGGGCAGAAGAGCTTGCCCGAGCCATGATACGTATCGGTAAATTGGCAGGACGTCCTACTGTTGCTCTCGTAACCGATATGGATCAGCCTTTGGGATATACCTGTGGCAATATCTTAGAGATGCAGGAGGTTTATGAGACTTTCAGGGGGCAGGGCAGTAGTGATGTTATAGAGGTAGTCTGTAATCTTGCAGCCGAGATGGTCACATTAGCAGGGATGAATAACGGGCTTGAAGGAGATGATCTGCTCCTTGATTGTGCCAGAAGGCTTACTGACGGAAGAGCTCTGGAACAGTATCGAAAACTTCTGCTGTCACAAGGAGGATGTCTTAAGGAAAATGGCGCGCCTCTTTATGTTGATGTTCCGCACGAGGCCCTTCGCGTCACGGCCGCCCGGGATGGCTACATCAGTTCCATTAAGACAGATACTATAGGCCAGGCTTCTGTTATGCTTGGTGCAGGGCGTAAGACTAAGACTGACAGTATTGATTATGGTGCCGGTATTTGTTTCTATAAAAAGGTAGGGGATAGAGTAAAGCGCGGTGATGTGATCTGTTCTCTTTGTCATGGAAGCCGGTCTCAGATATCGGAAGATACTCTTTTCGATGTTATGGAGATGGTCTCCGGCGCATATTCCTATTCTGATAAAGAACCTCGTAAACACAAGGCTGTATTGGGAATATATCGCTCGGATGATATCTAAGTGTGCCTGTGCTGCTTCCAAGAGTAAAGCGAATAATAACTTGATTTGGCAGCAATGGAATATTATAATACAAACAAATGTTCATTTAAGGAGTAGCTTTTGATGCCGACAGCTGTAACTAAGACGATCATAGGTATCGATCCGGGATATGCAATCACCGGATATGGCATCATCAGCAAGACGGGAAACAAGCTTAAAGCGATCGACTATGGAGTTATAGAGACAGCAGCCAAGACGGAATTTCCCACAAGGCTTCTTGCCATCAATGACAAGGTTCGTTTTATTCTTGAGACTTTTAAGCCGGACATAATGGTAGTAGAGGAGCTCTTCTTATATAATAACAGGACTACAGCCATAGGTACTGCTCAGGCGCGCGGTGTCGTATTGGTTGAAGCGGCAAGAGCCGGGATCCCGGTGTATGAATTTACGCCTAACCAGGTTAAGCTTGCCGTGACAGGTTATGGTCGAGCCGATAAGAAGCAGGTATCTACGATGGTCAAGTCGCTTCTGGGACTTAAAGAAGTCCCGAAGCCGGATGATGTAACAGATGCTCTGGCAATCGCGATCTGCATGGCCAATACCGGCAGTCTTTATGCGGAGAAGGCGGTATCCGGCTATCAGTACGGTCGCTATGGTTATTCTAAGAGAAATGAGTTCGGTTGATCTCTCGATAAGGAAGGATTAGAAAGAAAATATGTATGCTTATATAAAGGGAATATTGGTAAGACGTGATGATGACAATATCATAATCGAGAATAACGGCATCGGTTATCTGGTGATGTGCCCTTTTGCCATATCATCCAAGATGGGACAGATCGGAGAAGAAATAACGGTCTACCTATATCAGAGCGTAAGAGAAGATGATATATCATTATTCGGCTTTGCTACGCCTGAGGAGAAGGATATGTTCCTGCTTCTCATCACTGTTTCCGGGATCGGCCCGAAGGTAGCTCACAGCATCTGTTCTCAGATGGAGCCTGACCGCCTGGCTCTGGCTGTAATGGGCGGAGATGTTAAGGCGTTAACAGGTGTTAAGGGGCTTGGCAAGAAAGGGGCTGAGAGGATAATCCTTGAGCTCAAGGACAAGCTTAAGGGCGTCGATATTTCTTCCAATGAGAGCTTGGGGGCCCGGCTTCCGGCTCAGCAGGCAGTCGGATACGAAGGCGGTACAGCGGGAGATGCGGTCGAAGCACTTATCGTTCTCGGTTACAAGCAGGCGGATGCAGCTGCCGCAGTCAGTTCCTGCTATGAAGAAGGCATAAATGTACAGGAACTTATAAGAAGGGCTTTAAGAAGCCTCGCCAGATGATAAGATAGTAATTAGTAAATCAGACGGGTGGGCCACAAATGAATTTTGAAGCTTATGAGGATGAAGAGAGGATAATCGGAAGGACAAAGCAGTTTGACGACAGTGACGAGAAGTCGTTGAGGCCGATCACTTTCGATGATTATAGCGGACAGGAGAAGGTAAAGACTAATCTTAAGATCTTTATCAATGCAGCCAGGAAAAGGGGGGAATCCCTTGATCATGTTCTGTTATATGGTCCGCCGGGCTTGGGTAAAACAACTCTTGCCGGCATTATCGCATCTGAGATGGGTGTCGGGCTTCATATAACAACAGGTCCTTCTATCGAGAAGGCCGGAGATCTTGCTGCAATCCTTACGAACCTCAATGAGAATGAGGTGCTCTTTATCGATGAGATCCACCGGCTTAACAGGAGTGTAGAAGAAGTACTTTATCCTGCCATGGAGGATTTCTGTCTGGATCTTATGATAGGTAAAGGCCCGTCTGCCAGATCGGTGAGACTGGATCTGCCTCATTTCACTCTGGTAGGAGCAACAACTCGTGCCGGTATGCTGTCAGCTCCTCTTCGTGACAGGTTCGGAATGATACACAGACTCGAGCTTTACGAGACAGAAGACCTTATGAAGATCCTCGCCCGGGATGCTGAGCTTCTGGATATCAAGGCTGATGAGGACGGACTTCGTAATATTGCTTCCAGATCCAGAGGAACGCCGCGTATTGCCATCAGACTGCTTAAGAGGATGAGAGACTATGCTTCTTATATGGAGAAGGAGACTATTGATAAGGAAGTTTCTGACTTTGGACTTAATGCGCTCGATATTGATTCCATCGGTCTTGATGCAGTTGACAGGCGTGTTCTTATGACGATCGCGGATGTTTTCGCCGGCGGGCCGGTCGGACTTGAGACCTTGGCAGCATGTACCGGTGAGGATGCCGTGACCATAGAAGATGTCTATGAACCCTTCCTTTTGCAGAATGGTTTTCTCTCCAAGACTCCCAGGGGAAGGATGCTTACAAAGAGAGCTTTTGATCATTTGGGACTTGCTGTACCCGCATCCTATACGGATAAGAATCGGAAGGCGTTTGAGAACTTGAGCATAGATGATTGGACTGATAATAAGGGAGGCGAGAACTGATGTCTCACATGTTATTACATGCCTGCTGTGGTCCTTGTTCTATGTATCCGGTCAATCTTCTCTTAAGTGAAGGCACGACCCTTGACCTTTATTGGTATAACCCCAATATCCATCCTGAATTTGAGTGGAACAGAAGGCTTGAGAATCTTGCCAAAGCAGCTGATCATTATCATGTGAACCTTATACGCGAGGGAATGTGTGAAGAAGAATACTGGAAATCAGGTGAATATCTTGAAGAATATGCTTCACGTTGTCTCATGTGCTATGACAAACGGCTTGATGCTGCAGCCAAATACGCCTCAGAGAATGGCTATGATTCCTTTTGTACTACGCTTCTTGTAAGTCCTTACCAGCAGCATGATGCGATCCTCGTAGCAGGCAGACGGAAGGCTGCAAAATATGGAATAGAATTCGAATATCATGATTTCCGACCCGGCTTCAGGGAAGGGCAGAATATGGCGAGAGATATAGGTTTATACAGGCAGAAATATTGCGGCTGTATTTTCTCTTTGGAGGAATCAGACTTTAAGGAGAAGATACTTAAGAGCTTTAATACCGGATCAGCATCTTAATCATCTGCTTTTTTACGAGGTTCTTCTGCATTTACCAGAATAGAATAATAGCCTTCGTAGATTACCATGCCCGGTCTGGCCTTTGGGATCTTCTTGACATGGGAGACAGGGCAATAGTCGATCTCAGCTTTGATCTGACCCGGCTTACTTCCCTCGGCGGTCATATGTTCTTCGATGATAGTAGACTTGGAGAAATAAGCCGCTGTTTGAGCTGCCTCCGTGATTGCCTGGTCGGAAGGCATAGCTTCGCCGGGCTTGGCCTTTAATATGACATGCGTTCCCGGAAGCCCCTTGATATGAAACCACCAATCTTTCTTGTCTGCCACCTTAAAGGTCAACTCATCATTCTGAAGGTTATTACGTCCTGCAATTATCTGATAGCCGTCTGAACTATAGTAGCGACGGAAACTTAAGGGCTTAGAGTCTTTTTTGCCTGAAGTGATATTACGGGTTGCCGTAGCCTTGCGTGCGGCTTCGCGCATCGCACGGGAGGAAGCTTTTCCTGACTTGGCCTTGCCGACGCTCTTGTTAGGATCGACGGAAGCCGTTGCCACAGTCTTCCTGCTTTTGACTGTCTTAAGTGAGTCTTTTCCAGATAGCTGCATCAGCTCACTGTTGATCGCATCGATATCCTCATTGTTTTCTGCTGAATCAGCGGCAGCTTTAAGTGATCGAAAATATTCCACGGCCTGTCTGTCGTCTTCTAAGTAGCCGGAAGCAAGCTCCGCTTTACGCTTAGCCTTACGGAATCTTCTGTAGTAATCCTGCGCATTGTCCATGGCGCTTAATGCAGGATTTAATGGAATAATTATATCTGTCGGCGGATCGGCATAATAATCAGTACAGCAGAACTCAGAGGTCTTGGCGCTGATGTGATGGCCGGCTGCCAATATAAGGTCACCGTATTTCTTGTATTCGTCAGCATTTCGACCTTCGGCCATATCGCTCTCATGAAGTTCCATCTTGTGCATAACATGAGACAGGGCTGAGTTGATGATCGTCTTAAGTCTCTGCTTTTTGTTGTCCAGAACTATAGCCTGATCTTTCTGGCGGTAGTAAAGATCTATCGCAGCTGACAGGGAAGAGCATACCTGAGAAGACGCGAAGCCCTGAAGCTTAAAGGGCGAATAATCGCCTGTCTGACCGTCTTCGATGAAATAAACCGTTGCTTCATAGTCTTCGTCAATAACCTGCCGGAGAAAGTCCTTTGTGACCGCAAGAAGTCTTGCTTTATCATCAGAAGACAGAAGGGAGACAGCTTTACGGTCATCAATATCTGCTCGGATGCATAGCTGACCTGCCAGTATAGGAGACAAACCTCTTATGGAATTAAGAAGGGCTTTGCCGGCAGGACGATTGATCTCTTTGTCGGATATGGGAAGCTCACCTTTCTTGCAGAGATCAAGAGCTTCGTCGCAATCGTATTTGTCCTGTAGAGGGGGATATTCGTAGATCCTTGCAGGCATAACTTCTCTGACGCGGCTTATGCTGTAGTCTACATGAAGAGCAGAATCGATAATGCGGCCTGCCTGATTTACCAGAATACAGTTGCTGTAGCGGCCCATAAGCTCGACGATAAGCCTTACGGTCCTCATATCGTGAAGCTCGTCAGAAGAGACGGCCGTAATCTCGATAAGTCTTTCATAACCCGGATTTCTGACGGAAAGGATCTTAGCTCCTGACAAATATTTACGTAAGAGCATACAGAAAGAGGGGGGCATAGCCGGATTCTCTCTTACTGAATCGGTTATATTTATCCTGGGTGATGAAGGATTAAAGGAGATCAGAAGCTTACGGGTGCTGTTGGAACGAATGTGAAGCACTACCGTATACTTGTCGGGCATGAATACCTTGTCGATCCTGGATCCGGCAAGTTCTCGATCTAATTCATCGGCAAGAAGTCTTGAAGTAATACCGTCAAGCGCCATCGTTATTATCTCCGCCGTCTTCAAGATCCGCTCCGAGGTTAAAGCCCAGAGCTATGACCCAGATAACAGCGGCTATGATCAATTCGACTCCCAGAAGAATAAAGAAACGCCCGTAGTTGTTCCAGGAAATCAACAGATCCAGCAGGACAAGAACTGTAATAAACAATACGGTAATTACAGGTCGGAAGAACCTGGAGGCAACAAACCTCTTCATGAATATGCTGAATCCTGACTCAGGCTCTGTTACTGCCTTTTTACGTGTATTGGAAGAAGGACGTCTTGTAGATGAAGCTGTCCTTGTTGTTCTTGGTCTATTGCCGGAAGAAGCAGGTCTTCTTGCCGAACTCTGTCTGCTGTTATTGCCAGAGGCCATATATAATCTCCGTATCAAATATAAAAGAAGGGCAACGAGGCGTACCTTGCTGCCCTTCGATATTTTATCATTAAAACTCAGATAAGTTAAATCAACCGATCTTCTCGCCTTTTGCTTCAAGGAGTGCCTTGATCTTCTCCGTGGGATTGATCAAGTTGGACAAGGATGCATCGTGGTTGATAGCATCGATCAGAAGAGCAACGAACTTGCACATATTAACATCGGCGAACCAGGGAGCCTCAAGGAGCTCAGGACGGCGATAAATGAGGTTAGTTGCGAATACCTTATCGAAAACTCCGTCTGCATAAGCCTTGTCGAAGTTCGCGATGCCCTCAGTGAAGAGACCGAAAGTTACGGCGCAGAATACACGTCTTGCTCCGCGCTCCTTCATAGCCTTGGCGATATCGAGCATTGAATCACCGGAGGAGATCATATCGTCGACGATCAGGATATCCATGCCTTCTACGGAATCACCCAGGAACTCGTGTGCAATGATGGGGTTTCTTCCGTTTACGACTGTTGTGTAATCTCTTCTCTTGTAGAAAGTTCCGAGAGGCACACCGAGGATGGAAGCAAAATACATAGCTCTCGTGATACCGCCCTCATCAGGTGATACTACCATGAACTTGCCGTTGGAGAAGGAAAGATCGGGGATCTGCTTATACATCTCCTTGAGGATCTGATAGGTAGCAGGCAGGGATTCAAAGCCGGAAAGAGGGATAGCATTAGCAACTCTCTCGTCGTGAGCGTCGAAAGTAATGATGTTTGCTACACCGAGGTTGTAGAGCTCTTCAAGAGCGAAAGCGCAGTCCAGGGATTCTCTGGAATTTCTCTTGTGCTGACGGCTCTCATAGAGGAAAGGCATAATGACATTGATTCGTCTTGCCTTACCGGAGCAGGCGAGGATAACACGCTTTAAGTCCTGATAGTGATCGTCAGGGCTCATTCTGTTCTCCTGTCCGAACATCTTATAGGTGCAGGAGCAGTTCATTACATCACTGATGATATAGAGGTCATGACCTCTGACTGTATTCTTTACAACTGCTTTACCTTCGCCGGAAGAGAATCTTGTATTGTCGACATCGATCCTGTAATCACTTCTGAAGAAGCCGGGATAAGTATGAACGAGAGCCTCCTGCTGATATTCGGAACGTCTCTTGTTCAGATAGTAGTTAACCTTCTCTGTGAAGTCTCCGCTTCCCACGAGGGATATAAGACCGATAGGGCCAACGGGAGCCATGGGATTCTCGCCGTACTGATTGTAACGGGAGTAGGATTTGTCATCAAAAGAAGCTGAAGTCATGGTGCACACATACCTTTCGTTAATAATTCTTTTGTTAGTTTCATATATCTCAAACGGCTCTTAGAGCCGTAGAAGACTTAAGTGTTGAACTCATCGAAAAGTTCGCCGATCCTGACCTGGCCTAAGAGGTCGGTGATCCTTGAAGTGGAGTTGATGAGGTCATGAACTGATTCATCGACATTAAGAGCGTCGATGATCCTGGCGACATAGGGAATCATATTGACATCCGTATACCAGGGGCGTGACAGAAGCTCTTCGGAACGGTAGATCAGGTTGGTGCAGACCACCGACTTGATAATGCCGTCGTCGTAAGCTTTGTCAAATACTGCAAGTCCGTCGGTAAAAAGTCCGAAAGGAGAGAGGCAGTAGATATCACCGGCACCGCGCTCTTTCAGCTGCGTTGCCGTGCGGAGCATTGTGCTGCCCGAGTTGATCATATCGTCTATAAGAAGAACGTCCTTGCCATTCAGGTCGTCGCCCAGAAATTTATATTCCTTGACGGGATGAACTCCGTTGACCTTAATTGAATAGTCACGCTCTCTGTAGAAGATACCAAGAGGGAGATTAAGCATGGATGAATAAAAGATAGCGCGGGTTACGCCTGATTCATCCGGGCTTACTACTATAGTCCTGTCCTTGTCGATCCTGATGGAATCGAATTTGGACAATATGGTGCTGATGATCTTATAAGCCGAACGAGGCATATCGATACCCATAAGAGGGACGGCATTATAGATCCTGGGATCATGAGGATCGAAGACTATCAGGTTCTCAACACCAAGGGAATAGAGTTGCTTGAGCATATCAGCGCAGTCCCATGACTCAAAGGAGCTTTCTGTCTTCTCTCGACGTCCTTCATAAACGAAAGGCATGATGACATTGATCCTCTTGGCTTTACCTGTACAACAGGATACGATCCTCAAGAGATCTCTCCAATGATCGTCAGGGGAGATGGTGTGTCCTTCGCTGAAGGTGTCAAGCTCGATATTGTGGGACAATACATCGGTTATGATGAAGATATCATGACCTCTGACGCTCTCATTAAGCTGGAATTTGCCCTCGCCGGTCTGGAAGCGGATAAGTTCAGTATCCATTATATAGTCCTGTCTCAGATATCCGGGGCGGGTAACATAGGGATTAGCCTTAGTGTTATATCTCTTAAGCCTCTTCTCGTATAGTACATTACTGACTTCGCGAACGAAATCCTTATTAGCAGTATGAGCTATAATGCCAATCGGTCCGAAAGGCTCAAGTCTCATCTCATCGTATAAGTTGTCGGATACAGAAGAATCTGGCATCGGCATCTCCTTACTATTCACAATACAAAATCAGTATCATTCAAATCTCAGATTAAATCAATGAACAATTGCACGAAAAAGAAACACAAATGACATTTATGCTTCGTCATTATCAGTATTGAAAATATAGTCGTTTATTCCTTCTCTCAGTTCGGCGATCCCGACCCCGTTTTGAGATGATACAGCGTAGATTCGGGCATTCTCGTCAAAATCCAGTTCGTTTGACAGCTCGTCCAGGCGTTTGCGCATCTGCTGTTTGCTGAATTTATCACATTTGGTGAAAATCACAAAATATGGCAGATTGTTGGCATTCATATATTCAAGCATAGCCACGTCTTCCTTGGACGGACTGTGCCTTATATCCATGAGATGGAGAATAAGATTAAAGGACCTGCCGCTGGTAAAGTAGTCATCGGCAAGCTTGGAGAATGTGCCCTTTAACTCCTTCGAGACTCTGGCGTAGCCATATCCCGGAAGATCGGCGATAAGGAGTTTCCTGTCTACATTAAAATAAATAACCGCTCTGGTCTTGCCGGGGGCAGAGGAGACCCTTGCCAGCTTTTTGTTGTCGGCTAAAGCATTTATAAGGGAGGATTTGCCTACATTTGACTTGCCTGACATAACTATCTCAGGCATAGTGCTGTCCGGGCAGTCCTTTATGTTGGCGGCAAGCGCCATGAACCTTGTGTTTCTGAAATTGATCATATTAAACATCCTGTTTTTGTGTTCATTATATACATTGGTTAAGCTTTGGGTAAATCGGATTTTTGTGTGCAATTGTGTCGGATTGTGACAAATTGTGTGTAATTGTGTGCTTTTCGATGAGCGAAAAAGTCTACAATCCCGATATGAGAGAGCTTACAGAACATAATGCCTTTGAGAGAAGAAGTGTAGAGCAGCTGGTCAAAACGGGCGGAGGAAGGCCCCTTTTGATCCCTGCATTAAGCTTTATGCTGGCTGAGGAATGCTGCTATCAGAGCAGTCGACTCGGGATCTTCTTTCTTAGCGCTCTTTTCCTGTTATCCTTTCTGCTGCTGATTTCTTCTTATCGGAAAAAGGTCTTGACCTTGTCTTTTGCCCTATCTCTTGCTGCAAGCCTCCTGATATCTGCCTTCGGAACTTTTATTACGCATAATTCTTTGCTGGTAAATCAGGTCGACAGTGAGACTTACATGGAGATCACCGGACAAGTTGTCAGATGCGAAATGAAGCTAAGCGGCAGGACCGACATCTATATCAGGACAGCGGACTACGGATTGATATTATACAGATCGCAGGAAGATGAAGGTCTGTTTCCGGGCAGCCGAGTCAGTTTCCGGGGGCGACTTCAATATCCGTCTCAGGCCACTAATCCCGGGCAATTTGACTATCGTGACTACTTAAAGCGCAAAGGGGTTGTCTATGAGGCAAAAAGGGCTTCAGAGCAGGCTATTACCATAGATAATCCCGGAAGCTTGATTTACGCAGGCTTTATTCAGAAGAAGATGATGGACCTGAGACATACGATAGTTGATTATATGTCTGACGGAGACGCCGGTGAGCAAGCTATAATAGCGGCCTTGTTTATGGGCGATAAATCTCTTATAGATCAGGAAACGGAATCAGACTTCAGGAAAATAGGCCTCTCTCATGTGCTCGCGGTATCGGGAACACATTTTGCGGGTTTTCTTATGGCACTGCCGGCTCTTATGGGCTTGCTCAAGATCAAAAAAAGCAAGGCTTTGCTGATATATTTAGCGTCTTGCCTTGCCGTAGGCTTTTTTACTGGCTGGTCCGAATCGGTGACGAGGGCGGCTCTTATGAGTGTATGTGCTTTTGCTGCGAGAGACTATCTCTCCGGCATGAGTCTTGCGCTACTGCTTATGGGAATAGCCGATCCCTTTGTCCTTCTCGGGCCTGCTTTCAGGATGAGCTTTGCTTCCGGTCTTGCCATAAAACTTCTGGCTCCCCATATAGAGAAGCTGCTTAGCAGGTTAAGCGGATTTAAGTCGCTTAACAGCTTGCTTGCAGTATATCTGTCTGCAAGAAGCGGAATGCTGCTTTTTGATCAGGCTTCATATATCTACCTGACTCCCTTTATGATCTGTGTCCATCTGTGCTGTGGTTTTCTGTCTCAATTGTCGTGTGCCTTCTTTTTCCCGGCTGCGCTGTCGGGCTTTCTAATAAGACCCATTTCGCACGAATTGGCCTTGCCTGCAGTTCTTCCTGCCGAAGTCTTGGTAAGACTTGTCAAGTGGGCGGCAGACAGGACTTCAGCCGGGGGAGATCCCATAGAGATCTCTTGGGCAGTTTACCTGATCCTATTCGGATTGATCTTAGTAGCTGTAATGCCAAGATGCTTTATAAAAAAGTGGGGGGCAGTTATCCTGCTGATGTCACTTGCTCTTGAGCTAGGAGCCGGCTTTTATAAGCTTTTATTCCATCCGGACGCTTTGGTTGTCTTTATCGATGTGGGGCAGGGCGATGCCTGCCTTATTATGTCCGAGGGTAAAAGCTGCCTAATTGATGCAGGAACTTCCGAAGCAGGGATAGCATATGTTATTCCCTTGCTTGACTATTACGGTATCCAATGCCCGGATCTTGTTATGATCTCTCATTGGGACAGGGATCACGCCGGCGGGGTTCTTGAACTGCTAAAACGCGGCCGGTGTAAACAAATATACAGTTCTTATGATCAGGCGGATCTGCAGACTATGGATCTTTTGAGTGACTATCTCGCTATCGAGGGCATTGAAGCAGCAGGAGCATTTATGGATGAATATGTTACCTGTATAGACGCGGGGGACAGTCTGTCCTTCGGGAAAGCTGCAATCGAAGTCTTATATCCGGAAGAAGCGCTTAACGGCGGAAATGAGAGCAGTTGTGTAATGGCTGTTGATATCTCCGGGACCGACATATTGTTTACGGGTGATATAGGTGTGGAGAGTGAAGAGTTTCTCTTATCGAAAAATCTTCTGGAAGACATCGATATTCTTAAGGTTGCTCATCACGGCAGCAGGTTTTCGGGGTCTGAAGCTTTCATTCAGGCTGTCTGTCCGGAGATTGCCGTGATATCTGCAGGAAGACATAATGTATATGGTCATCCGGCTTTGCAGACAATTGAAAGGCTTAAGGCTGCCGGAGCAGATATTTATGTGACGCGGGACTGCGGAGCCGTAACAGTTGAGATATTTGACGGATATTATAATGTGAGCGGGTTTATATAGCATTCTCGCTAATAAATGCCTCATTCAGTGTAAAGGACCTTGTGTTATCATAGAAAAGAAGTTTATTTCAGGAGGCCGGCCGTGGCTATTGTCAAGGAGTATATCAAATCCGTCATAATGATCATCTTAGGTGCTGTAACGGCAGCCTTTGCCGTAGAGAATTTCCTTATGCCTAATGACATCTTTGACGGCGGCGTTGTAGGTATCTCCATGATCGCAGCAAACTTCCTTCATATCAAGCTCGGTATTCTTACGGTATTAATAAATATTCCTTTTCTTTTGTTTGCATATAAGCATATCGGTCACAGTTTCATCTTCAAGGCCGGATTTGCCATGGCGGTATTTTCTGTTGCCGTCAGTTTCTGGGAGAAGCTCGAGCCGGCAACAGAAGATAAGCTTTTGGCAACTGTTTTCGGAGGAATAATACTCGGGATCGGTGTGGGACTCGTATTACGAAGCGGTGCATGCCTTGACGGGACTGAGATCATCGGCATCATCATAAATAAGAAGATGTCTTTCTCGGTCGGATCGGTAGTGCTTGCGATTAATGTAGTTATCTATGCCGTGGCAGGAGTTGTTTTCGGTATAGAAGCAGGAATGTATTCCATGATCATGTACTTTCTGACATCCAAGCTGATCGATATGGTCGAGGTGGGACTTGAACAGGCAAAATCCGTCATGATCGTTACTGAGGACGGCAAGAAGATCGCCGATGAGATATACAGAGAATTCGGTCGTACTGTTACTTTTATCAGGGGAGAAGGCCTGGTAAGCGGAACCAGCAAGGATATTCTTTACTGTGTTGTCACAAGAGCCGAGATATATGACCTCAGGAAACTGATCAACAGTCTTGATGTAACGGCTTTCACGACTATTTCCGATGTATCGGAGATAATCGGTAACCATGTGAAGAAGAGGGGAGAGCTTGTAATGAAAGCGGCAGAAGACGAGAAAACGGAAGAGGAGAAGAGCTGATGGCAGAGAAGGGGAAGATCATGACAGGCAGGGAAGTTATGAATGCCGCCAAAGCCGATGATGGTTCAGTCGGACTCTATCTTATGTGGGGGGACGAGGAATTCCTTATCTCGGAGACGATAAGATATCTTAAAAAGAAGTTCATTGCCGAAGGCGCGGAATCTATGGATTATGTGAAGATCGATCTCTCGGACAGGTCATTTGAGCCGGATCTTATCAGGAACAATACCGAACTTCCGCCATGGATGTCTTCTCGAAGGATAGTGGAGGTCCGTAATTCGGGAATATTCGGAAGCAAAGAGACTGATGCGGCCGAATTTGTTATCAAGTCTTTGCCACAAAGCACTACTCTTATTTTTTACGAGAACAAGGTTGATAAGAAAAAGAAAAATCTTATGAAGCTCTTTACCGATAACGGTATTGCCGGAGAATTTGAGTATATGGATGATGGATATCTGTCATCTTTTATTATCAGACGTTTCTCCAAAGAAGGTCTTACGATCAATGAAGACGCGGTCGCAAGCATAATCAGCAGATGTGACAAAAGCCTCAGAAGGATCACTAATGAGATCGGTAAGCTCTCTCTTTATTGCACTGCGGAAAATATAAGCAATATAAGTTTTGCCGAAGTTGAAAGCCTGTGCCCGCCTGACATCAAGGGATCGATATTTGATATTACGGATGCGGTTGGCAAGGGCAATGCGGCTGAGGCATTAACAGTTCTCAACAGTATCATCCTTCTGAAGACACCGTGCACTATGATCAGATTTATGCTGGCAAGACATATCAGGCAGCTGATCTGCGTCAAGGAGATAGGGAACAAAGATAAAGCGGTGGCCAGACTTAAGATACATCCCTTTGTAGCTAAGAAGCTTATGGCACAGGCCGGGAATTTCTCGATGGACAGGCTGATAACACTCTATACCATGTGTGCGGCAGGCGATAGGGATTTTAAGACGGGACGCATCGATGAGAGACAATCTATTGAGATATTTATTGTCCGCGCCTCGCAGACACGATAGATGCCTGTCGGCTTTTTCAATTGACGGAATGGGCGCATTGCCTTAAAATAAAACGGTTAAAAAAGGAATCCAAGGAGGAATCAATATATATATGGATAAGATCAAGATGACTACTCCTCTTGTAGAGATGGACGGGGATGAGATGACGAGGATCGTTTGGCAGCAGATCAAGGATATCGTTATCACACCTTTTGTAGACCTTAAGAGCGAATATTACGATCTCGGTCTCGTACACAGAAACGAGACAGACGATCAGGTTACTATAGATGCAGCCAACAGGACAAAGGAACTTGGTGTTGCGGTAAAGTGTGCTACTATCACACCTAATGCTCAGAGAATGACTGAATATAACCTTAAAGAGATGTGGAAGAGCCCTAACGGCACGATCCGTGCTATGCTCGACGGAACAGTATTCCGTGCGCCTATCCTGGTAAAGGGCATCACACCTTTTGTTTCCTGCTGGAAGAAGCCTATAACGATCGCACGTCACGCTTACGGCGATGTTTATAAGAACTCGGAGATCAGAGTTGACGGAGCCGCTAAGGCTGAGCTTGTAGTTACTTACCCGGACGGAAGAGAAGACCGCAAGACGATCTTCGAATTCGCTGACAGCGGCGTTATTCAGGGTATCCACAATACGGACAAGTCCATCGAGGCTTTTGCAAGATCCTGTTTCAATTATGCTCTTGATATCAAGCAGGATCTCTGGTTCGCAACTAAAGATACTATCTCTAAGACGTATGATCACAGATTTAAGGATATTTTCGCTGAGATCTATGAGGCTGAGTACAAGGAGAAATTCGAGGCAGCAGGTATCACTTATTTCTATACCCTGATCGATGATGCCGTTGCAAGGATCATGAGATCTGAAGGCGGTATCCTTTGGGCCTGCAAGAACTATGACGGCGATGTTATGAGTGATATGCTGGCATCTTCCTGCGGTTCTCTGGCTATGATGACATCCGTGCTCGTTTCTCCCGATGGAGTATATGAGTATGAGGCTGCACACGGCACTGTAACAAGACATTATTATAAGTACCTGAAGGGTGAGGCTACATCCACAAACCCCATGGCTACGCTTTTTGCCTGGTCAGGAGCTCTTCGCAAGAGGGGGCAGCTTGATTCAATCGATGAACTTGTTGCTTTCGCTGACAAGCTCGAAAAGGCTTCCATCGAGACTATCGAAGAGGGCACTATCACGGGTGACCTGAAGAATCTTATCAAGGTTCCCAACAAGAATGTCGTAAATACCGAGGACTTCCTCAAGGCCATTGCAGCAAAGCTTGCGCAGTAATCTGACTAATAATACAGAGGTGAATTATGAGCTATTATGAGACATGGATCAGAAGATCCGAGACCATTAACAATCAGCAGGAATATACACAGTATATCAATCTCTATTATTCTATGGAGAAGAATGCTTACGATAAGATCCTGTCGGCTTATCCCGATAACGAAGAATTCCGTAAGGGTAAGGCTTCCGAGCTCGCTGGTAAGCTCGGCTTCAACAAGGACACGATGGATATCTTCGTTGGATTCCTCGACGGTTCCCAGACGAGCCTTAAGAATAAGATCGATGTTGAGAACGTAGATGATGATTCCGAGATCGAGCTTGATTTTGATTACGAGAAGCTTTACTACAACATGCGTGACGCTAAGGCCAAGTGGCTTTTCGAGCTTCCTGCATGGAAGAAGGTATTGTCTGCTGATAAGACAGCCGAGATCACAAGAGAGTATCGTGAGGCTAATATCGCACATGCTCAGATCATCGGCCGTAACGATCCTTGCCCTTGCGGTTCCGGCAAGAAGTATAAGAAGTGCTGCGGCAGGAACGCCTGATCTCCGAAAGGAATGACAGTTGAGACGTCTTCTTACCAGCAAATGGTTTATCGTTGCTCTGGTTTCACTGCTGCTTCTGGCCGTGATCGTCATTGGTGCGCTCCCCGGAAGCCCTCTTCATAAGGGCTTAAGATCCATCGGTTCTGTTGCGTCTCCGGTGCAGCGCGGAGTAAAACATGCCGGTAACACAGCTTCTGACTTCTGGGCGGCAGTTACCGACGGTATGGCCATCAGGGAAGAGAACGAGGAATTAAGAGACGAGATCGCAAGACTTCAATACCAGCTGACTCAGTACGAGGAAGCAGGTATCAAGTACGAAGAGCTAAGAGACGCCTTTCATATAAGAGATACATTCAGTAATTACGATATCTACGGTGCGTCGGTACTCTCCCGTGAGGCCGATGAATGGTTTGCCGTTGTTCGTATCGGACTTGGAACAACAGACGGAGTTAAGATGCCTGAAGGCGATTCCTTCGCTGTAGTTGATGTCGAGATGAATCTTATCGGACGAGTTATCGAGCTTGAAGATAATGACAGTACGGTATTGCCGCTTCTGCACGAGGGCTTTGTTGTCAGCGGCAAGGTTAATGAGGTAAATGGTATCGGTGTTACCATATCAGGTGATGCGGCGCTTAAGTCCGAAGGACTCTGTCTCGTTACGGGCCTGTCTGAGAATGAGACATTGGAGATAGGAGCCGAGATCGTCACTTCAGGAGACGGCGGCCTTTTCCCTCAGGGTATTCCGATAGGCGTTATCGAGAGCGTTGACTATTCAAATCCCATAGCCATTACAGCGACTTTAAGACCATATGCGGACATAGCAAGTCTTAATGATGTCTTTGTCATGATACCTTATTCTGTTATTGACGGTTGGGATGACGAGGAGTCTGAGGAGGATGAAGTCCGCCCCTCGGACACATCTGATGATGACGCCGGCGAATAAGGAGGGCTGTTATGGATCGTAAAGTCCTTATTCGTAAGATCATAGTTTATGCCCTGTATATATTGTTGCTTACATCTTTCCAGGTAACTTTCCCGGGTGTTATATCCTTCAGGGGACAGGTTGCCGATATCATGTTCGTATTCGTTGTTATGACCGGATATTTTTTCGGCTTCGCTGATGGCGCTGTTGTCGGGCTGATCACCGGTCTTTTCAGAGACTATTTTGCAGGTCCTGCTTTTATCGGTCTTGACGGCAAGACGGCGAGAACCGTCGGCATCGGTATGTTGGTAATGTTTCTTGCAGCTGCTGTAGGCTCATCTTTCTTCACCAGAAGGATGCACCGCAATATTCCTTTTGCCTTTCTTGCTACGGCCGCCTGCACGCTGATATACAAGATCAGCGGTCATATCATCGCCTTTATGTGGACTGCCGCAACCAGCGACAGAAGCTATGGACTTACTGTATCTTCGCTTTTGACGGAATCCATATTACCGCAGCTTCTGCTGAATCTTTTGGCGACAATTCCAATAATCTTTCTGCTTCGCTTCGCAGGCCCATATCGAAAAGGGATCAATCCGGCAGCAGACAGGGAGGAGATCGGAGGTAATTCATGGCTGACGATCTGAAACCGTTAAAGAGGGAAGAAAAACATAGTATCCTTTACTATCTTTCAAGACTGGTGTCCAACAGATTCTTTATACTGAGCCTTCTTTTCTGCATTGTAGGTGCGATAATTCTTGTAAGAACCGCATCGCTGCAGTTCTCCGGCTATCAAAAGACTCTTTCTGAGTCGTCTGAAGGTGTAGCACGTCAGTATACCGTGGCGGCACCCAGAGGCGACATTGTTGACCGTAACGGTGTATTGTTGGCCGGTTCTCAGGCGGTAAACACCGTGATGATAACCAATGCCGGTCTTGATGACGACCGTCTCAACGCGCTCTGTCTTGAGTTGAGTTATCTTTTCGATACATATAATTGTATATCTATCGCTGATCTGGATGATTATTTTAAGGTCCAGCCATTTGAATTCCTTAAAGAGGAAGATGATATAAGGCTTTGGCAGACGAATCGTAATCTTTTTAATCTTACGGATTATACGGAAGGCATCATTGTAACTTTCTCCGATAATTATGTTAAGACGGATCCGCAAGTGTTTTTTCTTTATCTGAGACATAAGTTCAATATCGATGAGAATTATACGGAAGATGAGGCATACAGGATCATCAGGATCAGATATCAGATCTTCCAGGATAATTGGTCTTTCTTAAACGGCGCACCCGTAAAGATCGCAACTGATGTTCCGGATGAGCTGATCACTGTCTTTAATGAGCAGAATTACCACTATGAGGGCATAATCAGCGCAAGAGAGTACAGGAGAACCTATTCTCCATTGGCTCAGCTTTCCTGCCATGTTGTAGGTTATGTAGGAAATATCTCTCAAGAATCCCTTGCGACATTGCAGAAATTCGGCTATAGCAATGAGGACCTTGTCGGTCAGTCCGGAGTTGAGTCTCAGATGGAGAGATATCTGCATGGCGTAAGCGGAACGGCAACCTATAATACATGGACTGAAGACGGGGCTGACGGAGTCTATTTCCCGGCCTCCTACGGTGTTGATCCTGTACCCGGTGCGACTGTACAGCTGACTATTGATTCTGATCTTCAGAGAGTCGGAATTGAAGCTTTAAAGCAATATATAGAAGATGCCGCAGAATACGAACGTCAGGAACAGACAGGCTATAAGACTGCAAATGCGGGGGCTTTCGTTATGATGGATGTTAACAGCGGGGCAGTTCTTGCTATGGGCTCATATCCGAACTTTGATCCCAATGATTTTATTCTCGCCATGTATAATGATGTTCAAGCTGAAGAACAGTTGGAATACTACCTTGGATTAAATGAATATGAAGATATAACTGCTGAGGACATGCCTTTGTGGAATAGAGCGATTATGTCACAATACGCTCCCGGTTCTACTTTTAAGATGTGTACGGCGCTGGCAGGCCTGGAGGCTCATGTTATAACACCAGATTCAAACTGGATCAAATGCGAGAGCCCGGTAGATATCGGCGGATGGACTTTCCGCTGTCTTGAGTTCCCGACGACAGGTCACGGTACATTGGATCTTTATTCGGCTATCGCTCAGTCAGATAATATCTATTTTATGCAGTTGGGTGTTCAGACCGGTATCGACAGGATAGACGACATGGGTGAGATGATGGGACTTGGTGAATTTACCGGTATCGATCTCCCGGGTGAGATATGCGGCGTAAGAGCAAGCCGCGAGACCAAGAGGCTTCTTCATGAATCGGAATATGACAGGACCTGGTTCCCGGCCGATACTGCCCAGTCTTCCATCGGACAGTTTGATAACTGTTTTACTATCATGCAGTTGTGCAGATATACGGCAGCTATTGCAACAGGTGAGCTGGTAACACCTTATGTAATAGACAAGGTCACGGCGAATGACGGATCGATCCTTTACGAAGGCCAGCGTCCGGCGGAGCCCCTTGATATAAGCCCTACGAACCTTGATGCTGTCAGATTCGGCATGAGGTGTGTAGTCACAGGTACCAGCTCCTGGACCGGTACGGCTCAAGATCAGTTTGAAGGATTTCCGATAGAAGTTGCTTGTAAGACCGGTACTGCCGAGACAGGTTATGAGGAGATCAGAATGGAGTATTCCAACGGTCTCTTTGTATGCTACGCTCCCGCAGATGATCCTGAAGTCGCCATCGCTCTTGTTGTAGAGAGAGGTGAGTGGGGTTCTTCAACCGTTATCATTGCCAAGAAGCTTTTGGCGGCTTATTTCGGTGTTCCTTTGAGTCGCGCAGACGAGCTTGTTGAGAATTATCCTATTGCCGGAAATGTTCTTCAGCAGATCACGCCTACAGCAGCCGAGCCGGAAGATGTGATCGAATAGCTCTCTCTTGTGAAATAGTCCAAATAATGAATTTACAGTTTGGTCACTCAAATTGGTTGATAATTATCGAAAACTCCCTTAAAATTATTATGTAGGTTTTAAGGAGGTTAGTGCAATGAAGATTGTTCTTATGGCAGATAACAGGAAGAACGAACTATTGGTTAATTTCTGCATTGCATACCGCCCGCTCCTTATCAAGCATCAGCTTATCTCTGTTTATAATACCGGTAAACTCTTAAGGGCCTCAGTTGATATTGAGGTCTCCGGTCTGTCTGTCGACTATTCAAGCGGTATTGAGCAGCTGGCGGCAAGAGCTCAGTTTAACGAGATCGACTGTGTTATATACCTGAGAGATGGCAGGGAAGAAGCAAGTTCAAAGTCCATCGAACTGCTTGATGTCTGTGACTATAACAATATCCCATATGCCACGAATCTGGCGACTGCGGAGATACTTATCCTGGCCGTTGACCGGGGAGACCTCGATTGGCGTGAATGGCTTAAAGAATCCAAGGCACAGTAAGTGCCTTTTATTTTGCGGTGAATAACTATGACTATCAGGACTTTTCCATACGGACCTCTCGGGTCTAATCTTTATCTAATTGAGCATAATGACAGATATCTGGTCATCGATCCGGCTGTAAGGCCTGCGAAATGCGGCTTCGAGGAATATATCGGGAAAGTTGAGGCGATCATCATTACTCACGGTCATTTCGATCATATCCTTTTTGCCGATCTTTGGCAGCAGGAGGCTCAAAAGGCGTCTGAGAAAACCGTTCCTGTCTACATTCATAAGCTTGATATGCCGGCTTTAACTGACCCGCAGATCAATCTGTCATATGAATTCGGGTTAACTGATGTTGTCGCGGCAGATCCTTGCGATATTTATGATATTGACGGTCAGATCCTCCTCGGGGATGACTCAGACGGACTCAGAGTTAAGGTGATACATACTCCGGGACACAGCAGGGGCGAGGTATGTGTGGTTCTCGAGGAGATAAAGACCGGAAAGGCTCATATGTTTACCGGTGATATGCTCTTTGCCGGTTCTGTCGGCCGTTCGGACTTTGATGGAAGTGATCCCGGTGACATGATGAAGTCGATAGAAGTCCTCAAATCTCTAGAAACTGACTATAAGATATATCCCGGTCATGGCCCGTCTACGACTCTGGAGTATGAGAAGAAGCATAATCCTTATTTTCTTTAAGATCCGCTGAGAACGAATGATCATAAAAAGTCAAGTCTCTCGCGAAAATTGTGTGCAATTGTGTGGTATTGTGCCTAATTGTGTGCAATTGTGAGACATTTCGCAGTCATTTCTGAATATCATTTCCATATATCGATTAGGAGGTGACTGTTCATGGGATCGACACTTGAGACTTCACTTGTGATATCAGCTGTACTGCTTCTTCTGACTTTTTTGATCCTTGCGCCGCTTGATATATGCGGTGAATGCTTGGACTTAGGCAGAGACGGGAAGACAGAGCTTGATTATCAGCTGGAAAACTCTGAGATCATTACATCTCGCAGGGTCGGAGGCAGAGATGCATGGCTCACATCTCCGGAGATGCTCTGTACTTTTCTGACCGGTTTGTCTGAGAATTACAGGATCATCTACGGTTCGCTTACGGAGGTGGTCAATGATTAAGCTCAGGAAAAGACCGGGACTTCATAAGCTGAATCGGCGCGGCAGTTCGACAATGTTCCTGGCGATAATACTTTCCGCCTTAATACTGATCGAATGCCTTTATCTCGCCATTTCAGTGGATATTGACCGGCGTTATGCCGTTAGACGCGGGATCAAGCTTCAGACTGATGCGATTCTTGCTGATTATGACAGAGAGCTCTTCAGATGCTACGGTATATATGCTTTCGATATAAAGGGAGTAGATGACAGCGTCTTTTGCAATACCCTTGAGACACAGGGGATATCTTCTCACGGCATGCTTAACATCAACGGATATTCGGCTTTTACTTATGATGAGATGCGTCGTGCTATATCTGTTTTCTATGCCTATAGGACAAGCGGGATCCTGACAGACAATATTCTCACTTTTTTCTCGGATGCGGATTCGGAGATCTTAAATGCCGATCTGGAGGAGTCTGTCAGAGAGTTTACTTCAAGTAAGGCCGCGGATTACCTGAGGAAACTGCTCAATGGAGGTAAGACGGTCACCAGTATTCTGGGATCTATCGGCAGGCTCTTTGATATAGACAGTCTTTCCCGTAAGATGGATGACTATAAAAACCTTATTAGCGGCATTAATGCGATGCTGGACGAAGATCCTGATTATACCGGAGACTTTGATATCGGCAGTCTGGCGGGTTTTGCAGATATTGCGGGAAATCTGTACGACTTGAATATGAGTGCTGCAGATATTACCGATGATTACCTTTTCAGGACGGCATCGTCTCATTATGGCGCTTATAACTTCGATACGGCCTTGGAAGGGGACTCGTGTATAAACGGGACACTTTTCGATGATCTGCACGCCGGAAACTATGCGGATGCTGAATATATACTGACGGGACTGGAAGGTGATAGGGCAGTTGACCGTACCAAACTCATGATCTTTCCTGCGGTTTATGGGATCGAATTAACCGGCGTTCTAAGAGACAGTGAGAAGATGGCGATAATTGAAGGGATCGCGGAAGTAATGTCTGCTGCTATATCACTTTTGTCGGTAGGGACTGTGGTTTTGCCGTCCTCTGTTTATAAGGCTGTAATAGTGGCCTTATATTCCGGCGTGCTTGCGTATCAGGATATGAAGGATCTTATGGATGGCGGCAGCATAGATATCATCCCCTTAGGAGATTATGCGTCATTGTCACTCGGATATAGGGATTTTATCTTTATCTACCTGCATTTCTTGGGAAGAGAGAAGGTTCTCGATCGTATGGCGGATGTTTTAAGCCGAGACTACGAAGGCTATTGTTCGGCTGTAACTATAACGGCAGGCTACGATCAGACCTCTTACAGTCAATATGCCACATATCAGCTCTATGAGTAGAAGTAGAAGGGGGAGGTGTGATCGTGAATAAAAAAGGCTCGGTAACGCTGGAGACGGCTATATCTTTTTCGATCGTGCTGATACTTGTTGTAAGTATAATCAACTGTATGACCGTTTACAGGACCGATCTGCTTATGCAGAGATCAGTATCGGAATCGTGCGAGAAATTCTCGGTCTTTGCGCCTATGTCGATCACGGCCTCGGATATGTTATATACGATGATCAATGCCGTTCCCGAATCCGAGAAAGGCGAATTCGAGTCTGAAGCAGCAGAGCTGATCGCGGGGGCATCAGGACTGATATCCGGCATCGATTCTTCTACAGGCTATAATCTGATCGAGATGATCCTGGACGGATCTTTCGGAAGGATAATGCGGGATGATATCGCAGCAGGATATGCATCGCGTAATGGCGGATCAGACTTCGGAGGTCCGGATTCAATAGGGGTTGACTATGATATATCGGAGGATCACAGCGTTATCGAAGTTACGGTGACTTACAAAGTGACGACGATCGTCGGAGTAAGGACCAGATCGATCTACTCTGTAATCCCCTTATACGGGGATTGGTCATTGCTGCTTAATCCGGAGGAAGGAGAAACTGAGACAGATAATATCTGGACTGCAACCAATTTTGACAGGGGAGATTATTTCAGAGAAGAATATGGAGCCAATATGCCCAAGACATTCCCTGTGATCGATTATTATGAGGACGGATATGTGGGATCGATCGCAAGTATTGACCTTACGTCACCCTGGTATCTGACTGATCCGGACAACATTGACGTGCGAATCGGACGTGAGATCGATGCTCTGGCAGAATTTAGCGGTGCGGATGTCAATATCCACGGGGAGCGCTATGTTGTTGGAGGGGAAGATATAGTCGGAAGAACGCTTACCCTGATAATACCGGAGAATTCATCAGACGAAGCAGTAGATAATCTTGCGGCAAATATTGAATATGCTGCCTCCCGCGGTGTCGATGTGAATATTATAAGAGACGGAGTATCATCAAGGTATTCAAGCTTTAGCGGCACAGGCGGTGGTGATGGAACAAGTTAGTGGCGAAAGATATATTTTATTGTTTTTATAGGCAAGTTAGGTTAGAATTGTATGGATTATGTTCTGGAGGCATATGTGCATTGAAGAATAATACTTCGGTAAGAAAACCGTCGCTTGCATATTCCAACAGCGGAAGAAAGCTCGGAAGCGAGCTGTCCGTCGGAGATACATTACGTAAAGCAAAGAGAAATCTTTTCGCCAGAAGGTGCATTCTCGCTATTTTGGCTGTGTCATTGATTACGGCAGTAGTTGCGGCTATCGTCTTAGGTTATGCGGACGGACTTATCGATAGTTTCTATGGCATGATGGGATAAGACGGAATATGGGGATCGGTGATACGGAACGAGACCATTTGGAGCCCGAGATCTGCAGTGGATTCTCGGAAGATGAGCGGAAAGCTCTTGAAAGCCTCTATCAGGCTATACTGACGCTCGAGTCGGTAGATGAGATGCATAAATTTTTCGCTGATCTTTGTTCTTATAACGAGATCTGTTCCATGATGCACAGATGGCAGATATTGCTTCGTATTCATGAGGGCAAGAGTTATGAGGAGATCATTAAGGAACTTGCTCCCAAGAACTTGCCAAACGACGGTAACAGTGCTGTCAAGTGCGAGGGCAGAAGCACTCGCAAAGGCAAAGGCAGAAGCGGTACTTCCGTAAGCTCCACGACCATATCACGAGTCAAGAACTGTTATGTAAAAGCTGATGGCGGATATAGAACAGCTCTTCGACGACTTGAGAGTAAAAATGAAATAAGAAATGATATATGAGGTGAGTTAAATGAACATTGTTTCGGCTGTATTCGGTACGCACAGCGAGAGAGAGATCAAGCGCATGAATCCCCTTGTTGATGCTGTTATGAACAAGGAGGAGGAGTACTCCAAGTTGACCGATAAGGAACTTCAGGCAAAGACCCCTGAACTTAAGGCCAGGCTTGAAGCCGGTGAATCTCTTGATGATATCCTTCCTGATGCTTTCGCAACAGTAAGGGAAGCGGCTTGGCGAGTGCTCGAGATGAAACCCTACAGGGTACAGGTTATCGGTGGCATCGTTCTCCATCAGGGAAGAATTGCCGAGATGAGAACCGGTGAAGGTAAGACACTTGTTGCTACCATGCCGGTGTACCTTAATGCATTGACCGGCAAGGGCGTTCATGTTGTAACTGTTAATGATTATCTGGCACGCCGAGACAGCGAATGGATGGGTAAAGTATATAAGTTCCTTGGAATGACTGTAGGTCTTATTATCCATGATATACCGGCTAAAGACCGTAAGGGCATGTATGCCTGTGATATCGTTTACGGTACAAATAATGAGTTTGGATTTGATTACCTCAGAGACAATATGGTGGTACGTAAGGAGCAACTGGCTCAACGTGAATTGAATTATGCTATCGTCGACGAGGTTGACTCGATCCTGATCGACGAAGCCCGTACACCTCTCATTATCTCAGGCAGGGGATCTGAGTCTTCCGAGATGTATGGTAAAGCAGATTCCTTTGTTAGAACTCTTAAGCCTTACACTGTCGTAGAGACTGACGATAAAGTAGATATGGATGAGATAGTCGGTGATGCTGACTATGTTATTGATGAGAAGGCCAATACATCTATCCTTACAGCTAACGGAATCAAGAAAGCTGAGAAGTATTTCAATGTCGAGAACCTTTCCGATCCTGACAATTTCTCTCTCCAGCACTTTATTAATAATGCTCTGAAGGCACACGGTAACTTCCAGAAAGATCAGAAGTATGTTGTTATCGATGGCGAAGTTGTCATTGTAGACGACTTTACAGGTCGTCTGATGCCCGGAAGAAGATATAGCGACGGTCTGCATCAGGCAATTGAAGCTAAGGAAGGCGTTAAGGTAGCCAATGAGAACAGAACTCTCGCTACTATCACTTTCCAGAATTTCTTCAGAATGTATAACAAGCTGTCAGGTATGACAGGTACTGCTTATACAGAGGAAGAGGAGTTCAAGTCCATCTATAATCTGGATGTAATTCAGATCCCGACCAATAAGCCTATCGCCAGGATCGACGAGAATGACTCAGTATTTAAGACTCAGAAGGGAAAATATTCCGCTGTAGTTAAGACGGTTATCGAAGCACACAAAGCCGGACAGCCTGTTCTTATCGGTACAGTTAATGTAGATAAGTCCGAGTATCTCAGTAAGATATTTACCAAGGCGGGGATCAAACATAATGTCTTAAACGCGAAGAATCACATGCGTGAGGCAGAGATCGTTGCTCAGGCTGGCCGTAAGGGCGCCGTAACCATCGCTACGAATATGGCAGGACGTGGTACTGATATCCTTCTTGGCGGTAATGCTGAATTCCTGGCAAAACAGGAGATGCGCAAACTCGGTTATACGGATGAACTTATTGAAGCGTCTAATGCTCACAATGAGACTGACGATGAACTCATTCTTGAAGCTCGTGAGAGATTCTCGAGCCTTGAGCGTAAATTCCGCGATGAGATCGCGCCTGAGGCTGAAGAAGTCAGAAAGCTCGGCGGTCTCTTTATTGTGGGTACAGAGCGTCATGAGTCACGTCGTATCGATAATCAGCTGAAGGGACGTGCAGGCCGACAGGGAGATCCCGGACGCACAAAATTCTTCCTGGCTCTTGATGATGATCTCTTGAGGATCTTCGGCGGTGACCGAGTTACTCGTATGTATAACACACTCGGCGTCGACGAGACTATGGAGATCCAGACCGGAATGCTTACCAGCCTTATCGACAGATCCCAGAAGAAGCTTGAAGCTATTCACTTCGGTTCTCGTAAGAACGTTCTTGAATATGACGATGTCATGAATATTCAGAGAACTATTACCTATGAGCAGCGTCGCAAGGTCATTGACGGTGTCGATATGCATGATACATTCCTTAAGATGATCTCAAGAGTAGCAGAAAGGACTGTAGGCGCTTTCGCTCTTGATGATGAGATCAGTAAGTCCGAGAGATATTCTCTCGGTATCAAGCTCAAGGAGATTTTCGGTGAGCTTCCTACTGTGCTTAAGATCCAGGACGAGAAACAGGAAATCCCCCCGGTTGATGAAATAATCTCAGATATTAAAGATGAGGCCGTTGAAGCACTTAAGGTTAAGGAGGAAGAGGTTACTACTGACGTATTCCGTGAGGCAGAACGTGCTATCCTTCTGACAACTGTAGATCAGAAGTGGATGGACCACATCGATGCTATGGATCAGCTTCAGATCTCCATCAGGATGCGTTCTGTTGGTCAGCATGACCCTGTTGTCGAATATAAGATGGAAGGTTCTGAGATGTTCGAGGAGATGAACAATGCAATTCAGGATGATTCCGTCAGACTTCTCATGAGAGGTCGTTTCTCCGCAGAGAAGAGAGTTGAGACCAGGTCTGCAGTATCTTCTATGAAAGAGGGTTCTGACAGGGCTCAGCCTTCGTCTGCTGCAGCGATCCCTACACAGGCAAAACAGGTACAGGGAGCAGCCGCGAGCTCTACTACAGCACAGCCCGTTAAGAGAGACGCCAACAAGGTCGGTCGTAATGACCCTTGCCCCTGTGGTTCCGGAAAGAAGTACAAGAACTGCTGCGGTAGGAATGCCGACTGAGGTGAACCATGATCGAGAATAAAGATGCATTTACGGATAGGATCCACTCAGCAGCTCAGTTTATTAAGAGCAGGATAGGTCAGGTGATTCCGGAGATCTGCGTGGTCTTGGGTTCCGGACTGGCACCTCTTGCAGAACAGTGTGTGATCGAGACAGTGTTGCCGTATTCCGAGATCCCGGGATTTCCTGTTTCGACTGTTCCCGGACATGAGGGCAGACTTATAGTCGGTTCGTTGGAAGGTAAGAAAATCTTTATGATGTCCGGCCGTTTCCATTTCTACGAGGGCTACGATAGCTCTGTTTGTACGCTTTATGTACGCGTTATGGCTGTCCTGGGGGTGAAGACTCTTGTCTTGACAAATGCTGCAGGCGGTCTGGGTGATGGAATGAATCCTGCAGAGCTTATGGCTATAGAAGATCATATATCCTTCCTCTGTGATTCTCCCTTAAGAGGAGCAAACCTTGACGAGTTTGGACCGAGATTCCCGGATCAGTCTTGTGTTTATGACAGAGAGTATCTCGAGCTCCTTTTATCTGTAGCAGCTGATGCTTCTATCAAGCTTCATAAGGGTGTTTATGCATATACTAAAGGCCCTCAATATGAGACACCGGCCGAGATCCGCGCTCTTAAGATGCTCGGTGCTTCTGCTGTAGGAATGTCTACTGTTCCGGAAGCGATCGTTGCTGCCCACAGCGGGCTTCGAGTAGTTGCAGTATCCTGTATAACCAATATGGCTGCCGGTATTTCCAAAGAACCGCTTTCTCATGCCGAAGTGATGGTGAATGCCGGAAAGGCATCTTCGTCCAGTTGTGAGCTTGTCAGACGATTTATTGCCGCATTATAAAGATAACAAGCAACGGAGGTAGTTTGTATGATCCCGGAGATCAAGAAATTCGATGTTAAAGATATCTCTCTTGCGCCTTATGGTCAGGAGAAGATCGATTGGGCATATCGTAATATGCCTGTTCTTCGTGCTATTGAGGCTGAACTTATCGCTGAGCAACCTTTTAAGGGGCTTAAGATCTCTGTCTCGGTACATGTAGAAGCAAAGACTGCCTGCTTGGCAAGAGCTTTAAGCCGCGGTGGTGCGGAGGTAGCTCTTACAGGCTGTAACCCCTTGTCTACACAGGATGATGTTGCAGCTGCTTTGGCTTCTACCGGCATGCATGTTTATGCAATACATGGTGCTGACGAGGAGCTTTATACTGACCACCTGAAGATGGCTCTCGCATTCGGACCTGATATTGTTATTGATGACGGCGGAGATCTGGCTATGCTTCTTCATTCAGAGCTTTCTTACCTTGTACCTAAGCTTATGGGCGGATGTGAGGAGACTACTACAGGTGTACACAGACTTGAGATACTTGAGAAAGAAGGAAAGCTTTCTTATCCGGTTGTTGCGGTGAACGATGCAAGATGCAAACACCTTTTCGATAACAGATTCGGAACAGGCCAATCAGTCTGGACAGCTATCATGGCTACGACGAACCTTGTCGTGGCAGGGAAGACCGTTGTAGTAGCAGGTTACGGCATGTGCGGACGCGGTGTTGCAATGCGTGCGAAAGGCTTGGGGGCCAAGGTTATTGTAACTGAGATCGATCCCGTAAAGGCATGCGAAGCCATAATGGAAGGCTATACTGTTATGACGATGGACGAGGCCGCAGAGATAGGTGATGTATTTGTTACGGTAACAGGCTGCAAAGATGTTATCGTCGGTAAGCATTTCCTGAAGATGAAGGACGGTGCCATTTGCTGCAATGCAGGTCATTTTGACTGTGAGGTTTCCGTTAAGGAGCTTAAGTCAATGGCGAAGGAACAGAAAGAGTTGCGCCACAATATCATAGGATATACTCTTGAGAACGGTAAGACTGTCTGTGTAATTGCTGAGGGCAGACTTGTTAATCTGGCTTCCGGCGACGGTCATCCTGTTGAGATTATGGATATGAGCTTTGCGCTTCAGGCACAGTCTGCGAGGTATATTGCGACTTATGGCAGATCTCTCGAAAAGAAGGTCTATCAGACACCTGAGATTATCGATAACAGAGTTGCAGAGATCCTTCTTGATACAAAGGAGATCAAGATTGACAGATTGACGGCAGAGCAGGAGAAGTATATTAATTCCTGGGATTTCTGATATTGATATTTATGGTATAGAAAAGGCTCCGCAATCTGCGGAGCCTTTTGTTTTGAGCAATGCTATGCCGATTACCACTGTGCAGGCTGAGCAGGGGTATTATCGGGGAAGATAAAGTCACAAATAAATGTGAAGATTGCACCCAGCATCATAATAATACTGCCGATGATAGTGAGAACATAGCCGGCACCGAAGGATGATTTTATTGAATCATCTGAGCCGAATGCACGTGCTAACTTGCCAATTGCTTCAGCATACTCCTTAACATCACCAAGAGCTCCGCTATTACCGTAAACTATTATTGTGATGAGTACTGCGAGTCCTGAAGCGCACGCTACAATTGCAAAGAGTTTATCAAGCTTAGGCATGATAAATACAGCACATGCAGCAATGATTCCCAGGATAGCAAAGATGATCAAGAGAGCATGAGGGTTGAATGTGCTTTCTTCGATGTCCTTAGCAGCCTTGGAAAGATCCTTTAGGTTCATCTTCTCGCTATCGCCATCCATCTTAAGTGAATAGAACTTGAGGAAAGATGCGATAAAAACAATGATCGCACCGAGAGCGGTTGCACCTGCGCCAATTAGTTTCTTACTGATAGTCATAATCGTTCTCCTTTCTTGATGACTTAAATAAATTTTAACATAACAGATCAGATTACAAAATATAAAAAAAAGCAGCCTCAAATGAAATGAGGCTGCCAGATAAAACGACTTAAAAGATTACTGTGCAGGAGCGTTAGGATCTATAGGCTGTTGTACAGGCTGAGCGTAGGGCTGCTGCATAGGCTGAGCGTAAGGCTGCTGCATAGGCTGAGCGTAAGGCTGCTGCACAGGTTGAGCATAAGGCTGCTGCACAGGCTGAGCGTAGGGCTGTTGCACAGGTTGAGCATAAGGCTGCTGCATAGGCTGAGCGTAAGGCTGCTGCATAGGCTGAGCATAGGGCTGCTGCATAGGCTGAGCGTAGGGCTGGCCATAAGGCTGCTGGTAAGCAATTGCAGGTGCATATCCTGCAGGACCGGTTAAGCTCATGATAAATGAAATGATAGAACCGACAATCAGGATGGAAGCACCGATGATCATCAGCACAAATCCGGGACCATAGCTATAGTCAAAGTCTTCATAATCCGAGTAATCTTTTGCAACATCTCTAATATCACCAAGAGCACCGCTTCCGTTATATACGAGAACAGTGATAAGAAGGCCGATGCCTGCTAATCCGGCGATAGCGGCAAAAACCTTATCCAGGCGAGGAATAACCAGCATAACGATCAAAGCGATCAAACCGAGTACCGCAAAGATGATAAAGAGCGCAGTCGGATTAAAATCAGATTTGTCCATGTATTCGGCAGCATCTGAAAGATCCTCGAGATCATACTTCTCTACATCACCATCATCATCTACTTTGAAAAATTTAAGGAATGTCGCGACAAATGCTAAAATGGCACCTATAGCTCCTATTCCGCATCCAATTAGTTTCTTACCCATACATCATTCTCCTTTCGATTATGGTTAATGTTATTTTAGCGATTACAAAAGTTTTTTACAATAGAAAAGGGATGCCTCTTACTGAGACATCCCCAATTAAACTTAATATTAGCCTATTATTGTGCAGGGGCATTCGGATCTGTGGGCTGCTGTACAGGCTGAGCGTAAGGCTGCTGAACGGGCTGCTGCATAGGCTGAGCGTAAGGCTGCTGAACAGGCTGCTGCATAGGCTGAGCATAAGGCTGCTGCATAGGCTGCTGATAGTAAGCCTGAGGCGCAGGTGCAGGTCTGTTGTTAAGGATCTTTGTGATCTCTGGGAGAGCTTCAATGACTGCTATAGCCAGCGTAATAATAATACTGATCATAAGCATCCACCAACCGGCGCCCCAGTGCCAATCTGCATCCCAATCTTCTAAGAGCTCTACTGCGTCGTGAAGATCGCCTGTAAAAGTAAATATGAAGAAGAATATCACTTCAAGAAGAGCGATTCCTGCATAAACAAGCTTCAGAATTGACTGCTTAAAGAAAGAAAGAGTGATGATCGTTAAACCAAGTAATGCGAAAACAACACCCCAACCTTCTTCGTCAAAATCAGAGAGGTTAGCACCTTCGCCTTCTGCCTGGACGATTGTCAGAAAGATAGAAATAATCGTCATGATCGCGGCAAAGATCTTGCCGTATTTCATATAATCCGTACGTTCCATTAATAATTACCTCCTAAGCAATTTGCTTATAATATGTGTAGTTTACTATACCTTCAGAATAAATTCTATAAAACTTTGATAAATACTAATAGAATTTTTATTTCTCCAAGGTTGCAGCTGCTTCCTTGAGCAATTCTATGATAGACAGATGCTGAGGACATGCGCTCTCGCATTGTCCGCACTCTACGCAGGATGAGGCAGGAGCTTCCATCATCCTGTCCTGATACTCGCTTATGGCTTTAGGCAGATCATTATTGATCCTATACATATTCATGATCGTAAAGATGTCGGGAATTGCGATCTCCATAGGACAGCCGGCCGTACAGTAGCTGCAGCCGGTGCAGGGGATACCCTTAAGTTTTGACAGGATATCGATTACTTCCTCTATGGCGGATTTTTCGATAGCGTTAAGAGGCTTAAAATCTTCCATGTATGACATATTGTCATTCATTTGCTCCATATTGGACATGCCGCTCAGGACAACCATGACACCTTCAACAGATGCGGCGAATCTTATAGCCCAGGAGGCGGGGCTGGCATCGGGATCGATCTTGCTGAAGATATCCCGAACCTGTTGAGGGGGAGATGCAAGAAGGCCACCCTTTACCGGCTCCATTACAATTATAGGCAGACCGTGTTTATTGGCTACCTCGGCGATCTTACGAGATTGTATGCCTTCGTCTTCCCAGTCGTTGTAGTTGATCTGGAGCTGCACAAATTCAGCGTCCGGGTGCTTACTGATGATCTCCTCCAATACATCGGCAGTATCGTGAAAGGAGAAGCCGTAATGACGAATAAGACCACGCTCCTTGAGTTCTTTTACAAAATCCCAGAGCCCGAACTCTTCATAGCGCCCCATATTGGTATGATCAAGTGCATGAAGAAGATAGAAATCAAAATACTCCGCACCTGTCCTTTGAAGGCTTATCTCAATCTCTTTCAAAGCTTCTTCACGGCTCTTGCAGCAGAAGGCAGAGGCGTTGAGCTTGGTTGCCAGATAATAAGAGTCGCGGGAATAACGGGAACATAATGCTTTGCCTGTCGCTTCTTCTGATCCGTCATAAATGAAGGCCGTATCGAAATACTTGCCGCCTGCCTTTATGAATCTATCCACCATTTCTTTGGTCTGCTCGACATCAATGGTATTGCCGTCTTCAAGCCTGGGCAGTCTCATCATGCCGAAGCCAAGCTTAGAGCAGTTGGAGATCAGGTCTGTCATCTCATCATCCTCCTTAGATCAAATCCTTCTTATGCCGGTATTGTATTCATCGGGAGTCCAATGGTCGGGGAGACCCTCGACTGCATCAGCAGGACTTATAACTACATCATTGTTATCTATGTCGATCAAGCTATAGCGGTCATTTCCCATACCGAGTTCTTTCATGTAAGTAAGCTGTCTTAAACCGTGACGACTCTCGATCCTTTCGGTAAGAGCTTCCTTGCCCTTTTTGCTTAAGGAGTAGACCAGATCGATCGATGCCTGATCTGCCGCAAGTATATCAAGAGAAGCAACTATACCGATATCCGGTGTTACGACAGGCATTGCACCGGTACCTTCGCAGTCACAGGATACGGACATATTACGGAGTACATTGATATATGCGATCTTCCTGCCAAAAAAGTCGATAGTCGCTTTTGTCGACTCGGTCATTCTTTCCATGAATTCTTCTTTTGCAATGTCCCACTGATCAGGCTGCCCCGGGGTCGTGTGGATCATGGCTTTTCCGATCCTTCCGTCAGCGCAGCCGATGCCGATGTTCTTGTTGGACCCGCCAAAACCACCTTGTGTATGCCCCTTAAAATGTGTAAGAGCAAGCATCGAATCATAGTCCAGCATGCCTTTTCCAACTGTCATATGATCGAAAAACTTCCCGCCGTTGACCGGCAGATCCGCTGTCCCGAATTCATCTGTTATATTGACAGGCGCAAAGGTCCAGCCGTTGAATTCCAGTGTCTCTCGATGCTGCTCCGTAGTATATCTGTCTCCGGTATAGTATGTGTTGGTCTCAATGATCTCAGCGCCTTTAAGCCTCTCGTCGAAAAGCTTCCTTACCCAGGGCCTGGGTATGATATTCGGTCCGTTCTTCTCACCTGTATGGAGCTTAACTGCGATCTTGCCCTCGAGTACGGAAGAGATCCTGTCATAAATACTTATTAATCCGTCAGGGTCAAGTCTTCTGGTGAAGAAGACTACTGACTCTTCGCCTAATCTTTCCGATGCGGGAATATAGATGCTGCCGTCTTTTGTGTCTGTCATAGGATCTGTCACCTGTTTTCGAAAATAGATATCGGATAATCTGATAATATTATAATAGATAACAATAATATTTGCTCAGACTAATCGAAAATCGCATGCGGCAGTTTTGGATGAGATCATAGATTCCGTGAAGTGTCAAAAAAGAGAAGGGCTGCCTCGATCATGAGACAGCCCTTTATGCTGGAGCCAATGGTGGGAATCGAACCCACGACCTATTCATTACGAGTGAATTGCTC